>NZ_QYTU02000003.1 GCF_003605365.2 Siminovitchia fortis
GGCGGTTTTTGCCCGGTTTTTCTTACTCTTTTACATCCCCGAATTTGACGTGAACTCCCTATTATAAGTTCTCTCCCTCATTAGTCATTCTTCGATGTAAATTGTGAAAATTTCTCTAGTTTCTCGTACAGGAAGTGACACATTCCATTTTTGTCGTCCGCTATACTAATCATTAATAGAAAAAGCCAGGTATTCTTAATTTTTTAGCCTCTTTGGAGGGGGGCCTTATAATAATCATGGTCATTTACATGGATGTCATCTGGTTGTTGAATTTCCTGGCGGACAGCTTGCTGCTGTGGATTACCGCCATCTTTTTAAAGAGACAGGTGAAAATATGGAAAGTTCTGGCGGGCGGGTTGATGGGTTCATGCCTGATTTTGTTCGCTTTAACCCCATTGGCTTCTGTTGCCAGCCACCCAGTTATGAAAATGGGCATTTCCATTTGCATGGTTTTGACAGTATTTGGATTTAAGAGATTCAAGTCCTTCCTTTCCTGTTTGCTGACATTCTATTTCTCGACCTTTCTGATGGGCGGAATTTTAATGGGAACCCATTATTTTCTGACTTATGATCTGAAGCTGAGGACTGCTGTATCGTTGGAAGGTCTCCGTGGATTCGGAGACCCGGTCAGCTGGCTGTTTGTAGCAGCAGCGTTTCCGATCGCCTGGCATTTTTCGAGGAAAAGAGTTGAGGATTTGACTATCTCTTCCATTGAGTATGATGTTCTAATTGATGTCACCATTCAAATCAATGGACTCGATCTTCAATTGAAAGGATTGATTGACAGCGGAAATCAATTGTATGACCCCATATCCAAAACGCCTGTTATGATTGCAGCCGTATCCACATTTAAGGATCAGCTGCCGGAGGAGATTCTGCAATTGTCAGACAAGAATAACAATCCTATTGAACTGGCAGATAAACTTCCGGAGATATGGAGCGAGAAGATGAGGCTGATACCTGCAAAGACACTTGGAGCCAATAACCGGCTGCATTGTGCATTCAAGCCTGAAGCCATATATCTTCAGATGGAGGACGAGCGGAAGGCTGTCCAGAAAGCCCTGATCATTTTTACAGACCAAGAATTATCCAGCGACGGCCGCTTCCAATGCATTGTCCATCCTGCAATAGTGGAACAGGCTGTCGTGCAAACCGCATCTTAGGCACATGTTCGAATAATATGGGAGGAGGAGACTGCGTGAAAAAAATTCGCTTGCATCTCACCTATTACTGGTATAAGGTCCTCAAGAAGCTGGGTTGGAAATCCGATGAAATTTATTATATAGGAGGGAGTGAAGCTTTGCCCCCGCCTCTTTCCAGGGAAGAGGAAGCCATATTGCTCAAAAAGCTCCCAAATGGAGACAAGACGGCGAGGTCCATGTTAATTGAAAGGAATTTGAGACTAGTTGTATATATTGCAAGAAAATTTGAAAATACGGGCATCAATATTGAAGATTTAATAAGCATCGGAACAATCGGCCTGATCAAAGCGGTGAACACATTCAATCCGGAAAAGAAAATAAAGCTTGCTACATACGCATCACGATGCATTGAGAATGAGATATTAATGTATTTGAGACGGAACAATAAAATCAGGTCCGAAGTGTCCTTTGATGAACCGTTAAATATTGACTGGGACGGAAACGAACTGCTTTTATCCGACGTTTTGGGGACAGATAATGATATCATTACAAGGGATATAGAAGCTCACGTTGACAAGAAGCTTTTGCTGACTGCTCTGCAAAAACTGACTCAACGCGAAAAGCAAATTATGGAATTGCGATTTGGCTTGGCTGGAGAGGAAGAGAAGACGCAAAAAGATGTGGCCGA
This sequence comes from Siminovitchia fortis, assembly GCF_003605365.2. Lineage (GTDB taxonomy): Bacteria > Bacillota > Bacilli > Bacillales > Bacillaceae_C > Siminovitchia > Siminovitchia fortis. The sequence continues at coordinate 1,831 of NZ_QYTU02000003.1, forward strand.
AATTTTAGGTATTTCCCAGTCCTATATTTCCCGTCTTGAAAAAAGAATCATCAAGCGGCTTCGCAAAGAATTTAACAAAATGATTTAATAAGAAAAGCGGAAGCGCCTTGCTCATCGACGTACGGACTGGAGTGCCTCCGACGAGATACAGGAAACACGGCGAGGAAGGCAGGCTCAAGCAGCGACGTCCTGTCGCATCGCCTGCACTAGCACATCCTGTACGTCGGAGCCGATGTTGACTTATCGTAGGAAAGCTACTACTTGAGATGGCCTCGTGTGATGCTTCCTCGAGTTGGCGTCGTGCAGCTTTGCGACGAGGTGAGCCAAACATCCTCGAATAAGCTACGCCGCAGGAGCACATTAAGCGCGAAGTCTGCTAGTCGATAGGCGCTGGAGCCAGACGCAGCATTTAGTAAAAAATAAGTTATTCAAGGTATGGAATTTTATAGTATGCTCAACAAGCGAAATAGATCCATCATCACACCTGTTTTTAATGAATTCCTTTCTATATTTTTTATGCTTCCACAAGTTTAGCCATGCATATATTTTCCTCCTCCGGAGATACTTATTTCTAGCAACTCCTGCTAGGAGGGAAATAAGTGAAGCGAAATAAAGTAGAAATATGCGGTGTGGATACTTCAAAGCTCCCTGTCCTGAAAAACGAGGAAATGCGGGAACTTCTAAAGCAAATGCAGCAGGGTGATTTAACAGCAAGAGAAAAATTGATCAATGGGAATCTTCGTCTGGTGTTAAGCGTCATCCAGCGGTTTAACAACAGGGGAGAGTATGTGGATGACCTATTCCAGGTCGGCTGCATCGGTTTGATGAAATCGATCGACAACTTTGACTTAAGCCAGAATGTCCGGTTTTCCACCTATGCCGTCCCGATGATCATAGGAGAAATTCGCCGTTACTTGCGGGATAATAATCCCATCCGTGTTTCACGGTCATTGCGCGATATCGCTTATAAAGCACTCCATGTAAGAGAACGCCTCATGGCAAAAACCTCCAAAGAGCCTACAGCGGCCGAGATTGCCAGGGAATTGGAAATACCCCATGAAGAAGTTGTTTTTGCGCTGGACGCTATACAGGACCCTGTATCATTATTTGAGCCGATTTATAATGACGGCGGCGATCCGATATTCGTAATGGATCAGTTGAGTGACGAGAGAAGCCGTGACAGTCAATGGATCGAGGAGATTGCACTGCATGACGGACTGCAGCGGCTCAATGACAGGGAAAAAATGATCATTCGAAAGCGCTTTTTCCAAGGCAAAACACAAATGGAAGTGGCAGAGGAAATCGGGATTTCCCAAGCGCAGGTGTCCCGGCTGGAAAAGGCCGCCATTAAACAAATGAATAAGAATATTAATGTTCAATGAGATGGGGTCAGACCCCCTTTACTGCAGTAAAGGGGGTCTGACCCTTTTTTTACTGCATATATATAGATTATAAAAGAAGCGGAAGCGGGGAATTAATATGGTGAGAATTTCGGAGTTTCAAGTAAAGGATGTTGTCAACATATCAGATGGGAGAAAACTGGGTAATATAAGCGACATTGAGATTAATTTGGATAGCGGCAGGATAGAATCGATCATTATAAGTTTTGCAGGAAAACTGCTCGGCTTTTTTGGAAAGGATGATGAAGTTGTCATCCCTTGGAATCAGATCATCAAAATCGGGGAGGATGTCATTCTTGTCAGGTACAACGGATCCCAATATACACAGCAGCAGCTTGGAACGCCAAAAGACTAAATAAATCGGATGCCGTTTGCATGCTTTTATGGTACACTTAAGAAAATGTCTATTTTTAAGGAAAAAACAAGAAGACGCAATAGGGGTAATCAACGTGAGAGATGTAAAAGAGAATCTAGCTTTTATTCAAGGTCAGATAGCGGAAGCATGCGAACGGTCTGGCCGTAATCCTGAACATATTCATATCGTGGCGGTTACGAAGTATGTTTCGGCTGAAAGGGCAGCCGAAGCTTTGGAGGCCGGCATACAGAATCTTGGAGAAAACCGCGACGATGGATTACTCGCCAAGTGGGAAGTATTGAAGGACAAGCCGCTTTGGCATTTTATTGGAACCCTTCAATCCAGGAAAGTCAGAAACATTATCGATAAGGTGGAGTATATCCATTCGCTCGACCGAATGTCATTGGCAAAAGAAATTAATAAACGCGCAGACAAGAGGATAAAATGCTTTATTCAGGTCAATGTTTCCGGGGAGGAATCCAAACATGGCCTTCAGCCAGAAAATACAGTAGAATTTATACAAAAGCTTGAGCCTTATAAAAATATTGAGGTCATCGGGTTAATGACAATGGCTCCATATACAGATGATGAAGAGGTTCTGCGTACATGCTTCCGCCGGCTCAGGAACCTTAAGGAGGAAGTTGAAGGGCTTGGATTAAGGCATGCACCGTGTCACGAGTTATCGATGGGCATGTCAAATGATTATAAAATAGCCATTGAAGAAGGGGCGACATTCGTACGGATAGGTTCTGCCCTTGTCGGAGAATGATGCTAAGGAGGCCGGAAATGGGCATTAAATCAAAGTTCAAAAATTTTTTCCTATTAGAAGATGAATACGAATACGAAGAAGAGAAAAATGAAGTTGAACCTCAAGCAGAAAAGCAGCCCGCGAAGACAGCATCCAGCCGAAAACAAAATGTTGTCAGCCTTCAAAGCGTGCAGCAATCTTCAAAGGTCATACTGATTGAACCAAGAGTGTATGCAGAAGCGCAGGAAGTTGCCGACCATCTTGTCAATCGCCGTGCGGTTTTAGTCAATTTGCAGCGGATCCAGCATGATCAAGCTATCAGGATAGTAGATTTTCTAAGCGGAACGGTTTATGCGATTGGCGGTGATATCCAAAGGGTTGGCAGGGATATTTTCCTTTGCACCCCGGATAATGTGGAAGTATCTGGAAACATTACTGAAATGTTTGATGATGAGAATTACGAAGATCCGAGGTGGTCCTAAACGGCATGAATTTTGTCATAGCGATTATAGTGCAGCTGATTAGCCTATATTCATGGGCATTGATTATATACATATTGATGTCCTGGTTTCCAAATGCAAGGGAGTCATCGATAGGCCAGCTTCTTGGAAGAATTTGTGAACCTTATTTGGAACCTTTTCGAAGAATTGTCCCACCGCTTGGAATGATTGATATATCCCCGATTGTTGCGTTTTTGGTTCTCAGGCTGGCTACAGCGGGCCTGTGGGAAATCGCCAGATGGGTAAGCTAAAAAAGAGGAAAGCTGATGGGCTCTCCTTTTTTCTATTGTTTAGGAGTTGTGAGAATGTCATCAATCTATCAGCACTTCAGGCCGGAAGAAAAGCCATTTATCGATACGGTACTGGATTGGAAAGAGTATGTTGAAAATACATATGCACCCAAGTTGACCGATTTTCTGGATCCGCGGCAGCAATTTATTCTACAGTCTGTCATAGGGGATGGGGCGGATGTCCAATATGGATTTTTCGGAGGAAGGGAGCGGAGCGAGCGAAAAAGGGCCCTTTTATATCCGGAATATTTTAAGCCTGAAGAAAAGGATTTTCATATTGGCTTATATGAAATAGAGTATCCGCGTAAATTTATTAAGATTGAACACCCCATGGTTTTGGGTTCTTTAATGTCATTAGGGGTAAAGAGGGATAAGTTTGGCGACATTCTGGCCGATGGTGACCGTATTCAGTTTTTTTCAAATGAAGAGATCGAATCATTTTTAATGACGGAATTACAGGAAATCGGGCGGGCATCCGTACAGCTGCGGAAACTTCCGTTGGAAGAGGCCGTCCAGGTGCCGGAGCAGTGGAAAGAGAAGGAAATATCAGCCGCATCATTAAGGCTGGATGGAATCATTTCCGCGGCATTCAATTTATCAAGACAAAAATCGCAAGTGTTGATTGAACAGAAGCTTGTTAAACTGAATTGGAAAACAGTTGAAAACCCCGCTGCGGAATGCATGGAGGGTGACCTCATTTCCGCACGGAGGCTTGGAAGATGTAAAATCATCGGACTGTTGGGCACTACGAAGAAAAACAAGGCAAGGCTGAAAATTGGATTATTAAAATAATATTAAAATAAAAAAGAAACCCGCCAATTTTAGACGAAATTCGAGTATAATAAGATAAGAATAATAGACGTTAGCAATGGAGGTGGCAAGATGCCGTTAACACCAGTCGATATACATAACAAGGAGTTCAGCAAAGGATTTCGGGGATATGATGAGGATGAAGTCAATGAGTTTCTGGATCAGGTCATAAAAGACTATGAATTGGTCATCCGGGAAAAAAAAGAACTCGAAGAAAAGATCGCCTCAATGAATGAGAGGCTTGGGCATTTCAGCACAATTGAAGAAACACTCAACAAATCAATTGTTGTAGCCCAGGAAGCTGCAGAAGAAGTGAAAGGCAACGCGATGAAGGAAGCGAAACTCATCATAAGGGAAGCGGAGAAAAACGCTGACCGGATTGTCAATGAGTCGTTATCCAAAGCGCGTAAAATCGCACTTGAAATTGAGGAATTAAAGAAGCAGTCAAAAGTATTCCGCACACGGTTCAGAATGCTGATTGAAGCCCAGCTCGATTTGATCAATAATGATGATTGGGATCAGCTCATGGAATTTGAACTGGATGCAACCGAACTGAACTCCTTGGAAGAAGTCGAAGAATTGGATTAAAACTTGACTCCCGATTTACGATTCTCATATAATGGAATAAATTATTTATATGTTTTAAACGATGAAAGGGAGAGTACAGTCTCATTTTCCGTTGAAAGCGAACTGGGGATGGTGGAAGCCCGGAAATGGAAGAGACTTGGAAAATCACCCTCGAGTACTCGATTCGAAAGCTTGGCAAGTAGAAAAGAGCGATTCATCCACGATACGGATTTATGAGCGGGCAATGATAATGTAATTGTCTATTTGGGTGGTACCGCGGGAAAACAGTCTTCTCGTCCCTTTTGGGGCGGGAAGTTTTTTTGTTTAAGACTAAACTAAACAAGGAGGAAAATGCATTGGATTACAAAGATACGCTGCTCATGCCGAAAACGGACTTCCCCATGCGTGGAAATCTGCCGAAAAGAGAGCCGGAAATGCAGGCGAAGTGGGAAGAGGAAAACATTTATCAAAAAGTCCAGGAGCGTACGAAAGGCAGGCCGCTTTATATTTTGCATGATGGGCCGCCGTATGCCAACGGTGACCTTCATATGGGCCACGCCCTTAATAAAACATTAAAGGATTTCATCGTACGGTACAAATCAATGGCCGGCTTCTGCGCTCCATATGTTCCCGGCTGGGATACACATGGACTCCCAATCGAGCAGGCACTTACCAATAAAGGGGTCAACCGCAAGGAAATGTCTGTAGCCGAATTCAGGGAGAAATGCGCGCAATACGCATACGAGCAAATTGACAATCAGAGAACGGAATTCAAACGCCTGGGAATCAGAGGAGATTGGGAAAATCCATACATTACACTGAAGCCCGCGTATGAAGCCGAACAAATCAAAGTGTTCGGGGAGATGGCCAAAAAGGGATATATTTACAAAGGGAAGAAGCCTGTCTACTGGTCGCCTTCCAGTGAATCGGCCCTTGCAGAGGCAGAAATTGAATATAAAGATAAGCGCTCGCCGTCTATTTATGTTTCTTTTAAAGTGACGGATGGAAAAGGGGTTGTCGAAAATGGAAGCAATATTATTATCTGGACAACAACCCCATGGACAATTCCTGCAAACCTCGCTATTGCGGTCCATCCTGACTTCACCTACGCTGTGATTGAACATGAAGGGAAAAAGTACATTGCCGCAGAAGACCTTGTGTCAAATTTAAAAGAAGTACTTGATTGGCAGGATGCCAATGTTGCGGCAACAATGAAAGGAAAGGACCTTGAGTTCGTAGTTGCCAAGCATCCGTTTTATGACAGAGATTCGATTGTCATTTTAGGTGAACACGTGACGATGGATTCCGGTACCGGCTGCGTCCACACTGCTCCGGGACACGGGGAAGACGACTTCAATATTGGCCAAAAATATGGGCTTGAAGCCCTTTGCCCTGTTGACGACAAAGGGCATATGACAGAAGAGGCTCCTGGGTTTGAAGGCTTGTTTTATGATGCGGCCAATAAACCGATTACAGAAAAGCTTCAAGAAGCCGGTGCGTTGTTAAAGCTGGAATTCATTACTCACTCGTATCCGCATGACTGGCGGACCAAAAAGCCGGTCATCTTCCGGGCGACATCCCAATGGTTCGCTTCGATCAAAGATTTCAGGGAAGACATCCTTGAAGCTGTCAAAGAGGTCAAGTGGGTGCCTAAGTGGGGAGAAACAAGGCTTTATAATATGGTCAGGGACCGCGGAGACTGGTGTATCTCCCGTCAAAGGGTATGGGGAGTGCCAATTCCGGTATTTTATGCCGAAAATGGTGAAGCCATTATTACGGATGAAACGATTTCCCGTGTATCAGAGCTTTTCCGTGAACACGGGTCCAATATCTGGTTTGAGAAAGAGGCATCTGAATTGCTGCCTGAAGGCTTTACCCATCCGGGAAGCCCTAACGGGATCTTTACAAAAGAAACGGATATTATGGACGTCTGGTTTGATTCCGGTTCTTCACATCAGGGAGTTTTAGTGGAAAGAGATGACTTAAGACGCCCGGCCGACCTTTATTTGGAAGGCTCGGACCAATATCGCGGGTGGTTCAACTCTTCTTTGACGACTGCCGTGGCCGTTACAGGAAACGCCCCTTATAAAGGTGTTTTGAGCCATGGGTTTGTCCTTGACGGAGAAGGCCATAAAATGAGTAAATCCCTTGGAAATGTCATTGTTCCGGCAAAAGTGACCAACCAATTTGGGGCAGAAATCCTCCGTCTATGGGTGGCATCCGTTGATTATCAGTCGGATGTAAGAATTTCTGACGCCATTTTGAAGCAGGTCAGTGAGGTGTACCGGAAAATCCGGAACACATTCCGCTTCCTGCTTGGCAACCTTGCTGACTTTAAACCGGAAGAAAATACTGTGGCATTTGATGAACTGCGGGAAGTGGATCAATTTTTGTTGATCAGGCTGAACAATTTGGTCAGAGAATCGCTTAAAGCATATGACGAATTCGAGTTTGCCGATATTTACCATGCGGTCAATAACTTCTGTACAGTTGATCTGAGTTCGTTTTATATGGATTTTGCAAAAGATGTTCTTTATATCGAGGCGGAAGACAACTTTGAAAGAAGAGCGATGCAGACTGTCATGTATAAGTGTGCAGTTTCTTTGGCAAAACTGTTATCGCCGATTTTGCCGCATACGGCAGATGAGGTGTGGACACATATCCCCGGAGTACAGGAGGAAAGCGTCCAGTTGACTGATATGCCGGAAGTGGAGGAGTTTGCCAATGCCGAAGAGCTCGAGAAGAAATGGAAAGAATTCCTTCTTGTCAGGAACGACGTGTTAAAAGCATTGGAAGAAGCAAGGAATGAAAAAGTAATCGGAAAATCATTAACTGCCAAAGTAAGCTTATATGTTAATGAAGATGTCAAAAACTTGCTTGACAGCATCTCCGAGAGTTTGAAACAATTGTTCATCGTCTCCGGGTTCGAAGTGGCCGGATCATATGATGAAGCGCCGGAACAGGCTTTGAAGCTTGATAAGGCAGCGGTTGTTGTTGAAAAAGCCGACGGCGAAACATGTGAACGATGCTGGGTCGTAACACCTGAAGTGGGAAAAGTGGAAGAATATCCCACCATTTGCCCGCGTTGTGCATCAGTTGTTGAACAACTCAAGTAAAAATCAGCCCTCCGTCCTTGGAGGGCTTCTTCCGTTATTGGAATACCGTTTTCTTTGAGCTTATAATAACTATTTAATTTCCGCCTTTTATGCTAAAATTCAAAAGAACAACTTTTTCGATTCGGGGGTTTGCTCGTGGGTTATTATTTAATCGCATTATTTGTCATTATTTTGGACCAGTTCACTAAATGGACGGTCGTCCGTAATATGGAAATCGGAGAAAGCATTAAAATCATAGATCATTTTTTTTATCTCACTTCCCATCGCAATAAAGGGGCGGCGTGGGGTATGCTGGAAGGCCAAATGTGGCTGTTCTATATTATAACGCTCATCGTCGTTTCCGGGATCATCTATTATATGCAGACGCAGGCCAAAGGCAAGCCTTTGTTCCAGGTCAGCCTCGCTTTTATTTTGGGGGGAGCGGTCGGCAATTTCATTGACCGCCTGTTTAGAAAAGAAGTTGTCGATTTTTTGGATACATATATATTTGGATATGATTTCCCCATTTTCAATATTGCCGACTCGGCCTTGACCATTGGCGTCATCCTTCTTTTTATCCAAATGTTTAAGGAAGAACGAAAAGAAAAGGTGAGTGAACATGGAAAAAGTTGACTACCGGGTAAAGGAAGAAGAAAGCGGGGAGCGGATTGACAAACTGGTTGCCGCTATCGGTGAAAATTGGTCGCGCTCCCAAGTGCAGCAATGGATAAAGGACGGACATATTTCCGTTAATGGGGAATCGGTCAAAGCAAATTATAAATGCAGCTCAAATGATCTTATTGTTATACAGGTGCCGGATCCGGAGCCTCTTGATGTTGAACCGGAGGAAATGGATCTTGACATTTATTACGAAGACGGGGATGTGCTTGTCGTCAATAAGCCGAAAGGGATGGTTGTCCACCCTGCACCGGGCCATCCATCCGGAACGTTAGTGAACGGGCTGATGGCCCATTGCAAAGATTTGTCGGGAATCAATGGCGTTTTGAGACCGGGAATCGTCCATAGAATCGATAAGGATACATCCGGTCTTTTAATGGTGGCAAAAAATGACCAAGCCCATGAAAAGCTTGTTCAGCAGTTAGTGGATAAAACAGTAACGAGAAAATATTTTGCTCTTGTCCATGGGGTGATTCCGCATGATCACGGAACGATAGATGCCCCGATTGGAAGGGATCCGATCGAACGCCAGAGCATGGCCGTCAACGAAAAAGGAAAATTGGCGGTTACCCATTTTACTGTACTGGAGCGGCTCGAACCTTATACGTTTCTGGAATGTACCCTGGAAACCGGCAGGACTCATCAAATCAGAGTCCATATGAAATATATCGGGCATCCGCTCGTTGGGGATCCAAAATATGGGCCGCGAAATACACTGTCCACTGACGGGCAGGTTTTGCATGCAGGGGTTCTTGGGTTTTTGCACCCCCGCATAGGGGAGTACAAAGAGTTCAGTGCCCCGCTGCCGGATTATTTTATTCAATTGCTAAATAAACTTCGACAAAATCATTGACAATCATCCCGGTGAAGGCTATATTGATTATAGTTGAATATGAACCTTTAAATCGGTCCCGTGAGGCCGGGAAGGTACGGATTAATTTGCATTGATTGATATGCTGATATTCTGTTGTCATCATTTGTACCCTCCTGCTGAGCCGCGGGAGGGCTTTTTTCATTGTAAAGGGGTGTGGAAAACGTGAAGCCGAAAGCAATTGTTCTTGATGAAAAAGCAATACATCGGGCATTGACCAGAATTGCGCATGAGATTATTGAACGGAACAAAGGGATTGAAGACTGTGTATTGGTCGGAATCAAAACACGGGGAATTGATCTCGCACAGAGATTGGCCGATCGGATTAAACGCATCGAAGGCGAAGACATACCTGTCGGTGAATTGGATATCACGCTTTACAGGGATGATTTGACCATTAAAACGGAAAGTACCGAACCGGAGGTCTTAGGATCAAACCTTCCGGTCGATATCAAGAATAAGAAAGTGATTTTGGTGGATGATGTTTTATATACAGGCAGGACAGTGAGGGCTGCCATGGATGCTTTGGTCGACATCGGCCGTCCATCTCAAATCCAGCTCGCTGTTCTGGTTGACAGAGGACATCGTGAACTGCCGATCCGTGCAGATTTTATCGGTAAAAACATTCCTACTTCAAGTCTTGAGAGAATTGTTGTTGAACTTATGGAAACAGACGGGCATGATCAGGTAGGAATTTATGAAAGTGAATAATACCCTTTTAATTCAGTCCCGTGAGACTGGCAAAGGGAGGTTTTTAAAGGGAAGCCGGAAAATTGTGCCGGCTTCATTTTGCAAACCCTCTTTGCCGGAATAAAGGCATAGAGGGTTTTTTTATGACAATCTTAGAAAGAACGGTGAGCGGCCATGAGTAATCTTTTTTCCATGAGGGATTTATCCACAAAGGAAATACATGAGATTTTGCATACAGCGGAATCATTTGCCAAGGGAGAAATTTGGACTCCCGCAAAACAAACCTTCGCAGTCAACTTGTTTTTTGAACCGAGCACAAGGACAAAAACAAGCTTTGAAATGGCTGAACGCAAATTGGGCATGGAAGTGATTCCTTTTGAAACAGGCACATCAAGCATTTTAAAAGGGGAAACGCTGGAGGATACACTGAAAACACTTGAATCAATGGGGGTGGACCTTGCGGTCATCCGCCATAAGCAGGATGCTTACTATGAATCCCTGGCAGGAAAATTTCAAATGAAAATTGTCAATGGGGGAGATGGCTGCGGCCAGCATCCGACACAGTCATTATTGGATCTGCTGACAATCAAACAGGAATTTGGAAAGTTTGAAGGTTTAAAGGTGACAATTGTCGGCGACTTGAGCCACAGCCGGGTTGCAAGGTCCAACACGGAAGCATTAACCGCACTGGGATCCGAAGTTTTTTACTCAGGGCCGCCTGAATGGTTTGAAGGTGACCCGGAAAATGCCCAAAACTACGTGGACATTGATGAAGCGATCGGGTTTTCGGATGTACTTATGCTTTTGAGGATTCAGCATGAAAGACACAATACAATGATGGACCTGACAGTAGAGCAATATCATGAAAGATACGGTTTGACGCCGGAGAGGGAAAAGAGGATGAAGCCTGAAAGCATCATCATGCATCCCGGGCCAGTGAACAGAGGTGTCGAAATAGCCGGCAGTCTTGTGGAAAGCTGCAAATCCAGGATTTTTAAGCAAATGGAAAATGGCGTATATGCAAGAATGGCAGTTATAAAACACATTCTTGAAAAATAAAGGAGGAAGCCCGCATGAATTGGCTGATCAAAAATGGAAAAGTACTGCAAGATAATGGTGAACTGAAAGAAATGGATATAAGAGTCAAAGATGGCCTTATCGCCGAAGTTGGGAATCTGGAAAACAAGGGGGAGAAAGAGTATGATGCAGCGGGGCTGCTGATCACACCAGGATTAGTGGATCTCCACATCCATCTAAGGGAACCGGGCGGAGAACAAAAAGAAACCATTGAAACGGGAACCAAGGCAGCGGCAAAAGGCGGTTTTACAACTGTGGCCTCCATGCCAAACACGAATCCTGTTCCGGATAACCCTGATAAAATGGAGTGGCTTGTTGGCCGCATCAAAGAAACTGCCCATGTCAATGTTCTCCCTTATGCTGCGATTACTCACGGCCTGCAGGGAGAGGAACTTGTTGATTTCAAGGGATTGAAGGAAGCGGGAGCCTTCGCTTTTACAGATGATGGAGTCGGTATCCAGACAGCTGCCAAAATGTATGAAGCTATGCAAAAGGCTGCAGAACTGGATATGGCAATCGTCGCCCATTGTGAAGACAATTCGCTGATCTATGGCGGTGCCCTTCATGAAGGGGAGTTTTCCAGAAAATCGGGAGTTCCGGGAATCCCATCCATATGCGAATCTGTCCATATTGCGCGGGATGTGCTGCTCGCTGAAGCGGCAGACTGCCATTACCATGTATGCCATATCAGCACAAAAGAGTCTGTTCGGACAGTGAGGGATGCGAAAAGGGCAGGGATTAAAGTGACAGCGGAAGTCAGCCCGCATCATCTGCTCCTGTGTGATGAAGATATTACGGATGCCAATGATACGAATTTCAAAATGAACCCGCCTCTCCGCGGAAAAGAAGACCGCGAGGCCCTGATTGAAGGGCTGCTGGATGGGACAATCGATTTCATTGCAACAGACCACGCCCCTCATACAGCAGAGGATAAAGCAAAGAAAGTGACCGAGGCTCCTTTCGGAATCGTCGGCCTTGAAACGGCCTTTCCGCTGCTTTATACGCACTTTGTGGAAAAAGGCTATTGCACATTGAAACAATTGGTTGACTGGATGACAGCAGCGCCTTCCAACACATTCAAGCTGGGCTGCGGAACTTTGGATATAGGAAAACCTGCTGATATTACCCTGATTGATTTGGAAAAAGAACAAAAAATTGATTCAGGCAAGTTTTTATCTAAAGGAAAAAACACACCGTTCAGCGGGTGGACATGCAAAGGATGGCCTGCAGCCACCTTTGTCAACGGAGAAATCAAATGGTCGGAAGGACGTGACAATTGATGAAACGCCAGCTCATTCTCGAAGATGGAACAGTTTTTATCGGCGAAGCAATCGGAAGTGAAAAAGAGACGACAGGTGAAATTATTTTTAACACTAGCATGACCGGTTATCAGGAGATCATTTCCGATCCGTCCAATTACGGACAGATTATCGTGTTCGGATTTCCGCAAATCGGAAACTATGGAATCAACCGTGATGATTTTGAAAGCATCCAGCCAGTCATCAAAGGTGTCGTAGTAAAAGAAGCGGCCGACTACCCGTCAAACTGGCGCAGCAACATGTCCTTTGGCGAGTTTTTAAAAGCGAAGGAAATCCCGGGTATTAGCGGTATCGATACAAGAAAATTGATCAGGATCATCAGATCAAAAGGAACGATGAAAGGGGTCATGTGCGGATTTGGAGAGAGCATTGAAACGCATCTTTCCCGCCTTCATGCAGTTGAAAGCCTGCCGGATCAGGTAAAGCAGGTGTCGACGGTCAAACCGTTCCCGGCACCGGGACGCGGCAGCAGTGTCATCGTCATGGACTTCGGTTTGAAGCACGGGCTTTTACGCGAGCTTACCAAGCGGGGGTGCGATGTTACAGTCGTTCCTTATCAAACCACTGCAGATGAGATCCTTTCCTTGCAGCCGGACGGTGTGATTTTGTCCAACGGGCCGGGAAACCCGGAAAACGTTCCTGAAGCGATTGAGACGATACGTGAAATTCAAGGAAAAGTACCTCTTTTTGGCATAGGCCTTGGCCATCAATTGTTTGCCCTTGCAAATGGCTGCAAAACAAAGAAGATGTTTGTCGGCCATCGGGGGGGAAGTTATCCCGTGAAAGATCTGGCAACGGGCAAAGTGGTTTTCACCTCCCAAAACCATGGATATGAAGTGGATAAACAATCGGTGGATGGAAGCAAGCTGACTATCACTCACGTTGAGTTGAACGAAGGCTCCATCGAGGGGCTATCCCATCAAAATCAACTGGCCTTCTCTGTACAATTTGAACCGGAAGGCGCACCGGGATCGGAAGATGCCAAGTATATATTTGATCAATTTTTGAAGTTAATGGATGAAAATAAAAGAAAGGCGGATGACCATGCCGAAAAGAACTGACATCAAAAGTATTTTAGTAGTGGGGTCAGGCCCCATCGTAATTGGACAGGCGGCTGAATTCGACTATGCCGGCACTCAGGCTTGCCTTGCTCTGAAAGAAGAAGGGTACAGGGTCATCCTTATCAATTCAAACCCCGCGACCATCATGACAGATTCCGAGATTGCGGATGCTGTTTATATCGAACCGCTGACTCTTGAATTTGTCAGCCGCATTATCAGAAAAGAAAGGCCGGATGCCATCCTGCCTACACTCGGCGGACAGACCGGCTTGAATATCGCCATGCAGCTGGCCAAAGCAGGTGTTCTTGAAGAATGCAATGTTGAAATACTTGGTACGAAACTGTCAGCTATTGAACAGGCGGAGGACAGGGATCAATTCAGAAGCTTGATGAACGAATTGAATGAGCCGGTGCCTGAAAGTGCCATCGTCCATACGCTGGAAGAAGCAGTAAATTTTGTTGAAGAAATTGGGTTTCCTGTTATTGTCCGGCCTGCGTATACACTTGGCGGAACAGGCGGAGGTATTTGCAAAAACAGCGAGGAGCTTGATTCCATCGTATCAAGCGGTTTGAAAAACAGCCCTGTCAACCAATGCCTGATTGAAAAAAGCATTGCCGGATATAAGGAAATAGAATTTGAAGTGATGAGAGATGCCAATGACAATGCGATTGTCGTCTGCAATATGGAAAATGTGGATCCTGTCGGAGTCCATACCGGCGACTCCATCGTCGTCGCCCCTTGCCAAACATTGAGCGACAGGGAAATCCAATTGATGAGAAACACTTCTTTGAAATTGATCCGTGCACTTGGAATCGAAGGGGGATGCAATGTCCAGCTTGCCCTTGATCCTGAGAGTTTCCAATACTATATCATTGAAGTGAATCCGCGTGTCAGCCGTTCATCTGCGCTTGCTTCCAAGGCAACAGGATTTCCGATTGCGAAACTCGCAGCAAAAATTGCTGCCGGATATACTTTGGATGAACTCATGAACCCTGTGACAGGGAAAACGTATGCCTGCTTTGAACCGGTCATCGATTACATTGTAACTAAAATTCCGAGATGGCCTTTTGATAAATTCGAATCTGCAAACAGAAGCCTTGGAACTCAAATGAAAGCGACAGGCGAAGTAATGGCAATCGGCCGCAGCTTTGAAGAATCATTGCTAAAAGCGGTGCGCTCCCTAGAGATCAACTTGTATCACTTGGAAAACGAGGAAGCCAGAGCGATGGAACAGTCAGAGCTTCAGGCTGGAATCGAAAATGCTACAGACGAACGGCTTTTCGTTGTGGCAGAAGCGTTGAGAAGAGGAATCACGATACAAACCATCCATGATTGGAGCAAGATCGACCTATTTTTCCTGCACAAACTAAACAAAATCATCGAACTTGAAAATAAGCTGAAAAAAGAACCATTTAGTGCTGAACTGGCAGTTCAAGCGAAGAAAATGGGTTTTGCAGACATCACTCTTGCAAAACTGTGGGAAAGCAATGAAAAGGAAATTTATGACTGGCGCAAAAACAATGAGCTCGTGCCGGTATATAAAAAGGTAGATACATGTGCAGCTGAATTCGAATCCGAAACTCCGTACTTCTACGGTACTTATGAAGAGGAAAATGAATCAGAGCGCACCGGCAAAAAAAGTGTTATCGTACTAGGATCAGGACCGATCCGCATCGGCCAGGGCATCGAGTTTGACTATGCGACTGTACACAGTGTATGGGCCATCCAGCAGGCAGGTTACGAAGCGATCATCATCAACAATAACCCTGAGACTGTGTCGACGGACTTCAGCATTTCTGACAAGCTTTATTTTGAGCCGCTTACGATTGAAGATGTCATGCATATCATCGATTTGGAGCAGCCGATTGGTGTAGTCGTCCAGTTCGGCGGCCAAACAGCAATCAATCTGGCAGCAGAGCTTTCCGAACGCGGAGTAAAGATTCTGGGCACTTCACTTGAAAGTCTTGACAGGGCAGAAGACAGGGAACAATTTGAGCATGCTCTTTCTGAGCTGAACATACCTCAGCCAAAAGGGAAGACCGCTTTTTCAGTCGATGAGGCTGTGAAAATCGCCTCTGATATTGGCTACCCTGTGCTGGTGCGCCCTTCCTATGTCCTTGGTGGAAGAGCGATGGAAATTGTCTATGAGGAAAAAGAACTGCTCCATTACATGGAAAATGCCGTAAAAATCAATCCAGAACATCCGGTTCTTGTAGACCGTTATTTGACAGGAAAAGAGATTGAAGTCGACGCGATTTCCGACGGGGAAAATGTGTTGATTCCCGGTATCATGGAGCATATTGAACGGGCAGGGGTCCACTCAGGAGACTCGATTGCAGTATATCCGCCGCAAAATATCAGTGCGGACATGATCAAGAAGATTGAAGATGCAACGATCCGCCTTGCCAGGGGACTTGAGATTATCGGACTTTTGAACATTCAATATGTCATTTCGAACAATGAATTGTATGTCATTGAAGTAAACCCGCGTTCAAGCAGAACAGTGCCATTTTTAAGCAAAATCACCGGCATTCCGATGGCAAATCTCGCTACGAAAGTGATTCTGGGCAAGAAGCTGCCTGAGCTGGGCTATGAAACAGGCCTTAGCCAGGAGATGAGCGGTGTCTATGTAAAAGTTCCAGTTTTCTCGTTCGCCAAGCTTCGGAGGGTGGATATCAACCTGGGACCTGAAATGAAGTCCACCGGGGAAGTTATGGGCAGAGACAGGACGATGGAAAAAGCGTTATATAAAGGGCTTGTCGCTTCCGGAATAGAAATTAAGACGCACGGTACCGTATTGATTACGGTAGCTGACAAGGACAAGGATGAAGCAGTGAAACTCGCTGAAAGGTTCTCGGCCATCGGTTACCAGATCATTGCTACCAGTGGAACGGCGAAAGCCATTTCGGATTCGGGCATTAAGGTCCAAACCGTCGATAAAATTGGAGCCTCCGGCCATAACTTGCTCGATACGATCAGACAGGGGGATGCTCAGCTTGTCATCAATACATTGACAAGAGGAAAGCAGCCACGCAGAGACGGTTTCCGTATCAGAAGAGAATCCGTTGAAAATGGCATCCCATGTTTGACATCGCTGGATACAGCCAAAGCAATTCTCGACGTCCTTGAATCGATGGTTCTTTCCGCTGAAGCAATGCCGTCCGGTAAAAAGGCGGTTCAATAATGGGCGGGAAAAATTTGCCGATCATAGCACTTGATTTTCCGGATATAGAAACAGCTTGGGATTTCTTGAGCCGATTCGACGGAGAAAAGCTGTATGTAAAAGTTGGAATGGAGCTCTATTACCGGGAGGGACCGGAGCTCCTCCACTTCCTGAAAGAAAAAGGACATTGGATTTTTCTAGATTTAAAGCTGCATGACATTCCCAATACGGTTCATCGGGCAATGAAAGTTCTCGCTGGACTTTCGGTTGATATGGTCAATGTCCATGCAGCAGGCGGAACAGAAATGATGAAAGCGGCCCTTTCCGGATTGGAAGAAGGGACAAAAGCGGGTCAGACCCGTCCTGCTTTGATTGCTGTCACGCAGCTGACAAGCACGAGTGAAGAACAAATGCAGCGTGAGCAATTGATCAACCGGACAATCGACGAATCTGTCCTCCATTATGCATTGCTTGCCAGGGAATCAGGCCTCGATGGGGTTGTATGTTCCGCTTTTGAAGCTGCTTCCATTGCAAAGAAAGCTGGATCCGGCTTTTTGAGGGTGACTCCGGGAATCCGGATGACCGGCAGCAAAAGCGATGATCAAAAGCGGGTCGTGACCCCGACGAAAGCCCGAGAAATGGGATCATCGATGATTGTAATCGGACGCCCGGTTACGCAAGCGGACAACCCGGTTTTATCCTATAAAAAAGTGTTGACAGAATGGGAGAGGTAAAGTGATGAGCGAATCAATTGCCGAACATTTACTTGATATAAAAGCCGTCTTTTTGCAGCCGAACGATCCGTTCACATGGTCGTCCGGGATGAAGGCGCCTATCTATTGCGATAATCGATTAACGATGTCTTATCCGAAAGTCAGAAAAGCAATTGCTGAAGGGCTGGCGGAACTGATCAGAAAACAATTCCCTGAAGTGGAACTTATCGCAGGAACAGCTACGGCAGGCATTCCGCATGCGGCATGGATCAGCGACATACTGGGCCTGCCCATGTGCTATGTCAGATCAAAAGCCAAGTCCCATGGAAAGGGAAATCAAATAGAAGGAAAAGCTTCGAAGGGGCAGAAAGTCGTTGTTGTTGAAGACCTGATCTCTACCGGAGGAAGCTCCATCACTGCTGTCAAAGCGCTTCAAGAGGCAGGCTGCGATGTTTTGGGTGTTGTCAGTATTTTTTCCTATGAGCTGGATAAAGCGAAAAAATCTTTTGGTGAAGAAGGCATCAAGGCTTTTTCTTTAACGGGTTATTCAAACCTGATTGAAACAGCATTCAATAAAGAACTGATCAAAGAAGAAGATCTTGAAACACTCCGCAACTGGCGCGAAAACCCGGAAGAATGGGGAAAAACAGAATAAAAGAAGATAGGGCTGTCCGGAAGGGCAGCCTTCGCTTTTGTGCTTGGAGCATCCAGCCTTCCTTGTTTATTTGAAATGCATTACAATAATAGTAATAACTCAACGAGGTGATAAGGATGAGTATTCGCAAAGAGGACGTTTATAAGCTTGTTGATCAAATGGACGAAGATGAGACTGAACAAGCGTATGAAATGCTTAAACTTTTATTATCCAAAAAAGGGAAGGGATTATACGAGCTTGCTGAAGCAGACAACACGCCATTGGATGAGGAGGAATTGAAAGAGCTGACTGATGTCATTAAAGAAGAATCTGTAGACTGGGAGGAAGTAAAGCGTGAGCTCGGTTTATAGAGTGAAATTAAAGAAGACAGCTATTAAATTCTTACAGAGGCAGGACGCAATTCGCCAGCTACAGATAAAAGAAATCATTGAACAACTTAGAATGAATCCTTACGAAGTGGCCAATGTAAAACCGCTACAGGGATTTGAAGAAAAAACATTCCGTGTCCGGTTTGGCCAGTTTAGAATAATCTATCAAGTAATCGATCATGAACTCACTATTTTAGTCTTAAAAATAGGTCCACGAGGCGATGTATACAAATAAATATTAAAACAACCTATTCTGGAAAATCCTCTCAAAAAATCGGCTATCAGAATACCCCCTTGCTTAAATAAAAATAAAGGAATCTCGAAAAAGGCATGCGGTATTACAGTGTTTAATTGAAGTAATCAATAGGACTGTGAAGAAAGTTGAAAGGTGTGGACATTGATGGGGAAAGCAAGAAGAAGTCTGATTGGGCAAAAGCTAAAAAACGCTGCCGTCTTAAAGAAGCAGACATTCCAATGGCAAATGCCGCAAGCCTTTCCGAAAGCCGGTATCAAACTAACATAACGTCGCTAAAGCATTCCGGCTTTCGTATGGCTATATTGCTTATTACCGTTTCACTTTCATCGATCTCACCCGTTCCTCATCCGGTGTCACGTAGACGGTCTGCTGCTGGTCATAGATGACAAATCCCGGCTTTGCGCCGTTCGGCTTTTTAACATGGCGGATTTTCGTGTAGTCGACGGGTACGGAAGAAGAATCTCTCGCTTTGCTGAAATAGGCGGCAAGCATTGCAGCTTCCAGGATGGTCTCATCCGTTGGATCGGTACTGCGGATAACGACATGGGAACCCGGAATATCTTTCGTATGGAGCCAGATTTCGTCCCTGCGGGCCAATTTGTTTGTTAAATAATCATTTTGCTTATTATTTTTTCCCACAAGGATTTCGGTTTTGTCGCTTGCTTCATACCTCTCAACAGCAGGCTTTCCCGCCGGCTTTTTCCTTGACCTGTTTTGCCGGCGCCTTATATAGCCTTCTTCGATCAACTCATCGCGAATTTCATCAATATCTTCGACTGATGCAGAGGATAATTGCTGGAGCAGCCCATCAAAATAAGTGATTTCTTCCTTTGCCTGTTGAATCTGTTGTTTGACTACGCTAATGGATTTCTTGGCCTTTTGATATTTGGTGAAAAAGCTTTGCGCATTTTCCGATGGCCCCTTTCGGGGATCCAGCGGGATGCTGACTGTTCCGCCCTCAGTGTCATAATAATTCACAACGGAAACTTCTTTCATGCCCCTTTTGACAAGATGCATATTAGCAGTTAAAAGCTCTCCAAGAAGCTGAAGCTTGTCGGCTTGTTCAGCTTTATCCAATGTCGCCTCAAGCTTGATGATTTTCTTTTCATTTTTTTCCTTCTCATTCTTCATCAATCTTTCCAGGTCCATCGCCTGCTGTTTGACCCGGTCCCTTTCGGCCTTGCCGAAATAGAAGCTGTCCAGCATACTGCTTAATGTAGAAAAAGGCTTGGATTCTCCCTTCATATGCGTAAGCGGCTGCAGATAAAAAGCGCTTTTGCCCCCGGAACTTGTGATGGTATA
Source organism: Siminovitchia fortis (assembly GCF_003605365.2). Classification (GTDB taxonomy): domain Bacteria; phylum Bacillota; class Bacilli; order Bacillales; family Bacillaceae_C; genus Siminovitchia; species Siminovitchia fortis. The sequence goes on from NZ_QYTU02000003.1 coordinate 21,749, forward strand.
ATGGTATTGATGTGAATTTACTTGTTCCATAATTTCCAAGAAAACCGGTGGAAGGGTGCTCCTGTTGATCATGCCACAGCGGAAGGTGATCTCTTTGGCAAAAAGCGGAGAAATTCCCGCGAACTGCTGCACTATTTGCCGGTCGATTTTTCCGCTGTTAAAGTCGATGTTCCGCATCACATCCTCGGTGCCTGCTTCCAATGGATTCAACTTGTTCTGTGCGGGCGGAAATATATACGTGCCGCCGGGCAATACAGTCCTGTAGCTGTTCACTGAAGCGGGAATATGCTTGATGCTGTCTATTATTTTATCATTTGCCTGATCCACAAGAATGATATTGCTGTGCCTTCCCATAATCTCCATGATTAAAAGCTTGATTGATTCATCACCGAGCTCATCTCTGCCTTTCAATTCAAAAATGACAATTCTGTCAAGTCCGGACTGGTATATATTTTGGACAATGGCGCGGTCCAGATGTTTTCTCATCATCATGCAGAACATGGGAGGCTCATCAGGACTCGAATATGATTCCTCTGTCAACTGTACCCGGGAATAGCTGGGATGGGCGGAAAGCAGAAGTTTATGGTTCTTTCCTTTCGCCCTGACAGTAATGACCATTTCATTTTTATACGGCTGCTGAATTTTATTGATCCTACCGCCAATCAATGTTTCAGAAAGTTCCTTTGTCATAGCCCTGGTAAACAGTCCGTCAAAAGCCATTAAAAACATCCTTTACTTAATATAATTATGATTCCGTGTTTTTTTACCTATAAGAAAAATTATATCATGAATGGCCCTGTTCCTGAATAAGCTTGCAATGATAAGGACAACTATTGCTTGTCATAGGGGAAGGCGGTTGTGCGATGATATACCACCAAATGGATGCAAATGAGGCGGCGAAGTCGCTTCATACAAATACAAAGACAGGATTGTCTACTAAGATGGCTGATGAGAGAAGAAAAAAGGTTGGCCGGAATGAACTGTCAGAAGGGGAAAAACAATCTGCCATCCTTCTTTTCTTCAGCCAATTCAAGGATTTTATGGTGCTTGTATTATTGGCGGCCACGCTAATATCCGGGCTGCTCGGTGAATATGTCGATGCGGTCGCGATCATGGTCATTGTTTTAATCAATGGCTTACTTGGTTTTATCCAGGAAAGCAAAGCAGAAAAATCCCTGCAGGCATTAAAAAATTTATCCGCGCCAAAGGTCAACGTCCTCCGGGACGGGCGGTGGATGAAAATAGATTCAAAAGATGCGGTGCCGGGTGATATTCTCAAACTTTCAAGCGGTGACCGGGTAGGAGCCGATATGCGGATCATCGTTTCAAACAATTTGGAAATAGAGGAGTCGGCTCTGACCGGGGAATCGATACCTGCACAGAAACATTCAGATCTCATTCTGGAGGAAAATCCTTCTCTCGGAGATTTAAACAATATGGCTTTTATGGGAACGATGGTGACCCGGGGAAATGGGATAGGCATCGTCACGGCAACCGGAATGAACACGGCGATGGGAAAAATTGCCGGGATGATCCAAACCGCCGAAACGATCATGACTCCGCTGCAAAGAAGACTCGATCAGCTTGGAAAAATTTTAATCACAGTCGCGCTGCTTCTGACAGTAGCGGTCGTATTGGCAGGTATTTTCCATGGTCATGATATTTATACGATGTTCCTGGCAGGTGTCTCCCTTGCTGTCGCGGCCATTCCGGAAGGCCTGCCCGCCATTGTCACGATTGCCCTGTCACTGGGCGTCCAAAGGATGATCCGTAAAAATGCGATCGTCCGAAAGCTTCCGGCTGTTGAGACGCTCGGATGTGCCTCGGTCATTTGCTCAGACAAGACGGGAACAATGACCCAAAATAAAATGACCGTCACCCATTTATGGGGCGGCGGAAAAACATGGACAGTGGCCGGTTCCGGGGAATTTTTCGCCCAGGACAAAAAAATTGAGGTTGAAAGGGAGAAAACACTATACCAGCTTCTCACTTTTGGGACACTGTGCAATAATGCCGAAATCAAAATGTCAGGCAAGGAACTGAACGTGGACGGGGATCCGACGGAAGGTGCGTTGTTAATCGCAGGGGCAAAGGCCGGGATCGATAAAAAATCCCTTCTCGGACAGTTCCTCATCGAAAAGGAATATCCATTCGATTCCGCCCGCAAGATGATGAGCGTTATTGTAAAAGGTCCTTCCGGAGAGCGTTTTGTCATTACAAAAGGCGCACCAGATGTCCTGTCGTTAAAAAGTGATGCCATCCTGTGGGAGGGAAAACAAAAAGCCTTAAGCGGCCAGCTGATGCAGGAGGTCCAAGGAGCTGTGAAACAGTTGGCATCCATGGCGCTCAGGACAATTGCCATAGCCTATAAGCCTTTGAGAGGCCCAATTCCGGAAAGAGCCGAAGATGTTGAGAAAAATTTGACATTGATCGGTTTACAGGGAATGATCGATCCCCCGCGTCCTGAAGTGAAAGCAGCTGTCGCTGAGTGTAAGAGGGCAGGGATCAAGACGGTAATGATCACAGGCGACCATGTTGAAACCGCGTGTGCCATTGCCAGCCAGCTTGGTATCTTGTCAAACGGTGCCAAGGAAACAAAGGTAATGGATGGACGCAGGCTCAATGAGCTTTCTGTGAAGGATCTTGAAACCGTAGTGGAAGACATATCTGTTTTTGCGAGAGTATCTCCGGAGCATAAATTGAAAATAGTCAATGCACTGCAGAACAAAGGCCACATTGTAGCGATGACAGGCGATGGTGTAAACGATGCCCCTGCCATCAAAGCAGCCGATATTGGAATCGCGATGGGAATCACCGGGACAGACGTGGCCAAGGAAGCATCTTCCCTTATCCTTCTGGATGATAACTTTGCAACGATCAAAGCGGCAATCAAAGAGGGAAGGAATATTTATGAAAATATCCGGAAATTCATCCGGTATTTGCTGGCATCAAATGTGGGGGAAATACTTGTCATGCTGTTTGCCATGCTAATGTCCCTGCCGCTCCCCCTAGTTCCCATCCAAATCTTATGGGTCAATCTGGTCACTGATGGATTGCCGGCTATGGCTCTCGGGCTGGATCAGCCGGAGGAAAACGTGATGCAAAGAAATCCGCGGCATCCCAAAGAAGGCGTTTTTGCCCGCGGACTCGGCTGGAAAATCCTTTCCCGCGGATTTTTGATCGGAGTTGTCACTTTGGCTGCTTTTGTCATCGTCTATCATCGCAATCCAAATGATTTACCGTATGCCCAGACAGTTGCTTTTGCCACTCTCGTCATGGCCCAGCTCATACATGTATTTGACTGCCGGAGCGAAATATCGATTTTTTCCCGAAATCCCTTTGAAAATAAATATTTGGTCTGGGCGGTCATTTCCTCGGCATTGCTGATGTTTATCGTCATTTATGTCCCTGTTTTCCAGCCGATTTTCCACACGGTGGCAGTTGAACCGAGAGACTGGCTGTTGATCCTTGGCCTGAGTGCAGTCCCCACCTTTTTGCTGGCAGGAACGTTTTTTTCAAGAAAAAGAAAATAGTGTATGTTATAATCAACAAGGTAATAGAGATATCTATTGCCTTTTTTTCTTCAAGTTAAAAAAATAAAAAGAATGGAAACTAATCAAGGCGCTTGCGCTTTGTTGAACGGAGTGACTCATATGGTGATGAGCATGACCGGTTTTGGACGGAGTGTCAAACAGACATCCGATTGCATGGTGCAAGTTGAAATCAAAACGGTTAACCATCGCTACCGCGAATTCCACATAAAAATGCCTCCACAGCTTTCCCAGGCTGAAATCCCGCTTCGGAACCAGCTCAGCAAGCAATTCAACAGAGGCCGGATTGAATTGAATATCAAAGTGTCAGGAAATATTTCACCGGGAAAAGAATTGCATATTGACTGGGATTTGATGGACAGTTATTATCATTTTATAAAGGAAGCAAAGAAAAGATATCGATTGGCCGAAGAAACTGTTTTATCCGATCTGTTCAGGCTGGAAGAAGCCGTTATTGTTGGCGAAACAGGCGATATTGACGGCGATGTACTTTCATTGTTATTGAGTGCTGCCGATGATGCAGCCGCCCAGGTACTGAAAATGCGGGAAACAGAAGGAAACTCATTATCAATTGAATTGGATTCTTACATAAACTCCCTGGAAGAACTTGTCCAAAAAACAAAAGAACTTTCCCCATTGGTTCAAAAAACATATACTGACAGGCTCCGAAGCAAATTATATGAAATGGTGAAGGAAAACATAGATGAAACAAGGATTGTTTCCGAAGCTGCCATTTTTGCCGACAAAGCCGACATAAGTGAAGAAACGGCAAGGCTTATAAGCCACATATCCCAATTTAGGGAAGCACTTTTTGCGACTGGGCCGATTGGAAGAAAAATGGACTTCATCATACAGGAAATGAATCGGGAAGTGAATACGATCGGTTCCAAAGCCAACGATTCAAACATATCCATCATGGCGGTTGAAATGAAAGTGTTGATTGAAAAGTTGCGTGAACAGGTGCAGAATATCGAATGAATGATAGAAATAAGGCTGAGCAGCCGAAGTTGACTGGAGGAGCAGCATGCCGATACAGCTCTTAAACATAGGTTTTGGAAATATTGTTTCTGCCAACCGGATCATATCCATTGTCAGTCCTGAATCAGCACCGATCAAAAGGATGATTCAGGATGCCCGTGAGAGGGCAACCTTAATAGATGCTACATATGGAAGAAGGACGCGTGCGGTGATCATCATGGATAGTGAGCACGTCATTCTTTCGGCAGTACAGCCTGAAACGGTTGCCCAACGTTTAATTTCGAATGGCCAGGAAGAAGGGTAGGATTACTGAATGAGTGATAAAGGGATTTTGATTGTGCTTTCCGGACCGTCAGGAGTTGGGAAAGGGACTGTCAGAAAGGCGGTCTTCTCACGGCCGGATGCCAAATTTGAATATTCTATCTCCATGACGACGAGAAAACCCCGCGAAGGGGAAGTTGACGGAGTCGACTACTTCTTTAAGTCCAAGGAGGAGTTTGAAAAGCTGATTGAAGAGGGAAAATTGCTTGAATACGCCCAATACGTGGGCAATTATTACGGCACTCCTGTTGATTATGTAAAGGAAACATTGGAAGCCGGAAAAGATGTTTTCCTGGAGATTGAAGTTCAGGGTGCCAAGCAAGTCCGGGAAAAAATCCCCGATGGCATCTTCATTTTTCTCATGCCCCCAAGCCTTGCCGAACTGAAAAACAGAATTGTCGGCAGGGGAACAGAGTCGGTGGATTTGATCCGCAACCGAATGGAAGCAGCAAGGAAAGAAATTGAACTGACAAGTATGTATGATTATATTGTTGTAAATGATGATGTCGAGCGGGCAGTTGACAAAATCAATGCGATTGTCCAGGCGGAGCACTGCCGCAGTGAGCGCGTCATTGATAAATATATCGAAATGCTGGAGGTGAAGTAACATGTTATATCCTTCAATAGATAAATTAATGAATGTGATCGACTCCAAATATTCACTCGTAACGGTTGCGGCAAAAAGGGCGCGTAAGCTTCAGGAAGATCATAATCCCCAGCTGGAAAAATACAGATCACATAAGTTTGTAGGAAAAGCCCTTGAAGAGATCTATAACGGAGTTTTAACGATGAAAGAGCCGGATGGCGATGAGTCAGAAGATGAAGCCAAACAAGATCCGGCATAATAATCCGTCATATTCAACCTGTCGACAAGGCAGGTTTTTTTCTTTTATAAAGGCCGTAAATCATTCATAATAGAAAGAATAGAGGATGAAAAAAGGGGATATTTGCTGTGAAAAAAAAGAATGTTTTGTTATGTGTCACAGGGGGCATTGCCGTTTACAAAGCTGCAGATCTGACAAGCAAGCTTGTGCAGTCAGGCTTCAATGTGAAAGTCATCATGAGTGATTCTGCGAAGAAGTTTGTCACTCCGCTGACGTTCCAGGCTTTATCGCGAAACGAAGTCTTTGTGGACACTTTTATTGAAAATAACCCTGGAGTGATTGCACACATAGACCTTGCTGATTGGGCGGATTTGATTTTAGTAGCACCTGCAACGGCCAATACGATCGGCAAGCTGGCAAACGGGATAGCGGATGACATGGTGACCACCACTCTGTTGGCGTCGGCAGCCCCGGTCTGGATTGCGCCTGCAATGAATGTCCATATGTACGGGCATCCTGCCGTCAAAAAGAATATGGAAACCCTTATGCAGATGGGCTGTAATTTTCTCGAACCGGGGGAAGGTTATTTGGCTTGCGGCTATGTCGGAAAAGGCAGACTGGAAGAACCGGCTAAAATTTTGGAACTTGTGAAAGCTCAATTTGAATCGGAAAAGTTATTTGCAAGCAAGACATTTTTAATAACAGCAGGTCCTACAAAGGAGAAAATCGACCCCGTCCGGTATTTTACCAATCGATCCAGCGGCAAAATGGGCTATGCTCTTGCAGAGCAGGCGGCATTGATGGGAGCAAAAGTCATTTTGGTTACAGGGACAAATGCACTGCCGGAGCCCAAAGGAGTAAAAGTCATACATGTTGAGAGCGCTGCGGACATGTACGATGAAGTAATGGCTTATGCGGATGAAGCCGACGTGATCATCAAGAGTGCCGCAGTTGCAGATTACAGGCCGAAGTTGGTACATGATTCGAAAATGAAGAAGCAGGCTGGCGACATGGCCATAGAACTGGAAAGGACGAAAGACATCCTATTTGAGCTGGGACAAAAGAAAAAGCACCAGTTTCTTGTCGGATTTGCTGCAGAAACCGACAATATGGAAGAGTATGCCAAAAATAAGCTGATCAAGAAAAATGCAGATATGATCGTGGCGAACAATGTAGCTGCAGATGGGGCCGGTTTTGCAGGGGATACGAATATTGTCACAATTTTTCACAAAGACCTTTCGAGCGTTTCGCTCCCGTTATTGAGCAAACAGGAAACGGCTAGAAGGATTTTATTGGAGATATCGGAAAAGCTGGGGGATGATTGCCACTTATGACAATCGCACAAGTCATTGTTGATGTCCCTTCCTTGGGGACAGACAAGGTATTCGATTACGCTGTTCCTAAAAAATGGGAAGGCATGATCCGGCCGGGCATGCGGGTAGCTGTTCCCTTCGGCCCAAGGTCCATACAGGGCTTTGTTGTCAAGTTGAACGAACATACGGATATAGAAAAAATAAAAAATATCATTCAGCCGCTTGATTTGGCGCCGGTGTTGAATGAAGAACTGCTTCAATTGGGAGACTGGATGGCGAAGGAGACCATATCTTATAAAGTATCTGTTTTTCATGCGATGCTGCCCGTTGCCATGAAAGCCAAGTATGAAAAGATCATCAGAAGGACGGACAATGCGAGCCTGCTCCTTGATAAGCTGTTTGAGGGAAAACAGGAGGTTTCATGGAAAGAAGCTGAAAAGCGCAGCCTTCTCCCGGCATTGCATAAAGAGATTGAAAAAGGCAACGCCGAAGTGATTTATTTTGTAAAAGACAGGGCAAGGAAAAAGTTGAAAAGGACCGTTGAATTGGCCGCTGGAAAAGATGAGCTGGAAGACATTCTCTTTTCACTCCCATCCAACGCCGTCAACCAAGCAAAGCTGATCCGGCATCTATTGGATTCAGAGCCGGGTATGATTGAAGCGGCTGTTTTGGCCAAGGAAGCCGGGGTCCCGGCAGCAGCAATTAAGGCACTGATCAAAAAAGGCGTTTTATCGGAACATATGGTGGAAGAATACCGTGATCCTTATGAGCATAAGGACTTTGAAAGAACAAGCCCGCTTCCTCTTACAAAGGACCAGCAGGCAGCAATGGATCCGGTTTTGCGTTCCATCGAGGAACGATCACATGAGACGTTTCTTTTATATGGCGTAACCGGAAGCGGGAAAACGGAAGTGTACCTGCAGGCGATCCAGGAAGTCATCAAACAGGGGAAAGAAGCGATCGTCCTTGTTCCTGAAATTGCTTTGACCCCCCAGATGGTTGAGCGGTTTAAAGGAAGATTCGGAAGCGACGTGGCTGTCTTGCACAGCCGGCTTTCCATTGGGGAACAATACGATGAGTGGAGAAAGATTCAAAGGAAAGAAGTGAAAGTGGTAGTCGGCGCACGGTCTGCGATATTTGCCCCTTTTGAGAATCTCGGCATCATCATCATCGATGAAGAGCATGAGTCAAGCTATAAACAGGAAGAGATTCCACGGTATCATGCGCGCGATGTAGCCATCAAAAGAGGGGAGTACCATCGGTGTCCTGTCATTCTCGGGAGCGCGACACCTTCGCTTGAGTCTTTTGCCAGGGCCCAAAAAGGCGTCTACCACCTGCTCACCCTTTCAAAAAGAATGAATGACAGGGGATTGCCTCCAGTAACGGTTGTTGATATGAGAGAGGAAATGCGAAGCGGGAACCGGTCGATGTTTTCATCCGATCTGTTTGAAAAAATAAAAGACCGCCTTCATAAAGGGGAGCAGACCGTCCTGTTCCTGAACAGGCGGGGCCATTCCACTTTTATCATGTGCAGGGACTGCGGTTATGTCATGCAATGTCCCCATTGCGATATTTCCATGACCTATCACCGTTCATCCAATGAAATGAAGTGCCATTACTGCGGTTTCCAGACGGGTGTTCCTGCGGAATGCCCGGAATGCGGCAGCAGCCATATCAGATATTTTGGGATGGGTACACAAAAGGTTGAGGAAGAACTGGTAAAACTCCTCCCTGAAGCAAGGATCATAAGAATGGATGTAGATACAACGACGAGAAAAGGGGCGCATGAAAGGATCCTCGAGCATTTCCAAGCCGGTAAAGCAGATATTTTACTGGGGACTCAAATGATTGCCAAGGGCCTGGATTTTCCCAATATCACCCTTGTAGGGGTGCTCAGTGCCGATACGATGCTGCATTTGCCGGATTTTCGGGCTGCAGAAAAAACGTTCCAGCTGCTGACCCAGGTCAGCGGAAGGGCGGGAAGGCATGAATTGTCCGGAGAAGTGGTTGTTCAAACGTATACTCCCGAACATTACAGCATCCAATTGGCCGCCCTGCAGGATTACCAACGTTTTTATAATCAAGAGATGGCCATGAGAAAAATCGGTCTATACCCGCCCTTTTATTACCTGGCGCTTGTGACCGTCACCCACGAGGATCTGATGCAGGCGGTGGCCGCTACCGAGAAAATATCAAATTTCTTAAAATCAAACATCTCTGAAGAAGCGATTTTATTGGGCCCTGTCGCTTCGCCGATACCAAAGATCAATGATAGATATCGCTATCAATGTCTGATAAAATACAAGCGTGAACCAAACCTTTTTTCAGCAATGAGAAAAGTACTGGAGCATTATAATCCACAAGCTTCCCGTGATGGTTTATCCATCACGATTGATATAAACCCATATAATATGATGTAGCGAACAGAAAGAAGGGTCAGCTTTGTCTATACTTCAAATCGTTCACCACCCAAATGAAATTCTTGAAACTGTGTGTGAACAGGTGAAAAGCTTTGACAAGAATCTCCATCGTCTATTGGATAATATGTATGACACGATGGTCGCCGAAGATGGTGTCGGGCTTGCGGCTCCGCAAATCGGCATAATCAGCCAAATTGCAATAGTAGATATTGGGGAAGGGGAAGAATCAGAGCGGTTTGAATTGATCAACCCGGAAATCATCGGGCAAAAAGGTACACAGATCGACATTGAAGGATGTTTAAGCTTCCCAGGCATTTATGGAAAAGTTCCGCGGGCGCAATTGGTCATAATCAAAGCAAACGACCGTTACGGGGATGAATTTACTTTGGAGGCGGAAGGCTATCTGGCGCGCGCCATCCAGCATGAAATCGATCATTTAAATGGGGTTCTGTTTACATCGAAAGTGGTTGAATATGTCGATGAATCGGAACTGGGAGATTGGAGTGAAGAACAATTACAAAGGTGATATTCATGGGCACGCCTGACTTTTCCGTGCCCATTTTGAAAAGACTCGTCGAAGAAGGTTATGATGTTGCGGCTGTTGTCACACAGCCTGACCGCCCTGTAGGAAGAAAAAAAGTGATGACCCCTCCGCCTGTGAAGGTGGAAGCGGTGAATCTCGGCATACCTGTTTTCCAGCCGGAAAAAATCCGTGTTGCAGAGGAAACGGAAAAAATATTGGCAATTGGCCCTGACTTGATCATTACGGCAGCTTTCGGACAAATTTTGCCAAAGGAAATATTGGAATTCCCAAAGCTTGGCTGCATCAATGTGCATGCTTCCCTCCTTCCTGAACTTCGCGGCGGGGCCCCCATTCACTATGCCATTTTACAAGGGAAAGATAAAACCGGTGTTACCATCATGCATATGGTTGAGAAATTAGATGCGGGAGATATGATCAGCCAGGTGGAAGTGCCGATAGAAGAAGATGATGATGTCGGTTCCCTTCATGATAAATTAAGCTCAGCAGGCGCTGAACTTCTTTCTGATACGCTGCCGAAAATCATTTCCGGTGAAGCTGATAGAATTCCCCAAAACGAGGATTTGGCTACATTTGCCGCCAATATTACCCGTGAACAGGAAAAGATTGACTGGAAAAAAACCGGGGGGGAAATCTATGATCAAATCCGGGGCCTGCGGCCTTGGCCTGTGGCCTATACAAAGCTCAACAATGAAGTGCTAAAAATCTGGGGAGCGCAAAAGCAGGCCGGCCAAGTTGGCGAACCAGGAACGATTATAAAAGTCGAAAAAGACGGGTTTATCGTTTCCAGCGGGGATGACACAGCGATAAAAATAACTGAACTTCAGCCTGCGGGAAAGAAAAGGATGCCCGCTTCCCAGTTTTTAATGGGAGCCGGCTCATTTCTGGAACCGGGGTTGAAATTGGGCGGACCTGATGAATAAACATAAAAAAAACGTCAGGGAAGCTGCACTGGATATTATCGAAGCGGTGGAGAGGAACCGTTCATACAGCAATCTCCTTCTCAACGAAACAATTAAAAAGCATCAATTCACAGGTGCGGATGCTGCCCTTTTGACGGAAATCAGCTATGGGACAATCCAAAGGAAAATGACGCTTGATTATTATTTGACCCCTTTTGTAAAAAAGAAAGTGGAACATTGGGTCAGGCTTTTATTGCGGCTTTCCGTCTACCAGATGGTATACCTTGACAAGATTCCGGACCGCGCAGTCATCCACGAAGCTGTTGAAATTGCTAAAAGACGCGGCCATAAAGGGATAGCAGGACTGGTAAATGGAGTATTGAGATCCGTTCAAAGAAAGGGGATACCCTCCCTTGATGAAATTAAAGATCCAACCGTGCGGCTTTCCATCGAAACAAGCCATCCCGAATGGCTCGTTAAGCGCTGGATTGATCAGTATGGTTTTGATCAAGCAAAGAATATGTGTGAAGAGAACCTTCTTGCCCCTGTACAGACTGCCAGAGTGAATGAGACCCTCACAAACCGGGAGCATGTCATCGAACAACTGAAGGAAGAGGGGATATCGGCTGTCCCGAGTCCTTTGCTTCCATTCGGAATCCAAGCGGTGGAAGGAAACCTTGCCCGTTCAAAAGCATATAAAGAAGGGCTTTTTACGATTCAGGATGAAAGCTCTATGTTAGTGGCTTATGCCCTGGAGCTTGAACCCGGCCAGCGAGTGCTGGATGCATGTGCAGCCCCGGGAGGAAAAACAACCCACATTGCAGAAATGCTTGATAATACAGGAAAAGTGATTGCACTTGATCTGCACCCCCATAAAGTAAAACTGATTATGGATCAGGTTAAAAGGCTTCATTTGAAAAATGTGGAAGCAAAGGCCATGGACAGCCGCAAAACGGAGGATGTCTTTGAAATGGAATCATTTGACAGGGTCCTTGTGGATGCCCCCTGTTCGGGACTTGGAGTGTTGAGGAGAAAGCCTGATATCAAGTATTCTAAGGCCGAAGAAGATATTTATGCACTAAAGAGCGTACAGATGGATATTTTGAATGAAACGTCCAAGCTGGTTAAAAAAGGCGGATTACTTGTGTTCAGTACATGTACAGTCGACAAAGAAGAAAATGAGGAAACGGCCGCACACTTTCTGGAACATCACCCTGAGTTTGAACCGAATCGTCTTCGAATGCCGGAAGCACTGCCAATGAAGGATAATGAATATTCGTTGCAAATTTTCCCGCAGGATTTCGGCGGAGACGGGTTTTTTATATCCTCTTTCAGAAAAAAAGGGTCATAGTATGGAAATAATGACAATAGCAGATTTTGTATTGAAGGGTGAGGTGATAGGAAATGCTGGCAATTTTTAAAACAGATACGGGAAAGGTCCGGCAGCATAATGAAGACAATGGCGGGGTCTTCATGAATGTGCAGGGGGAAATGCTGGCAATTGTGGCTGACGGAATGGGGGGGCACAAAGCGGGTGAAGTGGCAAGCGGCATTGCTGTTAATGAATTAAAACAACAATGGCAAGAGGTCCGAACAGCCCTTACTCCTGCGGAAGCGGAACAATGGCTTCAGGAACACGTGGCTGCCGTCAACAAAAAAATCTTTGAACATGCGAAAGAAAACTCACATTGTGAAGGCATGGGAACGACAATCGTTGCCGCAATCTGCACCAGCAGGTTTGCAACAGTGGCAAATGTCGGTGACAGCCGCTGTTATGTAATGAATGAGCAAGGCTACGCCCAGTTGACGGAAGATCACTCCTTTGTGAACGAGCTTGTTAAAACCGGACAAATATCACCTGAAGATGCTGCGCATCATCCCAGGAAAAATATCGTATTAAAAGCGGCCGGGACCCAAGAGGAAATAGACATAGATACAAAAACCATCACTTTTGAAGAAGGGGACAAAATATTGCTCTGTTCGGACGGCTTGTCCGATAAAGTGAGCAAAATTGAAATGGAACAAACATTGAAAGCATCCCTGACAAAAGAAGAGAAGGCTGACCGTTTGATTGAACTGGCCAATCAATATGGCGGAGAAGATAATATATCACTTGCCATAGTAGAATATGCGGCCCGCGGTGAAAGCAGGTGCAACGAATGCTGATCGGAAAAAGAATTAGCGGGCGCTATAAAATCATTAAAATGATTGGCGGCGGCGGAATGGCCAACGTCTATCTGGCCCGTGACATGATATTGGACCGTGATGTGGCGGTGAAAATTTTGAGGCTGGATTTCGCGGACGAAGAAGAATTCATCCGCCGGTTTCAGAGGGAGGCCCAGTCGGCGACAAGCCTGAACCACCCGAACATAGTAAACATTTTCGATGTAGGTGAAGAAGATAATATTTACTACATCGTCATGGAATATGTGGACGGGTTGACCTTGAAGCAATACATACAAAACTATTATCCCATTTCGGTTGAAAAAGTGATTGATATTGTCAAGCAGCTGACTTCTGCTCTTGAACACGCCCATTATAACCATATTATCCATCGTGACATCAAACCTCAAAATATTCTGATAGACCACGACGGCAATGTGAAAATAACAGACTTCGGTATTGCCATGGCATTAAGTGCCACGTCCATCACGCACACAAATGCTGTGCTCGGTTCTGTACATTATCTGTCCCCTGAACAGGCCAGGGGGGGAATGGCGACAAAAAAATCGGATATTTATTCACTGGGGATCGTCATGTTTGAACTTTTGACAGGGAGGCTTCCTTTTTCCGGCGAGTCGGCTGTCTCTATCGCTTTAAAGCATCTGCAATCGGAAACTCCGCCGCCGACAAGGTGGAACCCCGATATTCCGCAAAGCGTGGAAAATATCGTTTTGAAGGCAACAGCCAAAGATCCCTTCCTCCGTTATAACAGTATCGAAGAAATGGAAAAAGATCTGGAGACAGCACTTGATCCGGAGCGGATGAAAGAACCGAAGTTCATCATTCCGGAAGATCATGAAGCAACAAAAGCCATCCCGGTCATAACAGAAGATCATGTTGAATCACTCGACGATGACACAATGATCCATCAAATAGATACGAAAGACGTAGAAAAACCGGACAAGAAAAACAAGGACAAAAATAAAAAAACAAGGAAAAAATGGCCATGGGTTGTCGGCTCCATTCTGGCTGTCCTGATTATTGCCGCAGTTTTCCTCATAATGATGCCCGCACTGATGAGCGCCAAAGTGGTACAAGTGCCGGACGTGAGCGGAGAGATGTATGACGATGCGGTGAAGAGTCTGGTGGATGCCGGATTTGAAGTCGGTGAAAAAATTGAAACAACCGATGAAGTTGTGACGGAAGGCGAAGTGATCAAGACAAGCCCGAAGGCCGGCCGTGAAGTGAAAAAAGGCAGTTTGATCAATGTCTATGTGAGCACAGGCAAGGAAAAATTTGAGCTCTCCGATTACAAGGGCAGGGACTATGATGAAATTGTTGAACTGCTCGACAAAGAAGGCTTTGATCATATTGATAAGGAAGATGTCTATGATACCGCTGCACCGGGGACAATCATTGAGCAGGATCCCGCACCGGGTTCTGAAGTGGTTCCTTCTGAGACCACATTGATTTTTAAAGTGAGTTTGGGTGAAGAAAAGGTCACTTTGGAGGATTTGTCGGGCAATAACCAAAAAGGTCTTGAAAGCTATGAGAAATCAACCGGGTTAATAATCGATTCTTCCAATGAAGAATATTCGGATGATGTGCCGGAGGGTCTTGTCATAAAGCAGGATCCAGCCCCGGGTACCGAGCTGATGAAAGGCTCTACCGTAAAAGTAACCATATCAAAAGGGCAGAAAGAAATCCCGCCTGAAAAGGTGACCAAAGAAATTACCATTCCATATGAGCCAAGTGAAGAAGGAAAGCCGCAGGAAATCAGGATTTTTATCGAAGATATGAATCACAGCATGACAGTGCCGGCAGAAACATTCACGATTGATTCCACAGAGAAAAGACAATTGGAATTTACAATAGAAAAAGGAAAAAAAGCAGGCTATAAAGTTGTAAGGGATAATACGGTCATCTTGGACGAGGAAGTTTCAGGAAAATAATTTTTGAAAAAAAGGATGGATGCCATGTCGGAAGGAAAAATCATTAAAGCATTGAGCGGATTTTATTATGTACTCGAAGGGGAAAATATCATTCGGTGCCGCGGACGCGGGGTTTTTCGGAAAAAGAATGTTACCCCTCTTGTTGGGGATTATGTCGTCTTCCAGTCTGAAAACGAAACGGAAGGCTATATCATGGAAATCAAACCGAGAAAAAATGAGCTCATCCGGCCCCCGATAGCCAATATCGACCAGGCGATTTTGGTCTTTTCGGCGGCCAGGCCGGACTTCAGTCCACTGCTTCTTGACCGTTTTCTCTCAGTGATTGAAGCGAATGACATTACTCCTGTCATTTGCATCACAAAGATGGATTTGTTATCTGAGGAGGAAAAGAAAAAGATCGGCTGGTACATTGATGGATACCAGTCGATCGGCTATGAAGTTTTTCAATTGTCAACAAAGACCGGAGATGGGCTAAAACAACTATTTCCATTCATCGATGGAAAAATCAGCGTCTTGGCCGGACAATCCGGAGTCGGGAAATCGTCCCTGCTCAACTCATTGCATCCTCAGTTGGATATAAAAACTGCGGATATTTCTGACCACCTTGGAAGAGGAAAGCACACCACCCGCCATGTGGAGCTTCTTCAAATCGGGGGAGGCCTCGTTGCTGATACACCGGGATTCAGTTCATTGGAGTTCCCGGAAATGGAGGCGGAAGATCTGCCATTTACATTTCCGGAAATTGAGCAATACGGAGAAAACTGCAAATTCCGGGGCTGTCTTCATATAAATGAACCTGGCTGTGCCGTAAAGCAGGCAGTCGAATCCGGCGAAATCCGCCAATACCGCTATGATCATTATCAGGATTTTTACCAAGAAATAAAGAATAGAAAGCCGAGGTATTAAGATGAAGATTGCACCATCAATTCTTGCAGCCGATTTTTTGAAACTTGGGGATGAAATAAAAGAAGTGGAAGCTGCAGGAGCAGATTACATTCATATCGATGTCATGGACGGACATTTTGTCCCGAACATTACGATGGGCCCCGGAACTGTGGCCGCAATCAAAACGGTGACGGACCTTCCGCTTGATGTACATTTGATGATAGAGAATCCTCATTTATATATAGGAGACTTTGCCAAGGCCGGGTCTGATTATATAACGATCCATGTCGAAGCCGACCCGCATCTGCACCGGACGCTTCAAGAGATAAAGAAACACGGTGTAAAAGCAGGCGTCGTATTAAATCCTGCCACCCCTGCCGAGTCAATCAAGCATGTTTTGGAAGATATCGATATGGTTTTATTAATGACGGTCAACCCCGGTTTTGGGGGACAGTCGTTCATTGAGCCCGTCCTTCCAAAGATAACGGAAGTTAAAAACATGGCGGGTGAAAGAGGCCTGGATCTGGAAATCGAAGTGGACGGCGGCATTAATGCTGATACAGCCCGGCTGTGCAAGGAAGCAGGTGCGAATGTTTTCGTCGCCGGGTCCTTCATTTTTAATCAGCCTGACCGGAAAAAAGCGATTGATGATATTCGAAATCAATTAAAGCAAGCATGACAAGCGGTGAATTCCATTGAAAAAAACAATTCATATCGTAGCCGGAGGGCCCGGAGAGTTAATTCCGGAGTTATCTGAATATCAGGAAGAAAACATCGTATGGATCGGCGTTGACAAAGGAGTTCAAACAATTTTCCATGCAGGGCTCCAACCGGGTTTGGCTGTAGGTGATTTCGATTCGATCAAGGAAGAAGAATTGGAGAGGATTGAACGTCAAGTTCCGTCACTGCGCCGGTTTAAGCCGGAAAAAGATGAAACGGACATGGAGCTGGCCATCATGTGGGCATTGGAAATGAATCCGTCTGCTGTCAAGATATTCGGCGGGACGGGGGGCCGGCTTGATCATTTCATGGCAAATGCGCTTATGTTGGGTAAATTCAAACGGGACCATTCCGGTATCAATTTTGAATTGATTGATGTTCAAAACAATCTTTCGGTCCATTTGCCGGGAAGCCATGAAATAAAACGTGATGGGGAGAAAAAGTTCATCTCCTTTATCCCGATTTTTTCAGATGTATATGGATTGACATTGCAAGGATTCAAGTATCCCCTCAAACATCATCACGTCGCTAAAGGTTCTTCCTTATGCATCAGCAATGAACTTATTCAGGAAACTGGTCATTTTTCATTCGAAAAAGGCATATTAATGATGATAAGGAGCAAGGATTAATATTGGCATGAATGAACTGGTTATGCGTACTTATGTATAGATCATGAATATGATATGAATGAGAAAATGTCAGTTTTTTTATAGTGATGAGGAGGGGACCTGTATGAAGTTTTATACAATCAAGCTTCCAAGGTTTTTAGGGGGCATTGTGAGAGCGATGCTTGGAACGTTCAAGAAAGATTAAATTATAGGCGCTGTAGCTGGACGTAAGTTGGGGCTGTATTCTATATTTTTCTCGCAAATAAGTTTGGGAAACGCAAAAAGAGGCACCTGTTCAAGGCGCCTCTTTTGTGTTTCAAATCGAATATCAGTTCAGCTGCAAAGCGCCGATTACGGGCGCTGTACGCATTTGTGTTACACTCTTTCCACTTTGCCTGATTTAAGGGCGCGAGCGGAAACCCAGACACGCTTTGGTTTTCCATCGACCAAAATGCGTACTTTTTGAAGGTTTGCACCCCAAGTGCGTCTATTGGCATTCATTGCGTGTGAACGTTTGTTGCCTGTACTTGTTTTCCGTCCTGTAATAACACATTTTTTAGACATTGATGATTCCCCTCCTGTCACTGGCATTACCATAAATAATCGAATGATTATTTCATCCTTTTTATGAAAAGATACTTTAATAATTTATCACAGAAAGGCCCGCAATGCAACAAATCATTCAACTTCTGTCATGCTTGAATCCTTGACAGCATGAACTTGCTGTTTCCGCTTTTAAAATGGAACCCGTTATAGTAATATAATCATAGCTCACTAAGGGGAACAAAAGGTACGCGGCTTATTATAATAGGGGGGATAATTTGTGTCCATCGAAATGAAAACGAAATTTGGCCAAATTGATATTTCCAATGAAGTGGTTGCCACGATTGCCGGCGGCGCTGCCATCGACTGTTACGGCATCGTCGGTATGGCTTCCAAAAACCAGATTCGTGACGGATTGACCGAGATTCTAAGAAAAGAAAACTTCTCCAGAGGAGTCGTCATTCGCCAGGAAAACGATGAACTCCATATCGATATGTACATTATCGTCAGTTACGGGACAAAAATTTCTGAAGTGGCATTTAATGTGCAGTCTAAAGTCAAATATACACTGAAAAAAACGATCGGCATGTCTGCCGATACTGTCAATATTTATGTTCAGGGGGTTCGTGTGACGAATCCGTAATGAGGAGGAAAAGTTCGTGTCGATTACATCTTTGGATGGTAACCGCTTTGCCGAAATGATTCTTAGCGGTGCGAATCATTTGTCAGCAAATGCTGAAATCGTTGATGCATTAAATGTTTTCCCCGTACCGGACGGTGATACGGGAACAAATATGAAGCTATCCATAACATCCGGTTCAAAGGAAGCCCAGGCGAATAAGCAGGATCATATTGGAAAGGTGGGTGCCGCCTTTGCCAAAGGCCTTTTAATGGGGGCCAGGGGGAATTCGGGTGTCATTTTGTCCCAGCTGTTCAGAGGATTTTCTAAAGATATTGAGCATAAATCAACGATCACAGGAGCAGAATTCGCCCATGCGCTGAAAGCCGGAATGGAAACAGCCTATAAAGCAGTCATGAAACCTGTCGAGGGAACCATTTTAACAGTGGCCAAGGATGCTGCGAATGAAGCGGTAAAGGCTGCCGGCAAAACGGATGATCTCATAGAAATCATGGAAAAAACTTTGGAAGAGGCGAAAAGATCTTTAGAAAGAACACAGGACCTGCTGCCGGTACTGAAAGAGGTCGGAGTCGTAGACAGCGGCGGCCAGGGACTTGTATTCGTCTATGAAGGTTTCTTGTCTTCCCTTTCCGGGAAGGAGATTCCGAGTGCGGGGCCTGCTGCTCCTTCGATGGAAGAACTGGTCAGTGCACAACATCATCAAAATGTCCATGGCTTTATGGATACGGAGGATATTGAATTTGGGTATTGCACCGAATTTATGGTTCGGCTGGAAAACGGCAAACGCCCTTATAATGAAGAGGAATTCCGCTCCGATCTCAGCCAATACGGTGATTCGCTTCTTGTCATTTCGGACGAAGATGTGGCGAAGGTCCATATTCATTCAGAGCGGCCCGGCGAGGTGTTATCGTACGGACAGCAGTACGGCCCTCTGATCCATATGAAAATTGAAAATATGAGGGAGCAGCACAGTGCCCTTAAGAAGAAAAAACCGGCCGCCCGGGCCCCATTAAAGGAAAAACAAGAGTATGCCATCATTACAGTTTCGATGGGGAAAGGCGTCGGGAAGCTGCTCAAAAGCATCGGGGCTTCCGCCATCATTGAAGGTGGGCAAACGATGAATCCAAGCACCGAGGATATCGTAAAAGCAGTAAAATCTGCAAATGCAAAAAATGTCATCATTTTGCCGAATAATAAAAATATCATTATGGCTGCCGAACAGGCTGCAGACATTGCAGAAGGAAATGTCGCTGTTGTTCCGTCAAAGACGCTGCCCCAAGGGATGGCCGCCATTCTTGCTTTTAATCCGACTGCCTCTCTCGAAACAAACTGCCAGGGGATGGCCGAGGCAATGAAGGAAGTAAAAACAGGACAGGTCACCTATGCAGTCAGGGATACGGTCATTGATGGAGTGAAGATCTCTAAAGGTGACTATATGGGAATAGCCGATGGTAAAATTGTAACGTCGGGACCTAACCTTTTGGAAACTGCCAAAAATCTGTTAAATGAAATGATTGATGAAGACTCGGAAATTTTGACTGTCCTTTATGGTGAGGATGCGGACAAGCAAGAACTGGATCAACTCACTGATTATGCAAATCAGAATTTTGAAGACATTGAAATGGAAGTCCATGATGGAGGACAGCCAGTATATACGTACATCTTTTCTGTTGAATAAATCTACTGATTGAGGGGGTCGGTTTTGCAGATCATGAATAGTCCATTGGATCAAGAAGTGACAGTTTTAAAGGGCATAGGCGATGAGACTCGCGCCCAGCTGGCAGGCATGGGCATTCATACAATCCGCGATTTACTGTACTATCTTCCTTACCGATACGATGACTCAAGGCTGCGTGATTTAACCGAGGTAGAACATGATGAGCGCATTACGATTGAAGGGAAGGTTCATAGTGAACCTTCCCTTGTGTATTATGGAAGGAAACGAAACCGTCTGACTGTCCGCCTGCTGGTTGGAAGGTATTTGGTAAAAGCAGTCATGTTTAACCGGGGCTACCTGAAAGGAAAACTGCAGCCGCAAAGGACAATCACTGTTACCGGAAAATGGGACAAACACCGGCAGACTCTCACTTGCAACGAGGTCGTGCTCGGCCCCCATGAAGAGATCGGGGACTTTCAGCCGGTATATGCTGTAAAGGGCCAGTTGACTGTAAAAGCATTGCGCCGCTTTATTAAAGAGGCGTTCGAGACTTTCAGCGGGTATATTGAAGAAACCCTTCCGGAATCCCTCCTGGAAAAGTACAAGCTGGCCGGTATTGCAGATGCATTGAAATTCATGCATTTTCCGGAATCGGGAAAGGAAATGAAGCAAGGGCGGAGACGCTTTGTATATGAGGAATTCCTTCTATTCCAACTTAAAATGCAGGCCCTTCGCAGGACGAGAAGGGAAGGCACCCGAGGTGTCGGCCAAAACTATGACCTTCATAAACTAAAAGCCTTCATTTCTTCCCTTCCTTTTTCTCTTACAAATGCCCAGAAAAAAGCTGTGAACGAAATTTGCTTTGATCTGAAATCCCCGTATAAAATGAACAGGCTTCTACAGGGGGATGTCGGTTCAGGAAAAACAGTCGTCGCTGCCATTGCGATGTTCGCCAGTGTAACTGCCGGATATCAGGGGGCGCTCATGGTACCGACCGAAATTTTGGCAGAGCAGCACGCGGAATCGCTTCAAAGCCTTTTTTCACATACCGATCTATCCATCGAATTGCTGACAAGCTCGGTGAAAGGCAAAAAGCGGCAGGATATATTAAATCGCCTCAGGACCGGTGATATAGATATCATGATCGGCACCCATTCCCTTATACAGGAAGATGTGGACTTCCATCACCTGGGCCTTGTCATTACAGATGAGCAGCACCGCTTCGGTGTGGAGCAGCGCCGGGTTCTGAAAGAAAAGGGCGAAAGCCCGGATGTTTTGTTTATGACAGCCACGCCTATCCCCCGCACATTGGCCATTACGGTGTTCGGGGAAATGGATGTCTCCATCATTGACGAATTGCCAAAGGGAAGGAAGCCGATTGAAACGTATTGGGCGAAGCATGACATGCTGGATCGGGTTTTGGATTTCATGGAGAAAGAACTTCGTGACGGGAGGCAGGCATATGTCATCTGTCCATTAATTGAAGAGAGCGACAAATTGGATGTCCAAAATGCCATCGATGTTTACGATATGCTGTCCAATCATTTCCATGGCCGTTTTAAGACGGGGCTAATGCATGGCCGTCTGCCTGCAGCGGAAAAAGATGATGTCATGAAAGCATTCAGTAAAAATGAAATACAGCTGCTTGTATCGACAACTGTCGTGGAAGTCGGAGTAAATGTTCCAAACGCGACATTCATGCTGATATATGATGCGGAAAGGTTCGGTCTGGCCCAGCTTCACCAGCTGCGCGGCCGGGTTGGAAGGGGAAGCAGCCAGTCCTATTGTATTTTGCTTGCGGACCCGAAAACGGAAATCGGAAAAGAAAGGATGCAGATCATGACCGAAACAAATGACGGATTTGTTTTGAGCGAGCGTGATCTTGAATTGAGGGGGCCGGGTGATTTTTTTGGAAAAAAACAAAGCGGCCTTCCTGAATTTAAAGTGGCTGACATGGTTCACGATTACCGTGTCCTTGAGATTGCAAGGAACGATGCAATGCAGCTGATAGAATCCGAGTCTTTTTGGAAAGATGAGCGGTTTTCTTCGTTAAGAAATCATTTGGAAGAGTCGGGCGCCCTGTCCGAAGAAAAACTGGACTAGGCTGGCCTGGCTGCATTTTTTTAGTTGCAAGCTTGCGAAGCATTTTATATACTACTATTAATACCAAGTCTTAATATCGGGAAATGATGTGAATCAAATGAAGCCTTCGAAAAAGGAACGACAGAAATTGCTCGCGGAGACGATAGATGCCAATCCTTTTGTAACGGATGAGGAGCTCGCAGAAAAATTCATGGTGAGTGTGCAGACGATCAGGCTGGATCGTATGGAGATGGCAATACCCGAATTGAGGGAAAGAATAAAAACTGTGGCAGAAAAACATGTGGAAAATGAAGTGAAATCACTTCCGATGAGTGAAGTAATCGGCGAGGTGGTTGACCTTAATTTAGATCAGAACGCCATTTCCATATTCGATGTCCGGGAGGAACATGTTTTCACCCGCAACTCCATCGCCCGGGGGCACCATTTGTTCGCCCAGGCCAACTCACTTGCAGTTGCGGTCATCAATGATGAACTGGCTTTGACCGTCAAGGCAAAAATCCATTTCACCCGCTCTGTAAAAGTGGGAGAGAGGGTAGTGGCAAAGGCAAAGGTGCGCCCATATAAAAAAGGCGACAAACGGACCATCGTGGATGTTGAGAGCTTTGTCGGCGGGGAACTGGCATTCAGGGGCGAATTTGAAATGTATCGCCAGTGACTAAGAAAAGCGGAAGCGCCTGTCCATCGACGTACAGACAGAGCAAAATGAGAAAGACTGCCACTTTCCCTTCGTGTTTAATGCTGGCTTAGTTTTATTAAAAGGGAGATAGTTTATGAAAATAGCAATTGATGCCATGGGCGGCGATCATGCGCCGAAGGAGATCATTCTCGGCGTAAACAAGGCTGCCCGGGATTTTTCTGATACTGGATTTGTTTTATATGGGGATCAAGAACAGATACGGAAGCATCTTCAGCCGAGTGAACGGGTAACGATTGTCCATACGGATGAAGTGATCAGCCCGACGGATGAGCCGGTCAGGGCAGTGCGCCGCAAAAAGGAAGCTTCCATGGTGAAGATGGCCCAGGCGGTAGCGGATGGGGAAGCCGATGCCTGCATATCCGCTGGAAATACGGGTGCTTTGATGACTGCCGGTTTATTTATTGTCGGCAGAATCAAAGGAATCGAGCGGCCCGCATTGGCGCCTACCCTTCCAACACTGGACGGAAAAGGCTTTTTGATGCTTGATCTTGGGGCAAACGCGGATGCAAAGCCGGAGCATCTGCTCCAATATGCTTTCATGGGACAGATTTACGCTGAGAAAGTAAGGAAAATTGAAAAGCCAAGGGTCGCTCTATTAAACATCGGATCTGAATCCAATAAAGGGAACGAACTGACCAAAAAGACATTTGATCTCCTTGAGGGCTCCGATGTTAATTTTGTCGGAAATATCGAAGCAAGGGAATTGCTCGAAGGGCACGCAGATGTTGTTGTTACGGACGGTTTTACCGGAAATGTCGTCCTTAAAGCCATCGAAGGGACCGCTGCTTCCCTTTTTTCGATGTTAAAATCAACATTTACAAGCAGCCTTAAGAATAAGCTTGCCGCCGGGTTGATTAAATCGGACCTGGTTGAGCTGAAAAACAAAATGGATTATTCGGAGTACGGGGGAGCCGCACTGTTCGGACTGAAGTCCCCGGTTATCAAAGCTCACGGCTCATCCAATTCGAACGCGGTGTACCATGCCATTCGCCAAACAAGGGATATCGTGATGAATGATGTGGCCGGAACAATAAAAGCCGCTGTCGCGGAACAAAAAGAATAAAGGGGGCAGGACATTGGGAAAAATAGCATTTATCTTCCCGGGCCAGGGTTCACAGACAGTGGGCATGGGAAAAGGAGCGGCCGAAACGAATGAAAAGGCCAAAAAGATTTTTGATCAGGCAGACTTACGACTTGGTTATTCGCTTTCTTCCATCATTTTCGAAGGTCCTCAGGAAAAGCTGACATTGACGGCCAACGCACAGCCGGCCCTTTTGACGACAAGTATTGCCCTTTTGCAAAGCATGTCGGAAGCGGGTATCACCCCGGACTATACTGCGGGCCACAGCCTTGGTGAATATACAGCGCTTGTTGCGAGCGGAGCAATCGATTTCGAAGATGCCGTCTATGCCGTGCATAAACGCGGCGTATATATGGAGGAAGCCGTTCCGGACGGAAAAGGGACAATGGCAGCTGTTCTGGGTCTTGATAGGGACAACCTTCAGAGTGTTTGCGAAAGTGTTACCGAAGAAGGGGACGCAGTTCAGTTGGCCAATATAAACTGCCCTGGGCAAATCGTCATTTCAGGAACGGTGGCAGGAGTCCAAAAGGCGGGGGAAAAAGCGAAAGAGCAGGGGGCAAAGCGTGTTCTTCCTTTGCAGGTGAGCGGTCCTTTCCATTCAAGCCTCATGAAGCCGGCGGCGGAAAAATTCAGTAACATTTTAAATGAAATTTCTATCCGGGATGCTTCTGTCCCTGTAGTCGTCAATGTGACGGCTGCACCCGAAACAACAAAGGAAGCATTTCAGGAAAAGCTGATTGAGCAGCTGTATTCCCCGGTGCTGTGGGAAGATACGGTACAAAAGCTGATTGATCTTGGCGTAGATAAGTTTGTTGAAATTGGGCCTGGGAAGGTATTGTCCGGTTTAGTGCGAAAAGTGGACAGAAATGTAAGCACAATTTCAGTCCAGGATCCGGAAAGCTGCCAACAGGTGATACAATTATTGAGGGGGGAATAACATGAAACTGGAAGGAAAGGTGGCACTCGTAACGGGTGCCTCCAGAGGGATCGGCAGAGCGACTGCCATTAAGCTTGCGGAAGCAGGAGCCGATGTCGTCGTGAACTATGCCGGCAGTACAGATAAAGCCAATGAAGTGGCGGAACAGATAAAAGCGCTTGGAAGGGAAGCCATTACCTATCAGTGCAATGTGTCAGACAGTGATGCGGTACAGTCAATGGCCAAAGATGTTATAGCAAAGTTCGGAAGGCTCGATATTCTAGTAAACAATGCCGGCATTACCAGGGATAATCTTCTCATGAGAATGAAAGAAAATGAATGGGATGATGTGATTGACACAAACTTGAAAGGAGTCTTCCTTTGCACGAAAGCTTTCACCAGGCAGATGATGAAACAGAGAAGCGGCAGAATCATCAATGTGGCTTCCATTGTAGGTGTCATCGGAAACCCGGGACAAGCCAATTATGTGGCAGCAAAAGCAGGGGTAATCGGCTTGACGAAGTCGGCTGCAAGAGAACTCGCATCCCGGGGAATCACTGTCAATGCCGTTGCGCCTGGATTTATTGCGACAGATATGACGGACCAGCTGGCGGATGAGCAAAAAGAAGCAATGCTGGAACAAATTCCCCTTTCAAAGTTCGGGCAGGCTTCGGATATTGCGAATGCGGTTTTATTCCTTGCCTCGGATGATGCCAATTACATTACCGGCCAGACGATTCATGTTGACGGCGGCATGGCCATGTAATGGATGATGATTATTTTATTTTTATGATGTTTCGATTATAATGGCTTGAGGGGAGGTGAACCGGATGGCAGATATACAGGAAAGAGTGACTAAAATTATTGTTGACCGTCTTGGAGTTGAAGAGTCAAAGGTTGAATTGGATTCTTCTTTCAAAGATGATCTCGGGGCTGACTCGCTTGACGTTGTAGAACTTGTTATGGAATTGGAAGATGAGTTTGATATGGAAATTTCCGATGAAGACGCAGAAAAAATTTCAACAGTCGGCGACGCAGTCAATTACATAAAAAGCAATAGCTAGTCGTTGGAAACTAAATGTCCCGTTGATTTGCCAGCGGGGCTTTTTCTGCTTTAACTTTACCTTATAAGGTGGATAGACAATGCGAAAATCAAGAAAAGATGCAAAAGCAGCTGAAAGGGAGGCCTCCCTGTTTAAAAAGCTGCAGGAGCGGACGGGCATTCATTTTTCAAATGAAAAACTTTTAAAGAAAGCTTTTACACATTCATCCTATGTGAATGAGCATCGCAAAAGGCCGTATGAAGACAATGAACGCCTTGAATTTCTGGGTGATGCTGTTTTGGAATTGACAGTCTCCCAATTTTTATATGAAAAATATCCCATGATGAGCGAAGGGGAATTGACGAAATTAAGGGCGGCCATTGTGTGTGAGCCATCTCTTGTCACCTTTGCCAACGAACTGGAATTTGGAGAGGCAGTCCTGCTCGGAAAAGGGGAAGAGTTGACAGGAGGAAGAAAAAGGCCGGCTTTGCTTGCGGACGCCTTTGAAGCATTCATTGGCGCTTTATATCTTGATCAGGGGCTGGAAAAAACCAAGGCTTTTCTGGATGAGATAGTTTTTCCGAAAGTTGAAATAGGTGCTTTTTCTCATGTGATGGATTTTAAAAGCCAGCTGCAGGAAGTTGTCCAAAGGGACGGATCCGGCACGCTTGAATATCAAATTTTAAAGGAACACGGCCCGGCCCACAACAGGTTGTTTGAATCACAGGTAGTTCTGAATGGAGAAGTGATTGGTAAAGGAAAAGGCCGGTCCAAGAAAGAGGCTGAACAGCATGCTGCACAAATGGCCCTTGGTAAATTGGATGAACAGTGATACACGGTAGATGAAAAGGAGGAAAAAATTTTGTTCCTCAAGCAGTTGAACATATATGGTTTCAAATCATTTGCGGAAAAAACAGAACTGGAGTTTGTCCCCGGTGTGACTGCAGTTGTCGGGCCGAACGGCAGCGGAAAAAGCAATGTCACCGATGCGCTCCGCTGGGTTCTTGGAGAGCAATCCGCCAAGTCGCTGCGCGGCGGGACGATGGAAGACATCATTTTTGCCGGCAGTGATGCAAGAAAACCGCTGAATTATGCTGAAGTTTCCATTATCCTTGATAACCAGGGAGGAAAGCTTCCCATTGATTATAATGAGGTCAGTGTAAAGAGGCGGGTTTTCCGGACGGGTGAAAGTGAATTTTTCATCAACGACAATCCTTGCCGGCTAAGGGACATCGTAGGTCTGTTTACGGACTCGGGCTTGGGACGGGAAGCTTTTTCCATTATCAGCCAGGGAAAAGTGGACCAAATTTTAAACAGCAAGCCCGAGGAACGCAGGACAATTTTCGAAGAAGCGGCCGGTGTGCTCAAATATAAGCAGCGCAAGAAAAAAACCGAAGAAAAGCTTGCAGAAACAGAAGAAAATCTCAACCGTGTCCAAGATATTCTCCATGAATTGGACAGCCAGCTTGTTGTATTGAAAGATCAGGCGGAAACTGCGGAAAAATTTCTGGAAAAGCAGGATGAACTGAAGAAAATTGAAGGTGCCCTCATCGTCCGGGAAGTGGAGAGCCTGTATATTAAGTGGGAGAAAGCCAAAAAGGAGCTTGAAACATATACGGA
Source organism: Siminovitchia fortis (assembly GCF_003605365.2). Lineage (GTDB taxonomy): Bacteria > Bacillota > Bacilli > Bacillales > Bacillaceae_C > Siminovitchia > Siminovitchia fortis. The sequence goes on from NZ_QYTU02000003.1 coordinate 49,227, forward strand.
CTCTGAAATCAAGCTGTCCAATGAAATGCAGCAGCTTGAAATGGCGGCGGATGAAGACAGACAAGGCCAAAATGAATTGGACGTGAAAATAAACCGCCTGCAGGAGGAGCTTCTCTCGGTTTCCGAACATTTGGAAAAGCTGGAAGGCAGGCGCCAAGTGCTCCATGAAAAAAGCAGAAATGCGATCCGGAATATTGAAATACTGAAGGGAAATATAAAAGACTCAAAGTTAAAAACCAACAGTCTTCAGGGTGAAAAAAAGAAAATTGAACAGCTCATATCCGAAAAGGAGACTGAAGCGGCGGCACTGAAAAAAAGGTTGTCTGACAAAAAGCTGGAATTGGATCACTTGGATGATACGCTCGATCATACAATTGAAACATTAAAAAGTGACTACGTCGATTTGATGAATGAGCATGTTTCAGACAAAAACGAACTTCAGTATATTGAAAAACAGCTGGGCCAGCAGGAAGTCAGGCTGAAAAAGCTTGCAGCAGACAAAAGGAAATACGAGGAAGAAAAGGCATCCATTGAAAACAAGCTTGGAAGCATGCGTGAGGAAATGCGTGAACTCAAAGACCAGATCGGCGCGTTTGAAAAAGAAGAACAGCAAATGCTAAAGGAATTGGAATCTCTCAAAAAATATAGAGAGGAACAGCAGTCAAGGCTTTTTCAGTTGTACCGTGACCATCAGCAGCAAAAAGCCAAAAAAGAGAGCCTTGAAACAATGGAAGAGGATTACGCAGGCTACATGCAAGGTGTCCGTGAGGTGCTAAAAGCCAAGGGAACGATTTTGCAGGGTATCGAAGGCAGCGCTGCCGATCTTATCCATGTTCCGAAAGAGCTTGAAACGGGGATAGAAACGGCCCTTGGTGGTGCGGTCCAGCACGTGGTTGTCCAAACTGAAGCGGACGGGCGAGAGGCAATCAGCTATTTGAAGAAGAATCGGCTCGGCAGGGCTACATTTCTCCCTTTGAGCGTAATAAAGGGAAAATATCTCAGCCCAAACCAGAAGGAAGCTCTCCAGCGCCACAGTTCATTCCTTGGTGTAGCCGCAGACCTGGTTGGCTGCGACAAGAAATATGAACCTGTCATCAGATATTTGTTGGGAAATGTTGTTGTGGCAAAAGATTTAAAAGGTGCCGGGGAATTGGCAAAGCTGGCTGGCTATCGGCTTCGCGTCGTTACTCCGGCGGGGGAAATCATTAACCCGGGAGGATCTATGACTGGGGGAGCTTCCAGGCAGAAAAAGAGCTCCCTGATCGGGAGAAAAAATCAACTGGAACAGATCAGAAAAGAGCTTGCTGCTCTGGAACGCGAGACGACTTCCACTGAAATGGCCGTAAATGACGCAAAAGCAAAGCTGGCTGATTATGAAAAACGTATGTCCCAAGGGAAGTCAAAAACGAAAGAATTGGAAAGCCTGCTTTATGAACGTCAATCGGATGTGGCGCGGCTGGAAATCACATTGAAAAACACCGAAGAATATCTTTCTCTCAGCGGGATGGAAATGAAGGAGCTTGCTGCAGAAGGAGAATCGCTAAAACGCCAAAAAGAACAAATTGCGGAAGCCATAAGAAGCAAGGAGCAGTCCATTCGTTTATTGGAAGAAAAAATACAGGGCCTAACTGAAAAGAAAAGCTCGCAGCAAAGTTCAAAAGACCATCTGTTGGCTGCAATCAACCAATTAAACATACAAAGTGCCCAACTGGAGGAACAGCTGGTTGCAGCACAATCGAATCTTGAGCGAATAGAGGCTTCGATTGAACAAACTATCTTGCAGTCAGAAGCAGCCGGTAAAGAATTGAATGCCCTACATGCCGAAAATGAAGATATATTGGGTAAAGTGGCCGAACTCGAGAAAGAAGCGAAAGAAACCCAGGCAAAGAGAGAGGCGACGCTGCAAAATATTTCAACTAGCCGAAATGAAAGAGCCCGGCTTCAGGAAGCTGTCTCCAGCAAGGAGATTGAGTTGAAAGAACTTGCAAGACAGCAAAAAAGACTGACAGATAAGCTGAAAGGCGAAGAATTGAAGGCAGGCCGCCTTGAACTTGAGATGGAGAATCTCATAAAAATTTTGAGGGATGAATTCACCATCTCCTTTGAGCGTGCCCAAAAGGAATTTTCTTTATCTATTGAAGCATCTGAAGCGAAGCAAAGGCGGGACGAACTAAAAATTGAACTATCGGAAATAGGGACTGTGAACATCGGGGCGATTGAAGAATATAAAAGGGTGTACAGCCGCAGCCAGTTTTTATTGGAACAGCAGGCAGATCTTTCACAGGCGAAAGAAACTCTGTACCAAATTATGGATGAAATGGACGATGAAATGACAAAAAGGTTCGGCAGCACTTTTCAATCCATCCAACAAGCATTTCAAGGCGTATTCTCCTCGTTGTTTGGTGGGGGAAAAGCAGAATTGAGATTGACACAGCCCGATGACCTGCTGAATACAGGTGTTGATATCATTGCACAGCCGCCTGGTAAAAAACTTCAAAATTTAAGCTTGCTCTCAGGTGGGGAAAGGTCCTTGACCGCAATCGCTCTGCTCTTTTCAATTTTAAAAGTGCGTCCAGTTCCTTTTTGCGTATTGGATGAAGTCGAGGCTGCCCTTGATGAGGCAAATGTCAATCGTTTCAGTGAATATTTGAAAAAATTCAGTGAAAACACCCAGTTCATCGTGATTACCCACAGACAGGGAACAATGGCGGGTGCAGATGTCCTATATGGGATCACGATGCAGGAATCGGGTGTTTCCAAGCTTGTATCCGTCAAGTTGGAAGAAGAACGGATGATGGCGCAAATTTAATCATTGGGGTGATGCAAAATGAGCTTATTTAAAAGGCTGAAAAATAAATTCACGGCTTCCGGCGACTCGATCTCGGAAAAATTTAAGGAGGGGCTTGTAAAAACCCGCGATAACTTTTCCAATAAAATCAATGATCTGGTTTCCCGCTACCGTACGGTCGATGAAGATTTCTTTGAAGAACTGGAGGAAATATTGATCCAGGCAGATGTAGGCTTTGAAACGGTCATGGAGCTTGTGGAAGAATTGAAAATGGAAGTGAAAAAAAGGAATATAAAAGATCCGGCAGATGTCCAATCCGTTATATCTGAGAAACTGATCGAAATATACGAATCCGGTGATGAGAACCTGAGTACCCTTAATATTCAGGAAGACGGACTTACCGTCATTTTATTTGTCGGGGTGAACGGTGTCGGAAAAACGACGACAATCGGCAAGCTGGCCCATAAGTTTAAATCCGAAGGGAAAAATGTCCTGCTTGCCGCAGGAGATACCTTCCGGGCTGGTGCCATTGATCAGCTTGAAGTATGGGGTGAGCGTGTCGGAGTCGATGTCATCAAACATGCAGAGGGGTCTGACCCCGCTGCTGTCATGTATGATGCTGTGCAGGCTGCCAGGTCCCGCAAAGCGGATATACTGCTGTGCGATACAGCAGGTCGTCTTCAAAATAAAGTCAATCTCATGAATGAACTGGAAAAAATCAAAAGGGTGATCGAACGGGAGATTCCGGGAGCGCCCCACGAAGTCCTTCTTGTATTGGATGCCACGACAGGGCAAAATGCCCTTATTCAGGCAAAAACATTCAAGGAAGCAACAGATGTCAGCGGAATCGTTTTGTCCAAGCTGGACGGAACAGCGAAGGGCGGAATTGTGTTGGCAATCCGCAATGAAATGAACATTCCGGTGAAATTTGTCGGGCTTGGCGAGAAAATGGATGACCTTCAGGTCTTTGATCCGGAAAAATATGTTTACGGACTGTTTTCCGACGCCATTGAAAAGACTGAGGAATGATCCTGTTTTAAATTAAAGTGCGTGTTCAAAAAGTTGACAAATCAGAAGCAAGAAGGTCGAGGCGGCTAGTTTTGCGCAGCGGAATGTATGCTTTTAAATACATGAGCAGCACAGAAACGAGCCAACGAAGAGATTCGCAGCTTATCATTTGGCGACTTTTTGAACAACCTCTTAAAGGAATTAACCTTGACGCCCCAGGCGAAAGAGTTTATCATTTAATAAGTGTAAAGGTTTTTAGCTTAACAAGGTGGAGATTAAAGTATGCTTGAGAAAACAACGCGAATGAATTATTTATATGATTTTTATCAATCGTTGTTGACTCCGAAGCAGCGCAGCTATATGGCCCTTTACTACCGTGACGATTATTCGCTTGGTGAGATTGCCGAAAACTACGGAGTCAGCCGTCAAGCAGTATACGACAATCTTAAAAGAACAGAAATTTTGCTGGAAGAGTATGAACAGAAGCTTTCTTTGTTCAGGAAATTCGAAGAACGAAGGAAACTGATCGCATTGATTAGGCAAAGCATGAATGAACATCCGGATGACAATGACAAGCTGAACCGTTATTTGGATGAATTAGAGGAATTGGATTAGGGGGCGGAGATCGATGGCATTTGAAGGATTGGCCGACCGCTTGCAAACGACCATCCAAAAGATCCGCGGCAAAGGCAAGGTGACCGAAGCGGACGTCAAAGAGATGATGCGCGAGGTGCGTCTTGCGCTCCTGGAAGCGGATGTCAACTTTAAAGTAGTCAAACAGTTTGTAAAGAAAGTAAGTGAACGAGCGGTGGGCCAGGAAGTGATGAAAAGCCTCACGCCTGGCCAGCAAGTCATCAAAGTCGTCAAGGAAGAGCTGACAGAGCTCATGGGCGGGGAACAGAGCAAAATCGCAGTGGCGAAGCGTCCGCCGACCGTCATCATGATGTCAGGCCTCCAGGGGGCAGGTAAAACGACGACGACCGGAAAGCTTGCCAACCTGCTCCGGAAAAGCTACAATCGGAAACCGTTTCTTATTGCGGCAGATATTTATCGTCCAGCAGCGATCAAGCAGCTTGAAACAATCGGAAAACAGCTGAATATGCCGGTCTTTTCACTTGGGGACAAGGTAAGCCCGGCAGAAATTGTCCGGCAGGGTATTGAAAAGGCGAAAGAAGAGCATTATGACTATGTTCTCATTGATACAGCGGGCCGTCTTCATATCGATGAAGAGTTGATGCAGGAGTTAAGGGATATTAAGGAATTGGCTGACCCTGATGAAATATTCCTGGTGGTCGATGCCATGACCGGGCAGGATGCCGTAAACGTAGCCGAGAACTTCAACGACCAGCTTGATATCACAGGGGTCATTTTAACCAAGCTTGATGGGGATACCCGGGGCGGTGCCGCCCTGTCCATCCGTTCCGTTGCCCAAAAGCCGATCAAATTTGTCGGTATGGGGGAGAAAATGGACGCCCTCGAGCCGTTTCATCCCGAGAGGATGGCTTCCAGAATACTTGGTATGGGTGATGTTCTGACGCTGATTGAGAAAGCCCAGGCCAATGTCGATGAAGAAAAGGCCAAGGAAATGGAACATAAATTCCGTACGGCATCCTTCACTTTTGATGATTTTCTTGACCAGCTTGGACAGGTAAGAAGCATGGGACCCTTGGATGAATTGATCAAAATGATGCCGGGTGCCAATAAAATGAAAGGCCTGGACAATATACAGGTCGATGAAAAGCAGATCGGGCATGTCGAAGCAATCATCAGGTCAATGACAAAAGAGGAAAAGGAACGTCCTGACATTATCAACGCCAGCAGGCGCCGACGCATCGCGAAAGGAAGCGGAAGGACGATCCAGGAGGTCAACCGGCTGTTGAAGCAGTTTGAAGAAATGAAAAAAATGCTGAAACAGATGAGCGGCATGCAGCAAAAAGGGAAAAAGAAGGGATTCAAGTTCCCATTTATGTGATGAGAAAAGCATAAGCGCTGTAGCTGGACATTAAACAAAAAGTCTCTGTTCATCACCATATAGACAAGGTTTAAATGCTAATTTTTAACGTGTTAAGAAAAAATACTTTACAAACAAAACACAGATTGATATTATACTGATTTGTGTAAAACAATTCGGAGGTGCTATTAAAATGGCAGTTAAAATTCGTTTAAAACGTTTAGGAGCAAAGAAATCTCCTTTCTATCGCATCGTTGTTGCAGATTCCCGTTCACCACGCGACGGAAGAATCATTGAAGAGGTTGGCACATACAATCCAGTCGCCCAGCCTGCGATTGTTGACATCAATGAAGAAAGTGCCTTAAAATGGCTTCAAGATGGTGCTAAGCCATCCGATACAGTCAGAAACTTGTTCTCCAAGCAAGGTATCATGGAGAAATATCATAACGCTAAAAATAGCAAATAACAGTGATAAATATGCAGGAATTGATTATGTCGATTGTAAAACCGATTGTTGATCATCCTGAAGATGTCCAAGTACGGATGGATGAAAGCGAAAAGCGTATTACCTACCACTTGTCTGTTCATGAAGATGATATTGGAAAAGTGATAGGAAGACATGGAAGAGTGGCGAAAGCCATCAGAACGGTCGTTTACGCTGCAGCAGGGTCAAAACAACATAAGAGGATTTTTTTAGAGATCGACGAATAGGGGGGCCGAAACACCCCTCTTTTTTTAAACTTTGCAAAGGCGGAGGATGAGATTGTGAAAATTATCCAAACAGTCACCGTCAAACAGGTTTTAACTGAAAAAAGCAAAGAAGAACTTTCTGTCAAATATACGACATCGAAACAGCAGCTTCAAAAAGAGTGTGACCAATTGCTGTTCGAAATGAAAAAGCTTGAAAGAACAAGAAAGTTTTCTGCTGCCGGACTTAAAGCACAATTTGATAAAGAAATCGAGCTGCGGAAAGAAAAGATCAAGCTGATTGACTTTCAGATTGAACAGCTTGGGATGCTTCCATACGGAAGCGAGCTTAAAGATCAGGACATCCAGGCTTTGGTGGATATTCGGGTCGGAGATCAATGGGAAGATATCATCAATGGAAAAACAATCATCGTCAAAGACGGAATCATAGCTGAGATCAGGGAGAGGTAAAGTATGGACAATTGGTTTAATGTTGGGAAAATCGTTAATACACATGGCATCCGCGGTGAAGTACGGGTCATTTCCTCAACCGATTTTCCAGATGAAAGATACGCCCCCGGCAGCACCCTTTATCTATTCCCCGGAAACCATCAGGAACCGGCCCCATTAACAGTGAAAACACACCGAAAGCATAAAAACTTTGATCTTCTTACTTTTGAAGGGTATGAAAATATCAATGATGTGGAGAAATGGAAAAATGCTACATTAAAAATAAAAGAAGATCAACTGACTGAGCTTCCCGAAGGAGAATATTATTTCTATGAAATCATCGGCTGTCGGGTTGTAACCGGGCAGGGAGACGAAATAGGGACTGTAAAAGAAATTTTAACCCCCGGGGCAAATGATGTATGGGTTGTCGGCGGCAGCAATGGCAAAGATATATTGATTCCTTACATTCCCGATGTTGTAAAAGAGGTATCCATTGAAGAGAAAAAGATCATCATAGATCCTATGGAGGGTTTACTGTCATGAGGATCGACGTATTGACCCTTTTTCCTGAAATGTTTACGGGAGTATTCGGGTCTTCCATTTTAAAAAAAGCTGCTGAAAAAGAATCGGTTTCCTATCACCTTACAAATTTCCGTGATTTTTCCGCAAATAAGCATAAAACCGTCGATGACTATCCATACGGAGGGGGAGCAGGCATGGTGCTCAAGCCCCAGCCGATCTTTGACGCGGTGTCCCATGTGCGAAAGGAAAGCGTGGAATCACGCGTCATTTTGCTGTGCCCCCAAGGTGAGCGTTTCAACCAAAGGAAAGCGGAGGAACTCGCGAAAGAGGATCATTTGATCTTTATATGCGGGCATTATGAAGGATATGATGAACGGATAAGAGAACAGATCGTCACGGACGAAATTTCCATCGGAGATTTCGTTTTGACAGGCGGGGAATTGGCCGCAATGGTCATCATTGATTCTGTTGTACGGCTGCTCCCGGGAGTATTGGGAAATGAACATTCGGCGCTTGAAGATTCTTTTTCCACAGGCCTGCTGGAACATCCCCATTACACAAGACCAGCAGATTTTCGCGGAATGAAGGTTCCGGATATATTGTTATCCGGCAACCACAGCAAAATAGAAGAGTGGCGGCTGAACGAATCTTTGAAAAGGACCAAAGACCGCCGGCCGGATCTCTATGAAAATTATATTAATGCCCAAAAGGAAAAAAATCGTACTGAATGAGAAAAAACTGCTTCAAAATTTAATTGTAAATACACAGGCAATATGGTATTATTACCTTTGTGACTGTGGCAATCTGGATTGTCCGTCTGTAACTACGGTGTTCCGCTGCAACGAAATGATTTGCAAGAGCATCGGTTGGAAGGAGATGAATACGATGCACAAATTAATTGAAGAAGTGACTAAAGAACAATTGCGTACAGATCTTCCATCGTTTCGCGCCGGTGACACCGTTCGTGTTCACGTGAAAGTTGTGGAGGGTACACGCGAGCGTATCCAGTTGTTTGAAGGTGTAGTCATCAAGCGCCGCGGAGGCGGAATCAGCGAAACTTTCACTGTCCGCAAAATTTCTTACGGCGTTGGTGTTGAGCGTACTTTCCCTCTTCATACACCAAGAATCGCTAAAATCGATGTCGTGCGTCGCGGTAAAGTTCGTCGTGCGAAACTTTACTACTTGCGTAAACTACGCGGTAAAGCAGCTCGTATTAAAGAAATTCGTTAATTTACGCTTGGTTTCTTGACGGAAGCAAACCTTGCTGAGATATGCAAATCCGTTATGAAAAAAGGGGCTTGAGTTCAAGCTCCTTTTCTATTTCTCTTAACGGCAAGTTTAAAGTGTTTTTACGGGTTAATATACTGTACAATAAATAAAGATACAGGATTTTTGAAGACATCTATAGTTTCAGGATTGGACGGTGACAATATGGCAAAGGAGAAAAACGAGCTTTGGGAATGGACAAAGGCCTTGCTTATTGCTGTAGGATTGGCTGCACTTATTCGATACGCATTTTTTACCCCGATAGTGGTGGATGGTTTCTCAATGATGCCGACCTTACATAACGGGGATCGGATGATCGTAAATAAACTGAGCAAGCCCGACCGGTTTGATATCATCGTTTTCCATGCGCCTGAGCAAAAGGATTATATCAAACGGGTGATTGGTCTTCCGGGGGACACAGTCGAATATGTCAGTGACACTTTGTATGTGAACGGCAAGGCATATGACGAGCCATATTTGGAAACCTATAAAGAGCAGACCCCTGAAGGGCCGCTGACTGAAGACTTTACATTGGAAGAGATCACGGGCCAAAAGACCGTGCCTGAAGGTGAACTTTTCGTGATGGGTGACAACAGGCGCTCAAGCAAAGACAGCCGCCATATAGGGACCATTTCCATGGACAAGGTCATAGGAGATGCAAGGATCGTCTATTGGCCGATCAAAGATATAAGAATTGTTAAGTGATGATGGAGGAACATAATTCATGACTATCCAATGGTTCCCCGGCCATATGGCAAAAGCACGCCGGGAAGTAACGGAAAAATTAAAACTGGTTGATATCGTGTTTGAACTGGTGGATGCACGGATTCCCGTTTCATCCGCCAACCCGATGCTCCAGGAGATCATACAGCAAAAGCCGCGACTGATTCTTCTTAACAAATCAGATACGGCAGATCCGGAGTTGACAAGGCAATGGATCAGCCGTTTTTCGGAAGAAGGGACTAAAGCGCTTGCAATCAATTCCCAGGCAGGAAGAGGGTTGAACGAGATTGTAAGAGCTGCAGAGGAACTGCTGAAAGAGAAAAGAGACCGCCGGAAAGCTAAGGGCTTGAAGCCAAGAGCGATCAGGGCGATGATTATCGGTATCCCCAATGTTGGAAAATCCACACTAATTAACCGGCTGGCAAAGAAAAACATTGCCAAAACCGGCAACACTCCTGGCGTTACAAGAGGGCAGCAATGGATCAAAGTTGGAAAAGACCTTGAGCTTCTTGATACTCCGGGCATATTATGGCCGAAATTTGAAGATCAGAAAATAGGTTATAAGCTTGCTTTGACCGGCGCGATTAAAGATTCGCTTCTGAATATGCAGGATATCGCCGTTTTTGCCCTTCGCTTCCTTGAATCCCACTATCCTGGCAATATGAAAAAAAGGTACCAGCTCAAAGAGATACCAGAAGATATAGTAGATGTATTTGATCACATCGGAAAACTTCGCGGATGCCTGACATCCGGAGGAGAAGTCGATTATGAAAAGACGGCGGAGACAGTCATCATGGATGTGCGGGCTCAGAAGCTGGGCAATATTACTTTCGATATGCCGGATGAAATAAATGAATAGACCAATACGGATCTTTATTTTAGGAAAGGAGCGGACACCTTGAAGGCTTTGGCATATGCTTTGGCGGGCTCTGTCATTATTCATACTTTATATTTTACCTATACTCTATTAGCGGGATACATAAGAACTATGTTTTATAAACCTGATATCTCCGGTTCTTGGGAGCAAGCGCATTACCTCCAAAGTGAAGTGGCATTCGGAGCGTCTGTCTCTCCCTATGTTTCCATTTTGACGTTCTTGGCAGGAACGTTATTTTGCGGATTCATCATTTGTATTTATAGAATTGCCGTGAAGAAAGCGCAATGAAAATTTTCTTGGATGAAAGGTGAAAGGACCGGATGAAAAATCAGACGATTGCACAGATAAAGGATGCTTTGGCAGAAATACAAAATGAAGATGACGAGTTTATTATTGAACTGCAATCGGATTCCCGCAAAGGCGTGCAAACCCTTTTAAATAAATGGAAGGCCGAAAAGGAAAAGGAACGTAACGAGCATAAACGGTACATACGGATGTCTGTACATGAAGATCGGTTGAGGACACAGGGATTCAGGCTGATCAGTGGAATCGATGAAGCCGGCCGCGGCCCTTTGGCAGGACCGGTTGTTGCCGCTGCTGTCATATTGAATGAAAACAGCCGAATTTACGGATTGGATGACTCGAAAAAGTTGAGTGAAGCGAAACGGACAGAACTTTTTGACCGGATCCATGAAGAGGCAGAGGCGATAGGCATTGGCATTATTTCCTCCGAAGAGATTGACCGCCTTAATATTTATCAGGCCGTCAAAAAAGCGATGAAGCTTGCCGTCAGCGAACTTGCCGTCCAACCGGATTTTTTGCTTTTGGACGCTATGAAAATAGAAGCCCCATATCCGCAGGAATCAATTATAAAAGGCGATGCAGACAGCATTTCTATTGCGGCCGCGTCGATCATTGCAAAAGTCACGCGCGATCGGCTCATGGCCGGATATGACCGGCAATATCCGGGGTATGGTTTCGGAATACATAAAGGCTACGGAACGAAAGTCCATCTGGATGCTTTAAAAAAGCTTGGGCCATGTCCGATCCACCGTCAATCTTTTGCTCCTGTCCAAGCGGCCATGCTTCAATCGTGAGGGGGGATCGACCTGGATATTCATGCGTTAACCCAAGATTTGTTTCAAACTCTAAGCTCGGGACAAAACCGCGCGCTCACACTAAGGAATGGACAAATATTTTTTGCTCATGTCAATAGGCTTTTTCCAAACCAGCATGCAGAGATTCAGCTTGGGACACACAGGCTGATTGCCAGGCTTGAAGCCCCTCTGGAAAGCGGAAAAGGCTATTTTCTTCAGGTCAATTCGGTGGAGGGAGAACCCCGGCTGAAATTAATCGGCACAAAAAATGCGGATCAGTTCTCACTCATGAGGCAATTATCACTGCCAAATGAAAAAGGATACCATGCCCTCGCCGAATTTTTTACAAAGGAATCCCTCAGCATGACGAGGGAGCAGATTCAGCAGGCAGGACAGTGGGTCGGGAAGGCATCTGACAAAAACCTGGCATTAGATGTCATTAAGCTGATGAGCGCCCGAGATATGCCATTTTCGGAAAGCATATTCAACTCACTGCTTGCTGCAGGCAGCAAATTTCCATTGACCGATATGCTATCTGCCTTGCGTACAGCCCTTGCCTCTGAAACTGAGCCGGATTCAATTGTGCAAAGGATTACTGGTTTGATTAATGAATTAGGAAAACCTCCCCAAAACGGGGCAGACGGACAGCCGTATATGCTGGAAGGAAAAACGGCAATGGATAACATCAAGCATGCTGTTCAACAAATGGGACTGTTTCATGAACATGCAATTATTCGCGATAGCGAAGTAAGCGGGGCAGAATCTCTGAAATCCCTCCTGATCCAATATTTGGGGCGTTCTGGTGCAAAGATGAATCCCGCAGCAAGGCAGGCGGCAGAGCAGCTGCTTCACAGAATGAACGGACAGCTTCTTCTATCCATTGATACGGGGCCCATGCAGCAACTATTTTTTGATATTCCTTTAGAGTTATACGGCCATCGCACCGAACTCTCCTTTCAATGGGAGGGGAAGCGGCGCGAAGACGGCAAAATAGACCCGGATTATTGCAGGGTCGTCTTTTATCTCGATTTGGAGAACTTGGATCAGACTGTGGTTGATGTGAAAATCCAAAAACGGATCACGAATATTACAGTTATAAATGAGTCTCCAAAAATCAAAGCCTTCGCAGCCATGCTGATTCCTGAATTGAAAGAAAAACTGAAAGAGCATGATTATGAGCTGTCCGCAGTCCACTTTAAACAGCCTTTCCGCCAGAAAAACAAACCTCTGCAAAAGAGCGGCCCCCGCCTGTACTCAGGAGTTGATATTCAAATATGAACAAAAGCCGGTTAAAGGAAGCTGTGGCCCTGGGAGGCCGGATAAATGATGGAAAAGCGCCAATCGTAATGGCAAAGGGCAAAGGTGTTACAGCTGAAAAGATTCTTGAAGCAGCAAAAGAAAACGGAATACCGGTGCAACAGGATCCGGCGCTCGTGGAACTGCTGGGCCAGCTTGACTTGAACGAGACGATTCCGGAGGAACTGTTTGAAGCTGTTGCAGAAATTTTTGCTTTCATTTACAGACTGGATCGGAAAATGGGCGAAGAAAAAACTGGACAGCCGTAAAAAGTGGACTTCCTGACATCATTTTAATACAATAAACACGCAATCTATTTTTTCATAGTAACGATAGGAGGACGGAAAATGAATATCCATGAATACCAGGGTAAAGAAATCCTTAGAAAATACGGAGTATCTGTACCTGATGGAAAAGTTGCTTTCACCGTGGATGACGCAGTGGAAGCCGCAAAAGGACTCGGTTCGGATGTCACTGTCGTAAAAGCACAAATCCATGCCGGCGGCCGCGGAAAAGCAGGCGGGGTAAAAGTGGCGAAAAATTTGGATGAAGTCCGTACATATGCTGAGGAAATTCTCGGAAAAACACTTGTTACGCATCAGACAGGCCCTGAAGGCAAAGAGGTAAAACGCCTGCTGATTGAAGAAGGATGCGATATTAAGAAGGAATACTACGTCGGTCTTGTTGTCGACAGAAGCACCGACAGAGTTGTCTTGATGGCTTCGGAAGAAGGCGGTACGGAAATCGAGGAAGTTGCCGAGAAAACACCGGAAAAAATCTTCAAAGAAGTCGTTGATCCGCTTGTCGGTTTAACCGGTTTCCAAGCGCGCAGAATCGCTTTTAACATCAATATTCCCAATGAATTGGTCGGAAAAGCTGCCAAATTCATGATCAGCCTTTACAATGCCTTTGTGGACAACGATTGTTCAATTGCGGAAATCAACCCTCTTGTTGTGACAGGAGACGGAAATGTGCTTGCACTTGATGCAAAGCTAAATTTTGATGACAACGCTTTATTCAGGCATAAGGATATCCTTGAATACCGTGATTTGGATGAAGAAGATCCAAAAGAAATCGAAGCATCAAAATACGATTTGAGCTACATCGCTTTAGACGGAAACATCGGGTGCATGGTCAATGGTGCAGGCCTGGCCATGTCAACGATGGATATCATTAAATATTACGGCGGGGAACCTGCAAACTTCCTGGATGTCGGGGGAGGAGCCACCGCGGAAAAAGTAACGGAAGCTTTTAAAATCATCCTTTCCGATGATGCGGTAAAGGGGATCTTTGTCAATATTTTCGGCGGTATCATGAAGTGTGATGTCATTGCGTCCGGCGTAGTCGAAGCCGTCCACCAGGTTGGACTTGAAGTTCCTTTAGTTGTGAGGCTGGAAGGGACAAATGTGGATAAAGGCAAAGAGATTCTCAATAAATCCGGTTTGAATATTACGGCTGCGGATTCCATGGCAGACGGTGCGCAAAAAATCGTTGAATTGGTCAAGTAAAGAGCCCCCCAGGTGCTTTGGAATCAAAGGCGTTTATCAAAGATCATTTGAAAGGCAGGGAAAATCATGAGTGTTTTTGTCAATAAAGACACAAAAGTAATTGTACAGGGAATTACAGGCTCAACAGCCCTTTTTCATACAGAACAGATGCTTGAATATGGGACGAAAATTGTCGGCGGCGTAACACCCGGCAAAGGCGGCCAAGAGGTGGCAGGAGTTCCGGTCTTCAATACAGTGGAGGAAGCTGTAAAAGAAACAGGCGCTAACGCTTCGGTTATTTACGTACCGGCACCGTTTGCTGCTGATGCCATCATGGAAGCAGTCGATGCGGAGCTGGATCTGGCCATCTGCATCACTGAGCACATTCCTGTTTTGGATATGGTCAAAGTGGTCCGTTACATGGAAGGCAAGAAAACGAGACTTGTCGGTCCGAACTGTCCTGGAGTCATCACTCCCGAGGAGTGCAAGATCGGAATCATGCCGGGTTACATTCACAAAAAAGGCCATGTAGGTGTGGTTTCCCGTTCTGGTACATTGACATATGAAGCTGTACATCAGCTTTCCGAAGCAGGTATTGGACAATCAACGGCGGTTGGAATTGGCGGTGACCCTGTAAACGGCACAAATTTCATCGATGTTTTGAAAGCTTTTAATGAAGATCCTGAAACAGAAGCGGTCATTATGATCGGTGAAATCGGAGGGACGGCAGAAGAGGAAGCTGCCCAGTGGGTAAAAGCGAACATGGCCAAGCCTGTTGTAGGGTTCATCGGCGGGCGCACTGCACCTCCGGGAAAACGCATGGGCCATGCCGGTGCCATCATTTCGGGCGGAAAAGGAACTGCGGACGAAAAAATCCGTGTCATGAACGAATGCGGAATCAAAGTTGCCGATACTCCTGCAGTAATTGGTGAAACATTGATCGGAGTCTTGAAGGATAAGGGACTCTATGAAAAATGCAAGACACATTAATTGAATAGGGAAGCCTCTTGTAAGAAAAGCGCAAGGCGCGCAGCCTTAGGCGACAAGCACAAGACGAATTGCGAGGAGGCAGCTTTTCAGCCACCACAGCAATTCGGCTTGATCCTTTCGCCGATGGCGCCTGGAGCTGGACATATCACAACATCATTCCATATAGATGTTTCGTCCAAATTTTATACTTTTTTTAAAAGGAACAAAGAGGCTTCCTTTTAAAAAAATAAAAAGGAAGTGATCCGAATTTTTACAGAAAGGCTGCTCCATTTGATCCATTGCCCGCAAGTGGGGAACGCAGCAATTAGAAACCTTCTCAAACATGACCCCTCACTTTTAAATCTTTATTCTTTTTCATCCTCTAAACTCCAACAGCTTCTGCAATTGAGCCACTCTTCTGCACGGAAATTTTTCCATGACTTCCAAAGGATCGATATCAACAAAATTCTTGAAAAATACCATGCCAGCGGAATATCGGTTATTACTTTCAGAGACCGGGAATACCCCGAAATGCTGAAAGAAATTTATGACCCGCCGCTTGTCCTTTTTTTCATGGGGGACAACCTGCTTCTTAAAAGGCCATCGATTGCTGTAGTGGGCGCAAGGGCTGCTGATGCGTATGCGAAAAAAGCCATTGGCCTGCTGCTTGAGCCTCTTCTGGAAAGCGGATTTGTCATTGTCAGCGGACTTGCCAAAGGCACCGACACTTTTGCCCACCAGCAAGCAATACGGCTTGGCGGAAAAACAATCGCCGTGTTGGGAGGCGGTTTCTTCCATTTATATCCGCCGGAAAATAGGGAGCTGGCTGAAAAGATGAAAAAAGACCACTTGATTGTTTCGGAGTATCCCCCGATCTGGCGGCCGCAAAAATGGCATTTTCCCCAAAGAAACCGTATAATAAGCGGATTGGCCAAAGGTACTGTCATCGTACAGGCAAGGTCAAGGAGCGGATCACTCATCACTGCCGATTTTGCTTTGGAGGAAGGCAGGGAAGTTTTTGCGGTGCCGGGGCCGATCGGCAGCCCCCTTTCAGAAGGGGCAAACCGCCTGATACAGCAAGGGGCAAAGCTTGTTACTTCCGGCTATGATATATTGGAGGAACTGTATATCGAGTGAGTCATTTCATCACATAAAATCAAAAAAACTTGCAATTTTACGGAAAGTGGGATAGATTCATCAACAGAAGCTTGGAACAGGTGCTTAAGCTCTTCTCGTTGTTAAAGAAAGCATAAAATTCCACAACTTTGGATAGTATTTCCTTGTCTAGCTCCAGCGCTCAGCGACTAGCAAACTTCGCGCCTCCTCCTACGATAAGTCCACATCGGCTCCGACGCACAGGATGTGCTAGTGCAGGCGAAGCGACAGGACGTCGCTGCTTGAGCCTGCATTCTTCGCCGTGTTTCCTTTATCTCGTCGGAGGCGCTCCAGTTTGTACGTCGCTAAACGAGCGCTTGCGCTTTTCTTAATGTCTAGCTGCAGACGGCAGGGGCTCGAGGTCGCTTCGGTCTAGCCAATGAAGTCAAAGAACGACTTCACTGGCTAGTCCTCCAGCGCTTGTCGCCCCTAAGCGGCCGTCTTCCGCTTTTCTATACGCCTGTTCTATTTCTTTCGTTGACAAACATACGATACACGTATAAGATTTATTCTGATTTATTGAATTTACCTCTGGGGAGGATTTTTGCATGTCGGATTACTTGGTGATTGTGGAATCGCCTGCAAAGGCGAAGACCATTGAACGATATTTAGGAAAAAAATATAAAGTAAGGGCATCCATGGGACACGTCAGGGATTTGCCGAAAAGCCAAATGGGTGTGGATGTTGAAAACAATTATGAACCGAAATATATAACAATCAGGGGAAAAGGCCCTGTTTTAAAAGAACTGAGATCTGCAGCCAAGAAAGCGAAAAAAGTATATCTTGCAGCTGACCCCGACAGGGAAGGTGAAGCGATTGCATGGCATTTGGCCCATAGTCTTGATGTGGATATCAATTCAGACTGCCGTGTCATCTTCAATGAAATTACAAAAGATGCTATTAAAGAATCCTTTAAGCATCCTCGTCCTATAAACAAAGATCTTGTTGATGCCCAACAGGCAAGAAGAATATTAGACAGACTCGTAGGGTATAACATCAGCCCGCTTTTTTGGAAAAAGGTAAAAAAGGGTTTAAGCGCCGGAAGGGTTCAGTCTGTTGCAGTGCGTCTGATCATAGACAGAGAAAATGAGATCAAAAATTTCGTTCCCGAAGAATATTGGTCTATCGAAGGACTGTTTAAAAAAGGGAAGGACGAATTCCAGGCTGCTTTTTATGGAATAGAAGGAAAGAAAAAGAAGCTTCAGTCTGAAGGAGATGTAAAAGAGGTACTCGGGCAATTGGATGGTGATTCCTTTGTGGTTCAGGCTGTTACGAAAAAAGAAAGAAAAAGAAACCCTGCCCGTCCGTTTACTACATCATCACTTCAGCAGGAAGCTGCCAGAAAGCTCAATTTCAGAGCGAAAAAAACCATGATGCTTGCACAGCAATTATATGAAGGGATTGACCTCGGAAAAGAAGGAACCGTTGGTTTAATTACTTATATGAGGACGGATTCCACAAGAGTTTCTGATATTGCCGTAAAAGAAGCATCTGAATATATAAGCTCCCGATTTGGAAAGGAATATCTGGCTGCAGGAGGCCGGAAGGATAAGAAACAGGCGAACGCCCAGGACGCGCATGAAGCGATCCGGCCAACTAGTACAATGAGGGAACCGAATGCTGTCAAAGCCCATTTAAGCCGCGATCAGCTAAGATTGTACAGGCTGATTTGGGAACGTTTTGTTGCAAGCCAAATGGCACCGGCGGTCATGGATACGATGACTGTTGATCTGGTGAATGGTAAAGTTACATTTCGTGCGAATGGTTCCAAAACAAAATTCCCCGGCTTTATGAAGGTATACGTGGAAGGAACCGATGATCAATCAGAAGAAAAAGAGAATGTGCTGCCTTCTTTCGAAGAGGGTGAGAAAGTCGTTTCGGAAAAGCTGAACCCGAAACAGCATTTTACACAGCCGCCTCCGAGATATACAGAAGCAAGATTGGTCAAAACCCTGGAAGAATTGGGAATAGGCAGGCCTTCGACCTACGCTCCTACGCTCGATACGATTCAGCGAAGAGGTTATGTCGCTTTGGATAATAAGCGTTTTATCCCCACAGAGCTGGGCGAAATTGTTACAGAGCTGATGATGGAGTTTTTCCCTGAGGTACTGGATGTGGAGTTTACAGCCAGAATGGAAAATAACCTGGATGAAATTGAAGAGGGCCATGCTCAGTGGGTTAAGATTATAGATGACTTTTACCAAAACTTCGAAAAGAGTTTGAAAAAAGCAGAAGCTGAAATGAGAGAAGTGGAAATCAAGGATGAATACGCCGGGGAAGACTGCGAGAACTGCGGAAGTCCTATGGTTATCAAAATGGGGCGATTCGGCAAATTTATGGCATGCAGCAATTTCCCTGACTGCAGAAACACAAAGCCGATTGTGAAGGAAATCGGTGTGAAATGCCCGAAATGTAAAGAAGGAAATGTCATAGAGCGAAAAAGCAAGAAAAAGCGCATTTTTTATGGCTGTGACCGCTATCCCGAATGCGACTTCCTCTCCTGGGATAAGCCGATTAACCGTCCTTGCCCGAAATGCGACGGACTTCTTGTTGAAAAGAAGCTCAAAAAAGGAAATCAGGTCCAGTGTGTCAATTGCGACTACAAGGAAGAGCCGCAGCAATAAGGTGAGTGCGCCGAGCACTCACCTTTTCCTTGTCCAGGCTGACCGGGCGTTTCCGTTTCCTTTATCTCGTCAGGAATCGTCCAGTCTGTACGACGCTGGACGAGCGCTTTCGCTTTTCTTGTTTCCAGCTTCAGCGCTCAGCGACTAGCCGACTTCCTCTTCCTTCCTACGATAAGTCAACCTCGGCTCGCCTTCGGCATCGCCGTGTTTCCTTTATCTCGTCAGGAATCGTCCAGTCTGTACGTCACTAGACGAGCGCTTCCGCTTTTTGTATAAAGCGCATTGTTTTTATTTGTCACGCATTTAGGGTAAAATGCTATAGGGATTGATGAGAAAAATTGTGAAAGATTGATCATATACTGGAGGTTACATACATGCAATCGGTAAATATTATAGGTGCAGGTTTGGCAGGGAGTGAAGCGGCGTGGCAGATTGCCAAGCGGGGAATCCGGGTTGACTTATATGAAATGAGGCCTGTCAAGCAAACGCCTGCCCATCATACAGATAAGTTTGCCGAACTGGTTTGCTCCAATTCATTACGGGCAAACTCCCTTACTAATGCGGTCGGTGTCCTGAAAGAAGAAATGAGAATGATGGATTCGCTCATTATCGAGGCTGCCGATCGGTCATCCGTTCCCGCAGGCGGAGCACTTGCTGTTGACAGACACGATTTTGCAGGACGTGTCACGGAAAAAATCCGCGCAAATCCGCTCATTACAGTCCATAATGAGGAAATTACTGATATTCCTTCCGGTATTACAATCATCGCCACAGGGCCGCTGACAAGCGACAGTTTGTCTAAAAAGCTCAAGGAACTGACAGGGGAGGACCATTTATATTTTTATGATGCTGCCGCTCCTATTATTGAAAAAGACAGCATAAATATGGATAAAGTTTACTTGAAATCCCGCTATGACAAAGGGGAAGCAGCCTATCTGAACTGCCCGATGAACGAGGAAGAGTTCAATCGCTTTTATGATGCTTTAATCAAAGCTGAAACGGTCCCGCTTAAAGAATTTGAAAAAGAAATTTTCTTTGAAGGCTGTATGCCGATTGAAGTGATGGCCCAAAGAGGGAAAAAAACAATGCTGTTTGGCCCTTTGAAGCCAGTCGGCCTTGAGGATCCTAAAACCGGAAAAATCCCTTATGCCGTTGTCCAGCTCCGGCAGGATGATGCTGCGGGAACACTCTATAATATGGTAGGGTTCCAAACACATCTCAAATGGGGACCGCAAAAAGAGGTGATCAGGCTTATTCCGGGATTGGAAGAGGTTGAAATTGTCCGTTATGGTGTCATGCACCGCAATACGTTTATCAATTCGCCAAAGGTCCTCAACCGGACATATCAATTTAAAGAAAAGCCCGATTTATTTTTCGCCGGGCAGATGACCGGAGTTGAAGGCTATGTGGAATCGGCGGCCAGCGGTTTGGCTGCGGGCGTGAATGCTGCATTAGTGGCACTGGGAAAAGAACCGGCAGTTTTTCCAAACGAAACAATGATTGGAAGCCTTGCCCATTATATTACATCAACCGGCTCGAAAACTTTCCAGCCGATGAATGTCAATTTCGGACTGCTGCCAGAATTGCCCCAAAGAATTAAAAACAAGAAATTGAAGAATGAGCAATATGCAGAACGTGCAATTAACGCAATTCAAAACTTTGCGAAAAATATTTAATTTTCTTTGCATAGAAAAATGAATTGTGATAATATTTAGAAGGCTTGATAGTCGGGGGTGGAAGGATGAAAGACCATGTGAACAGTTTTTTGGAATACTTGCAGATTGAAAAAAACTATTCATCTTACACAATCGAATTTTATAAAAAAGATATCGAGCATTTCATCCTGTTCATGAAAGAGCAAAGCATTGCAACACTGGATGATGTGGAATATTTCGATGCCCGCCTGTATGTTTCTTCATTGTATGAACAGCAATATGCAAGGACAAGTGCCGCCAGGAAAATATCAAGCTTGCGAAGCTTCTTCAAGTTTTTGTTAAGGGAAAAAATCGTACATGAAAATCCCTTTATTTTGGTTATACAGCCTAAAAAAGGAGTGAGGCTACCCAGCTTCCTTTATGAAGAGGAGATGCAGCAGCTATTTGATTCCTGCGATGATTCTACCCCATTGGGGAAACGCAACCTCGCGCTTATAGAATTACTGTATGCCACCGGCATCAGGGTAAGCGAGTGCGCAAATATTATGGTGGATGATGTAGACTTTGAATTTTCAACCATTCTGGTAAAGGGAAAAGGCAAAAAGGAACGATATGTGCCTTTCGGTATCTTTGCCGCAGAGGCTCTGGAATCCTACATGAATAATGCCAGAAGCCTGCTGGTTGACCGCTCGGGCCACCGGAGTCTTTTTGTGAATGCCAGGGGAGGCCCGTTAACTGTAAGAGGAATCCGTCATGTCCTGAATGATGTAATGAAAAAGGCATCCCTGTCAGGAAAGATCCATCCGCATATGTTCCGGCACAGTTTCGCGACACATATGCTGAACAACGGGGCGGATATGCGGACAGTCCAAGAATTATTGGGGCACACGCACCTGTCATCAACGCAGGTTTATACGCACGTTACAAAGGAACATTTAAGGAAAACATATATGAACAGCCATCCGCGGGCTTGAATGCTAGGAGGTAAACGATGGATAAGTTCCATGCAACGACAATTTTCGCCGTTCATCATAAGGGAAAATGTGCCATGGCCGGTGATGGACAAGTGACATTTGGAAATGCGGTAGTCATGAAACATACTGCACGCAAGGTACGTAAACTATTCAATGGCAAAGTGCTGGCCGGTTTTGCAGGATCTGTGGCTGATGCCTTTACATTATTTGAGAAATTTGAAGGGAAGCTCGAGGAATACAATGGAAATCTTCCGCGGGCGGCTGTCGAACTGGCGAAGGAATGGCGGAGCGATAAAGTTTTAAGAAAGCTTGAAGCGATGCTGATCGTTATGGATGACAAGCATCTGCTGCTCATTTCCGGTACGGGTGAAGTCATTGAGCCGGATGATGGTATTTTGGCAATTGGATCTGGCGGCAATTATGCGCTGGCCGCTGGCAGGGCTTTGAAAAATCATGCCGCTGAACATCTGACTGCAAAAGAAATGGCTAAAGCGGCCTTGGAAATTGCCGCGGATATATGCGTCTACACAAATCGACAAATAATTGTCGAAGAATTGTAACACATGTCGACGCTACAATACGTTACTGTAAGAGGGAGGGACTATTTTGACAGTCGTTAATAAAGGAGCTGCCATGACTCCTAGGCAAATTGTTGAAAAGCTCAATCAATATATCATCGGCCAGAATGATGCGAAACGGGCGGTCGCGGTGGCTCTCCGCAATCGTTACCGCAGGGGGCTGTTAAGCGAAGAACTTCGAGATGAGATCATCCCGAAAAACATATTGATGATGGGCCCCACCGGTGTAGGTAAGACGGAAATAGCCCGCCGTTTGGCCAAAATGGTCGGAGCTCCGTTTGTGAAAGTGGAGGCGACCAAATTTACCGAAGTGGGCTATGTGGGACGCGATGTCGAATCAATGGTCCGAGATCTTGCCGAGACATCGATCAGGATTGTCAAAGAAGAGAAAATGCAGGAAGTAAGGGACCGTGCGGAGAAACAGGCGAACCGCCGCCTTGTCGAGCTGTTGGTGCCAAGAAAAAAGAAGTCGGAAAACTTTAAAAACCCATTTGAAATGATCTTTGGCGGAGGCCAGCAGGCTGAAAGTTCATCAACCCAAGATGAACAGGAAGAGCTGAGCATCCGCGAAAAAAGAAGAATCATTGAGGAAAAGCTTGCAAATGGAGAACTGGAAGACGAGATTGTGCAGGTGGAGGTTGAAGAACAGCAGCCTTCCATGTTTGATTTGTTCCAAGGGTCCGGCATGGAGCAGATGGGGATGAATATGCAGGACGCCTTAAGCAGCCTGATGCCCAAAAAGCTTAAGAAGCGGAAGCTTCCCGTCAAAGAGGCGCGGAAAGTCCTAACGAATGATGAAGCCCAAAAGCTGATCGACATGGATGAAGTGACACAGATGGCGATTTTCAGGGCCGAACAAACAGGGATCATCTTTATTGATGAAATTGATAAAATCGCGAGCAAAGGCCAGTCTTCGTCTGCAGATGTCTCAAGAGAAGGTGTCCAGCGGGATATCCTGCCGATTGTCGAAGGATCAACTATAGTCACCAAATACGGACCGGTCAAAACAGATTACATTTTGTTTATTGCTGCGGGAGCATTCCATATGGCTAAGCCCTCGGATTTAATCCCGGAACTTCAAGGCCGTTTTCCGATTCGGGTTGAACTCGAAAAGCTGACAGTAGAAGACTTCTACAAAATACTGACTGAACCCGATAATGCCCTGATCAAACAATATTCAGCATTATTGGAAACTGAAGGTATACAAATAGAATTTTCTGACGATGCTATTAACAGACTTGCAGAAATCGCTTTTGATGTGAACCAGAATACGGACAACATCGGAGCGAGGCGCCTGCATACAATTATGGAGAAACTGCTTGAAGATTTGTCGTTCGAAGCACCAGATGTCACGATGGAAAAGGTGGAAATTACCGCTCAGTACGTGGACCAAAAACTTTCAGCAATTTCAAAAGACAAAGATTTAAGCCAGTTTATTTTATAAAAAATATGTCAACAATCGTTGTAAGTTTGGAAAAATTTAGGAGGAGAAACAATGGAATTATTAACAAGGACCAGAACGATCAATGCAATGCTGCAAAAAGCTGCAGGAAAACCGGTAAACTTCAAGGAAATGGCTGAAACGTTGTCTGATGTCATAGAAGCCAATGTATATGTACTAAGCAGAAGAGGAAAGGTTTTGGGCTATTCTGTCCGCCAGCAAATTGAAAATGACAGAATGAAAAGTATTCTTGAGGAGCGGCAGTTCCCCGAAGACTATACAAAGAGGCTTTTCAATATTTCCGAAACATCTTCAAACATCGATGTGAACAGTGAATATACAGCTTTTCCGGTGGAAAATAAAGATTTGTTCTCATCCGGCCTGACAACAATCGTGCCGATCAACGGCGGAGGGGAAAGGCTCGGGACATTGCTCTTGGCAAGGCTTGAGCAGGAATTTGATAACGATGACCTGATTCTTGCTGAATATGGTGCAACAGTGGTTGGTATGGAAATTCTTCGTGAAAAAGCTGAAGAAATTGAAGAGGAAGCCCGCAGTAAAGCAGTTGTCCAAATGGCAATCAGCTCCCTCTCATACAGTGAACTGGAAGCCATTGAGCATATTTTTGAAGAACTCAACGGAACAGAGGGGCTGCTCGTAGCTTCCAAAATTGCCGACAGAGTAGGAATTACCCGCTCCGTCATCGTCAACGCACTCAGGAAATTAGAAAGTGCCGGTGTCATCGAATCCCGTTCACTCGGGATGAAGGGCACTTATATCAAAGTGTTGAACTCCAAGTTCCTTGTTGAATTGGAGAAATTAAAATCAAACTGATAAATGATAATCAGGAAAAAGAACGTTCGAAGTCTATTCGGACGTTTTTTTTATTTTTTTAATGGGACTAAAGAATCAATTTTCGAGTTTTTTATCGAAAATTCACCAAGAATTACTCAGCTTGTGTAGACGTAATATGACAAAAAGATTACAATAGTGGATAGTTTAGGAAAAAGAAGAAGAAAATTGGCAGGTGCTTATTGTGAATCTATTCGGTAGTTTTCAGACGATAGAACGTTCTATGGACTATTCTGCATTAAAACACGAAGTCACTTCCCAAAATATCGCCAATGCCGATACCCCTAATTACAAAGGGAAGAAAGTGAGCTTTGGCCAAGTATTTGATGAGGCGGTTTCTGCTGCAAAATTACGTATGACCGATCCGCGCCATATTAGCGCCCATAGGATGAAAAACCCTGCTATTGCGCTGTCTGACAGGCGGGCCCAATACGGGCATAATGGAAATAATGTCGATATTGACAAAGAAATGTCCGATCTTGCGGCAAATCAGATTTATTACAGTACTTTATCAGAAAGATTAAGCGGGAAATTCAATTTATTACAAAATGTCATCAAGGGAGGAAAGTAGTAGTGACAATGTTCTACACAATGGGAATTTCTTCCTCTGCATTGACAACCCAACGGCTCAGATTGGATGTCATCTCCTCCAATATGGCAAACGTAGATACAACGAGAGAAAAGCTTGTTGATGGTCAGTGGCAGCCCTATAGACGCAAAATGGTCGTCATGCAGCCAAATGAAAATTCATTTTCTTCGGCCCTTAATAATGCAATGGGCTCTTATACCGGGAATAAAAATCCGGCGGGAGTAAAGGTAGCCAGGATCGTCGAAGACCAAACACCATTCAAATCGATTTATGATCCTGAACATCCTGATGCGGATGAAAATGGCTATGTCTATCAATCAAATGTTGATCCGCTTCGCGAGATGGTGGATATGATTAGTGCCACAAGATCATACGAAGCCAATGTCACAGTATTCAATGCAACAAAGGCGATGTTGATGAAGTCGCTGGATATTGGAAAATAATTAGAAAGGAGGCATGAGAGATGCCAATCAATCCTATCATTTCTCATTTGCCCGCTGCATCTTCGGTAAACTCCAAACAGCCAGTGCCTGAAAGTTTTAATAAAGCGAATAATTTTGGAGATTACTTACAAAATGCAATCCAGGAAGTGAATAAGCTGCAAATACAATCAGACAAGGCCACATCAATGTTTGCAGAGGGAAAGAAAATCAATTTGCATGATGTGATGATTGCCGGCCAAAAAGCATCTATTTCCATGCAGGCCGCGCTTGAAATCAGGAACAAGGCTGTTGAGGCATACCAGGAAGTCATGCGAATGCAAGTGTAACCAGAATGTTTAAGGGGATTATCGATGAAAGATTTACTGTTTAGGCGTTTTTCAAATTTGAAAGAGTATTGGATACAAAGAACAAAAAAACAAAAGATCGTATTTGTTTCATCGGCAATTATTTTACTTCTATTCATTATCATTCTAACCGTTTTATTAACCCGTACTGCCATGGTCCCTCTTTATACAAACTTGTCGCCGTCCGAGACTGGTGCCATCAAAGAAGAGCTCGACGCCAGGGGAGTGAAGTCCGAAATAACGGAAAACGGTACAACGATAAGGGTTCCCGAGGGAAATGCAGAAAACTTGATGGTCGAACTAGCAGCAGAAGGTATCCCCAAATCGGGGAATATCGATTACTCTTTCTTTAGCGAGAACGCTGGTTTCGGCATGACAGATAATGAATTCAACGTATTAAAGCTTGATGCCACCCAGAATGAGCTGGCAGCCCTGATTAAAGGCATTGATGGAATAGAAGATGCAAATGTGATGATCACCATGCCGGAAAAAAGCGTCTTTGTGAAAGAGGATAATGAAGAAGCATCAGCATCAATTATCCTGCAAACAAAGCCGGGACACGATTTCAATGAGAAACAAATTAAATCGCTGTACCACCTTGTATCCAAAAGTGTACCCAATTTGCCGACAGACAATATTGTCATCAGAAACCAGTACCTGGAATATTTCGACTTAAATGATGGTTCTTATGCTGACAGCGGCATTGATCAGCAAATGAAAATCAAGGAGCGCCTGGAAAGGGATATACAGCGCCAGGTGCAGCAAATGCTCGGAACCTTGATGGGCCATGAAAAGGTCATCACTTCCGTTACAGCGGATATAGATTTCACCCAGGAAAACAGGGAGGAGAACCTTGTTACACCGGTGGATGAAGAAAATATGCGCGGAATTGCCATCAGTGCCCAAAGAATTACAGAAACATTCTCAGGCGATGAAGCCCAAGCGGGCGGTATACCGCAAGGAGGCGATCCTGCTGACAGTGGAGCAAGCCAATACATGGAAGGCAGCGGGAATTCAGGGGATTATGAAAAGTCCGAAGAAACTCTGAATTATGAAGTCAATAAAGTGCGCAAGGAAATTGTGGAAAGCCCATATAAAATCCGGGATCTGGGCATTCAGGTCATGGTTGAGCCGCCAGACCCCGAAGAACCCGCTTCTTTTCCGGAAGAAAGAAGGGAAGATATCACCCAGCTGCTGTCCACGATCGTCAGGACGTCCATTGACAAGGAAAGCGGGACGGACATTTCCGACGCTGCTATTGATGATAAGGTTGTTGTAACTGTACAGCCGTTTAACGGAAACATGGACCGCGGGGAAGATTCATCCAAAAGCGTATTGCCATGGTGGGGGTACGTTATCGGAGGAATTCTGGTTGCCATCATAGCTCTTCTTATTTTCCTATGGACAAGAAGCAGAGCACGTAAAGCGGAAGAACTGGAAGAAATGACGGCAATCGCCGAAGACAAGCCTGCGGAACCCCCAAAGCCGACGATTGAGGAACTGGCAGCACAGAAAGCTGCAGAGAACCGGGAACGGCTTGAAGAATTAGCCAAAGATAACCCGGAACAATTTGCCAACCTGCTGCGGACATGGCTTGCTGAGGAAGAGGAGGAGATTTAGAGAGGTGGATAAAAAACAAAAGATGTCAGCCCTTCAAAAGGCCGCTGTACTTCTTATTTCTCTTGGTCCCGATACCGCTTCAAAAATCTATAAACAATTGACTGAAAAAGAAGTTGAAAAGCTTACGATGGAAATTTCGAGCCTCAGGAATGTGACACCCGAAAAAAAAGACAGGGTGGTCAATGAATTTCACCAGATTGCTCTTGCACAGAAATATATAACCCAGGGTGGTTTGGATTATGCTAAAGTCGTACTGGAAAAGGCGTTTGGTTATGAGGAGGCTGCAAAAATGCTGAAAAGGCTCAATGCTTCCTTGCAGGTCCGGCCGTTTGACTTTGCCAAAAGGGCCGATGCGGGACAAATTTTACATTTCATCCAAAATGAGCATCCGCAGACCATCGCCCTTGTCCTGTCATATTTGGACCCGGAAAAAGCGGGGCAAATTTTATCGGAGCTTCCAAATGACACACAGGCGGACATTGCCAGGAGGATTGCAGTGATGGATGGAACTTCTCCTGATGTGATCCGTGAAGTGGAAGAAATTCTTAAAAGAAAGCTGTCTGCTACTGTTACGGATGACTATTCCCAAAGCGGCGGGATCGAATCGATTGTACAGGTGCTCCAAGGGGTCGACCGTGCAACCGAAAAAACCATTCTTGATACGCTCGGAATCCAGGATCCCGGACTTGCAGAGGATATCAGGGAAAGAATGTTTGTTTTTGAAGACATTGTCATTTTGGACAATCTTTCGATTCAGCGTGTGATCAGGGAATGTGACAGTGATGACTTGATGCTCGCGCTCAGGGTCGCCAGCGACGAAGTGAAGGAAACGATCTTCAAAAATATGTCCACCCGGATGGCGGTGACCCTGCAGGAGGAAATCGAATTGATGGGCCCTGTACGATTGCGCGAAATCGAAGAAGCCCAGTCAAACATTGTTGCCATTATCCGCCGATTGGAAGATGCGGGTGAAATCATCCTTGCACGCGGAGGGGATGAAATCATTGTCTAACATCATCAAGCTTCATTCAGACCGGATATTGACAGACGCAAAGGTCATCAAACCGAGAATGGTTGAAAGACCGGACTGCGGACAGGGCACTGTGGATCCTTTAATTGAAGCCAAAGCCAATGAACTCATAATAACGGCGGAAGCAAAGGCTAAAGACATTTTAGAAAAAGCCGCTCATGAGGCAGAGCAGCTGAAAAACGCCATTCAAGAGGAAAAGAACCTCTGGGAAGCGGAGAAAAGACAATTGTCGGAGGAAGCATGGAACGGGGGCTATCAAAAGGGGCTGAAAGAAGGAAGGACAGCAGGGGAAAACGAGTTTAAGAGCTTGATAGAAACAGCCATCGGTACAATTGACACGGCCAAGGCGGACTCCAAAGCATATATCGTGCAGGCGGAGCAGACCATCCTTGACCTGGCAATGGCAAGTACAGAAGCGATCCTGGGGTCCACTCTTTCTGAGGAACCAGAAAAATTTATCGATGTTGTAAAAAAGGCTCTGACTGAACTGAAAAATGAAAAAGAGATAGAGATCTTTGTACACCCATCCAAGTTCCATTTGCTTGTTTCATCCAGAAACGTGCTGGAATCTATTTTTCCGCGAGAGGTGCAATGTTATATTTATCCAAATGAGGAATTAAATGAAAATGATTGTGTCGTTGAATGTGAAACCATCAGAATCGATACCGGCATTGACAGCCAGCTTTCCGAGTTGAAAGAAAGGCTCGCGGAGCTACTCTCCGCTGAACAAAAACCATGAAGGCTCAGGAGCTCCTGCCTCATATAAAAAAGATCAACCCGCTTAAAAGGTATGGGAAAGTGATCAAGGTTGTCGGCCTGATGATTGAGTCATTCGGACCCGAAAGTTCCATCGGGGATGTCTGCCTCATACATACCGGAAATTCAGAAAACAACCGGACCGTTTTGACCGAGGTTGTCGGTTTTAAAGGAAAGCACCTGATTTTAATGCCTTACACCAATTTGCTGGATGTATCTCCGGGAAGCCTTGTTGAAACAACCGGGAAACCTCTGGAAATAAACGTCGGTCCCGAATTGATCGGCAAGGTGGTGGATTCACTGGGACATCCGATGGATGAATCGGCCATCCCCCGCGGAATGGCTGGTGTCCAAATAGATTGCGATCCGCCGAACCCGTTGACAAGGCCTCCCATCGCCGAGCAGCTCGAAGTGGGTGTGAGAGCTATCGACAGCATGCTGCCAGTCGGAAATGGCCAGCGGATGGGAATATTTGCGGGAAGCGGTGTCGGAAAGAGTACGCTGCTCGGGATGATTGCCCGGAATACGAGGGCGGATATCAATGTGATTGCGCTAATCGGGGAACGGGGAAGGGAAGTAAAGGAATTCCTTGAAAACGACCTTGGGCCCGATGGGTTGAAAAAGTCGATCATTGTGGCTTCCACTTCGGATCAGCCTGCCCTCATGAGAATCAAAGGCGCTTTTACGGCGACTGCGATCGCTGAATATTTCAGGGATTTAGGCTGCAATGTAAATCTTTTGATGGATTCAGTCACAAGGGTGGCCATGAGCCAGAGGGAAGTGGGCCTCGCTGTCGGCGAGCCGCCTGCCACAAGGGGTTATACCCCTTCCGTTTTCGCCCTGTTGCCCCGCCTTCTTGAAAGGACAGGGACAAGCCCGCTCGGGTCGATTACTGCTTTCTATACCGTACTTGTGGACGGCGATGACATGAATGAGCCGATCGCGGATACCGTGAGGGGGATTTTGGACGGGCATATCGTTCTTGACCGTTCCTTGGCTAACAAAGGCCATTATCCTGCGATCAATGTTTTAAAAAGTGTCAGCAGACTCATGAACCAGCTTGCTGCACCAGAACATCAGGCAGCTGCCAATACGATCCGGAATCTCTTAAGTACGTATGTGAATGCGGAAGATTTGATTAATATCGGCGCATATAAAAAAGGCGCTTCCAAAGAGATCGATGAAGCGATTGATTATCAGCCCGAAATCATCAAATTTTTACAGCAAGGGACTAATGAACAGGCAACGAAGGAAGAAAGTATCCAGTCGTTGATCAATTTGGCAGAAACGGGTGAGTTTCGTTGAAATTTGATTATAAATTCCAGCATATTTTGACGCTCAAAGAGAGAGAAAAGGAAGAGACTTATTCGCTTTACGAAGAATCGGTCCGTCAATTTGAACGGGCTGCCAAAAATTTATATGAATTGCTAAAGAAAAAGGAAGTCCTGGAACAATTTCAATCAGAGAAGCTGGAAACAGGCTTTTCCATCCAAAAAATCAGGCACCATCAACTGTTCATCAATAATCTTGAAGAAACAATCGATTATTGGCAAAAACAGGTCATGGCAACACGGAATGAGATGAAGCATTGGGAGGAGAAGCTTCTTGAAAGCAATATCGAAGTGAAAAAATACGAAAAAATGAAAGATAAAAGCTACAAGTATTTTCAAGAGTTGATCAATACCTATGAAAACAATCAAATGGATGAAATAGCAGCCATCCAATTCCAACATCGAAAAGGAAATTAGGTGACAAGGTGGGTAGTACCGCAGATACACAAAAAGAGAATAAGAAATCCGGCTTTTTTCAAAAGCTTCTTGTATGGATTGTCATTCCGCTTCTGCTCATACTGTTCCTCACCTTGCTGGCTGCTACGGTTTCGGGTGTAAACGTGTATGAGAAGGCGAAGGAAGTCGGAGGAAAGCTTCCTGTAATATCCTCGATCATTGGCGGCAAAGAAACGGTGACCATTGAGGAGCACAACGAGGCGGTCGTCAAGCTGGAAGCGCAAATTGAGGAGAAGAATGCGAAAATCAGCCGTTTGGAAAGAAAAGTGGAAGACAAAGAGTCCGAAATTGACCTGCTGAAACAAGATAAGAAAAGGCTTGAAACGACCCTTGAGGAAAAGGACCAAGTGGAGAACGATGGAAAGCGGGAAATGAAAGAAATCGTTGCAGTCTATGAAACAATGATGCCCAAACGGGCAGCTTCCATCATTGTGGAAATGAAAGATGAAGAAGCTGTCAACATCTTATCCAACCTGGGGCCCGAGCCGCTTGCGAGAATCATGGAAAAGATGCCGCCTGAAAAAGCCGCGGCATATACCCAGATGCTGGCTGTTAGAACAACTGAGGGGAGGTGAACTAAGTGAAGTTATCGCTACTTGAAGCCCCTGTTAATTTTGCAATGGCGAACGTGCCGGAAAAAAAGATTGGAGAAGGCAATCTCTTATTCGGGGAAATTCTGAATATGAAACTGCAAAGCTTCCGGGCTGAACCCGAAACAGATACAGTTGAAACGGGCAAAGAAAATACAGGCCTGATGCAGTTGTTGGCAAATGTTTTGGGTGTAATGGAAGAATTGCAGGAAAAAGTGGGATTTGCATTGGATGAAGGTGAACAGGAACTTTTTCAGGAGACGGTTGATTTGCTGGAAAGCATTGAGGATATTGGACCTCCGAATATGGCAGCAGTTTTGGAGCCGGTTTTGGAAAAATTCGTTTTGGCTGCTGAACAGCTGCAGCTTAATTCCGATGCTGAAATGGATTCTGAAAAACTTGAGGCAGCATTGAAGGTGTTAACAGAAATGCTGGAACAGTATGAATCTATTTCATCCACTTTTCAAAAGAGTGGAGAACTCCTTTTTCTTGCAGCCGGGCAAATGCCTGGAAAACATAATATGCCGATCCGTTCTGACTTGAAGCCTGATAACGGTGGCAACCAAGCAGGAAAATTTATCAGCTACCATGAAAATACAGAGACAGAAGAGGCAAAGCAAATCTCTATCCGTTTGGAGACTGCAAATACAAAAGAGGATTCTGCCGGAACGGCATCATTGACGGAGGCCACTGAAAAAAGAGGTGCCGGGACAGGGAATAGCCAATCCAAGGCTGATGCAAATTCCATTCAGGCATCAAGCGTGAACAGAAACGAAACGGAAGAGGTTATTGTAAAGATTGCCGAAACAGCCCCCAATGAGAGGAAAGCAAGGGAGCTGATCAGACAATTTTCAAATGTCCTGCAAAAATCCCATTTCAACCAGGGGCTTCAGACGAAAAGCATGACGATCCGCCTGTATCCCGAACATCTCGGTTCACTCAGGATAGAGCTGACGCAGCGTAACGGCGCCATGATTGCGAGGATTTTGGCTTCGACAAGCATGGCCAAGGATTTGCTTGACTCTCAGATCCATCAGCTAAGGCAGGCTTTCGTACAGCAGAATATCCAGGTGGACAAGGTGGATATCTCCTATCAGGAAGGCCTCGATAAGTACAGCAGCCAAGATCAAAGAAACGGTGACCAGGAGCAGGCCGGACCGGATCAGCGTTCGGACAAAGAAGCTTTTAACGGGGAAAAGGATGAGGAAGAGTTCTCCAGTTTTTTGCAAAATATTTTATTTGAGATGGAAGTGTAGGTGATGAAGTATGCCAAACACGATTGGCAGTGATTATTTTCTGCCGACTGAAACGGTGAAAAGGCAGACGACTAGTAACGATTCATTGGGGAAAGATGCTTTTTTAAAAATCCTGTTTGCCCAGCTTCAAAACCAGGATCCTCTCAGCCCGATGGACGACAAGGAGTTTATCGGACAGATGGCCACTTTTTCATCCTTGGAGCAATTGACGAACATGAACCAGACACTGGAGAAATTTGTGGAAAGTGCATCGCAGGCGAATCTGATCGCCTTCAGTGAATTCGTCGGAAAAGAAGTGACGTGGCATGAAATGATCGAAAGTGATGACCCTCTGAAAGATCCTGAAATAATTGAAGGAAAAGGTGTCGTCAGTTCGGTGCAGTTTTTGGGCGATTCGGTGAAAATCACACTTGAAGACGGAAAGGAACTGGCGCCTGCGAACATATCGGAAATCCATCATGGCAATGGCGAAAGCCCGCTTGTCAAAGCAAGCCATTTGATCGGGAAAAAGGTTTTGTGGATGGATGGCGAGCAGGAAAAGTCAGGAACGGTCAAGTCGGTGACAACAAAGGGCGGCATTATTTCGGTAATACTGGATGATGGGTCAGTAGTTGAATCCAAAAAGCTTACGAAAATTGAATAAGGGAGATGGTCATGCTTGAAAAATTATATCCATCCTCTTAATACACAGTTTCATGTGAATGCCGCAAGAAGTCAGCTCTCCAAGAAACAAGTTGAAGGGAATTCTTTTTCGAATGAACTGAAGCAGGCGATTGATAAGTCAGGGCATTTGAAAATAAGCAAGCACGCAAGGACAAGGATGGAGCAAAGAAATATTGAGATCAGCCCGGCGAAATGGCAGCAGATTGAAGAGAAAATAACCGAGGCGAAGGCCAAAGGGGTCAAAGAACCGCTCGTTCTGTTGAAAAACGCCGCCTTGGTCGTGAGCGCCAAAAACAACACGGTCATCACAATGATGCCCAGAAATGAAGCAAATGGTCAGATCTTTAACAATATCGATGGAACAATCATAGTCGACTAAAAAATAACATAGCTGGACCTGAAAAGGAAGCTAACAGCCGCCGACTGACAGACGCGGCTAATACGAAAGGGGAAATGGGAACATGCTACGTTCAATGTACTCAGGAATAAGCGGAATGAAAAACTTCCAGACCAAACTGGATGTCATCGGCAACAACATCGCCAACGTCAATACATACGGATTCAAAAAGGGCCGGGTGACATTTAAAGATATGGTAAGCCAAACCATCTCGGGTGCGAGTGCCGGGGATGCAACTCGCGGTGGAGTTAATCCAAAACAGGTGGGACTCGGTTCGCAGCTTGCATCTATTGATACGGTTGATACGCAGGGAAGCCTGCAGACAACTGGTCGCGTTCTTGATATCGGAATCCAGGGGGACGGATACTTGATGGTTGAAAGTAATGGTGTTCCAAGTTATACAAGGGCCGGCAATTTATACTTCGACAACGCAGGTAATCTAATAACCGCGTCGGGACATCTTGTTTATGATATTAATAAAGCCCCAATAAATATAGGAGATCCAAATTCAATTACAAATTTGAGTATTGATGAAAGTGGGAAAATAACTTATCTAACAAAAGGTCAAGATGGGAAAATGATAGAGGGAGAGCCCAAATATATTGGGATAGCACGTTTTAACAATAATGGTGGATTGGAAAAAATAGGTGAAAACCTTTATATTGAAACAGAAGCATCGGGTGAAGCAGAAATGTTGACGCCAGGTACAAGCGGTGCAGGAAAACTCGTATCAGGAACGCTCGAAATGTCCAATGTCGATCTTTCCGAGGAGTTCACCGAAATGATTGTCGCGCAGCGCGGGTTTCAGGCGAATACGAGGATCATTACGACTTCCGATGAGATTTTGCAGGAGCTTGTCAATTTAAAACGATAGGTAAGGGAGGGACAGGGCCGGTTTTTTTCCGGTCCTGGGTGGTTCATTGATACATATCACGAAATTGAATGGAAAGACTTTTCATTTGAATGCATTATACATTGAAACAGTCGAGTCTTTTCCCGATACGACGATCACTTTGATGAATGGCCGCAAATATGTGGTGGCTGAGTCTGAGCAGCTGGTCAATGAGAAGATTCTTACGTTCTATCAATCTATTCAATTGTTGGGACGCGGGCAGCAGGAGGATTCTGATGAAAAAAAATAAAGTACTCATTATTATTACTGTCATTTTACTTATTGGGGCTGCCGCACTGCTCGCCTATGACAGACTGGGCTTTGGGAAAAAGGAAGCGGCCGGTGAGGAACAGTCGATAGACGATGTATTAAAGGTTACAGTGGACATGGGAGAGATCGCGACAAACCTGCTGGATAACAGGTATGTAAAAATCTCTTTCATGATAGAAGCCGACAGCAAGGATGCAAAGGAAGAGTTGGAGAAGCGGAAGTTCCAAGTCCAGAATATTATCATCACAGAACTGTCGGACATGAAGGCCCCTGAATTGGAAGGGAAGGAAGGCAAGCAGGCATTTGAAGAGGCAGTAAAGAAAAGAGTCAATGAAATAATGCAAGAAGGCGAAGTAGTCAAAGTTTACATTACCTCTTACATCATTTCATAGGTTACGCAAGCGCAACGTTAGGAGGTGACGGCAATGCCAGACGATGTCTTATCCCAAGGGGTTTTATCACAAACCGAAATTGACGATCTTATTTCTTCTTTGGCAGCCGGTGATGATCAGAATGAACGGAAAAAGGATCCGGTTCCAAATGAACTTGAAAAAATCGTCAAAGTCTATGACTTTAAAAGAGCACTCCGTTTTTCAAAAGACCAGATTCGCAGCTTGACAAGAATATATGAAAATTTTGCGCGCCTTCTGACTACTTTGTTTTCTGCGCACTTAAGGACATATGCCCACGTTTCTGTCGTTTCTTCCGGGCAGGTCCCATACGGGGAATACATCCGTTCGATCGACAGCATGACATTTTTGAATGTCATCGAAATACCCCAGCTCAAAGGAAGAATGATCATGGAAGTCCAGCCGGATATCGCCTACGCAATGATGGACCGTATTTTGGGCGGGAAAGGGACCGGCATGAATAAAATTTCCCTGTTGACTGACATTGAAATGAAACTGCTGACGAAATTGTTCAATAAGACAATGGATCCGTTACGGGAGGCGTGGGCCAGCATTTCCCACATTGAACCGGAGCTGTCTGAAATCGAAGTCAATCCGCAGTTTTTGCAGGTTGTCTCTCCGAATGAAACGGTTGTCGTTGTATCCATGCATGCGGTGATCGGCGATACAAACGGAACAATCAATATCATGATTCCGCATGTCGTCCTGGAACCGATCATTTCAAAGCTGACCGCCCAATACTGGATGGAATCCGGCTCGAAGGAAAAAAAACCGGAAGCACTCGATGCGCTGAAGCAGAGCATCAAGGAAACCGATGTCGAGGTGGATGTCGAACTGGGGAAGACTTACCTGACGATAAGGGACTTCCTTGCATTAAACGAAGGGGATGTGTTCCAGCTCCGTAAACGGATTGACGAGCCGCTTACGGTGAAAATTGCGGGAGTTCCCAAATTTACGGGGCAGCCCGGCATGAAACACAACCATCTGGCTGTTCAAATTTTAAATATGATAAATGAGGGAGATGAAGACGATGAATGGTGAGAAGCTCTCCCAAGAAGAGATTGAGATGTTATTCGCGGAAATGGACCAATCCGAAGATGAATCAACGAATGAAACGGATGAGCTAAGCGATATTGAAAAAGATGCCCTGGGAGAAGTAGGGAATATTTCTTTCGGAAATGCCGCGACAGCCCTTTCCACCATGATGAACCAAAAAGTAGAAATCACAACGCCGACCGTATCGATCATTGACTGGCAGACTTTGTCGGCATCAAAAGATCCGGGTATGGCTGTCCAGGTTACCTATACTTCGGGATTTTCAGGGGTCAATGTGTTATTTCTGAAAAAGAGGGATGTCTCAGTCATTGCGGATGTTTTGATGGGCGGTGATGGAACCGACCCATCCGAAGAAATGAATGAAATCCAGCAAAGTGCCGTGCAAGAGGCCATGAATCAGATGATCGGCTCTTCCGCCACTTCGATGTCCTCTTTTTTTGGAAAAAGGGTGGATATATCCACGCCGACATTTCATGTATCCAATGAAACATTGGGTGAAGTGCTGCAGGAGCTTTCTGATCAATCCCCTTTTGCGCAAGTGTCTTTCGACTTGAAAGTGGGAGACATCATAGATTCAAAACTGACGATGTTCATACCAGTCAATTTTGCAAGAAGCCTGGTAAAAGAATTGTGGTCACAGGCAGAAGAAAAAAGCGAACCCAAATCAACTCCAGAGAATTCAGCGGAAACGGAGGCAGAAACCGCATCAGCCATTGATATCGCCTTGGAACAGACAAAACACATGGAAGAAACGGCGCCTTCGCCGGGGCACTCACCTTTAGGCGAGGAATCCCGTGCTGAAAACAAGGACGTAAACGTCCAACGTGCAAGCTTTGCCCAGTTCGATGATAGCATTGAAGAACAAACGGATACCAAAAACCTTGATGTCCTGCTCGACATTCCGCTCCAGGTAACGGTTGAACTGGGCAGAACGCATAAATCGGTGAAAGATATATTGGAAATGGGGTCTGGATCGATTATCGAACTGGACAAACTGGCCGGTGAGCCTGTGGACATCCTGATCAACAACCGATTGATCGCCAAAGGGGAAGTCGTAGTCATCGATGAAAGTTTTGGGGTAAGAGTGACGGATATTCTGAGCAGGAAAAATCGCCTGCAGCATTTGAAATAAGTTTTTTGAATTGGACTGTGAGGGAACGATCATGTTAAAAAACCGCATTGCCGCCCTTTGGGTACAACAAGCGGGCAGAAAAAAAGATAAATTAAGGATGAATTCAGGTATGCATGATGAAAAATAAATGGATGGTTCTATTATTGCTTTTGATCGTTCTCACAAATGCCAAACCGTATCTTGTCCATGCGAGCCCGAAAGGATCCGTGGAGGAATGCATAAAAAATCCCGATAAGTGCGAGAAACCGGAAAACCCAAATAAACCAAGCATGGAAAACAACGGAAATGAGTCCTTTTCCATCAGCTTTTTTGACGTTGTCAAAATGATTGCCGCATTGGCGTTTGTCATTGCACTGTTGTATTTCTTATTGAAATTCATTAATAAAAAAAGCCAATCGTATCAGCAAAACCGCCTAGTTCAAAACTTGGGCGGGACCGCGCTTGGCGGAAACCGGTCGATTCAGATTGTAAAAGCAGGAAAACGCCTCCTCGTATTGGGTGTCGGCGAAGACGTCCGCCTTCTGAAAGAAATTACCGATGAACAGGAACTGCAGGAAATTTTAAATCAATACAATGAACAGCTTGAGGGAAGCATCCAGCCTGCAGATGCAGTTACTAAACTTGCAGGAACAATCAAAGGCATGTTGAACAAAGAGGAGAACAATCATGATACATTCCAGAAACATTTTAAACATGAAATGGATGCAATCAAGAAGCAGCGGCAAAGTATTTTAAAAGAGTTTCAGGGAAAGGGGCAAGATGAAAAGTGAATGAAGTAGTGGAGTTTTTCAACAGTTCACCTGAAACCGTGTCAACATCAGTGAAACTCTTTCTGCTGCTGACTGTTCTGTCCATCGCACCCGGCATCCTGATTATCATGACTTCATTTACAAGGATTGTGATTGTTCTTTCTTTTGTACGGACATCGCTTGCCACCCAGCAGATGCCTCCTAATCAGGTCATCGTCGGATTGGCGCTGTTCCTGACTTTTTTCGTGATGGCGCCCACCTTGAACGAAGTGAACAAAGAAGCACTGGCACCGTTGTTCAATGATGAAATTACACTGGAAGAATCGTATGAACGGGCTGCCGTTCCGTTCAAAGAATTTATGAGCTCATATACAAGACAGAAAGACCTGGAATTATTTTTGAATTATTCGGGGGCGGAACGTCCCAGTACGATTGAAGATATACCGCTCACGGCACTTGTCCCTGCATTTGCCCTAAGTGAATTGAAAACGGCATTTCAAATCGGATTCATGATTTTCATCCCGTTCCTTGTGATTGATATGGTGGTAGCAAGCGTATTGATGTCAATGGGAATGATGATGCTGCCGCCGGTGATGATTTCACTGCCGTTTAAGATACTGCTGTTCGTATTGGTTGATGGGTGGTATTTGGTCGTCAAATCATTGCTGCAAAGCTTTTAGTGAACATTCCCGTTGGAATACAATCTCAAGGAAGGTGATGTTATGAGCGCCGAATCAGTCATTTCTCTGGCTGGAAAAGGAGTATTTACAATATTGATCGTAGCCGGGCCGCTGCTGCTGCTTGCATTGGCGGTTGGATTGATTGTGAGCATCTTTCAGGCTACAACGCAAATCCAGGAACAGACATTGGCTTTCATACCGAAAATCATTGCAGTCCTTGTGGGCATTGTCTTTTTTGGTCCGTGGATGCTGAGCAGGATGCTTTCGTATACAACAGACATTTTTCAAAATTTGACCCGGTTTGTAGGTTGAAAGAATGATAGACATTGTACCGGCCTTTTCAGTGTTTCTCCTGATTTTCATGCGGGTGTCGGCTTTTTTTGTAACGATGCCGCTTTTTTCCTACCGGACGCTTCCGGCCATGTTCCGGATCGGGTTTGCTTTCTTTATTTCGCTGCTCATGTACTATACGGTGGATGCCCCGCCGCTTACGATCAATCTGGAATATTTTTTATTGATTATAAAAGAAGTGCTTGTCGGGCTGTTCATCGGGTTCATGGGCTATATGATCTTGTCCGCAGTCCAGGCAGCCGG
Organism: Siminovitchia fortis; assembly: GCF_003605365.2. Lineage (GTDB taxonomy): Bacteria > Bacillota > Bacilli > Bacillales > Bacillaceae_C > Siminovitchia > Siminovitchia fortis. The sequence goes on from NZ_QYTU02000003.1 coordinate 88,885, forward strand.
AAGTTTCATAGACTTTCAGATGGGATTTGCAATCGCCAATGTCATCGATCCGCAGACAGGCGCCCAATCCCCTTTGATCGGGCAGTATCTATATATATTTTCACTGCTGCTGCTCCTTGCCGTTGACGGCCACCATATGCTGCTGGACGGAATATTTTACAGCTATCAGTTCATTCCGATTGACAAGATAAGCTTAGGCTTTGGCAACGTTGGACTGGTGGAATACGTGATCAAAGCATTTGCCATGATGTTTGTCATCGCTTTTCAAATGGCTGTCCCTGTTGTGGCTGTACTGTTTCTGGTGGATGTGGCGCTTGGCATTATTGCAAGGACTGTTCCGCAGATGAATGTATTTGTTGTCGGTTTTCCGATCAAAATCGCAGTCAGTTTTATCGTTATCTTTATTGTCATTGGTGTAATTTTGGGCATCGTGCAAAACCTGTTTCAAACAGTCGCCCATACGATGAGGGATGTAATGGAAATGTTCGGTGGTATTAAATGAAGCTGCTACAACTGGATCTGCAGTTTTTTGCCGGTGAAAAAACAGAAAAAGCAACGCCTAAAAAAAGGCAGGATACGAGAAAAAAAGGGCAGACGGCGAAAAGCCAGGATGTCAACACTGCTATCAGCTTATTGTCTGTCTTCGGTTTTCTCATGTTCTTTTCTTCCAATATCGGCCAAGTGGTAATAGACATCTTCCACAAGACATTCGGTCAATATATGCTCATGGACCTGACAGCGGAAAACTTGCACCAAATCGGTTTGGACCTGATCCTGGGGGTTGCTGTGCTGCTGGGCCCCATCATGCTGGTGGCGCTGGTGGCGGGCCTTGGCGCAAACCTGTTGCAAGTGGGTTTTCTTTTTACTGCGGAACCAATGAAACCGAAGCTTGAAAAGATCGATCCAATCAAAGGATTCAAACGGATCTTTTCCATCAGGGCGATTGTTGAGCTTTTAAAATCGATCTTGAAAATCGGATTCGTCGGCTTTATTACATTCCTTGTATTGTGGCTCCGGATAGATGAGGTTTTGATCTTGTCGCATAAGTCAGTTCCATCGGCTTTAAAAACGATCGGCAGCCTGACTTTGCAAATGGGAATCAGCGCATCTATCGCATTATTATTCCTGTCATTATTCGATTACTTATATCAGCGGTATGATTTCGAAAAAAATATCCGGATGTCCAAACAAGATGTGAAAGATGAATTTAAAAATATGGAAGGCGATCCGCTGATTAAATCAAAAATCAAACAGAAACAAAGAGAAATGGCGATGGCCAGGATGATGGAGGAGGTTCCAAAGGCCGATGTTGTCATAACAAACCCGACCCATTATGCCATTGCCCTCAAGTATGACGAAGAAAAAGCGGATGCCCCGGTTGTTGTGGCCAAAGGAATTGACTTCATGGCACAGAAAATAAAGCGGGTGGCAAAAGAACATCAGGTTGTGCTTGTAGAAAACCGTCCGCTTGCACAGGCGCTTTATAAACAGACAAACATAGGGGATGCCATCCCGGACGAGTTTTTCAAGGCAGTTGCCGAGATTCTGGCTTATGTATACCGGATCAAGCATAAAATATGAAATTCAGCACATGGAAGGAGGGGCCAGGCATGATGAAGACAAAGGATATTGCTGTACTGCTGAGTGTTATTTTAATAGTTGCCATGCTGGTCATTCCATTTCCGCCGTGGTTGCTTAGCTTTTTGATCATAACGAATATATCACTGGCGCTTTTGGTGCTTTTAACGACGATGAATGTGAATGAGCCGCTGCAGTTTTCAATATTTCCTTCATTATTATTGCTTCTTACTTTATTCAGGCTGGGGCTGAACGTGTCTACCACAAGATCCATCCTTTCAAAGGGAGATGCCGGCGGTGTTGTTGAAACATTTGGAACGTTTGTAGTCGGAGGCAATATACTTGTCGGTCTCGTTGTGTTTTTTATCCTGATCGTGATTCAGTTCATCGTGATTACGAAAGGTGCTGAGCGTGTTTCGGAAGTGGCTGCAAGATTTACACTTGATGCGATGCCGGGAAAGCAGATGAGCATTGATGCGGATTTGAATGCGGGGATCATTTCGGAACATGAAGCAAGGGACCGCAGGGAAAAGGTTTCCCGTGAGTCGGATTTTTACGGGGCAATGGATGGTGCCAGCAAATTCGTAAAGGGAGATGCTATTGCAGGTATCGTCATTGTCATTATCAACCTGCTATTTGGAATATTGATCGGAATGGTCCAGCAGGGCCTTCCCATTGCTGAAGCGGCAACAAAATATTCAATGCTGACTGTCGGAGATGGCATTGTCAGCCAGATTCCAGCTCTTTTGATTTCAACTGCGACAGGTATAGTCGTAACGCGCGCAGCTTCGGAAGGCAATCTTGGTTCCGACATTGCAGGCCAGCTTTTTGCCTATCCAAAGATTCTATATATTGCAAGTGCAACAATCTTCTTGCTTGGATTGACAACTCCCATAAGCAATATGATTACAATTCCGATTGCCGGAGCATTGGCGGCGGGGGGATATTCACTCGGCCGTATCCCTGAAAGTACTGAAGACCCTCTGGCTCTGACAGCGGAAGAAGCCGAAGCGGATGAAATGAAATCACCTGAAAGTGTACTTGATCTATTGCAGATGGATCCGATTGAGTTTGAATTTGGCTACGGGCTTATCCCATTGGCGGATGTAAACCAGGGAGGGGACCTATTGGACCGTGTCGTCATGATCCGCAGGCAGCTTGCTTTGGAACTGGGCGTTGTCATTCCTGTTGTCAGGATCCGGGATAACATCCAATTGGAGCCGAATGAATACCTGATCAAAATTAAGGGTGACGAAGTGGCAAGAGGGACGCTCCTTTTAGATCATTATTTGGCGATGAGCCCGGGAGCGGAAGATACAATTCAAGGCATTGATACGATTGAGCCGTCATTTGGGCTTCCGGCGAAATGGATTTCGGAAGAGGTAAAGGAACAGGCTGAAATCGAAGGCTACACTGTCGTCGATCCACCGTCTGTCGTATCGACACATTTAACGGAAGTTCTAAAGTCAAATGCGCATTTGCTGATTGGGAGACAGGAAACGAAAGATCTCATCGACCATCTGCAGGAGTCCTATCCGATTCTTGTCGAAGAAGTTACGCCCAATCCTCTGACAGTCGGAGAGGTGCAGAAGGTGCTGGCGAAGTTGTTGAAAGAGAATGTTTCAATCAGGAATTTGCCAATGATCTTTGAAACCCTTGCAGACTATGGAAAAGTCACGCTTGATACGGATATACTTGCCGAATATGTAAGACAGGCTTTGGCAAGGCAGATTACGAAACAATATGCAGATGATGAGCCGGTATTAAAGGTAGTCACGATTTCCGGGAAGGTTGAAAAAATGATTGCAGACAGTGTCCAGCAGACGGAAAACGGAAATTATCTGGCCATGGATCCCGGGGATTCCCAAAAAATTCTGGAGGCAGCCGCTGCCCAAATCGAAGAGCTGTCGCAAATCCAGCAAACACCGATCTTTTTATGTTCCCCGGCTGTAAGAATGTATTTGCGCCAGTTGACTGAAAGGTATTTTCCTCAGGTGCCCATCCTTTCATACAATGAACTGGAAGCTGATGTGGAAGTCCAAAGTATCGGGGTGGTGAGCGTTTAATGGGTATTAAAAAAATCACGGCGCCTTCAATGCCGGAAGCCTTTCAAAGGGTAAAAGTAGAGGTTGGGGAAGAAGCGGTCATTTTAAGCTCCAGAGTTGTATGGACAGGAGGAATTCTTGGTTTTTTCAAGAAAAAACAGTTCGAAGTCATTGCTGTCATGGATAATGACGATCAAATACCGGAAAACGTTCCGGCTCCGACCTTAAAGGCGATTTCGGAAAATACCGGGATGAAGCCGAACGAGTATGAAAAATCCCTACTGTCCGAACTGGCCGAGCTGAAAGAAATGGTTGCAGCCGGCCGGAAAACGGTCCATCCCGATTTGTCTGTTTATCCTGATCCGATTCAAACGGTGGCTGGAAAGCTGTTGGATCAGGAACTGGACGAAAGCCATGTAAAGAAAATCTCTGAACGATTGCTTGAAAACTGGCGGCAGGCAAATAAGGAGCCTTCAGAAAATGAAACTATGCAAGAGGCGAAAAAAATCCTTGCTGAAAAAATAGATCAATTCAACTTCTCTGCATCAAGCAATAAAAAATTTGTTGCACTTGTGGGACCGACGGGGGTAGGCAAGACGACTACTTTGGCAAAATTGGCTGCACATTCTGCTTTGGAAGAGAAGAAAAAAGTGGCTTTCATCACCTTGGATACGTACCGAATCGCAGCTATTGAACAGCTAAAGACATATGCCGGCTTGCTTAACATTCCCGTTGAAGTAGTCTATGAGCCCCAGGATTTTGCAAAAGCCGCAGAAAACTTTGCAGATTATGACCGAGTATTCATCGATACCGCAGGCAGAAACTATCGGGAAGCAGAATTCGTTCATGCATTGAACAACATATTGTCCCGGGAAAACGATCTTGAGACTTTTCTTGTCCTGACTGTGGGAATGAAGGAGAGAGACATTGATCCGATCATGGACAACTTCCAGCAAATGTCCATTGACAGGTTGATCTTTACAAAAGCGGATGAAACAAAAGTCTATGGACCGATGGTGAATATCATGCTGAAGTACAAAATGGCAGCGGCATATGTCACGACCGGCCAGGACGTCCCGGACGACATCATCCAAACTTCGCCGGAATTGTTTGCTGATTATATTTTTGGAGATGGAAGTGAATGAGGAAGGATCAGGCAGAAAATTTACGCAGGAAAATCAACAGGCAGCCCCGAAAAAAAGCGAGAACCCTTGCCGTTGTCAGCGGAAAAGGCGGAGTGGGCAAATCCAATATTTCAAGCAATATGGCAATAATTCTTGCCGAGCACGGTTTTAACGTGCTTGTAGTCGATCTGGACATCGGCATGGGGAATGTAAATTTGCTGTTGGGCGGATCGGCAACGAAAACGATGGGGGACTTTCTTTATAATCAAGAACCGCTTTCCGAAATTGTGGAATTGGGTCCCGGCGGTGTTTCATTCATTGCGGGAGGAAACGGTTTTCAGGAAGCGGTTGAACTTGACGAGACTACGGTTGACCGGCTTTTTTACGGCTTTAAACGGATGCAGGAAATCTACGATATTATTATTTTTGATATGGGAGCCGGCGCCGGGCCGTGGATGCTCCGGCTGTCGCTGGCGGCTGATGAAGTCATTGTCATTACGACGCCTGAAGCTACATCCATCATGGATGCCTATTCCATGATGAAGCTGATTCACCGGGTTCGGGCTGATGCCAGCCTGCTTATTATATGCAATCGTTCGGACAGCGACAAGCAGGGGAAGGAGACGTTCGAACGTCTCAAGAAGGCTATGGAAACCTTCCTTCAAAAGGAAATCCATTTATTGGGTGTGCTGCCGGAAGATAAACATATGAGAAAAGCGGTTCTTGCTAACCGGCCGGTATATATGGAATTTCCAAGGGCTCCTGTTTCGGTGGGCCTGAAAAAAATGGCCCTGTCCCTGATCAATGGAAGTTCACAGGAAAAGCCCGTTCATATGAAGGAGTCATTTATGACAAGGCTGCAACAGTTGTTTTACAGCAGATAATGTTTTCCGAAGCATTCTAATTTTGTGAGGAGGGGATACATATGTCGCTAACACTGCCCCTTGAGGAACAAAAACATTGGGAACGCTGGAGAAAGGAGCGGGACACGGAGTCAGGCAACCATTTAGTGAAAAAATACATGCCGCTTGTCACTTACCATGTCCAAAGAATTTCGGTCAATTTGCCGCAAAATGTGAGCAGGGAAGAATTAAAAAGCCTGGGAATCATGGGGTTGCTTGATGCATTGAACAAGTTCGATCTTACCAGGAAGCTCAAATTCGATACCTACGCTTCTTTTAGAATCAGAGGGGCCATCATAGACGGCCTAAGAAAAGAAGATTGGCTGCCAAGAACCACCCGCGATAAGGCCAAAGAAATAGAGAGTGTACAAAATTCCCTGGAACAGGAGCTCATGCGCCATGTAACGCCGGAGGAAATTGCCGAAAAAATGGGTGTGTCGGATACTGAAGTAGTCAAAACAATGAATGAGTATTTTTTTGCCCAGGTGTTTTCAGTAAATGAATACATGGCGGGGGAAGAGGATGATGAAAATCATTCGTATACGATCAAAGACGATCACACCCCGACGCCGGAAGAGCAGGTCATAAAAAAAGAATGGCTTGAAGAAATGGCGAAAGTGATCACAACCCTTACAGAAAACGAACAGCTTGTCTTAAGCCTCTTTTATGAAGAGGAATTGACATTGACCGAAATCGGCCATATTATGCAGCTGTCAACATCGAGAATATCCCAAATCCATTCCAAAGCCCTCTTCAAATTAAGGCGGCAGTTATTGAAAACGGACAAAATGACAGGCGGGGATGAAAAGTGACAGGGACGCTCATATTTATCTTATTTTTAATGAACATCCTCCTTGCCTTTGCTTTGCTGATCCTTTACATGCGCCAAAACAAGCTGGTCGAAATAGAAAAGAGGCAGAAGCTCGCGCTGGAGGAAGCTGAACAGGTGATGGCTGCCCTCCTTGAAGAGATCAAAGAGGAAAATGAAAGACTTATAACCAGGATTAAGGAGAGCAGGGAGACAGAGGATAAAATGGCGGATGCTATGGCTGCAGATATTATAATGGAAAAAAAGGACTCCGTTCCGGCGGCAGAGGAGCACCAGGTTGTTCAAGAGGCAGAAGGGTCCTTGGAACCGACAGCAGAGCCTGCTTCAGTTCAAAGCAGCGCTTCCGGCGAAGCCGATGATCCAATGCCTTTGAGGGAACAGGTGGAATTACTGGCTGAACAAGGACTGACAGTGACGGACATTGCCAGGAAGCTGAATAAAGGAAAAACTGAAATAGAACTCCTTATGAAATTTAAGTGACATCGCTTCCGCATTTCATGCTTGATTAACACTTTTGGGTATGCTATATTATTTGTTGGTATTAATACACACGTTTCATGATTTTCGCGATAGGGTGCTGTTTTTTCGATTAAACAGTCTTTTGCGGAAGATGAGTGAAGCGGAGGAAAAAACCAAGGAGGAAAAATTTATGTCTATCATTTCTATGAAGCAATTGCTCGAAGCAGGTGTACACTTTGGGCACCAAACACGCCGCTGGAATCCTAAGATGAAAAAATACATCTTTACGGAAAGAAACGGCATCTACATCATCGACTTGCAAAAAACGGTCAAAAAGGTTGAAGAAGCTTACAACTTTATGAGAGAGCTTGCCGAGAACAATGGTAAAGTCCTTTTTGTCGGAACTAAAAAACAAGCTCAGGAATCTGTAAAAGACGAAGCTGAACGTGCGGGCCAATTTTATGTGAACCATCGCTGGCTTGGCGGAACTTTGACTAACTTCGAAACGATCCAAAAGAGAATCGAGCGCTTAAAAGCGATTGAAAAGATGGAAGAAGACGGCACTTTCGAAGTCCTTCCGAAGAAAGAAGTAGTTATGCTCAACAGAGAGCGCGACCGTCTAGTCAAGTTCTTGGGCGGTATTAAAGATATGAAAACTCTTCCGGATGCAATGTTCATCATCGATCCTAGAAAAGAACGCATTGCTGTTGCAGAAGCGCGCAAGTTGAATATTCCAATCGTCGGTATCGTTGATACAAACTGTGATCCGGATGAAATAGATTATGTCATTCCAGCAAACGATGATGCAATCCGCGCAGTAAAATTGCTTACTTCAAAAATGGCTGATGCTTTATTGGAAGCTAAATACAGCGAAGAACCTGTAGAAGAAGAGGAAGCATCTTCAGAGGCTGCCAATGCATAATCGTCATATGATATCAGCCTGAATTCAGGCGGTTTGAAAGGTGATAAGAGTGATGACACTTTGTCACCTTTTTTCACACGATCATGTCCTTATTGACACCCTTTTACCTACACAAGGAGGAAACGAAAAAATGGCAATTACTGCTCAAATGGTTAAAGAACTGCGTGCCAAAACAGGTGCCGGCATGCTTGACTGCAAAAAAGCTTTGACAGAAACAAACGGCAACATGGAGGAAGCGATCGATTTCCTCAGAAAGAAAGGAATGGCTTCCGCTGCCAAAAAAGCTGACAGAATTGCAGCCGAAGGTACAACTTACATTTTAAGCGAAGGCAATACAGCGGTTATTTTGGAAGTGAATGCTGAAACCGACTTCGTTGCCAAAAACGAAAATTTCCAACAGCTTGTTAAAGAGTTGGCTGAGCATCTTCTTGCGAACAAACCGGCATCTCTTGAAGAAGCTTTGGAACAAAAAATGAGCAGCGGCGAAACTGTTACTGACTATATTAACAGCGCCATTGCCAAAATCGGTGAGAAAATCACACTCCGTCGTTTTGAAGTTAAAACGAAATCCGACAACGGCGTATTCGGCGAATATCTGCACATGGGCGGACGCATCGGAGTTTTGACAGTTCTTGAAGGCACAACTGATGAAGAAATGGCAAAAGATGTTGCCATGCATATTGCTGCCATCAACCCTAAATATATCACGCGCGACCAGGTTTCTGAAGAGGAAATCGAGCGTGAACGCCAAGTGCTTACCCAACAGGCATTAAACGAAGGCAAGCCTGAAAAAATCGTTGAAAAAATGGTAGAAGGCCGCCTTGGTAAATTCTTTGAGCAAATCTGCCTTCTGGACCAGCCATTTGTCAAAAACCCTGACGAAAAGGTTGGGAAATTTGTAAAATCCAAAGGCGCTGAAGTTGTCGGCTTTGTCCGTTATGAAGTGGGCGAGGGTATGGAAAAACGCCAGGAAAACTTTGCTGAAGAAGTAATGAGCCAAACGAAAAAGTAATTAAGAAAAGCGGAGGTGCCTGTTCATCGACGTACAGACTGGAGTGCCTTCGACGAGATAAAGGATAAGCAAAGGCGAGAGTGCCTGCTTATCGGCGACAAGCATAAGACGAGCGCTGAAGAAGGCGTAGTTTGCCTTCAGCAGCGATTGGCTTATGACCTCGAGCCGATGGCACTCGTAGCCGGACAACACGCGCAGCGAAGCGATGTTGACTTATCGTAGAAGAAGGCGCGAAGTCTGCTAGTCGATAGGCACTGCAGCTGGACAATAAGAAAAGCGAAAGCGTCGTTTAGCATCAAAATTAATGGGGAACACATCGTGTTCCCCATTTTAAAAAGTCAACATTCGTCAATACATATCATTTAAGGGATCATTGGAGGTTTAGATGGATACCCCAAAATACAAAAGAGTCGTACTTAAATTAAGTGGTGAGGCACTGGCCGGAAATGAAGGATTCGGCATCAACCCGGCCGTGATCAAATCCATTGCAGAGCAAATCAGGGAAGTGGCAGTACTTGACGTTGAGATTGCTGTCGTCGTTGGCGGCGGAAACATTTGGCGCGGAAAGGTCGGCAGCGAAATGGGGATGGACCGTGCAACGGCCGATTATATGGGAATGCTGGCAACAGTGATGAACTCCCTTGCTTTGCAGGACAGCCTTGAGCAGCTCGGGATTGAAACCCGTGTCCAAACGTCTATCGATATGCTTCAAGTTGCTGAACCATACATTAGACGCCGTGCCATCAGGCATTTGGAAAAGAAGCGTGTCGTCATCTTTGCGGCAGGCACCGGCAATCCATACTTCTCAACAGACACAACCGCGGCATTAAGAGCGGCAGAAATAGAAGCAGATGTCATTTTAATGGCCAAAAACAATGTGGACGGTGTATACAACGCAGATCCGAAGCTTGATAAGGATGCAGTCAAATATGAACAGCTGTCTTACCTCGACGTTCTGAAAGAGGGTCTTGCTGTCATGGACTCAACCGCCTCATCGCTTTGCATGGATAACGATATTCCGCTGATCGTGTTCTCTTTTACCGAAAAAGGGAATATCAAGCGTGCCGTCATGGGCAAACAAATTGGAACGATAGTGAGGGGAAAGGAATAATGCCGAACAAAATAATTTCAAATGCGAAAGACAAAATGGGAAAAGCTATTCAGGTATACAGCCGCGAATTGGCAGGCATTCGTGCCGGACGTGCAAATGCCGCCCTTTTGGACAAAATTACTGTTGATTATTACGGTGTTCCGACACCAGTTAACCAAATGGCAAACATTTCAGTACCTGAAGCCCGTCTCCTTATGATCCAGCCGTATGATAAAACTGTTTTGGGCGATATTGAAAAAGCCATTTTGAAATCAGACCTAGGTCTAACGCCTACAAACGATGGATCCCTTATTCGGATATCCATCCCGCAGCTTACGGAAGAAAGGCGCAAGGATCTTGTAAGGCAAGTTAGAAAAGAGGCAGAGGATGCCAAAGTCGTCATTAGAAATATCCGCCGGGACGGAAACGAAGAATTGAAAAAGCTTGAGAAAAACGGGGAAATCTCCGAAGATGACCTGCGCGGCTTTGCAGATGACATTCAAAAGCTGACCGATGAACATATCAGGAAAATCGATGAACTGACAAAAGAGAAAGAAGAGGAAGTATTGGCCGTTTAAAACAAAAGCGAAATTGCCCGGCGCGGGAAAACTAGAAAACTTCCTTAATTATTATTCATAGATCCCTCCTTTTGGAGGGTTTTTCCTTTTAAAGCTAAAGAAAATATAAAATTTTACCGAATTTTTTCTTCAAACAAGGTTATGTAATGTCCAGCTCCAGGCGCCATCGGCTTGTGCTTGTCGCCGATAGGCGGGCGCCTTGCGCTTTTCTTTAATGGATGAAATAAATCGTCGGAGAATCATATCGCATCCTCATATGGATATGCTAAAATATGTTTGACGCACAGAACAATGCATTTCTGACGGAGGACTCATTATGTTCAATAAAACGAAGTTTTGGAAAACTTCAAAAGAGCAAGATTTGCAGGATGACCGAATCAGTCAAATACTTGCCCATCCCATTCCGGAGCATGTCGCCATCATTATGGACGGAAACGGACGGTGGGCGAAAAAAAGGGCACTTCCCCGGATTGCCGGACACCACGAGGGTATGAAAACTGTAAAAAAGATAACAAAGGCAGCCAGTAAACTTGGAATAAAGATCCTTACATTATATGCTTTTTCAACTGAAAACTGGAAGCGCCCCAAAACAGAGGTCGATTATTTAATGAAGCTTCCAGAACAGTTTTTGGGCAGTTTTTTGCCGGAATTGATAGAGGAAAACGTTAAAGTCTCAACAATGGGAGATATGGATCGCCTTCCGGCAAGTACAAGGAAGGCTGTTGATCAAGCCAAAGAAAAAACAAAGAACAATGACGGCCTGATTTTAAATTTTGCACTAAACTATGGAAGCCGCTCGGAAATAATCGATGCCATAAAACATCTTTCTTCGGATGTAAAAAAAGGCATCATAAATGAAGAGGATATTGACGATGACTGCTTTTCAAATTATTTGATGACAGAGAGCCTGAAAGATCCTGATTTGCTCATCAGGACAAGCGGAGAGGTCCGCTTGAGCAATTTCATGCTCTGGCAGCTTGCATATACCGAACTGTATTTTATGGATATCCTCTGGCCGGACTTTTCTGAAGAAAACTTGCTTGAAGCGATTGAATCATTTCAAAGGCGGTCCAGAAGATACGGCGGATTACTTGGCGAGGAGATACAATAAATGAAGGTAAGAATCATTTCAGCGATAGTGGCAATAGCCATATTTTTACCGCTTCTTTACATAGGCGGAATCCCATTCTTTCTTTTGGTGTATGCCATGGCAACGATTGGGTTGTATGAATTATTGAAAATGCGGAAGCAGCCGCTTATTTCTGTGCAGGGGGCCTTGTCTTTGGCACTCCTTTGGATTATCCTTTTACCCGGACAGGCGTTTGAATCAGGGCACGGGGCGGATATTAAAATAAAAGCCGCAATCTTGGCTGTCCTCCTTTTTTTATCATATACTGTTATAAGTAAAAATAAATTTGATTTTGATGATGCGGGTTTTGTCATACTGTCGGTATTATATGTCGGAATCGGTTTCCATTTTCTGATGGAAACGCGTGAGGCAGGAATCGTTTATTTGTTCTATGTTCTGTTTGTCGTATGGGGAACAGATTCCGGTGCATATTTTGTCGGAAGGTCCCTGGGTAAACGTAAGCTGTGGCCGGAAATCAGTCCGAACAAAACGATCGGAGGTTCTGTAGGGGGTATTTTAATTGCTTTGCTCATTGCCCTGGCCTTTTTTGCTTTTACCACAATAGACATACCGCTGGTTAAGCTGCTTACTGTTACTGTTATTCTTTCAGTTTTTGGACAAATAGGAGACTTGGCCCAATCAGCCTTCAAACGTCATTATGGGGTGAAGGATTCCGGCAATATTATGCCGGGGCACGGGGGAGTATTGGACAGGTGCGACAGTTGGCTGTTTGTACTGCCGCTTGTCCATGTGCTGCAGATTATTTAATAAGGCATGAATAGTAGTTATCGGGAGTGAAGAGTTTGAAATATATTAGTTTATTGGGGGCCACAGGTTCAATTGGCACCCAAACCCTTGAATTGATCAGGGAACATCCTGAACAATTTCAGCTGGCTGCCCTAACGGCCGGCAAAAACATAGAACTTGTCAGAAAAATCATTTCGGAGTTTCAACCGCAGCTCGTTTCGGTGCAGACGAAAGAGGACTGCGAGGCACTCCGGGGGGAATTTTCGTCCGGCATAAAATTTGTATACGGGGAAGAGGGTTTGGTGGAAGCGGCTGTGTTCGGCCAGGCAGATATCGTTCTGAACGCAGTCATCGGAAGTGTCGGACTCTTTCCGACATTACAGGCGATAGAAGCCGGTAAAAAAATCGCTATTGCCAATAAAGAAACATTGGTGACAGCCGGACATCTCGTCATGGCAGCGGCAAGGAAGAAAAATGTGGATATCCTTCCGGTTGACAGCGAGCACTCGGCCATATTCCAGTGCCTGCAAGGCGAGGAAATGAAGGATTTATCCAGGCTGCTGATCACCGCATCGGGCGGAAGTTTCCGGGACTTAACCCGGGAAGAATTGGAGTTTGTGACACTGGAACAGGCTTTGAATCATCCAAATTGGTCAATGGGCTCCAAAATTACGATTGACTCTGCTACAATGATGAACAAAGGCCTGGAAGTAATAGAAGCCCATTGGCTGTTTGACTTGCCTTATGATAAGATAGATGTCATTTTGCACCGGGAAAGCATCATCCACTCGCTTGTCGAATTTCATGACAGCAGTGTAATTGCGCAGCTCGGCACCCCTGACATGAGAGTTCCCATTCAATACGCTCTTACCTATCCGGAGCGTCTCCCGCTTCAATCGGCAAAAAGGCTGAACCTTGTGGAAATCGGAGAGCTTCACTTTGAAAAAATGGACATGGACCGTTATCGGTGCCTATATCTCGCATATGAAGCGGGGCGCCGTGGAGGTACAATGCCTACAGTATTAAATGCAGCAAACGAGGCAGCTGTGAATGCTTTCCTTGAGCAGAAAATACCATTTATCCGGATTGAGGAACTGATTGAAAAAGCGTTGGAAAGACATCATGTAATTGATAATCCTGATCTTTCCGCCATTCGGGAAGTTGATGGGGAGACAAGACGGTATGTTCATACACTCCTTTAAAAGGTGGTTATTTTTTTGAATACAGTCATCGCTTTTATCATTATTTTTGGCGCTTTGGTATTCTTCCATGAACTCGGACACTTTGTCTTTGCGAAGCGTGCAGGAATACTGGTCAGAGAGTTTGCGATCGGGATGGGACCGAAAGTGTTTTCCCATAAAACGAAAGAAACGTTATATACCATTCGTCTACTTCCCCTTGGCGGCTACGTGAGAATGGCCGGCGAGGACCCCGAAATGATGGAGATCAAGCCGGGACACCGGGTAGCTCTCATTTTGAATGATGATGATTTGGTTGAGAAAGTTATACTGCAGGGAAAGGACCGTTTTTCCAATGCGCGGGCTGTGGAAGTGGAATCGGCCGACCTTGAGCATGAGTTAATTATAAAAGGTTACGAAGATGGGGAAGATGAAACATTAAAAACATTCCGTCTATCGCATAAAGCTAAAATTGTCGAGGATCAAACGGAAACACAAATCGCTCCATGGGACCGCCAGTTTGGTTCGAAGAAACTGAGTGCGAGGGCGATGACCATTTTTGCCGGCCCTATGATGAACTTTGTTCTTGCCATTGTCATTTTCACGGCATTGGGATTCATCCAGGGTGTACAGGTGAACGATCCGCTTATCGGCAAATTGCTTCCGGACGGATCGGCAAACGAAGCGGGCTTTAAGGAAGGTGACGTTGTTTTAAGTATCGACGGAGCCGAAATTTCGAACTTTGAAGATATAACCGAGATTGTTCGCAGCCATCCTGGGGAAGAGCTCGTTTTTACAGTTGAACGCGGGGACAAGACGCTTGATATTCCGGTAACGCCCAAAAGGGAAGTGGCGGAGGGCAAGGAGTTTGGCCTGATCGGAGTACAGGCGCCCGTCGATAAATCATTTACAAGCGTAGCGGTCAACGGTTTCACCGAAACGTACCATTGGACAGTTGAGATATTCCGGCTGCTTGGAAAGCTTGTTACAGGGCAGTTCTCCATTGATATGCTTGCTGGTCCTGTCGGAATTTATAAAACAACGGAGACTGTGGCGAAATCCGGAGTTCTACTGTTAATGAAATGGGCTGCACTTCTAAGCATCAACCTGGGAATCATGAACTTGCTCCCGGTACCGGCGCTTGACGGCGGACGACTCCTGTTCTTTGGTGTGGAGGCATTGCGTGGAAAACCGATTGACCGCCAAAAAGAAGGAATGGTCCATTTTATCGGATTTGCCCTTTTGATGGTCTTGATGATTGTTGTTACGTGGAATGACATTCAACGTTTTTTTATCATTAAATAATGCAGATAGAGGTGCAAGTGATGAGGCAAAGCATGACATTGATCCCAACGCTCCGCGAGCTGCCGTCTGATGCTGAAATCAAAAGCCATCAGCTGTTGCTCCGGGCGGGTTTTATTAAGCAAATCGCAAGCGGTGTATATTCATACTTGCCGCTGGCCAAAAGAGCGCTTGATCATATTGAACAGATTATAAGGGAAGAAATGGAAAACGCGGGAGCGGCAGAACTGCTCCTGCCGGCCCTCCAGCCCGCCGAATTATGGCAGTCTTCGGGGCGCTGGTATACATACGGTGATGAATTGATGAGAATGCAAGACCGCCATGACCGCAGCTTTGCATTAGGCCCTACACATGAGGAAGTGATTACAAGTATCGTAAGTGACGGCATCCCGTCATATAAACGCCTTCCGATTATACTGTACCAAATCCAGACGAAATTCAGGGATGAGAAGCGTCCACGCTTTGGCCTGTTACGCGGGCGGGAATTCATCATGAAAGATGCATATTCATTCCATACATCGGCGGAAAGCCTGGATGAAGCCTATCAAAAGATGTATCAGGCCTACACAAACATTTTTACGCGATGCGGTTTGGATTTTAGGGCTGTTTTGGCTGATTCCGGGGCGATAGGCGGAAAGGATACACAGGAGTTCATGGTCTTATCCGAAATCGGCGAGGATACGATCGCCTACTCGGATGGCTCAACTTACGCAGCAAACATCGAGATGGCGGAAGTTCATCAAGTGTATGAAAGACCGGATGAGCCGGAAAAAGAGCTGTCAAAAGTTGAAACGCCCGGCCAAAAAACAATTGCCGAAGTTTCTGGATTTTTAAATGTACAATCATCCAATATCATTAAATCGCTTGTTCTGATTGTGGATGAGGAGCCGGTAATGGTCCTGGTCAGGGGAGATCATGAAATCAATGACATTAAAGTGAAAAACGCGCTGAATGCCGGATCCGTCGAATTTGCAGACGAAGAACGGACTAAGGAGCTGCTGAACTGTTCATTCGGCTCGATTGGGCCGGTCAACCTTCCTGGAACAATGAAAATTGTTGCGGACAAAGCTGTGGAAGCAATGGTCAATGCTGTATGCGGAGCCAATGAAGAAGATTTCCACTACATTAATGTCGTGCCGGGCAGGGATTTTACAGTTGAAAAGTATGCGGATCTAAGATTCATTCAGGAAGGTGACCCATCACCTGACGGAAAAGGAATCATCCGGTTTGCACGGGGAATTGAAGTCGGACATATCTTCAAACTGGGAACTACATACAGTGAAGCGATGTCAGCAACGTATTTGGATGAAAACGGAAAACCCCATCCTTATATCATGGGATGTTACGGGATAGGCGTCTCCCGAACGCTTTCTGCTGTTGCCGAACAGTTTAATGACGAGAACGGGTTGATCTGGCCGGCCAGTATTGCACCGTATGATATTCATTTGATTCCGGTTAACATGAAGGATGCGGAGCAGGCAGATCTTGCCGAAAAATTGTATACCGAGCTGAGGGAACATCGATACAGTGTATTGTTCGATGACCGTAATGAGCGGCCGGGAGTCAAATTCAAAGACTCTGATTTAATTGGCATGCCTGTCCGGGTGACAGTCGGAAAAAAAGCGGCCGAAGGCATTGTGGAAATCAAAATCCGGAAATCCGGCGAAATGCAGGAAGTAAAAGCAGAGGAGCTGCTTGATGTCCTTACGGATATTTTCAAAGAATTGTAATGTAGAGCAAAGGGTACCTTTATAAAAAGGTGCCTTCCTTTAAAAGCTAAAGAAAGCATTTTACCGAATTTTCTCTTCAAACAAGATTAACGTAATGTCCAGCTTCAGGCGCCATCGGCGCAAGGATTAAGCCAATCGCTGCTGAAGGCAAACTACGCCTTCGCAAGCGTAGTCTAGCTTTGCGCCGATAGACGGGCGCCTTGCGCTTTTCTTAATCATGAGCGCAAATGAATTGGGGGAGAGGAACAAATGACGTCCAAGACGCATAATCCCGCCGAAAATAAAGAGCGTTTTCTGCTGTTGCTCCAGCAGATCGGTTTGACGGATGACCAATATATACAGTATTTCGAATCCGGACGGATTGAAAAACTCGTTGTAGATAAAACAAATAAAAGGTGGCATTTTTATTTTTCATTGGAGCGCCTGCTCCCGTGCCGCGTTTATACAATATTTTCCCAAAAACTTCAACAAGCTTTTAGCCAGATTGCCCATGTAGATTTTACTGTATCTTACAATGATCATACTTTCAGCAAAGAGCTGGTCATCGATTATTGGCGCGACTGTCTGAAAGAGATCGAGGGGATGTCCCCGATGCTTTTTGGCCTTTTGGACGGACAGCTTCCCGATGTCCATGGGAATAAGATTATTGTCAAAGTCAGAAATGACATGGAGGCAAGGACGCTTCAGGAGAAATACGGAAAGACCGTTTCCGATATATATTTGAAATTCGGCTTTCCTTCTTTGATGCTGTTGGCTGAAATCGATGATGAGGGACAATCCAATGAAGAGTATGAGAAATTTATGGAAGAAAAGCGGAAAGAGGACGAAGAGCGGGCACGCCAGGCACTGGCGGAAATGAAACGGATGGAAGCGGAGAAAGAGAATAGCAGCGGGGGTGAAGTGAGCGGCCCCTTGATGATCGGATATGCGATAAAAAACGATGAAGAGATCAAAAAGCTTGAAGAAATCCATGATGAAGAACGCAGAATTACAGTCGAAGGATATATTTTTTCAGCCGAAACAAGGGAACTTCGCAGCGGCCGGACACTGTTGACTTTTAAAATGACAGATTATACCGATTCTATCTCCGTTAAAATGTTCTCAAAAGATCATGATGACGCTGCCCTGATGAATAAGCTGAAAAAAGGCATGTGGGCAAGAGTGCGCGGCAGCGTACAAAATGATACATTTGCCAGGGAACTTGTGATCATGGCCCAGGATATCAATGAAGTGAAGGCAAAGGAAAGAAAAGACCTTGCCGAAGGCAAAAAGCGGGTTGAGCTTCATTTGCATTCTCCGATGAGCCAGATGGATGCTGTCACTTCCATAAGCCGTTTTGTTTCCCAAGCAAAAAAATGGGGGCATACTGCCGTTGCACTTACGGATCATGCAGTTGTGCAATCATTTCCCGAAGCATACAGTGCAGGAAAGAAGAATGATATAAAAATCCTGTATGGCCTGGAGGCCAATCTGGTTGACGACGGTGTTCCGATTGCCTATAACAGTGCACACCGGCTTTTGGAAGATGATACATATATTGTGTTTGACGTAGAAACGACAGGCCTTTCGGCAATCTATGATAAAATCATAGAATTGGCTGCTGTAAAAATACGGGGGGGAGAAGAGGTCGGCCGTTTCGAAAGATTCGCAAACCCGCATCACCCTCTGTCTGCCACAACGATTGAATTGACAGGCATAACGGATGACATGGTCGAAAATGCGCCGGAAATCGAGGAGGTCCTCCATGATTTTCATAAATGGGCGGAGGATGGAATCCTCGTTGCTCACAATGCTTCATTCGATATAGGCTTTTTAAATGCCGGCAATCAGCGGGCAGGGTTACCGAAGGTGGAAAATCCCGTTATCGATACATTGGAACTTGCCAGGTTCCTGTACCCTGAATTCAAAAATCACCGCCTGAATACATTGGCCAAAAGGTTCGATATCGAGCTCGTCCAGCATCACAGGGCCATATATGACGCAGAGGCAACCGGTAAGATATTTTTGAAGCTGCTGGCTGACGCCAGGCAAAAAGATATTCTTTACCACGATCAGCTGAATGATAATATGGGACAGGGAGATTCATATAAGCGGTCAAGGCCTTCCCATTGTACGTTGCTTGCACAAAATGATGCCGGATTGAAAAATCTTTATAAGCTTGTTTCATATTCCCATTTAAACTACTTTTATAGAGTTCCGCGCATCCCGCGCTCCTTATTGGAAAAATACAGGGAAGGCATCCTTGTCGGCTCCGGCTGCGATAAAGGGGAAGTTTTCGAAGCCATGATGCAAAAAGGACGCGCAGAAGCGGAGAAGGCGGCAGGCTTTTACGATTACCTTGAAATCCATCCGAAACCAGTCTACGCACCGCTTATCGAAATGGAGCTTGTAAGGGATGATAGAGATCTCGAAGATATAATCAAAAATATTGTAAGTATGGGAGAAGCGCTCAACCTGCCTGTTGTCGCGACCGGAAATGTCCACTATCTGAACAAAGAGGACAAGGTCTACAGGGAAATATTGGTCAGGTCCCAAGGCGGGGCAAATCCGATGAACAGGTATAACCTGCCGGAGGTGCATTTCCGGACGACGGATGAAATGCTTGCTGAATTTTCTTTTCTGGGCGAAGAAAAGGCGTATGAAGTCGTCGTAACCAATTCGAACTTGATTGCGGACAAAATCGAAGATGTCAAACCGATCAAAGATGACCTGTATACGCCGAAAATTGACGGCGCGGATGAGGAAATCAGGTCGATGAGTTATGAAATGGCCAGGTCGATTTATGGCGAAGAGCTTCCGGAAATTGTGGAGGCAAGGCTTGAAAAGGAACTGGCAAGCATCATCGGCCATGGATTTGCCGTTATCTATCTCATTTCTCATAAACTTGTAAAAAAATCATTGGTGGACGGTTATTTGGTAGGCTCAAGGGGATCTGTCGGTTCATCCCTGGTGGCCACCATGACAGAAATTACGGAAGTCAATCCGCTTCCGCCGCATTACGTCTGCCCGGAATGTAAGCACTCGGAATTCTTTGATGACGGATCGGTCGGTTCCGGATTTGACCTTCCGGATAAATCTTGCGAAAAATGCGGAGCAAAATATAAAAAAGACGGACACGACATACCGTTTGAAACGTTCCTTGGGTTTAAAGGGGACAAGGTACCGGATATCGATTTGAACTTCTCCGGCGATTATCAGCCGCATGCCCATAATTATACAAAGGAACTGTTCGGGGAAGACTATGTATATCGTGCGGGTACAATCGGAACAGTGGCAGAAAAAACAGCTTACGGCTATGTAAGGGGCTATGAGCAGGATAATAACTTAATGCTGCGGAATGCGGAAGTCGAAAGGCTCGTCCAAGGGTGTACCGGTGTAAAAAGAACAACGGGGCAGCACCCGGGAGGAATCATCGTTGTACCGTCGGATATGGAAATATTCGATTTCTGCCCGATCCAGTACCCGGCTGATGATACCGGGTCCAATTGGAGAACGACACATTTTGATTTCCACTCCATTGACAGCAATCTATTAAAATTGGATATTCTCGGTCACGATGATCCCACGGTGATCCGTCTGCTCCAAGAGCTCAGCGGCATAGACCCCAAGACCATTCCGATAGATGACCCGGAAGTAATGAAGATTTTCAGTGGCACGGAGTCTCTGGGCGTGACTGAAGAGCAGATCATGTGTAAAACAGGAACGCTGGGAATACCGGAATTTGGCACTCGCTTTGTCAGGCAAATGCTTGAAGATACGATGCCGACCACTTTTTCCGAGCTTGTTCAGATTTCAGGACTTTCACACGGCACAGACGTATGGCTCGGAAACGCACAGGAGCTCATCCGATCCGGTACATGTACCCTTTCCGAAGTGATCGGGTGCCGGGATGATATTATGGTATACCTTATTTACCAAGGCCTCGAGCCGTCACTTGCTTTTAAAATCATGGAGTCGGTCAGGAAAGGGAAAGGGCTGACACCTGAGTGGGAAGAAGAAATGCGGAAATGCAATGTGCCGGAATGGTATATTGATTCATGTAAAAAAATCAAATATATGTTCCCGAAAGCCCATGCTACAGCGTATGTGTTGATGGCAGTGAGAATCGCCTATTTCAAAGTCCATCATCCGCTTCTTTATTATGCAGCATATTTTACTGTGAGAGCGGAAGATTTTGACCTTGAAGCAATGGTGCGCGGTTCGCAGGCAATCAGGTCCAAAATAGAAGAGATCAATGCCAAAGGGCTTGAGGCCACAGCGAAAGAAAAGAGCCTGCTGACGGTTTTGGAAATTGCCCTCGAAATGTGCGAACGAAAATTCAAATTCCAGCGGGTCGATCTTTATCGGTCAAGCGCCTCGGAATTCATCATTGACGGGGATACGCTGATTCCGCCATTCAATGCAATTCCCGGACTGGGTACAAATGCTGCAATCAATATCGTAAAAGCGCGCGAAGAAGGTGAATTCCTTTCGAAGGAAGACCTTCAGAAACGGGGAAAAGTATCCAAGACAATTATTGAATACTTGGACCAGCAAGGTTGTCTGGAATCACTTCCTGAACAAAATCAGCTGTCCCTCTTTTAAGATTTTTTGCAAGGACTGCCTGGTTTCAGCCGATTATTTGCAAACAATACATGATTATGGTATATTTTTATTGGAAATACTATGAATAGACTCTGCGCAAAAAGAGTGGGTGCCCCCCACTCTTTCGTATTGTAAGAAAAGAAATTAAAATTAGACTATGTTTTCACTTAAATTGGTAAGTGTTTAGTCTAGCTTCAGGCGCCATCGGCTCGAGGACACAAGTCAAATTGCTGTGGTGGCTGTGGAACTGCCTCCTCGCAATTCGCCTTGTGCTTTTCGCCGATGAACAGGCGCCTTGCACTTTTCTTATTTGCAGATAAATATACGCAAAAACAAATAGAAACTCTATATTATGGAGGTTTTTATGAGTAAAGTAACAGACATGGTTGAGGAACTGGCGGCTCCGATTCTGGAAGAAATGCAGCTTGAACTGGTTGATATCGAATATGTCAAAGAAGGGAAAAATTGGTTTCTCCGCCTCTTCATTGATAAGGAGAACGGTGTGGACATAGAGGAATGCGGCCTTGTCAGCGAAAAGCTTGGCGAAAAGCTCGATGAATTGGATCCCATACCTCACAATTACTTCCTGGAAGTATCGTCTCCAGGGGCAGAAAGGCCTTTGAAAAAGGCGGAAGATTTTATGAAAGCTGTTGGAAAACAGGTGAATGTTAAAACATATGAACCAATTGATGGAGAAAAAGAATTTGAAGGCAAACTGACTGAATTTAATGGCGAAGCTTTAAAGATCGACGTCAACATAAAAACCCGGACGAAAACATACGAAATTCCATTTGAAAAAGTGGCAAAAGCCCGTTTAGCCGTCGTTTTTTAAACAGCCGAACAAAAGTGAAAAGGGGAGAACATGTTCATGAGCTCAGAACTAATGGATGCTCTAGTTGTTTTGGAAAAAGAAAAAGGAATTTCCCGGGAAGTCCTGATTGAGGCCATCGAAGCTGCCTTGGTTTCCGCTTATAAAAGAAACTTTAACCAGGCGCAGAATGTACGCGTCGACATGAACTTGGAAACAGGTACAATGAGGGTTTTTGCCAGAAAAGAAGTGGTCGATGAAGTATTTGATTCCAGGCTTGAAATCTCTCTGGATGAAGCCAGAAGCATTAATCCATCTTATGAGCCGGGCGATATGGTGGAGCTTGAAGTGACACCGAAGGAATTTGGCAGAATTGCAGCCCAGACAGCCAAACAGGTTGTCACACAGCGCGTGCGGGAAGCGGAACGGGGGATTATCTATTCCGAATTTGTGGATCGCGAGGATGATATCATGACAGGTATTGTTCAGCGCCAGGATCCCCGTTTCATATATGTAAGCCTTGGAAAAATCGAAGCGCTGCTTCCGCAAAGCGAGCAAATGTCCAATGAAACGTATAAGCCTCACGACCGGATCAAAGTCTATTTGACAAAAGTGGAAAAGACAACGAAAGGCCCGCAGATCTTTGTTTCAAGGACGCATCCGGGACTGCTCAAGCGCCTGTTTGAAATCGAAGTGCCGGAAATATACGATGGGACTGTTGAAATAAAGTCGGTTGCAAGGGAAGCGGGGGACCGTTCAAAGATCTCCGTGGCGACAGACTATGATGATATTGATCCTGTAGGCGCATGTGTCGGCCCTAAAGGATCGAGGGTCCAGGCCATTGTTGATGAATTGAAAGGTGAAAAGATTGACATTGTTGAATGGTCTTCGGATCCAGTCGAATTTGTGGCAAATGCATTAAGCCCCTCAAAGGTGCTGGATGTCATTGTGGACGATGAGGACAAAGCGACGACAGTGATTGTTCCGGATTATCAGCTTTCGCTTGCTATCGGAAAACGCGGACAAAACGCCCGCCTTGCCGCGAAATTGACAGGATGGAAAATAGACATCAAGAGTGAAACGGACGCCCGTGAATCCGGAATTTATCCAAGAGAAGAAGTCCTTGATTTTGAGGAAGAAGAATTGGACGAATCATTCGATTTGGTGGACGAAGAAATCGAATAGGGGTGAGGAAGATGGCAAAGCAAAGAAAAATACCTATGAGAAAATGTGTTGCTACTGGAGAGATGAAGCCAAAAAAAGAGATGATCCGGATTGTCCGCTCCAAGGAAGGGGAGGTTTCCGTAGATTTGACCGGCAAAAAATCCGGACGGGGTGCTTATCTTTCCAAAGATAAAGACGTCATTTTGACGGCCAAAAGTAAAAAAGTGCTTGCCAGCCATCTGCAGGCAGAAATAAAAGATGAAATATATGATGAGCTGCTATCCCTGGTTGATGGTGACAATAAATGAAAAATGAAAAGTGGATGTCATTGCTTGGCTTGGCCAACCGGGCGCGCAAGGCGGTTTCCGGCGAGGAATTGGTCATCAAAGAAATCAGAAGCGGCAGGGCAAAGCTGGTGATACTGGCCAAAGATGCCTCCAATAATACATCCAAAAAAGTTCAGGATAAATGCCGGTATTATGATGTTCCTGTCGTCTTTGCGGAGACGAGGGAAATGCTCGGCCAGGCAATCGGCAAAGATGCAAGAGTTGCGGTTGCTGTTGTTGAGGCCGGATTTGCGAAAAAGTTGGCAACATTGTTTTATGATTAAACCCGGGGGTGAACATATGAGTAAAATGAGAGTATATGAATATGCAAAAAAACATAATACTTCCAGCAAGGAAGTGATAGAAAAGCTGAAAAGCATGAATATAGAAGTTACTAACCATATGTCGGCTATTGACGGCCAGGCAATCGGAAAACTGGATTCTGTTTTTAACAGAAACAGCGGTGGAAAAGGAGGCTCCCAGAGAAGAGTGCAGCAAAGACAAAGCGGACAGCAGGGACGGCCACAGCCCAGAGCGGGACAGAGCGGAGGGCAGCAGGGACGTCCGCAGTCCAGAGCGGGACAAAGCGGAGAACAGCAGGGACGTCCGCAATCCAGAGCGGGACAGAGTGGAGAACAGCGGGGCGACCGGCGCAAGAGCGGATCGGAACAGCAGCAAAACAGGCAACAGGGAGATCAGGGCCAAAGGAACGGCCGCAATCATAAAAAAAACGACGGCGGGCATCATAAGCCCAATTCGAAAGGAAATCAGCGGGGAGGAAATAAGGGGCCGGGCCGCAACCGCAAGCAGAATCAAAACCGTCAGCGCCAGAAACAGCAGCAGCACCAGCCTGCACCGCCAAAGCAAAAAGAATTGCCGAAAAAAATCACTTTTACCGAATCTTTGACTGTAGCTGAACTTGCCAAGAAGATTCACAGGGAACCTTCCGAAATCATTAAAAAGCTCTTTATGCTTGGTGTTATTGCAACGATCAACCAGGAATTGGATAAGGATGCCATTGAGCTTATCTGTGCTGAATATGGTGTAGAGGTTGAAGAAGAGATTCAAATCGATAAGACCGACCTTGAAGTGTATTTCGAAGAGGGGAACAATGGGGCGGATCTGGTGGAAAGACCAGCTGTTGTTACAATTATGGGACATGTTGACCATGGTAAAACGACACTCCTTGATTCATTGAGAAACACAAAGGTCACAGCGGGAGAAGCCGGCGGAATCACGCAGCATATCGGGGCTTATCAGATTGAAGCAAACGGTAAAAAAATTACATTCCTGGATACTCCGGGACACGCCGCGTTTACAACAATGCGGGCAAGGGGAGCCAAAGTAACGGATATTACGATTTTGGTCGTAGCAGCCGACGACGGGGTCATGCCGCAAACAATAGAGGCGATCAACCATGCAAAAGCAGCTGAAGTGCCAATCATCGTGGCTGTCAACAAGATCGATAAGCCGACAGCGAACCCTGATCGTGTGATGCAGGAATTGACAGAACACGGACTTGTCCCGGAAGACTGGGGCGGGGACACTATTTTTGTGCCAATTTCCGCTCTTCAAGGGGAAGGCATAGACAGCTTGCTCGAAATGGTCCTTCTTGTAAGTGAAGTGGAAGAACTCAAAGCAAATCCGAAAAGGACTGCATTGGGAACGGTCATTGAAGCCCAGCTTGATAAAGGACGCGGTCCGGTCGCAACATTGCTTGTCCAGGACGGCACCTTGAATGTGGGAGATCCGATCGTTGCCGGCAACACATTCGGCCGTGTCCGTGCCATGGTGAATGATATCGGACGGCGTGTCAAAGAAGCGGCGCCTTCAACCCCGGTTGAAATTACAGGCCTGAGCGATGTGCCTCAGGCAGGGGACCGTTTTGTCGTATTCCAAGATGAAAAGACGGCCCGCCAAGTCGGGGAATCACGTGCCCAACAGGCGCTGCAAGCCCAAAGAAACGAAAGCTCCCGTGTAAGCCTGGATACGCTTTTTGAGCAGATGAAACAGGGTGAAATGAAAGAGCTCAATGTAATCATTAAAGCGGATGTCCAAGGTTCTGCGGAGGCACTTGCCGCATCATTGAGGAAAATCGATGTGGATGGCGTCAACATCAAGATTATCCACGCAGGCGTCGGAGCCATCAATGAATCGGATATCACGCTGGCGGCAGCTTCCAATGCGATTGTCATCGGCTTTAATGTCCGTCCTGATGTGAACGCCAAACGGGCTGCGGATTCGGAAGGTGTGGATATCCGGCTTCACCGCATCATTTACAAGGCGATCGAAGAGATCGAAGCGGCTATGAAAGGCATGCTGGATCCTGAATACGAAGAAAAAGTCATCGGCCAGGCTGAAGTCCGGCAAACCTTCAAGGTATCCAGAATTGGAACGATTGCCGGTTCTTATGTAACGGATGGAAAAATTACCCGTGACAGTGGCGTTCGCCTGATCAGAGATGGGATTGTCATCTATGAGGGTGAAATCGACGATTTAAAACGGTTCAAGGATGACGTTAAAGAAGTGAGCCAGGGATACGAATGCGGCATCACGATCAAAAATTTCAATGACGTAAAGGAAGGGGACGTCATCGAAGCCTTCTTGATGCAAGAGGTTGAGCGTGCTTGATCGGTTTTGCTGAATGTGAATTCCGGATATATAATGCCCGATCTCTAAAAGATAAACGCTCAGTAGTAAAGCGGATCCTGACAAGGACAAAGCAAAAATATAATGTCTCCATTGCCGAGGTTGGGCATCAGGACATTTGGCAGCGTGCAGGCATCGCCATCGCCACTGTTGCATCAGCGAGGAAAAGAGCTGAACGTGAACTGGAAGCGGCAATTGAATTCCTGGATTCGTTCCCTGAATGGGAACGAATCGGGGCAACCCATTTTGAGTGGCTGTAATGTGAGGTGTTATACATGAGTTTACGAGCCCATCGCGTCGGTGAACAAATGAAAAAAGAACTGGGTGAGATCATTTCCCGGAAGATCAAAGATCCAAGAGTCGGCTTTGTCACTGTTACCGACGTGGAAGTGACAGGGGACCTTCAACAGGCTACAGTCTATATTTCAGTTCTTGGCAGTGACCAGGAGAAAGAAGATACACTGAAAGGCCTGACGAAGGCAACCGGGTTTATCCGGTCGGAGATCGGCCATAGGATCAGACTGCGAAAAACACCGGAAATCACTTTTGAATTTGACGAATCAATCGAGTATGGAAACAAGATTGAGAAACTGTTAAAAGATATTAATGAAGATTAGGATAGACAAACATGTCTATCCTTTTTTCAAGAGGAGGAGGAGCCTGTGGAAGGGATTCTGCCATTGTGGAAGCCAAAAGGATTGACATCCCATGACTGTGTTTATAAGATCAGGAAGCTTTTGGGAATGAAAAAGGTCGGGCATACAGGCACCCTTGATCCCGATGTGACAGGTGTATTGCCGATCTGTCTCGGCAGGGCCACCAAAATAGCTGAGTATATAACGGATGCAGGCAAAGAGTATGAGGGCGAAATTACCATCGGTTTTTCAACAACAACGGAAGATGCTGCCGGCGAAATAGTAGAAGAAAAGCCGGTTCAGGAAAAAATTGCGATCGAAGAGATTGAAAGCGTCCTGAAATCTTTAACCGGTGAAATTCAGCAAACCCCTCCGATGTATTCTGCTGTAAAGGTCAAAGGCAAACGCCTTTATGAATATGCCCGAGCAGGCATTACGGTAGAACGTCCCGTCCGGACAGTGAAGATATACCGTTTGAAGCTGTTGGAGGACACGATATCGTTACGTGACGGACTTTTCTCTTTTCGATTTTCCGTCCATTGCAGCAAAGGCACCTATATTCGGACGCTCGCTGTCATGATAGGGGAAAAATTCGGATATCCAGCCCACATGTCAGAGCTTATCCGGACAGCATCCGCTTCATTTAAGAAGGAGGATTGTGTCACATTTGACGAGCTGAATTCCCTTCTAAGCCAAGGAAAAGTCCAGGAAGCCATTTTTCCGCTCGAGACGGGGCTGTTACATTTGCCCTCCATGGAAATTAGTGATAAATTAGCGGTAAAAGTGAAAAATGGCGCTGTTTTGGACAGGCCTGGCCAATGGACAGACGAAGAGACAGTCCTCTTATATAAAGGAAGGGCCTGGGCCATTTATCAATCCCATCCGCAAAAAGCCGGGCTGATCAAGCCGGTGAAAGTGCTAAGAAACGAATGAAACAGGTGACATATATTGAAAGTATTAATGATCCAGCATCCCCACTCTTTACAAAAGAACGATTTCCCGCCCCTCTCAGTAGCTCTTGGTTTTTTTGACGGGGTTCACGAAGGACATAAGAGCGTTATCCAGACAGCTAAAAAAAACGCTGACAAGCACGGGGTAAAAAGTGCAGTCATGACCTTTGATCCCCACCCTTCTGTTGTTCTGTCGCAAGAAGGTGAAGCTGTTGAATATATCACTCCGTTAGAGGATAAGATAGAAGTTATTTCAGAATTAGGCATAGAATATCTCTTGATTGTCAGATTCACATCCGCATTTGCAAGCCTTCAGCCTGCTGAATTTGTCCAGCAATATCTGATAGACTTGAATGTGCGGTATGTGACGGCCGGGTTTGATTTTACATATGGAAAATACGGAAAGGGTACAATGGAGACAATTTTTGAGCATGGGCAGGGAAAGCTTCAGGTTATCACGGTGCCCAAACTTGAGAAATATAATGAGAAAGTCAGCTCGACCCGGATCAGAAAGCTGTTAAGGGCAGGCAGGACTGAAGAGGTCTGCGGGCTGCTCGGAAGATATTATACGACAAAAGGAACTGTCATCCATGGCGAGAAACGGGGAAGGCTTCTTGGCTTTCCCACAGCCAATATCAGGCTGAACGATGATTATATCGTACCAAGAGAAGGTGTTTATGCAGTCCGGATGCTTGTGAACAATCGATGGGAAAATGGGGTGTGCAATGTGGGCTACAAACCTACATTCCATGAACCGGGGAAAGTGGGACTGTCGATTGAAATTCATTTATTGCATTTTGACCGCTCAATCTATGGTGAAGAAGTGACAATAGAATGGCGCCTAAGAATCAGGGATGAACAAAAGTTTGATCATTTGGACCAACTAAAAGAACAAATTTTAAAGGATAAGCAGACTGCGGAGAGATTTTTTCAGGGGGATCCAAAATAACTTGATTTTTCCATAGCAAAGTTGTATCCTATAACAGTATCAAGAACCGTTGCTTGGCAGTGCGATTCACCAACGCCTGCTCGGTAACCGGGGATGAAAAACAGGAGGTGTTGGACAAATGTCCATTACGCAAGAACGTAAAAACGAAATCATCAGCCAGTACAGAATTCATGAAAGCGACACGGGATCACCGGAAGTTCAAATTGCGGTTTTGACAGAAGAAATCAACAATTTGAACAGCCATCTCCGCGTCCACAAAAAAGATCATCATTCCAGACGGGGATTAATGAAAATGGTTGGACGCCGCAGAAACTTGTTGACTTATCTGCGCGAAAAAGATGTTCAACGTTATCGTGTATTGATCGATAGACTTGGCCTGCGTCGTTAAGATGATAATGCTGTAACTAAAAGCGGGATAAATTCCCGCTTTTTTGTTAGGATGAAAAGGCAGACACCTGTACGTAAGTTCAATATGAAAATGCGGCGAAAGTGCGCATATTCGAACTGAACATTGGACATGGATAGGACAAGTTCATATCTATGTCTAATGTTCAGTGCGTAACAGGTGAGCGTTTTTAACTTTGCTTTTCTGCCTATTATTTACAATCAGGTTTATGAAAGAGAGGCGTTGTAAAATGGACCATGAGAAAAAAGTTTTTTCTATGGAATGGGCCGGACGGAAATTGACCGTTGAAATCGGCCAGCTTGCAAAACAGGCAAACGGAGCGGTTCTCATCCGTTATGGAGATACAGCTGTATTATCTACCGCTACGGCTTCAAAAGAGGCAAAATCCGTTGATTTTTTTCCGTTGACTGTCAACTATGAAGAAAGATTATATGCAGTGGGCAAAATACCCGGCGGTTTTATTAAAAGGGAAGGACGTCCGAGTGAAAAGGCGATTTTGGCAAGCCGTCTGATCGACCGGCCGATCCGCCCGCTGTTTCCGGATGGTTTCAGAAATGAAGTGCAGGTTGTAAGTATTGTAATGAGTGTCGATCAGGATTGTTCCCCGGAGATGGCGGCCATGTTCGGTTCTTCCCTGGCATTGTCGGTTTCTGACATTCCGTTTGACGGACCGATCGCGGGAGTCGTTGTTGGGCGCGTGGATGGAGAATTCATCATCAATCCAAACGTTGAACAAATGGAGCAAAGTGATATCGACTTGACGGTTGCCGGGACAAAAGATGCAGTCAACATGGTCGAGGCGGGAGCAGAAGAGGTTTCTGAGGAGACCATGCTCGAGGCGATTATGTACGGCCATGAGGAAATAAAGCGCCTGATCGCTTTCCAGGAAGAGATTGCAGAAAAGGTCGGAAAAGATAACAGGCAAATCGAATTGTACGAAATTGATTCCGAGATTGAACAAGAAGTCCGGTCAATGTGCGAGCAGTCGCTTATTGCTGCGATCCAGGTAGAGGAAAAACATGCACGTGAAGATGCCATCCAGGAAGTCAAGAACAAGGTTATTGAAAGCTTTTCTGAGCGGGAAGATGGAGAAAATGAAGAGTTGATCAAACAAGTGAAGCAAGTTTTGGATAAGCTTGTTAAAGAAGAAGTACGCCGTTTGATCACTGTTGAAAAGATCCGTCCGGATGGACGGAGGCCCGATGAAATCCGGCCTATCCATACAGAAGTTCATCTGTTGGGAAGAACGCACGGGTCCGGATTATTTACAAGAGGCCAGACTCAGGCATTCAGTGTTTGTACACTTGGTGCTCTTGGGGATGTTCAGATTTTGGACGGCCTTGGAATTGAAGAGTCCAAAAGGTTCATGCATCACTATAATTTTCCTCATTTCAGCGTGGGTGAAACAGGTCCCATCCGGGGACCAGGACGCAGGGAGATCGGCCACGGCGCCCTTGGGGAACGGGCCTTGGAGCCTGTAATTCCAAGTGAAGCCGATTTTCCGTATACGATCCGTCTCGTCTCTGAAGTGTTGGAATCCAATGGCTCAACTTCACAGGCAAGTATTTGTGCAAGCTCGCTTGCCATGATGGATGCAGGCGTTCCTATTAAAGCCCCTGTTGCGGGTATTGCAATGGGATTGGTTAAATCCGGAGAACATTATACAATATTGACTGACATCCAGGGCATGGAAGACCATTTGGGAGACATGGACTTCAAGGTGGCCGGAACGGCCAAAGGAGTTACCGCTCTTCAAATGGACATTAAAATAGAAGGCTTGTCGCGTGAAATTTTGGAGGAGGCTCTCCATCAGGCAAAAGAAGGCCGGATGCATATTCTTGAGAAAATGAATGCCGCTATTTCCGAACCGAGAGAACATCTCTCACCATATGCGCCGAAAATTCTTACGCTCCATATCAATCCTGATAAAATCAGGGATGTCATTGGGCCGAGCGGCAAGCAGATCAATAAAATTATTGAAGAAACCGGCGTGAAAATCGACATTGAACAAGATGGAACAGTGTTTATCGCATCTGCCGACGAGCAAATGAATGAAAAGGCAAAGAAGATCATAGAAGACCTCGTCAGGGAAGTAGAGGCTGGACAAATGTACCTTGGAAAAGTGAAGCGAATTGAAAAATTCGGCGCTTTTGTGGAAATTTTCCCTGGCAAAGACGGCCTTGTCCATATATCACAATTGGCCGAGGAAAGGGTCAACAAAGTTGAGGATGTTGTTTCCATTGGAGACGAAATCTTTGTAAAAGTAGTGGAGATTGATAATCAGGGAAGAGTGAATCTTTCCCGAAAAGCTGTCCTTAAAGAACAGAAAGAAAAACAGAATCAAGAAAAAGAGTGAAAAAAAGCCAGGTAATCCTGGCTTTCAGGCTGTCGAGAAACCCTCGACAGCCTTTTTATTATTTTGAATTCTTTAATATTACTCCGCGTTAATTTGATATAATCTAATTAATAATAGATGGCGGTGATAAAGTTGCTTCATACAAGATCCAGCATTCAAAATGAAATGGAATTTGTTTGTCTTGAAGATTTGGTTCCCCAAGATCATCTTCTCAGGAAAATTGATCGACATATCGATTTCTCTTTTATCATTGATAAGGTCAAGCCCTACTATTCAGAAGACAATGGCCGTCCTTCATTAGATCCAATCGTTCTGTTTAAAATGATGTTTATCGGCTATTTCTTTGGCATTCGCTCGGAACGCCAGCTAGAGAAAGAGATCCAAACCAATGTCGCATATCGCTGGTTTCTGGGATTGCGTTTAACCGATTCTGTCCCTCATCATTCTACTATCAGCTGGAATCGTTGTAACCGTTTTAAGGATACAGACGTTTTCCAGGAAATCTTCGATGAAATTGTTTTCCAGGCGCAGAATCACCGTATGGTCGGCGGGAGGGCGCTATTCACGGATTCAACCCATCTGAAGGCGAGTGCCAACAAACATAAATATACAAAAGAAGTTGTCGAGGTGGAGACGCGCGAGTACATAGAGGATTTGAACCAGGCCATAGAAGAGGACCGGAAAAAGCATGAAAAAAAGCCTTTGAAGGACCGGGAG
The DNA here is from genome assembly GCF_003605365.2 of Siminovitchia fortis. Lineage (GTDB taxonomy): Bacteria > Bacillota > Bacilli > Bacillales > Bacillaceae_C > Siminovitchia > Siminovitchia fortis. The sequence goes on from NZ_QYTU02000003.1 coordinate 121,054, forward strand.
GAAGTGAAGAAAACAAAAGAAATCCGAAAAAGCACAACAGACCCTGATTGTGGATTTATGTCCCGGGATCATAAACAGGAAATGTTCTGCTATCTGGATCACCGTACGACGGATATGAAATTCAACATTATCACGGATGCCTTCGTCACTCCCGGGAATGTCCATGACTCCGTTCCCTATCTTGAACGCTTGGACCGGCAGGTGAACAGGTTTGGCTTTCATGTGGAGGCGGTTGCCTTGGATTCCGGCTATCTGACAAATCCGATCTGTAAAGGATTGTCTGACAGGAATATCTTTGGAGTGATTGCCCATCGCAGATATCACCCAACACAGGGGCTGTTTCCAAAATGGAAGTTTACGTATGACGAAGATCAGAATATCTACATCTGTCCAAACGGGGAGACATTGCACTATTCCACCACCAGCCGGGACGGCTACAGGGAATATAAATCAGATCCCAAAAAGTGTGCGGCATGCCCGCTTCTTAAAGAATGTACCCGATCAAAAAACCATCAGAAGGTGGTCACCCGCCATGTCTGGGAGGAGCACAAGGAAAAAGTGCGACTGAATCGATTATCCCCTGAGGGCAAAAAGCTTTATAAATTCAGAAAAGAAAAAGTCGAACGAAGCTTCGCAGATTCAAAAGAACTGCATGGGCTTCGTTATTGCCGGTTGAGGGGATTGCAAAAGGCGAGCGAGCAGGTGTTGCTTACAGCAGCCTGCCAGAACATGAAGAAGATTGCCATGCACCTGGACCGCCAGCTCTAGGTGGGTGGGAGTCTTTTTCTTATAAACAAAAACACAAAAATCTACATGCAAATTATCTAAATGTAAAATAAAAAAGCTTGTAGAGAAAAAAACACCTACTTTCTCTACAAGCTGAAAGCCAGGTAATCCTGGCTTTTTTTAAATGTTCTACCTTGTCCATTGTCCTCATAAAATTGGGTTGAAGGAGGAAATGGGCGTGATGAATACAAAACACTTGCCAGGATTGGCTCTTATTGCTATCCTAGCAATATTGATTGTCAATAATCCCTATACAACGGTCTATTTAAATGGGTTAGTAGAAGATTCGCATCCGGTTGATTCCAGTCAGGATGCATTATATGAGCAGATTGCCCGTGCCGCGGAAAAATATGACGCGCCCCCTCAGGATGCCAAAATAGACAGGGTTTGGAAAGCGATGCCGGGGTATAATGGAGTTAAAGTGGATATCAAGGCTTCCTATAAAAAAATGCAAGGCGAAACCTTTGATGCCCGTAAGATTGTTTTCAAACAAATTCCCCCCAAGGTTCATTTAGATGATTTGCCTCCGTCACCCATATACAGGGGACATCCGGAAAAGCCGATGGTCAGCTTTTTGATCAATGTTGCCTGGGGAAATGAATATTTGCCCCAAATGCTGGAAACGCTGAAAAAGCATAACGTTCAGGCAACATTTTTTTTGGAAGGCCGTTGGGTGAAGGAAAATCCTGATCTGGCGAAGATGATCGCCGCTGACGGACATGAAGTGGGGAACCATTCATACAGCCATCCAAAAATGGAAACGCTCGGGGAAGCAAAAACACGGGAAGAGTTATTGAAGACAAATGAAATCATAGAGGCTACTACGGGTGAGAAGCCTGTTTGGTTCGGGCCGCCCAGCGGCGGCTTCCGCGATCATACTGTTCTTATTGCGAATGAGTTGGACATGAAGACAGTCATGTGGACGGTAGACACGATTGACTGGGAAAAGCCTTCACCGGAAACGATCATAGATCGTGTAATGACAAAGGTCCACCCTGGGGCAATGATTTTAATGCATCCGACCGATCCTACCTCGAAAGCGCTTGACAGTCTGATAAAGCAGATCAAAGATAGGAGCTTAAGGATCGGTACAGTCACAAAGTTGATGGATGAAGAACACATCATAAAAATAGATCAACAAATGGATAAATAAGCGCCGGACGCGTCTGTACGTTGATGGACAGGCGCCTTGCGCTTTTCTAATTATCCAGATTCGGGCGGCAGGGGCTCGAGGCCGCTAAGGAAATATCAATGAAGGTAAAAAGCACCTTCACTGCTTTTTCCTTAGCGCTTGTCGCCCCTGAGCGACCGCCCTCCGCTATTCTTTATACATCATGAACAGGAGGAACTGCAGTGATAAAAAAATATACTTGCCAAAACGGAGTAAGAGTCGTACTAGAGAACATACCTTCTGTCCGTTCTGTTGCCATCGGCATATGGGTGGGGACAGGATCGCGTGATGAATTGCCTGGTAACAACGGCATCTCCCATTTTCTTGAGCATATGTTTTTTAAAGGAACAGCTACAAGAAATGCAAAAGAGCTTGCCGAAGCATTCGATTCAATCGGCGGCCAGGTCAATGCCTTTACCTCAAAAGAATATACTTGCTATTATGCCAAGGTGCTGGACAACCATTCACAGTACGCGCTGGAAACACTTGCTGACATGTTTTTCAATTCCGTATTTGCGGAGGAAGAGCTGAATAAAGAGAAGAATGTCGTTAGTGAAGAGATCAAAATGTACGAAGATACTCCGGATGACATCGTCCATGATCTTCTCAGCAAAGCGGCATTCGATAATCATCCCCTAGGGTATCCGATCCTGGGAACAGAACAGACGTTGTTTACATTCACAGGCGACAAATTAAGGGCCTATGTAGAAGAGATGTATACACCGGAAAAGATAGTAATATCCATTGCTGGAAATATTGACGAATCTTTTACAAAAGAAGTAGAGCGCCTTTTTGGATCATTCGAAAGAAAAGGGGGGCGGAAAACCGAATCCAAGCCCGTCTTTAAGGCGAACCATGTCACGAGGCAGAAGGATACGGAGCAGGCCCATTTGTGTATCGGATTTGAAGGGCTGCCCATCGGCGATCCCGATATATACAGTTTGATTGTCATGAATAATATTTTTGGCGGAAGCATGTCATCCCGCCTCTTTCAAGAAGTGCGGGAAGAAAAAGGGCTCGCCTATTCAGTATTTTCCTACCATTCTTCGTATAAAGACAGCGGAATTGTCACTATATACGGAGGTACGGGGGCCAATCAGATTGACGACCTTTTCGGGACAATTAACTATACGCTCGGCGAATTGAAAAGGAACGGAATCACCGAGAAAGAGTTGATGAATAGCAAAGAGCAGTTAAAAGGAAACTTAATGCTCGGACTTGAAAGTACAAACAGCAGGATGAGCAGAAACGGGAAAAATGAATTGCTGCTGAAACGCCACAGAACTTTGGATGAAATCGTGAATGAAATTGACCGTGTCAGCATTCAAAGCGTAAACGATATGGCAAACCGGATTTTCACCGATCAATATACGCTTGCCCTGATCAGTCCTGAAGAAAAATTATTATTGCAGCCAAGCAGTTAATGGAGCCCCTTTTAAAAAAGGGGTTTTTCCATTCTAAAAATCGGAAACAGGCTATATATATTACAAAGGGAGTGGATGAATAAGGAGGCGCATTATGCGATTAAGCGAGCTGGGTGGCAAAGAACTCGTTGACTTTAAAAAAGCGGAGAGAATGGGGGTTCTTGGACAGACAGATCTTGAGATTAACACCAGTACAGGTGAAATTAATCACCTGATCATTCCAACCGGAAAATGGATCAGGAAAAATGGCGGGGAAATCAGGGTGCCGTGGAGAAATATTAGAACCATCGGGACAGACATGATCATTTTGGAAGTTCCTAAAATTGAATGAAAAATAAGATGGCCGCCGCCCTAAACCGGCTGTCTTCCGCTTTTCTATCAGAGTGCTGGAAACCGTCCAAGCACTCTATTTTTTGTGCCATCATACAATAAGGTTGGAGAGGGGTACAGCATGAGCGAAAGAAGGTGATGGAACTTTGATGTTGACGGATATGCAGATAGTTGTCATGGGCGGAGATGCAAGGCAATTGGAAATCGTTAGAAAGTTGACAGAGCTGGATGCAAAATTATACCTTGCCGGATTTGAACAGCTGGAACAGCCTTTTTCCGGAGCTGTGAAAGAAAAGCTTCATGACATTAATTTTTCGCATATAGACGCGATCATTTTACCTGTACCCGGAACGAGCCTGGAAGGGGAAGTGGAAACGATATTCTCAAGTGAAAAAATTGTTTTAACAGAGAAAATCCTTCATCAGACGCCATCTCATTGCACCGTATATTCAGGGATCAGCAACGGGTACCTGGATGACATCATAAAAAAGTCAAAACGGAAGCTGGTCAATCTGTTTGAAAGAGACGATGTGGCCATTTATAATTCGATCCCTACCGTTGAAGGAACCATTATGATGGCCATACAAAATACGGACATAACCATCCATCAGTCATCCATCGCCGTATTGGGGCTGGGGAGAGTTGGAATGAGTGTTGCCCGGAGCTTTTCATTGCTGGGAGCCAAAGTGAAAGTGGGGGCAAGAAAAAGCGAGCATATTGCCAGGATAACTGAAATGGGATTGCAGCCATTTCATTTGAACGATTTGAGAAATGAAGTGAAAGATATTGATATTTGTATTAATACTGTACCTTATCCAATAGTCAACGCCGCAGTCATCGCCCAAATGCCGTCACATACCTTAATCATCGATTTGGCTTCCAAGCCTGGCGGAACAGATTTCCGCTATGCGGAGAAGCGCGGCATCAAAGCACTTCTTGCACCCGGATTACCGGGAATTGTTGCACCTAAAACAGCGGGACAAATTTTGGCGAATGTTCTATCGCAATTGTTGAGAGAAGAGCTGGAAAGCCGAAAGGGGAAATAAAAAATGGGTTTAAAAGGCAAGCGGATCGGTTTCGGTTTAACCGGATCGCATTGTACGTATGATGCTGTCATACCGGAAATTGAAAAGCTGGCGGCTGTTGGGGCAGAAGTCGTTCCTGTAGTGACTTATACAGTTAAAAGTACGGATACGAAATTTGGGGAGAGCGATGATTGGGTTGCAAGAATAGAACAGGCGGCAGGAAGGAAAGTCATTGATTCGATTGTCGATGCCGAGCCGCTTGGGCCTAAAGAGCCGCTTGACTGCATGGTAATTGCACCGTTGACAGGAAATTCAATGAGCAAGTTCGCCAACGCGTTGACTGACTCTCCTGTTTTAATGGCAGCTAAGGCCACCTTGAGGAACAGAAAGCCTGTAGTTTTGGGAATCTCCACCAATGACGCCCTCGGATTGAATGGCGTGAATCTGATGAGGCTCATGGCAGCCAAGAATATATACTTTATTCCATACGGACAGGACGATCCGGAAAGAAAGCCGACTTCCATGGTTGCCCGTATGGAAATGCTTCCTGCTGCCGTGGAAGCAGCCATCAATGGCTACCAGATACAGCCGGTGATTATTGAAAGGTTCAGGGACTTTTCGTGAAATGATGACGGGAAAAGAAGGGTGGAAAGTCTTTCTTTTCCCGCCAATTCAATATTTTGAAGAAAATGATTTCGATAGCTGAGTAAAATGTGTTAAAATGATAATTATTGAATGAATCCTTATGAGTTTAATGTAGGTATGTCGGGATTAGGAGGAGAGTCTTTCAGATGGAAAAAACTACAGGTTATCATGTCGCCGTCATGGGTGCGACTGGAGCAGTGGGACAGCAAATATTGAAAACTTTGGAGAGAAGGGACTTTCCAATTCGAAAGTTAACGCCGCTATCATCAGCACGTTCAGCAGGCAAAAAAATTCAGTTTAAAGGGGAAACCCTCACGGTTGAAGAAGCCGTTCCAGAATCTTTTGAAGGAGTAGACATTGCCCTGTTCAGTGCGGGAGGAAGCGTATCAAAAAAATTCGCACCCGAAGCAGTTAAGCGTGGGGCAATCGTGATAGATAATACAAGTGCATTCCGCATGGATCCCGAAGTTCCGCTGGTTGTGCCGGAAGTGAATGAGTCAGCCGTAAGGGAGCATAAAGGACTTATCGCCAATCCGAACTGTTCAACCATTCAAATGGTTGCAGCCCTCGAGCCGATCAGAAAAGCCTTCGGATTAAACAAAGTAATCGTTTCTACTTATCAGGCAGTGTCCGGTGCGGGCGCCCAAGCGATTGCAGAGTTGAACAATCAAACAAAATCCATTATTGAAGAGGAAGAGATCAAACCGGAAATTTTGCCGGTGGGTGGAGCAGATAAACATTATCAGATCGCTTTTAATGCTATTCCGCAAATCGACCAATTCTCTGACAACGGCTATACATTGGAAGAGATGAAAATGATTAATGAAACGAAAAAAATCATGAATCTGCCATCTTTGAAAGTAGCAGCAACTTGTGTACGGCTTCCGGTTGAAACGGGACATTCCGAATCGGTCTATGTGGAAATTGGACAAAATGATGTAAATGTTGAGGATATTAGACACGTCCTTTCCGAAGCTCCGGGTATAACGGTTCAGGACGATCCGAACGGGCAAATCTATCCGATGCCGGCTATGGCGGCGGGCAAAGATGATGTATTCGTCGGAAGAATCCGCAGGGATTTGGATGAAAAAAATGGATTCCATCTATGGATCGTATCCGACAATCTTCTTAAAGGAGCAGCTCTGAACACTGTACAAATTGCAGAGAGTCTGGTCAAATTAGGCATGGTATCAACGCCGCAGCACAGTTAAATTTCAAATCGGGGTGTTAGAATGAAAGTTGTTGTTCAGAAATTTGGCGGAACATCCGTAAAAAATAGTGAAACACGTGCTCATGCAAAAAGACATATACAAAAAGCTCTTGACAACGGCAATAAGGTAGTTGTGGTCGTATCGGCGATGGGGAGGAAAGGCGACCCATATGCAACGGATACTTTATTGGGCTTGATCGGAGATAAAAAAACAACCCTTACCGGCAGGGAAAAAGATATGCTGGTATCGTGCGGCGAGACAATCTCAAGTGTCGTTTTTACGCATATGTTGAATGAGAAAGGCATTAGAGCGACTGCGATGTCAGGTGCGCAGGCGGGATTTCTCACGAATTCTGATTTCACAAACGCCAAGATTTTAAAAATGAACTGTGAACGGCTCAAAGAGGAATTGAAAAAATATGATGTTGTCGTCGTAGCGGGCTTCCAGGGAGCTGCAGAAAACGGTGATGTCACAACGATCGGCCGCGGAGGAAGCGATACTTCGGCAGCAGCCCTTGGAGCAGCTTTGAATGCGGAATTCATTGACATATTTACCGACGTGGAAGGAATGATGACCGCCGATCCGCGCATTGTTAAAAAGGCGCGGCCGCTTCCGGTTGTCACATATGATGAAGTGTGTAACATGGCATATCAGGGTGCAAAAGTCATTCATCCCCGTGCGGTCGAAATCGCCATGCAAGCCAAAATTCCCCTTAGAATCAGATCGACTTATTCCGATTCTCCCGGCACACTTGTTACAACACTGGATAGGAAAATTGAACAGCCCGAAGTGCGTGACCAGTTAGTGACAGGGATCGCTTATCTGGAGAATATTTCCCAGATTAAGGTAACGGCCAAAAAAGGACAGTATAACTTTCAGTCTGAAGTCTTTAAAGCAATGGCCAACGCAAATATCAGCGTGGACTTTATCAATATTTCACCAACGGGGGTAGTTTATACAATCCCTGAAGATACTGTCGAGCGGGCTGTTGCCGAATTGAATGCGGCAGGCTACGATCCGGTTGTGGAGCCTAAATGTGCCAAAGTTTCAATTGTCGGTGCAGGCATCACAGGGGTGCCGGGTGTTACAGCAAAAATTGTAACCGCCCTGGCCGAAAAAGAAATCCGGATCCTTCAATCGGCTGACAGCCATACAACGATCTGGGTTCTCGTTGAAGGAAATGAATTGGAAAATGCAGTAAATGCACTGCATGATGTATTTGAATTGCAAAATGAAAAAATTGAATATGAATTATATGATTGAGGTGTGAGTGTATGGCTCAATTTGGCAGGGTATCAACGGCAATGGTGACACCCTTTGACAATAAAGGAAATATAGATTTCCAAAAAACTTCTAAACTTGTGAACCACTTGATCAATAGTGGTACTGAATCTCTTGTAGTGGCTGGAACAACCGGCGAATCGCCTACTTTGACGACTGAGGAAAAGCTGGCTCTTTTTGAGCATGTAGCCAAAGAAGCGGCAGGAAGGGTTCCAGTCATTGCCGGTACAGGCAGCAACAATACGTATGCATCCATCGAATTGACAAAAAAGGCTGAAGAGCTTGGGGTCGATGCAATTATGCTGGTTGCACCGTATTACAACAAACCAAACCAAACTGGATTATTTAGACATTTCGAAGCAATTGCCGGAGCAACAAAATTGCCTGTAATGCTTTACAATATTCCGGGAAGGTCATCGGTTAATTTATTGCCTGATACTGTTATTGAACTGTCAAAACTTGATAATATTGTTGCTGTCAAAGAAGCGAGCGGCGACCTGGACGCCATGACTAAAATCATAGCCAATACGGATGATGATTTTATGCTGTACAGCGGCGATGATGCTTTTACATTGCCGGTGCTTTCCATCGGCGGAATGGGAGTTGTTTCTGTTGCCAGCCATGTCATCGGGGAAGAGATGCAGGACATGGTTCAATCGTTCTTTAGGGGTGACCACTCAAGAGCAGCTGCCATACACCAGAAGCTTCTTCCGTTTATGAGAGGAATTTTCAAGGCGCCAAGCCCCGGTCCCATCAAAACGGCCCTGCAGCTTGCAGGGTTTGACGTGGGCTCCGTACGCCTGCCCCTTGTTCCTTTATCAGAAGAAGAAAGATTGGATCTGCTAAGTTTATTGAATACAGTAAAAAAGGTATCCAAAAGCTGATAACATTAGAAAAGCGCAAGCGCCTTGCCCATCGACGTACAGACTGGAGTGCCTCCGACGAGATAAAGGAAACACGGCGAGGAACGAGCCGATGTTGACTTATCGTAGGAGGAGGTGCGAAGTCTGCTAGTCGATAGGCGCTGGAGCTAGACAACAAAAGGCTTTGTTCAAAATTTTAAAGCTAAAAAATCTTGTACTTTCTTACTGTGATATAAAAACCCCTGGGGATAAAAGGCACGCCTCTTATCCTCAGGGGGTCATTTTATGTTTGCGGGTATCTTTGAAGGGCCGAATGACGGAAAAAATATACTGATCGTAGTCCCCTTATTGATTTCACTTTCGATACTTATGGTTCCGCCGTGATTTTTAATAATTCGATTGCATATCATCAATCCCAGGCCAGTCCCTTTTTCTTTTGTACTGTAAAACGGCTCTCCCAAATTAGGTATTCGTTCCTCCGGAATGCCTATTCCTTCATCCTTAATTTTTGCCACGACCCGGCCGTTGCTTGTCCTCATGGCACTGACGGTGATTGTACCTCCATCCGGCATTGCTTCAATGGCATTTTTCAATAAATTGATAAAAACCTGTTTTAATTTATTCGATTCACCCTTTATATAAGGATCGGCCAATTCTATTTCGGTTATGATCTCAACATTATGAAGGATAGCCTCTGAACTGAAGAGATCCACCGTATCTTCCAGCAGCAGCCCGATATCAACTTTTTCCATTTTGGAAGGCTGCGGCTTTGCCAAAATCAATAAATCGCTTACAATATCCTCAATACGCTCCAATTCACTCAACATGACTTCAAGATAGGCATTATCATTATGCTCTTCTTTCTTTAACAATTGCGTAAAACCCTTAATGGCTGTCAAAGGATTTCTGATCTCATGTGCAATGCCTGCAGCAAGTTGTCCGACAACGGACAACTTTTCGGTCCTGTGCATAATTTCCTCGGTTTTCTTTTGCTCGGTTATATCCCTGATCAGGATTTGAAAGGTTTCCCTTTCTTTATATGTTGTCGGAATCAGCTTGACCTGGACATATTTTTTGAGTCCGTCATGCCTGGAAACAGTAAATTCAACGTCTTCCTTTATGCCGTTTTGCAAAAGCTGGCGCTTTACGACTCCATGGGATGCAGGAGATATGAAATCAAAAATCGACTTGCCGATGACTTCTTCTTTTCTTGTAACGCCGAACAGCTTTTTGGCCGTATCATTAATGTAAATCCAATGCCCGCTTTTTGTTATGATACCGACAGTATCCTGGAAATTTTCAACGAGCAGGCGGTACTTTTCTTTATTTTCTTCCAGCTGCGCTTCCGTTGCAATCTGATTCGTCACATCCCTTGAAATACAGGAAAACCCTTTTTGTTCATCGTTTTCACAATAGGGTATCAGTGTGGTTTCCAGCCATATATAATCGCCCTCTTTACGGCAGAAACGATATTTGACCCTTTTATAGGACTGGGTGAGACAAACGTCCTTTAATTTTTTTCTGTCACCCGGATGGGAAAAATCGTAAAGGCTGGAATTGAGCAGCTCTTCCGGCTTATATCCCAGCAAGGGATATGAAGTCGGGGAAACATATGTAAAATCTCCATCGATTGAATGAAACGAAAAAACAATATCTGAGTATTGAAGGAAAGAACGGTAAATCTCAAGCTCCTGAAGTAAAGTTCCCTTGTTCATGCAAAGTCTCCTTTATTCATATCCATGTCATTATAAAAATTGTATCATATTTTTCGCCGGTTTTTTATTAAGCTTTAGACTTAATTGCTTTTGCCCGCCATTTTCCGTAATTGTTGAACATGGAATTCACAATCAAGTATAATGGAGTGTAACTGATGAAGATCGGGAATATACATCATGGGAGGAAGAAGTATTTTGACTAAAGTGAAAAATGACAGCATAAAAATAATTCCGCTTGGAGGAGTGGGAGAAATAGGAAAAAATATGTATGTCATCGAAATTGATACGGATATTTTCATCATCGATGCCGGCTTGAAGTTTCCCGAAAATGAAATGCTCGGCATCGATATTGTTATACCGGATACAACGTGGCTGGAGGAACAAAAAGATCGTATTAAGGGAATATTTTTGACGCACGGACATGAAGATGCAATAGGGGCTCTCCCTTATGTTTTGCAAAAAATAAATGCTCCTGTTTACGGTACGAAATTGACAATCGCACTTGCGAAAGAGAAATTGAAAGAATTCGGGCTCAAGGCATCAAGCCGTTTTCATACCGTTAAATCCAATTCAAGGATAAAATTCGAACGCACCGTCATCACATTTTTCCATACAACCCACAGCATCCCAGATTCTGTCGGGATTTGCATACAAACATCAGAAGGAAAAATTGTCCATACCGGCGATTTTAAGTTCGATCAGGCAGCCACGGAATTATACCAGGCCGAGATTGGAAAGATGGCAAGCATCGGGGATTCCGGGGTACTCTGCCTTTTATCGGACAGCACCGAAGCGGAAAACCCGGGCTTTACAACCTCGGAAGCTGTCACGGAAAGGGAATTGTCCAATACATTCCATACAGCACAAGGAAGGATTATCGTTGCCTGTTTTGCATCCAATTTCATAAGGATCCAGCAGGCACTGGATGCCGCGTATGAGGACGGGAGGAAAGTGGCAGTTGTCGGAAAAAGCATAGAACGGAGCTTTGAAATCGCCCTTAAGCTGAACTACCTTTCCCTGGCTTCAGACGAGCTTATGGTGCCGATAAGTGACATCCCGAAATACGAGGACAATGAAATTGTCATCATTTCGACAGGAACAATGGGCGAGCCGTTTGAAGCCCTGCAAAAAATGGCCAGGCAAAATCATAAGCAGATCAATATCAAAAAAGGCGACACTGTGCTGATTACAGCCACGCCTTCCCCCGGATTGGAAACATTCATGTATAAAACGATTGATCTTTTATATAGAGCGGGAGCAGTTGTCAGCACGCCATACTTTAAAATCCATGTTTCGGGCCATGGCAGCCAGGAAGACCTGAAGCTTATGCTCAATTTGATGAAGCCTAAATTTTTTATTCCGATCCAGGGAGAATACCGGATGCTGTTTGAGCATGCAAAGCTGGCCGAACAAACAGGCTTAAGCAAAGATCAGATATTTATCCCGAACAATGGTGAAATCGTTGAATACAAAGATGGTAAAATGTCCGTCGGCGGTAAAGTAACTGCCGGAAATGTATTGATTGACGGAATCGGCATCGGGGATGTCGGAAACATCGTCCTGCGGGATCGCAAGCTGCTCTCACAGGATGGAATTTTCACTGTCGTTGTTACGCTTGATAAGAAGAACAGGAAAATTGCCTCGGGGCCTGAGATCATTTCCCGCGGTTTTGTATATGTAAGGGAATCGGAGAAGCTGATAGATGAATCAACAAATATCGTCCGGTCGATTGTTGAACAAGCCATTTCCGAAGGCTCATTCGACTGGTCGGGAATCAAGCAGGATATCCGGGACAGGCTGAATCAATTTTTATTTGACCAGACCAAACGGAGGCCGATGATACTGCCGATCATCATGGAAGTTTAAAGCAAAAGAAAAGCGCCGCTGCTGTCGGCGCTTTTCTTTATTTCTGTATGAAACAAACGAAGTAGTTGAATACTAATTTCAATTATCTTTTGTTTTGGGGGTATTTCATGCAGAACGACCATTCAACTGACTACAGGCTTGAAGAAGAGCCGAATGAACCGAACCAAACACCCGAAATGAAGCCGGCAGGGATTGTGGAAAAGATACAGCAGCTGGGGCAGACGAATGTACCTGACCTGGGCCAGGATGCAAATATCCATTGTTTAACGATTATTGGCCAAATCGAAGGGCATATGCAGCTGCCCCCTCAGAATAAGACAACAAAGTATGAGCATATCATTCCGCAGCTCGTGGCAATTGAACAAAATCCGAAAATTGAAGGGCTGCTTGTCATTTTGAATACGGTTGGCGGAGATGTGGAGGCGGGACTTGCCATATCGGAAATGATTTCGACTTTATCAAAACCGTCCGTTTCCATCGTATTGGGGGGCGGCCATTCCATCGGTGTACCGATTGCCGTGTCTTGCTCCTATTCATTTATAGCCGAGACCGCCACTATGACCATTCATCCCATCCGGCTGACCGGCCTTGTCATAGGCGTCCCGCAATCTTTTGAATATATGGATAAAATGCAGGAGCGGGTTGTCAGATTTGTAACGAAGCATTCCGATATTTCCGAGGAGACATTTAAGGACCTTATGTTTGCCAAAGGCAATCTGACGCGCGATATCGGTACAAATGTGATCGGCGCTGATGCAGTGAATTACGGACTGATTAACGAAGTGGGCGGAGTCGGCTCAGCGATGAAAAAGCTGAATGAAATGATAGCCGCCAACAAAGAAAGCAATGAAGAAGAAGGGCTGCTGCAATGATCATTCATTCCATCGTGCCCCATGAACATATCTTTCCCGCCAATAAAGACGACTTTTCAAATCAAACCGAGTGTATATGGAATAATATTCCGTTGCTGGTGGAGCAAGACGGGCATAAATGCAAGGTTATCCGAATCATGAGCAGCAACCCTTCGGATTACTTAAAAAGCGAGATCCAGCCCGGATCCCATCTTTATATAAACGAAGTCCATTTCTCTTGAGAAAAGCGTAAGGCGCCTGAAGCTGGACATATCACATCATCATTCCATAGCTTTAAACAGTGAAAAAATGCTTTCCCTCAGATAACGGGGAAAGCATTTTTTCGTGAATCTAATTTTTCCCCGGGCTCATGCCCGGCTGATTTGCAATGTTCCGATTGATTCCTGCTTTTGATTCCCATATTTAGAAAATCAGGAAAAACATCCTAAAGATATGTGATATAATTGAATGACCAAACAGCTCATATGTTCTAGCTGCTTTGTATATAAAAGCATTTCTTCAAGTTCAAGATGATAGATTAGGCAAGGTGATTAAAATGGCTAAAAAGAAAAGAAGAAGTCGCAAAACAAGCAATAAGCTCAAAAAGATCCTTCAATATGAACTTGCGGGAATCACTTTGATTGCTTTGACGCTGATATCCATTATTGAACTTGGTGCTGTGGGCCGGGGAATTTCCCGTTTTTTCTATTTTTTGCTCGGTGAATGGTATATGGTTGGATTGCTGGCGGTATTATGTATAGCCGGTTTTTTCATAATAAAAAGGGAATGGCCGGTTCTTCTAAAGGGCAGGCTTATCGGCCTTTATCTGATTTTGGCCAGTATGCTTGTTCTTGCCCACGTGAAGCTTTTTGGCCTGATGAATAAAGAAGGCATGCTTGCGCATAAAAGCGTGATAAAAAGTACGTATTACCTGTTTATGCAAATCATTAAAGGCGAAGCGTCAACGAACGATTTGGGCGGGGGTATGATTGGAGCCGTTTTATTTTCCGGCTTTTACCTTCTTTTTGATGCAACGGGAACAAAAATCATCAGCTTCTTCCTCATACTGGTCGGGATTATTTTACTAACCGGCAAATCAATGGGAGATTTTGTTGAGAAAGTTGGAAAAAAATCCGGTGTATTCATCAAAGATCAATGGACAGCGTTTTTAAATGATATAAAAGAAATGAAGGAAGAAAGAAAAGCAAAAAAAGAGGCAAAGAAAAAGGGAGATGGAGAAGAGAAGGAAAATGGCGGGAAGACTCCTCTTATTGTTGAACCTCAACAGGCAACCATACATACAGATGAACCGGCAGAACCGATTATCTCAAGTTTTTCCGAAAAAAACAGCCAGCCTAAGGATAGGGAAGAGGAGTTGGCTGAGCCAGGCGGAAACGAAGATGAAATAGATCTTGCACCGAAGCTCACTTTTAACGAGATGGAGAATGAGGACTATGAACTCCCGCCATCAACCTTGCTTTCAAGGCCTAAAACAGCCGATCAAAGCAGTGAATATAAATTGATTCATGCCAATGCCGCAAAACTGGAAAAAACATTCCAGAGTTTTGGGGTGAAGGCACGTGTCACACAGGTTCATCTTGGGCCCGCCGTCACAAAATATGAAGTGCATCCGGATGCAGGGGTAAAGGTCAGCCGGATTGTCAGCCTGAGTGACGATTTGGCACTGGCACTTGCAGCGAAAGATATTCGGATTGAAGCGCCAATCCCTGGAAAATCGGCCATCGGCATTGAAGTGCCCAATTCTGAAATTGCCGTCGTTTCTTTAAGGGAAGTGCTTGAGGCAAAAGAACATCAAAAGCCGGAGGCTAAATTGCAAATCGGCCTGGGAAGGGATATTACCGGAGAGGCCGTTGTGGCTGAATTGAATAAAATGCCGCATCTTCTGGTTGCAGGCGCTACCGGAAGCGGAAAAAGCGTTTGTATAAATGGCATCATTACGAGCATTTTAATGAGAGCCAAGCCCCATGAAGTAAAAATGATGATGATCGATCCGAAAATGGTTGAATTAAACGTCTATAATGGGATTCCGCACTTGCTTGCGCCTGTTGTGACAGATGCCAGAAAAGCATCACAGGCCCTTAAAAAGGTAGTAAGTGAGATGGAAAGGCGTTATGAATTATTCTCCCATACCGGAACAAGAAATATCGAAGGGTATAATGATTTTGTTCATCGTGAAAATGCGGGAAGGGAAGAGAAACAGCCGCTTTTACCTTATATTGTTGTCATTGTTGACGAATTGGCCGACTTGATGATGGTTGCTTCCAATGATGTGGAGGATTCGATTACGCGGCTGGCGCAGATGGCACGTGCTGCCGGCATTCATTTGATCATTGCGACCCAGCGCCCGTCTGTAGACGTCATTACCGGGGTTATTAAGGCCAATATCCCTTCCCGGATCGCATTCGCCGTATCATCCCAAACCGATTCGAGAACCATTCTTGATACCGGCGGGGCAGAAAAGCTTCTGGGCAGAGGAGACATGCTGTTTCTGCCGGTGGGAGCTTCAAAACCGGTCCGGGTCCAAGGTGCGTTCCTGTCGGATCAGGAGGTTGAGGATATCGTCAATTTTGTCATCTCCCAGCAGAAAGCCCAATATCAGGAAGACATGATTCCCGAGGATCTGCCGGAGAAGTCCCAAGAAGTGGAAGATGAACTTTATGATGAAGCGGTCCAATTGATTGTCGAGATGCAGACAGCATCCGTTTCCATGCTGCAGCGGCGTTTCAGGATAGGCTATACACGGGCTGCCAGGCTCATTGATGAAATGGAGGCCAGGGGGGTTGTCGGGCCGTATGAGGGAAGTAAACCGAGAACAGTATTAGTTTCCCGGACAGAAGAACAGACCTCTTGATGTGGAATAGATCGATTGGACTTTGAATATAATGATAAGATTGGACATACGATAAACATAGCCTGTAAACTATTAAGAAAAGCGGAAGGCGCCAGCCTAAGTTTTTGGCTTGGAGCGGCGCTGTATTAATCTTTTATTTTTTCCTATCCATATAAAAGGAGGCGTGGCGAATGCCGTTGCTGCATGAGGAAACAGTGAAAAAGCAAGGATATACCCTGCACCTGATTAATACTGATAAATACAAGACCAACACCATTATCTGGAAAATGAAAGCACCGCTTGAAAAAGAGACCGTCACCTACCGTGCGCTCTTGCCGCATGTTTTGCAAAGCAGTACAAAAAAACACCCATCAACCGTCAAGCTGCGGACATATCTCGATCAATTATATGGCGCAACCCTGCAAGTGGACCTCAGTAAAAAAGGGGACTATCACATCATCACATTGACGATTGAAATCGCCAATGAGGTGTTCCTAAAAGATACAACTCCGCTATTGCAAAAGGCAGTCCAACTGTTAAAGGAAATATTGCTGGAACCCAATGCTGATAATGGGGCCTTTGATTCCGAGACAGTCGAAAAAGAGAAGCGGACATTAAAGCAGCGCATCAAGTCGGTTTACGATGATAAAATGAGATATGCAACATTCCGTGTTACCGAGGAAATGTGCAAGGATGAACCCTATTCATTATTTGTCCACGGCGAACTTGGCCAAGTGGATGACATAACGCAAAAATCCCTGTACAGCTACTATGAGCGGGCGTTAAACGAAGATGAACTCGACCTTTACATAATCGGTGATATTGACAAGGCGGAAGTGGAGAGTTATTGTGATGTACTTCGTTTTGCTGAGCGCACACCGAAGAGAAGTTCGGAGTCTGTTGAAAAAAACAATATTGAAGTAAAAGAAATTATCGAAAGGCAAGATTTAAAGCAGGGCAAACTGAACATCGGCTACCGTACGAATATCAGATACGGTGACAGCGACTATTTTCCATTGCAAATGGTGAATGGCATTTTTGGGGGTTTTCCGCATTCCAAGCTTTTTATCAATGTGCGGGAAAAAGCCAACCTCGCCTATTATGCAGCGAGCAGAATCGAAAGCCATAAAGGCTTGCTGATGGTCATGTCAGGAATTGACGACAAAAACTATGAAAAAGCCGTCAATATCATTAAAGAACAAATGGAATCAATGAAGAACGGGGATTTCTCCGATCAGGAAATAAAGCAGACAAAGGCCGTCATACAAAATCAATTTCTTGAGACCATCGATACAGCGCGGGGCCTGACGGAGGTACTCTATCATAATGTTGTAGGCCATACAGTCATTAACCTGGATGAATGGCAGGACCGAATTGCCAAAACGTCGAAACAGGAAATTGCGGACGCAGCCCGGAAGATTGAAATGGACACCATTTACTTTTTGACGGGAACGAAGGAGGGGACTGAAAAGTGAAGAGCATTTTCTTCGATCAGTTAAAAGAAACCTTATTCCATGAAACGCTGGATAACGGGCTTCAAGTGTATGTCCTCCCGAAGGAAGGGTTCAATAAAACTTTTGCTACGTTCACAACAAAGTACGGTTCTGTCGATAACACTTTTATCCCCTTGAATGAAACAGAAATGGAAAATGTCCCTGACGGGATTGCGCATTTCCTTGAGCATAAAATGTTTGAAAAAAAAGATGGGGATGTGTTCCAGCTTTTTAGCAAGCAGGGGGCTTCCGCCAATGCATTCACATCATTTACAAGAACAGCTTACCTTTTTTCCAGCACAACTAATATCGAACAGAATTTAAGCACCCTGATCCATATGGTTCAGGAACCTTATTTTACAGAAAAGACTGTTGAAAAAGAGAAAGGGATTATTGGACAGGAAATCACAATGTATGATGATAACCCGGATTGGAGAGTCTATTTCGGTTTAATCGAGAACCTCTTCCACAGCCATCCGGTCAAGATTGATATCGCCGGGACGATTGAGTCGATCTCCCATATTACGGCCGACCTGCTTTACCTGTGCTACAACACATTTTATCATCCGAGCAATATGCTGTTCTTTGTCACGGGTCCGGTCGATCCGGAAAAAATCATTTCTTTCATCCGTGAAGACCAGAAGAAAAAGCAATTCGAACCAGCCCAGGAAATAGTCAGGCATTTTGAGGAAGAACCGGATACGGCTGCCAAGAAGAAGCAGGTCATTAAAATGGATGTCCAGACGTCTAAATGCATGGTGGGCGTAAAAGCGCCGCATTTTGAAGGTGACGGCGGATCGATGCTCAAGCAGGAACTGACTATTAATATTTTGCTCGATATTTTATTCGGTAAAAGTTCGGCAAACTACGAAACATTGTATAATGATGGCTTGATCGATGAGACATTCCAATTTGACTACACGCAGGAAGATGGCTTTGGCTTCGCCATCATCGGCGGTGATACCCAAGACCCGGATTTACTTTCCGGGCAATTGCAGAATATGATGCTGAAAGCTGCATCCCGATTGAATGAAGAGGAGCTTGAACGAGCCAAGAAAAAGCGGATCGGCGGCTTTCTAAGGGCTTTCAACTCTCCTGAATTCATTGCAAATCAGTTTACACGCTATAAATTGAACGGGATAAACCTCTTTGATGTTGTTCCGGTTATCGAGAGTTTAACATTCACTGACTTGACAACCGCAGCGACAGAGTTCTTTTCGGAAGACAGAATGTCAACATGCCACGTGATACCGAAATAATAGAAAAACCCGGCCAATAGCCCGGGTTTTTTCTGTGAAAGGAAATGTAAAATGAAAAAATTTGCTTTGATTACGGGGGCAAGCGGCGGAATAGGAGCTGCAACAGCAAGAACGCTTGCGAAAGAAAACTGGAATTTATATTTGCATTATCACAGCAATGAGCAGCGGATCCTGGAACTTGTAACGGAATTAGCCGAGTACGGCATAGAAGTGATTCCGATCAAGGCCGATCTTTCAGTCGAAACCGGATGTGATCAAATCATCGGAAATATATTTCAATTGGACGCGATTGTTTATTCAAGCGGAAATGCCCCTTTTGGGCTTTTTTCTGATCTTGATGATGAAACAATGGAAAACGCGATTCAGCTCCACGTAAAAAGCCCGCTCATTTTAATTCGAAACCTGCTTCCAAAACTGATGAGAAATCCTGTTTCTCAAATTGTCATCATCAGTTCATTGTGGGGACAGACGGGCGCAGCATGCGAAGTGATTTATTCTACAGTTAAGGGTGCGCAAATCTCATTTACTAAAGCGTTAAGCAAAGAAGTGGCCGGCTCCGGCGTCCGGGTGAACTGTGTAGCCCCAGGAGCTGTCAATACCGGGATGCTTCATCGTTTTTCGGAAGAGGAGCTTGAAAGCCTTGAGGAGGAAATACCATTAAGGCGGCTCGCTGAGCCGGAAGAAATCGCGGATGCTGTTTCCTTTTTATTATCACCGAAAGCCTCATATATTACAGGGCAAGTCGTTTCCGTAAACGGCGGATGGTATACATAATATATGTATTGTCAACTTAAGAATTATGCATATTTCCTTCACTCATGCAAATAATAACATCGTACCAAAATGTGAAGGAGGCACAAAAGCATGTCAGTACTTGAAAACTGGGAACAATGGAAAAACTTCCTTGGTGACCGTTTGGATCAGGCTCAGCAGCAGGGAATGTCACAAGAGGTCATAGACCAAATGGCTCATCAAGTCGGCGACTACCTGGCAAAGCAAGTTGATCCTAAAAACGAGCAGGAGCGGGTGCTTTCTGATTTATGGTCTGTTGCATCTGAAGAAGAGCAGCAAGCGCTTGCTCGTGTGATGGTCAAACTGGTTGAAAACAAAAGCACTCACTAAATGAATATGTTTATCGTAACGGAGAGGAATATTCCTCTCTTTTTTACTTGTACTGCTACAACGTATAGATTCGCCTGCATTTTTACATAAAGTTTTTCTTTTTTCTTTAACTAAAATCAGATATGATATAAGCTAGAAATGATGTGATACGATAAAAAGGATCGATTCCGTTTTTTTCGAGGAGCTGTTTTTATATGGAAGGTAAAGAATGGTATTTGGAATATGAGATTACAAGTGACCGTCCTGGTTTACTGGGGGATATTTCTTCACTTCTGGGCATGCTTGCAATTAATATAGTCAGTATTAACGGTATAGATGCCAGCAGAAGGGGACTTTTGATCCGCGCCCAGAGTGATGATCAAATTAAGAGGCTTGAATCCATTTTGGAAACAGTGGAAACGATCAAAGTAAGAAAAATCAGGGAGCCCAAGCTGCGTGACAAGCTGGCTGTAAGACATGGGCGCTATATCCAGAGAGACCATGACGATAAGAAGACATTTCGCTTTGTCAGGGATGAGCTGGGAATCCTTGTCGACTTCATGGCTGAAATTTTCAAGAAAAAAGGGCACAAATTGATCGGCATCAGGGGCATGCCAAGGGTCGGAAAGACGGAATCCGTTGTTGCGGCAAGTGTCTGCGCCAATAAAAAATGGCTTTTTGTTTCGTCCACCTTATTGAAACAGACAATCCGAAAAGAACTGATAAAAGACGAATATAATGAAAACAATATCTTCATTATAGATGGGATCGTATCAAGAAGAAGGGCAGATGAACGGCATCTTCAGCTGGTCAGGGAAATTATGAGGATGCCGGCAGTAAAAGTGATCGAGCACCCTGATATTTTTGTTGAGCATTCGGAGTATTCCATCGAGGACTTCGATTACATAATCGAGTTGCGCAACAACCCTGACGAAGAGATAACATACGATGTGGTCGAAAAGCAGAACTTATTTGAGGAGCCCGGTATTGGCGGCTTTGGAAACTTCGACTTTTAGACGTACTTCTAGGATAGGTAGGTGTTAGCTTTGACTGAATTGGGGGGCCGCCTGAGAGCGGCTCGTGAGGAAAAAGGGATCAGCCTGGACCAGCTACAATCAATGACAAAAATCCAGAAAAAGTATCTTTCCGGCATTGAAGAGGGAGATTACAGCCAGATTCCAGGCAAGTTTTATGTGAGGGCTTTTATTAAACAATATGCTGAGGCAGTAGGGCTTTCAGCGGATGAACTGTTTGAGGAATATAAAAACGAGATTCCGGCTGCTTACGAAGATGATTTGTCGGAACAGCTTTCCCGTGTACAAACGAGGCGCACCGTGTCGGCAAGGACTTCAAAAATTGCCGAACTGCTGCCAAAAATTTTGATCGGAGTCGCCATCGTAGCAGTACTCTTCTTAATCTGGTATTTCTTTTCCAAAAATGTAGACACTGGGAAGCAGCCTGCCGGAAACGGCAAAGATCAAAGCGTTGATATTAAAGAGTCGGATGAAATCAAAACTCCTGAACCAAACCCTGATAAAAAGGAAAAAGCAGAATCAAAAGAGGAAAATGATCCGCAGGATCCGAATGAGGATACCGAAAATGCCGAGCAGGAGCTGGCCATGGATAATGTCTCGGGCAATGTGACTGCATACAATCTGTCAGGTACTGACAAATTCGAACTGAAAGTGAGTGCCGCCGCTTCGGGAGAGACTTGGGTCAAAATTCTCGACGGGAACAATCAGGAATTGTTTCAAGGAATGCTCCAGAACGGAGCAAGCCAAAGCTTTGATTTGTCAGATCAAAATAGTGCATACATCATAATTGGGCGGGCATTCGAAACGGATATCCATGTAAACGACCAGAAGCTGGAATACGAACTGGACCCGGTTCAGCATGTCACACAGGAGATCAGTATCAAGTTTGACAAAGAATAGCTACCATGATCCAGGAGGGCCGCCGCGTAATCGGGGGCCATTTTTCAAGGTCTGAAAAATTGCTTTAAGTATTCAAGCATGTTGCCGCCAGCCGGCGCCTTGCGTTTTTCTTAGGAGGCAGACAACAGATGAATTTACCAAATAAAATAACCGTAACAAGAATTTTACTCATCCCCATATTCCTGATATTGATGCTCGTACCTTTTGACTGGGGAACACTGCATTATTTTGGCGCAGATTTGGAAACCGCGCATTTTGCCGGGGCGATATTGTTTATTATCGCTTCTGTCACGGACTGGATCGATGGCTACTTTGCACGCAAATATGACCTGGTCACGAATCTGGGAAAATTCCTCGACCCGCTTGCTGATAAACTGCTTGTTTCCGCTGCGCTGATCGTACTGGTTGAAATGCACTTGGCCCCTTCATGGATTGTCATTGTGATCATAAGCCGTGAGTTCGCAGTGACAGGCCTGCGCCTTATATTGGCCGGGACCGGGGAAGTAGTGGCTGCCAATATGCTGGGGAAAATTAAGACATGGACCCAAATTATTGCCATCAGCGCTTTGCTGCTTCATAATATGCCATTTTCAGCAATCCATTTCCCTTTTGCCGACATAATGTTATGGGTTGCTTTCATATTTACCGTTTGGTCGGGATGGGATTATTTTTACATTAACCGTGGAATTTTTCGACATTCAAAATAGATATAAAGGAAGTGATTCATGAATGAAAGCTGAAATAATCGGTGTCGGTACGGAGTTGCTGCTTGGCCAAATTGCCAATACGAATGCACAGTATCTATCCGGGGAACTGGCAGAGATCGGTGTCAACGTTTATTTCCATACTGTCGTCGGCGATAATCCAAGCCGGCTGGCAGATGCTATAAAGCAGGCGGAAAAAAGGGCTGATCTGTTAATTTTCACAGGCGGATTGGGCCCCACAAAAGATGATCTCACAAAGGAAATCATTGCGGGCCATTTGCAGCGGGAAATGGAAACAGACAATGATGCCTGGGAAAAAATCCAGGATTACTTCAAGAGGACCGGCCGGTATATGACAGCCAACAACGAAAAACAGGCCCGTGTCATCATAGGGGCAAAAGTGCTCCCGAATGAGCATGGGATGGCACCAGGCATGTTTATAAAAGAAGGTCCATGCTTTTATATGCTGCTTCCGGGTCCGCCCCACGAAATGAAGCCGATGTTCAGAACATACGGCAGACAGGCGATCATTGATCAATTGGAAACGGTGGACTGCATAGAATCAAGGGTGCTTCGTTTCTTTAATATCGGAGAGGCGGAAATTGCTGAAAGATTATCCGATATCATTGATGCCCAAACGAACCCTACTGTAGCCCCTTTAGCGGGAGATGGGGAAGTGACAATCCGGTTGACCGCCAGAAGCGATAGCAAAGACAAAGCCGTGGCCATGCTGAATGATATAGAAAAGCAAATCCAAGAAAAAGCAGGAGAGCATTTTTACGGCTATAACGATACATCACTGATGGCCGAACTGTTGAAGGTGCTGGAAAATCGCGAATTGACAATCGCAGCAGCCGAAAGCTTGACAGGCGGACTGTTCCAGTCTGAAATGACATCGGTGGTCGGAGTCAGTACAATGCTGCTTGGAGGCATCGTCTGCTACTCGAATGAGGCAAAAGTCAAGCTGTGCGATGTAAAACCCGAGACGTTGGAAAAATATGGGGCGGTCAGTGAGCAGTGTGCGATAGAGCTTGCCGAAAATGTCAGAATGTCGCTTAATGCCGACATCGGAATAAGCTTCACCGGTGCGGCCGGGCCGGATTCGCTTGAAGGGCATCCCGCCGGGACAGTATGGATCGGCATGTCGTTCAAAGATCGGGAATCCAAGGCGATTCTCGCAAAGATGGCAGGTACACGAAACGGAAACAGGCGGCGTTCCGTCAAAATGGGATGCTATTATCTATTAAAAGAGTTAAAAGAGCTAGACAAAAAATAGAGCCGGGCGGCTCTATTTTTATTGAAATTTAATTTTCAATAAAAATATGCTTTGAAAATAATACAATCCCCTGATGAAAATTGAATTTTTCAACCATTTTCTCTTTCAAAACACAGAATAAATGTTCGCTTTCTGCTTGGCAATGATATGAAAAACAGGTATAATATAAATAGATTTTGCTAAGGAAATCCCAAGGTTTGAAACTTGAATGAATATAATTGAGGAGGAAAATGTGTGAGTGATCGTCAAGCGGCATTAGATATGGCTTTGAAACAGATAGAAAAGCAATTCGGAAAAGGGTCCATTATGAAATTGGGCGAACAGACGGACAGTAAAGTATCGACCATCCCGAGCGGATCGCTGGCGCTTGATATAGCGCTCGGTGTAGGCGGCTACCCAAGGGGGCGGGTCATTGAAATTTACGGCCCTGAAAGTTCCGGTAAAACGACTGTTGCCCTGCATGCAATTGCGGAAGCGCAGGCACGTGGCGGAACCGCTGCCTTTATTGATGCGGAGCATGCACTCGATCCGGTATATGCACAAAAACTGGGCGTAAATATTGATGAGCTCCTTCTTTCACAGCCGGACACCGGCGAGCAGGCTTTGGAAATAGCGGAAGCACTTGTGCGAAGCGGTGCTATTGAAATTCTTGTCATCGACTCTGTCGCTGCGCTTGTACCAAAAGCGGAAATCGAAGGGGAAATGGGAGATTCACACGTCGGACTGCAGGCCCGCCTCATGTCCCAGGCGTTAAGAAAGCTTTCCGGCGCCATCAACAAATCGAAAACAATCGCCATCTTCATTAACCAAATCAGGGAGAAGGTGGGCGTCATGTTCGGAAATCCGGAAACAACCCCTGGGGGACGCGCTTTGAAGTTCTATTCATCTGTGAGGCTTGAAGTGCGCCGTGCCGAGCAATTGAAGCAGGGACAGGATGTCGTGGGAAGCAAGACAAGAATTAAAATTGTCAAAAACAAGGTGGCCCCTCCTTTCAGAACGGCCGAAGTGGATATCATGTATGGGGAAGGTATTTCACGTGAAGGTGAAATCATCGATATGGGCTCCGAGCTTGATATTGTCCAAAAAAGCGGATCCTGGTATTCATATAATGATGAGCGTCTCGGACAGGGACGGGAAAACGCAAAACTCTTTTTGAAAGAAAACGAAGATTTGCGCAGAGAGATTATGTTTAAAATACGGGAGTATTATGGACTGGATGATGAAAGCACAGCCCCGGAAGAAGAGGAACGGGAAGAATTCACCCTGTTGGATCAATAATAAGCCGTTAAACAGCAAAACTTCGGTTTTGCTGTTTTCTTTTCCTGAATAACATGGTCTAAGCTTGACAATAATTCCCCGCACCTATAAAATTAAACTGTATATTTTACAATTTTTTTCGTAAAATTAGAGCTTGGCTCTGCATATTGTAACATGTACCAACCGACAGTTAGAAGAATGATACAAGTTTATAGCAAGAGGGGGTGAAAACATGGATCTGACCATATTCATCATCTCCATTTTGCTTACCCTTATCGTCGGTGTAGTTGTTGCCTATTTCATCTTTAAATCAGTTGCTCAAGCAAAAATAACAGGGGCACAGGGGTCCGCGGAACAAATTTTGGAAAAAGCCAAAAGAGAAGCGGAATCTTTGAAGAAAGAAGCCCTGTTGGAAGCGAAGGATGAAAACCACAAACTCCGTATTGAAACTGAACGTGAACTTCGTGAAAGAAGAACTGAATTGCAAAGACAGGAAAATCGCTTATTGCAAAAGGAGGAGAACCTCGACAGAAAAGATGATACTCTGTCCAAGCGTGAAGAACAGCTTGAACGGAAAGAGGACTCTCTGAATGGAAGACAACAACATATTGAAGAGATGGAAAGCAAAGTGGATGAAATGATCCGCCAGCAAAAATCAGAACTGGAACGCATCTCAGGGTTGACCCGAGAGGAAGCCAAAGCACTCCTTTTATCAAGCGTTGAGAAGGAACTGGCGCACGATACCGCATTGATGATTAAAGAGAGTGAAACAAGAGCGAAGGAAGAAGCGGACAAGAAAGCGAAAAACATCCTTTCTCTCGCAATCCAGCGCTGTGCTGCCGAACATGTGGCCGAAACGACAGTCTCGGTTGTCAACTTGCCTAATGATGAAATGAAAGGGAGGATTATCGGCCGTGAGGGCAGAAACATCCGGACCCTGGAAACGCTGACAGGCATTGATCTCATCATTGATGACACTCCAGAAGCTGTAATTTTGTCAGGCTTTGATCCAATCAGACGGGAAACCGCCCGAATTGCACTGGAAAAGCTAGTACAAGACGGACGCATCCACCCAGCCCGAATTGAAGAAATGGTAGAGAAAGCAAGGCGTGAAGTCGATGAGCATATTCGTGAAGTCGGTGAGCAAACAACATTTGAAGTTAGTGTTCACGGCCTTCACCCCGATTTGATCAAAATTCTCGGCCGATTGAAATACCGGACAAGCTACGGTCAAAATGTTCTCAAACATTCTATTGAAGTGGCTCATTTATCCGGGTTGCTTGCAGCCGAACTAGGGGAAGATGAAGCTTTGGCCCGCCGTGCAGGACTCCTTCACGATATAGGAAAGGCTATTGACCATGAAGTCGAAGGAAGCCATGTGGAAATCGGAATTGAATTGGCGACTAAATATAAAGAACATCCGGTCGTTATCAACAGTATTGCCTCTCACCATGGAGACACTGAACCTACTTCAATCATTTCCGTGCTCGTCGCAGCTGCCGATGCATTGTCTGCAGCAAGACCGGGAGCACGAAGTGAAACGCTTGAGAGCTATATTAAACGACTGGAGAAGCTGGAAGAGATTTCAGAGTCATATGACGGAGTCGAAAAATCATTTGCCATTCAGGCGGGTAGAGAAGTTCGGATCATTGTCAAGCCGGAACAGATCAATGATTTGGAAGCACATCGGTTAGCCCGTGATATTCGAAAAAGAATTGAAGATGATCTTGATTATCCCGGACATATCAAAGTTACAGTCATCCGGGAAACAAGAGCTGTTGAATACGCTAAATAAAGCGGTGTGAACTTTCACACCGCTTTTCCTATTTTTCAATACTTTTGGTTTATATAAAATAAATTATTGTGTACAATCAGTGTAACCAGTTTTTTAGAAAAGAAGGAGCATTTAATGAATATTTTATTTGTCGGTGATGTTGTCGGTTCAATGGGAAGGGAAATGGTCAAAGAATATTTGCCGAAATTAAAAGCCCATTACAAACCGCAGATTACCATCGTAAACGGCGAAAACAGCGCCGGAGGAAGAGGAATAACCGAATCCATATACAAACAATTGCTTGAAGCCGGAGCAAATGCGGTAACGCTGGGCAATCATGCCTGGGATAACAAAGGCATTTTCGATTTTATAGACACAGCCAAATATATGACGAGGCCCGCCAATTTTCCGGAAGCTCCCGGAACCGGAATGGTGTTTTTAAGGCTGAATGATATAGAAGCTGCGGTCATTAATCTTCAGGGCCGTACTTTTATGCCGCCGCTTGACTGTCCGTTTAAAAAAGCGGAAGAGTTGATCGAAATAGCAAAGACCCGCACAAATATCATTTTTGTCGATTTCCACGCAGAAGCGACGAGTGAAAAGCAGGCAATGGGCTGGTTCCTTGACGGAAAAGTAACGGCTGTCATCGGCACTCATACACACGTGCAAACTGCAGACGAAAGAATCCTTCCTGCCGGGACTGCATATCTCACTGATGTTGGCATGACAGGCCCGTACGACGAAATTCTTGGTATGGATAAACACGCCGTCTTGTATCGCTTCCAGACCTCATTGCCAGCACGCTTTGAGGTTCCCAAAACAGGAAGAAAGCAACTCAGCGCCTGTCTCATACAAGTGAACAAGGAAACAGGTAAGGCAAGATCGATCGCACGGATTATGATTAATGACGACCGGCCTTTTTTTAAGGACTGACGCCTCCTCCTTCATTTTCAGTTTCGGACAAACCGGAATAGTTCCTCCATTCCGCGAATATAGTATCAGTGGAAAGGTCTACCGCGGTTGCTTGGCTTACAGCAATCGATATGGGGAAATGACAAGGAGGAACAGGAAATGGAGATATTAAAAGTTTCAGCAAAATCCAATCCAAATTCTGTAGCGGGCGCGTTGGCAGGGGTTCTCCGTGAAAGAGGCGGGGCGGAGATACAGGCAATAGGGGCCGGGGCTTTGAATCAGGCAGTAAAGGCTGTTGCAATTGCAAGAGGATTTGTCGCCCCCGGCGGTGTAGATTTAATATGTATTCCCGCTTTCACGGACATTCTGATTGATGGAGAAGAACGGACTGCAATAAAACTGATCGTGGAACCGAGATAGTGAAAATATATAAAAGGCCTGTTTCATTGCAACGGGTTTTATATAAGTGAAATTTTGAAAGCCGAATCCAGCATAAGGAACCGGCTTTTTTGTTTGAAAAATAATGCATTATAGATTATTGCTTCGAAGGTCACATGCAGTTAATACTGAGGGAAAAGCACGCCTCCAACAGAGTTCCTCCAGCATTGCAATGCAGGCAGGCTCTTGATGTGGCTAAAAATTAATTCTTTAGCTTAGTTCAAAGATATTTTTTTACGCGTATAAATATAGTACAAGAATGCCGAACTAAAAAAGGTGGTGCATCTATGTTTGAAATATATAATGTTGCTATCGTTCCTTTGATCATTGGAATCGTTCAACTGTTAAAAAGATATGGGTTCCCAGTGAAATATTCTCCATTGGCAGCAATTGTTTTGGGACTTGCATTCGGTATCTTTTTCATTACTCCAAATGTTAAAGAAGGGATCATTATCGGATTGATGCTCGGTTTGTCTGCGAGTGGCCTGTACAGTGGTGGGAAAAATTTAATCCCAAATTACGAAAGTAAATTT
>NZ_QYTU02000030.1 GCF_003605365.2 Siminovitchia fortis
TTGTGTATTTTTCTCTTGCAAAATACATCATAACAATAGCTGTTTTTCAGCATTTCAGCCTTCTTGTCATTTATGCCTTTTTTGGATTGCTTATTAGTATATTAGTGATAGCTGCAATAGTTATTGAGGTCATCCGCAATGGTCCAAGGATGTCAACAAAGTTAAAAAAGTCCCAACAATAATGCAATATTATTGTTGGGACTTTTCTTATAATAAAAATAACGAAGGAATTCATGAAAGCTAAAAATATGAAAGGGCTATCATTTGGTGTTTTTCAAAACAGCTATCATAAAATAAGAGGAAGGAGAATTAGATTGAGATTATATATTTTACAAAGATTGCTATCTATCATACCAGTCATGTTAGTAGTTGCCATTGTGGTCTTTTTCTTGATACACCTGACACCTGGTGATCCGGCATCAATTATACTAGGGCCGGATGCACTGCCGGAAGATATAAAAGCGTTGCGTACAGAACTGGGCTTGGATTTACCGTTGTATCAGCAATTTTTTAGTTGGTTCAGTGGAATATTTGTGGGCGATTTAGGGGATTCTCTTTATTTGGACATGCCGGTTTTGACAGCATTTACCAGTCATTTGGGCCCAACTTTATCATTGGCCATACTGGCTCAAATCATCTCAATTGTAATCGCTATCCCATTTGGGATTATTGCAGCTACGAAAAGAGGAACAGCAGTAGATCAGTTCTTCATGGTTTTTGCTTTACTTGGAATCTCCATACCTAGTTTTTTGCTGGGACTTCTGCTGATTCTATTATTCGCAGTAGAGCTGCATTGGCTTCCAGCTGCCGGATATCAGCCATTAAGTGCAGGGTTATGGAATCATTTGAAGTTTCTTATATTGCCTGCCATCACACTTGGTTCTATTCAAGCGGCATTGATTGCTCGTATGACCAGGTCATCCATGCTGGATATATTAAGCATGAATTATATTAAAACAGCCCATGCAAAAGGTCTGAAAGAAAGAGTGATCATATATAAACACGCTTTTAGAAATGCGTTGATTCCTATCTTAACTGTTGTTGGCCAGGCTTTTGGCACCTTAGTGGCTGGCGCAGTAGTCACCGAGGCGGTTTTTAATATACCGGGAATAGGACAATTAATTGTCAATGCGATCCAACGAAGAGATTACGTTTTAATTCAAGGAACCGTACTTTTAATTGCCGGAACCTACGTATTCATTAACCTTATAGTTGACTTATTATATGGAGTCGTTGATCCGAGGGTCAGACTAAATAAAAAATAGGTGGTGACGAAATGCTTGCGGAAACCAGAAAAGTTGTGGGAACGGATGTAATAGGGCAAAAACGAGAAATTGCAAAAGAAAGACGTGCTTTATTTTTAAGGCGGGTTTGGGCGAATAAAATGGTTGTGGTCGGCGGCGTAATTATTTTCCTGATCACTTTGTTGGCGCTTGCAGCTCCGCTTATTACCCAATTTACTCCTTATGATTTGGAGGCTGTAAATCGTTTGAAGCCGCCAAACGCAACACATTGGTTTGGCACTGATAACTTCGGAAGAGATATATTCAGCCGTGTCGTTTACGGGGCCAGAGTTTCCTTGGCTGTTGGTCTCTCAGTAGCCATCATTACAGGCTTCCTGGGACTGCTGATCGGAATGTATTCATCTTTTTACCGAATTTTGGACCATATTTTAATGAGAATTGCAGATGGGTTAATGGCTTTTCCTTCCATTCTGTTGGCTATCGCTATTATGGCTGTTATGGGGCCTAAACCAATCAATGTAGTCATAGCAATTGTCATTGTCGAAACGCCCGGTGTGGCTCGGATTGTTCGCTCGGCTGCACTAGTAGTAAAAGAGCAGACCTATATAGAGGCGGCAAGAGCACAGGGGGCAAGTTCATGGAAAATTATCTGGTCGCATATTGCACCGAATGTTCTTACGCCACTGATTGTACAAATCACTTATGTATTTTCAGTTTCGATGATTATAGAAGCATCGTTAAGCTTCTTAGGCGCGGGTATACCGGTCCCTGAACCAAGTTGGGGCAACATTTTATATGACGGTAAAAGTGTCATTCAGACAGCTTGGTGGATGACTGTATTTCCTGGCATGTTTCTTTTACTGGCTGTTTTAGGTTCCAACCTGCTTGGAGACGGTATACGAGATTTGATTGATCCTCAGTCGAATAAAGCAAAAAAATAATGAATGGACAGGCATAGAATCATATTTGAGGAGGTTAAAGATGTCCAGTCAGCCACTTTTAGAAGTTAATCATTTAAAAACGACCTTTGCTACTGAAGAAGGGCCTGTCACGGCAGTTGATGATGTCACTTTTGGAGTAAACAAAGGGGAAACTATTGGAATTGTAGGAGAGTCTGGTTGTGGAAAAAGCGTAACCTCTGAATCAATTATGAGATTACTAGATGAAAAGACGACAAAGTACGAAGGTGAAGTTCTTTTCGAAGGAAAGAACTTACTGCAACTTAGTAAGGCCGACATGCGGGATATCCGTGGAAATAAGATTTCCATGGTTTTTCAGGACCCTATGACTTCTTTGAACCCCGTGCAAACAATTGGGGACCAAATAGCTGAAGTGATTGTTATCCATCAAAAAGTGAGTAAAGGTGAGGCATTTAAAAAAGCTGAAGAAATGTTGAGGCTTACTGGCATACCTGCACCGGAAAAAAGGATCAATGAATATCCTCATGAAATATCCGGCGGAATGCGCCAAAGAGTGTTAATAGCCATGGCCTTAGCCTGCAGACCTAAAGTACTTATTGCAGATGAGCCTACCACTGCTCTCGATGTAACGATTCAAGCTCAAATTTTAGACCTGATTGATGAATTGAAATCAGAGCTGGAAATGGGAGTGATTATGATCACCCACGACCTTGGTGTTGTAGCTGAAGTTTGTCAGCGGGTGGTAGTTATGTATTTAGGGCAAGTGATTGAAGAAGGAGAGGTAGGGACATTATTTTCTCGTCCTCTCCATCCATATACAAGGGGATTACTGAAGTCAATTCCGCAGCTTGACGGAGACCGGACGGAAAAATTGCATGTTATTGAAGGAGTGGTTCCTCCTTTAACCGCTGTTCCGACAGGTTGTCGTTTTGCACCAAGATGTGCATTTGCCGACGATCATTGTACTAGCAAAGCACCGGTCCTAGAAGAAATAGGCGATGGACAAAAAGTGAGATGTTGGAAGGCAGATGAGCTTTTAAAAAAGGAGGGTCATGAACACAATGCAGCAACAATATGAGAAACAAGAACCTCTCCTGCAGGTAAAAAACCTACAGAAACATTTTCCAATCACTAATCCGCTTGGTAAAGTAACGGGCCATGTGAAAGCGGTCAATAATGTAACGTTTGATTTATACGAAAAAGAAACATTAGGGCTTGTCGGGGAATCGGGATGTGGCAAAAGTACTACAGGCAGAACGATTTTACGATTGACAGAGCCTACTTCCGGCACGGCATTATACAAGGGGAAAGACATCTTTAAATTAAAAGAAAAGGCATTTATGCCAGTTAGAAAAGAAATGCAAATGATTTTTCAAGATCCACATTCTTCGCTGAACCCTAAAAAAAGAATTGGCTATAGCATTGAGGAGCCCATGAAGATTCAAGGTATCGGTACAAAGGCTGAAAGAATGGAAAAAGCCATGGACCTATTAAACAAGGTCGGATTACGCAGGGATCAATATTACCGGTATCCTCATGAGTTTTCAGGGGGGCAAAGACAACGGATTGGTCTTGCACGGGCACTGGCTGTCACCCCAAAAGTCATTATATGTGATGAACCAGTCTCTGCTTTGGATGTTTCTATCCAATCCCAGGTTATTAATTTGTTGCAAGAATTACAGGAGGAATTTGAACAAGCCTATTTATTTATCGCCCATGATCTGAGTGTTGTTCGTCATATTTCCGATCGAATCGGAGTGATGTATTTGGGCAGTATCGTAGAATTGGCACCAACTGATGAACTCTTTAAAAATCCAATGCACCCTTATACCCGGGCCTTGCTGTCTGCAATCCCGATTGCCAATCCTCATAGAAAAAAAGAAAGAATTGTCATTAAAGGAGATGTGCCGTCTCCGACAAATCTGCCAACAGGCTGTGTTTTCCACACTCGATGTCCATATGCCATGGATCGCTGTAAATCGGAGGCCCCGTCGATAACCCAAGGAGCAAATGGTCATCAGGTTGCTTGTCACCTGCACAATTAGTTTTTTAAGGGTGAGATAAAAATAAGAGAGAGGAACACGCCTTATGATTAAGAAGTTACATCTTCAGGGATCCGCAAAGGAAATTGGATTTGAGCACGGGAGCAAAGGAAAACAAGAAGTGATTAATAGTCTGGAAACGTATGAAAAGTTATTTTACGGTTTTAAGAAAATTAGTTGGTCCGAAGCCAAAGAGTACGCTTTACTTCACTTAAATGCAATTGAAAAATATGACTTGCAGATGGTCGAAGAAATGGAAGGGGTTGCTAAGGGGGCGGGAGTAGATTTTGAAGATATTTTGACATTAAACGCCCGAAGTGAAATAGCCCTGACTAATAAAGGGAACATTTTTTCAGATGGTTGTACGACCATGGCTATTACCAGTCCCATTATTAATGACACGATCATCGGTCAAACTTGGGATTGGACTGCCTTACAAAAAAACAGTTTGCTATTACTTGATATACAAGCTAAATCCAAACCACGCATTACAATGGTTACCGAAGGGGGCATCATAGGAAAAATTGGTTACAATTCAGCTGGGGTCGGCCTATGTTTTAACGCTTTGATCACCGATAAGAAGACAAACGAAATCCCGATTCATCTTGGGACTAGGGCTGTCCTAAACTCATATTCCCAAGCTGAGGCAATTTCAAAAGTTGCAAACGGGCAAATGGCAGCCTCTGCCAGCTTTTTAATTGGGTATGATGATGGCGATGGGAACGGTATGGCAGTTAATCCCGAGGTCTCTCCTTACGGTATTGATTATATAGGTGGAGATGATGGCTGGCTGGCCCATACAAACCATATTTGTTCTAGTTCTCTTAAAAGCAAATTAAAAGATTTGAATGACCTCAGGTACGAAGACTCAATCCTTAGAAAGAAAAGAGCTGACCAACTCATAAAAGAAGGCGTTGCCGCTAAGGAACCGATTAATGAAAAAACATTTGAGAGATGGCTGTCAGATACGTTTAATAAACCAAGTTCTATTAATCATTTTCAAAATGAAAATGCTCCAGAACATCGGAAAATGGAAACAATTTTCTCCATTATTATCAATTTATCAAATAGGAGGGCATTATTGCGTATAGGTCAGGAAGGAGAGTTTGAGGAAATAGATACAATTACCGAACTAACATTGTAATTGTAAGAGAAAAAATACAACGGGGGAAACATCATGAAAAAAGTACTTATATCTTTTTTGATAGTCTTTTTGTTAGTTGGCTGTGGTTCGTCATCTGACGATGCAGGAAAAAGCGGAAATAGCGGTGAAAAAGGCGGCACGTTGAATATCGCTTATATGGCACAACCGCCTACTTTGGATCCGCACGTTACTGTGTCTGTAGCTACAACTGATATTGGACGTAATATTTTTGAAACACTTTTGGCCTTTAACGAAAGGAACGAAGCTGCACCATTGCTTGCAGAGTCATTTGAATCAAGTGAAGATCTTAAAAGCATCACTTTCAAATTAAGAAAGGGCATTAAATTCCACAATGGGAAAGAAATGACGGCGGACGATGTAGTAGCTTCTATGGAACGCTGGAGAGTATTAAATGGCAAGGCAAACACCTATTTTTCCAACTCTGAATTCGTAAAAGAAGATGATTATACAGTTGTTTTAAAAATGGATAAGCCATTTACAATCGCCAAGTATATATTATCCACCAATATAAACTTCGCAGCTATTATGCCAAAAGAAGTAATTGAAAATGCACCAAAAGCCGGGGTGAAAGAGTATATTGGAACAGGCCCTTTCAAGCTTGATGAATGGAAACAGGATCAATATATTAAGCTTGTAAAAAATGAAGATTATCAATCACCGCGTAGTGAACCTGATGGATTGGTTGGTAAAAAAGAGCCAATGGTTGATGAGTTAAATTTCCACATGGTTCCGGATGCATCAACAAGGACTGCTGGAATTCAAACGGGTGAGTATGACGCAGCGCTTCAAATTCCTTACGATAATGTTCCTGCAATAGAGAGTGATGGAAACCTAAAAGCAATTACCCATCCGGAAGGATTTAGCACCGTGGTATATAACAAGCGAAATGGGATATTTTCTAATGAAAAAGCCCGACAAGCGTTAAATCTCGCAGTGGACAAAAAAGAAGTAATGATGGCGGCTTTCACAGATGAAAAGTTTTATACTCAGGAACATGGATTGTTATCAAAGGAGTTTGTAAGCTGGTATAGTGAACAGGGGAAAGACAAGTATGACGAATATGATCCGGAAGCGGCCAAAAAATTGTTTAAAGAAGCTGGGTATAATGGAGAAGAACTAACAATATTAACTACAAGAGATTACGAGGACCAATATCAAATTGGCGTTGTTATTCAGGAAAATCTCAAAAAGATTGGGGTTAAATCTAAACTAGAGGTTTATGATTGGGCAACGTTAATGGAAGTTAGAGAAGATGATAAATTTTATGACCTTATGCCAATGGGATACAACCCGGTCACTGACCCAACGCAAATTAACTTTTTAGATTCAAGGACTAAGTATACGGGGTGGTCGAATAGCCCGGAAATTGATAAACTATTAGACCAATTAATGGTTGCTCCTTCCGATGAAGCGGCTAAAGAGATATTCGGGAAACTGCAAGGTGAATCCTGGAGCTACTTGCCTGCTATTAAATTTGGCGATTATGATGGAGTTGCCGCTATACGCACAAACATTGAAGGTTTTGAGTGGTTCCATGGCCCGGTATTATGGAACACGACAAAGTCTAATTAATCTAACCCATTGACCGATTGTATCTAAATCAGATCAATAAGTAATTAAAAGTGAAAAGTGCAAGGAAAATAGAAGCGAGATGCCGGAAAAAGGTTCCGCCATTAAATTATAAAAGGCGTCCTCCGCTAGGAAAGCTTAGTGGGGGACGCTTTTTTTAAAAACGATCAATATTGCCAAGAAGAAAAAAAGTTGTTCTTACATCTGTTGAAGGTGCACGTTTAGTTTGTAATCAAGTATCACGTTTGGAAGAGGATTCAAACAAAATCACAGAGGAGAATGCATTTTATGATTAAGAAGTTACATCTCCAGGGCTCTGCAAAGGAAATAGGATTCCTGCATGGGAGCCAGGGGAAACAAGAAGTGATGAATAGTCTGAAAGCGTATGAAAGGCTATTTTATGTAGCCAAAAAAATGAGTTGGCAAGAAGCAAGGGAGCAAGCATTGCTTCATTTAAATGCGATTGAAAAATATGATTTGCAGATGATTGAAGAAATGGAAGGGATTGCAGAGGGAGCGGGAGTAGATTTTGAGGATATTTTGACGTTAAACGCCCGAAGTGAAATAGCCCTAACGAATATAGGGGAGGTTTTTTCGGATGGCTGTACGTCCATGGCGGTTTCCAGCCCGATCATTAAAGACACGATCATCGGCCAAACTTGGGATTGGACGGCATCACAAAAAAACAGTTTGCTATTACTTGATATAGAAGCTCAGAATGCCCCGCGTATCACAATGGTAACCGAAGGTGGGATCATAGGGAAGATTGGTTTTAACTCAGCAGGGGTAGGCTTTTGTTTAAATGCTTTAGTTACAGATAAAGGGACAAACAAAATACCGCTGCATCTTGGATATCGAGCCGTATTAAACTCATATTCCCAAGCCGAAGCAATTTCTAAGATTTCAAATGGGCAAATTGCGGCTACCGGAAATTTTTTAATTGGCTATGATGATGGCAATGGAAATGGAATGACGGTGAATCTGGAGGTCTCTCCTTTTGGGATTGATTATGTAGGTGGCGACGATGGTTGGCTGACTCACACAAACCATATTTGCTCCAATGTCATTAAGCAATATGTAAATGACGTGAATGATGTTCGGTTTGAAGATTCAATCCTTCGAAAGAAAAGGGCTGATCAACTTATTAAAGCAAGCATAGCTGCTAAAGAACCTATTAATGAACAAACGTTTGAGAGATGGTTATCGGATACGTTGAATAAACCAAGCTCCATTAATCATTTTGAAAATGAAAACGCACCAGAATATCGAAAAGTAGAAACAATTTTCTCTATTATTATGAATCTATCAGAAAGAAGAGTATTATTACGTGTAGGTCAGGAAGGAACATTCGAAGAAATAGATAATATTAGAGCGGTAACAAT
This sequence comes from Siminovitchia fortis, assembly GCF_003605365.2. GTDB lineage: Bacteria > Bacillota > Bacilli > Bacillales > Bacillaceae_C > Siminovitchia > Siminovitchia fortis. The sequence goes on from NZ_QYTU02000030.1 coordinate 8,323, forward strand.
GTAATTATTTACAGGTGGGAAATCATAAAAGTACAATGGAGGGAAGATCATGAAAAAAATATTCATATCTTTTTTGATAATCTTTATGTTGGTTGGCTGTGCTTCTTCTTCCGATGAAACAAACAAAAGTGGAAAAAGTGATGAAAAAGGCGGCACGTTGAATGTCGCTTTTATGGCACAACCGCCTACCTTGGACCCGCATGTGACTGTTGCGGTGCCTACAGCTCAGATTGGCCGCAATATTTTCGAAACACTTCTTGGATTCAATGAAAGGAATGAAGCTGCCCCATTGCTGGCAGAGTCATTTGAATCAAGTGAAGATCTTAAAAGTATCACTTTCAAATTAAGAAAAGGCGTTAAATTCCATAATGGGAAAGAAATGACCGCAGATGATGTAGTAGCTTCTATGGAGCGCTGGAAAGTATTAAATGGCAAGGCGAACACATATTTCTCAAAATCCGAATTTGTAAAAGAAGATGATTATACAGTTGTTTTAAAAATGGATAAGCCGTTTACAATCGCCAAGTATATTTTAGCTACTAATATCAATTTCCCTGCTATTATGCCAAAAGAAGTGATTGAAAATGCACCAAAAGCCGGAGTTGAGGAGTATATTGGAACAGGTCCATTCAAGCTTGAGGAATGGAAGCAGGACCAGTATATTAAGCTGGTTAAAAATGAAGATTATCAATCGCCGCGAAAAGAACCTGATGGGGTGGTCGGTAAAAAGGATCCGATGGTTGACGAATTGGTTTTCCATATGGTCCCAGATGCTTCAACGAGAACCGCTGGGATACAAACGGGAGAGTACGATGTGGCACTTAATATCCCTTACGATAATGTTTCTGTAATTGAAAGTGATGCGAATTTAGAAGCGATTACCCATCCGGAAGGATTCAGCTCGGTTATATTTAACAAGCGCAATGGGCTGTTTTCGAATGAAAAAGCCCGAGAAGCTTTAAACCTTGCAGTGGATAAAAAAGAGGTAATGATGGCTGCATACACCGATAAAAAGTTCTATACGCAGGAACACGGATTGTTAACGAAGGAATATGTAAGCTGGTACAGCGAACAGGGTAAAGAAAAATATGATGCATATGACCCGGAAGCGGCTAAAAAGTTGTTTAAAGAGGCTGGCTATAACGGGGAAAAACTGAAAATATTAACTACCAGGGAGTATGAGTCTCACTATCAAACTGCAGTTGTTATTCAGGACAACCTTAAAAAGATTGGAGTTAAGACTGAATTACTAGTGTATGACTGGGCTACATTGATGGAAGTCAGAGAAGATGACAAATTTTATGATCTATTGACAATGGGTAACATACCAGTCACTGACCCAACGCAAATCAACTTTTTAGACTCTAGAATTAATTATACAGGCTGGTCGAATAGCCCGGAAATTGATCAATTGTTGGATCAATTGATGGTGGCTCCTTCTGATGAAGAGGCTAAAGAGATATTCGGCAAACTGCAAGATGAAACTTGGAACTACTTACCTGCTATAAAATTTGGTGATTATGATAGGGTTACCGCTATACGTACCAATGTTGAAGGTTTTGAGTGGTTCCAAGGTCCGTCTTTTTGGAATACGACAAAGTCTAACTAATCTAACCCATTGACCGATCTAAATCAGATCGAAAAATAATTAAAAGCAGTGGAAAATGGAAGAGAGATGCAGGAAAAAGGATCCGCCATTAAATTATAAAAGGTGTCCTCCGCTAAGAAAGTAGTGGGGGACACTTTTTAGGCTTAAAATAAGGTAGCGCAAAAAATAGAATTAGTAAATTGGGTCAAATGATGTCAATAAAGTTCAAAAAGCCCCAACAATAGTGCAAATCTATTATCGGAACTTTTTTTATAATGGGATAATAGGATAAAGGTAACACAAGCTTTGTAAAAGAATAAAACTCGAAAATGAAAGGGCTATCATTAAAGAATTATCTGAAGGAAGGGGTTGCGTAGGGATCTGGAAGAAGCACTTGAAGATATAAATAATATGAGAGCGGTAACAATGTAATTGTTTTATATGTGGAAAATCATAAAAATCACAAGGGAGGAAAGACCATGAAAAAAATATTCATATCTTTTTTGATCGTCTTTATGTTGGTTGGCTGTGCTTCGTCATCTGATGAAGCCGGTAAAAGCCAAAAAAGTAATGAAAAAGGCGGTACATTGAATGTCGCTTATATGGCACAACCGCCTACCTTAGATCCTCATGCTACCGTTTCGGTGGCCACGACAGAAATTGGGCGTAATATTTTCGAATCGCTCTTGGCCTTCAATGAAAGGAACGAAGCTGCACCATTGCTGGCGGAGTCGTTTGAATCTAGTGAAGATCTTAAAAGCATCACTTTTAAATTAAGAAAAGGCGTTAAATTCCATAATGGGAAGGAAATGACGGCAGATGATGTCGTAGCTTCTATGGAACGCTGGAGAGAGTTAAATGGAAAGGCAAACACCTATTTTTCCAAATCTGAATTTGTAAAAGAAGATGATTATACGGTTGTGTTAAAAATGGATAAGCCATTTACAATCGCGAAGTATATATTAGCCACTAATATAAACTTTCCGGCTATTATGCCAAAAGAAGTGATTGAAAATGCACCAAAAGCCGGAGTGAAAGAGTATATTGGAACAGGCCCGTTCAAGCTTGAAGAATGGAAACAGGATCAATATATTAAGATGGTTAAAAATGAAGATTACCAATCGCCGCGTAATGAACTGGATGGATTGGTCGGCAAGAAGGACCCGATGGTTGATGAATTGGTTTTCCATATCGTTCCTGATGAATCAACCAGAACTGCCGGAATTCAAACGGGAGAGTACGATGTATCACTTGAAATTCCCCACGATAATTTTGCGGCATTGGAAAGTGACGGAAACCTGGAAACAATGACCTATACAAATGGATTTAACACAGTTGTATTTAATAAACGTAATGGGCTATTTTCCAATGAAAAAGCCAGACAGGCGTTAAACTTGGCAGTGGATAAAAAGGAAGTAATGATGGCCGCATTCACGGATGAAAAGTTCTATACCCAGGAACATGGATTATTAGCTAAGGAGTTTGTAAGCTGGTACAGTGACAAGGGGAAAGACAAGTATGACGAATATGACCCGGAAGCTGCCAAAAAATTGTTTAAAGAGGCTGGTTATAACGGAGAAGAACTAACAATATTAACAACAAAGGATTATAATGAACAATACCATACAGCGGTTGTTATTCAGGAAAACCTTAAAAAGATTGGAGTTAAATCTAAATTAGAGATATATGATTGGGCAACCCTGATGGAAGTCAGGGAAGATGATAAATTTTATGACTTAATGCCAATGAGTTATCAAGTGGCGACTGACCCAACACAAATTAACTTTTTAGACTCCAGGACTAACTATACCGGTTGGTCGAATAGTCCTGAAATTGATCAATTGTTGGACCAATTGATGGTTGCTCCATCAGATGAAGAGGCGAAAGAGATATTTGGCAAACTTCAAGAGGAATCTTGGAACTACCTGCCTGCCATTAAATTTGGGGATATAGATAGTGTTGCCGCGATTCGGACCAATGTTAAAAACTTTGAGATGTTCCACGGACCGGTTTTTTGGAACACTACAAAGTCTGACTAATCTAAGACATATACTGAGAATGATTAAATCAGATTGACTGGCATACCCGTAAAAACAACTTGGCTATAACAAAACCGACTGCTTCCCATGAAGCAGTCGGTTTTGTATGCATTAAGCCATAAAATGAGGCAGCACAACGCCCCCGTATATAAATGCAGCAACGATCATAATCGCAGGGTGGATTTTCCACCAGACCATGGCGACCAGTGCAATTAAGCCGATAAAAACGGATTGCCAAATGCCGATGGAGTCGAAGGAGACGGAGCTGAATTGCCAAGTGAGCTGGATCATCATGACTGCGATGACCGGCTGCACCAACATGGTCATCCCTTTGACGACAGGCGATTGTTTAAATTGATTCAAAATTTTCAGCAACACTATAATGGCGATAGCAGAGGGCGCTATTGTGCCTATGGAAGCAACAATGAGCCCGAGCCAGCCGGCTTCCTGGTATCCCGCGAAAGCGGCGATTTTTGTTGCAATCGGGCCGGGCAGGGCGTTTGCGACTGCCAGCATATCAACGAATTCCGTATTTGTCATCCAGCCGTAATGGTCCACTACCTGCTGCTGTGTTAACGGTATGGTTGCGGGGCCTCCACCGTAACCCAAAATGTTGGCGACAAAAAAGGCCCAAAATAAATCCCAATAAATCATGAAGACATTCCCCCGCTATTCTCGCGCATGCTTTCTTCTTTTCTTCCCCACTTCTGTTTAGCCCAATTATACACTTTGATATGGACCGTACCGTAAGCCAAAAAAGCAATAATGACAATGGCAGGATGAACATCCAACAAACCAAGCAGCAAAAAGGCGATGATCCCAAATCCGACGCCAATCACCTTTCCAAGCCCGCCCCAGGTTTTTGCGCAAAACTCATAGGCGGTGATTCCGAGCAAGACGGCAATGACCGGCCTGACAGCTGCAATCATTCCTGCTATGATCACTGATTCCTTCATGGAATATAGGGCGCCCAATAAAGCAACCATGGCAATGGTTGTAGGCAAAATATGAGCAAGTATGGCCGCTACTGCGCCCATCGCCCCTTTTTGTTGATAACCGAGCTGTGCGGCCAGCTTTGTGGCAATTGGTCCGGGCAATGCATTGGCAAAAGCCAGCAGCTCACCGAATTCTTTATCCGTCATCCATTTATAGCGAATGACGGCTTCATGACGGAACAGAGGAATGACGGAAGGTCCTCCTCCATAACCGAAAATCCCGACTCTTAGCATGGCGCCTGATAGTGCCATATATCCTTTGAGGTCCATTTCCAATCCCTCCTGTCAGAATGAAAGTTTTAAAGTTTAAGTCCCATTCTGCTCTTGTAACGCTTTAACAGCATCTGGGTGTCCACCCGCATGATTCCTTTTGTGGAATAGAGTGTTTCAAGCAAAAACTCTTCCATTTCCTTCATATTTTTAAAAACGCCGTGCATATGAAGGGTGCTTGGTCCTGTCATATGATAAAGACTCGTCACTGCAGGATGTAAAGCAAGCTTCTCGGCAATTTCATCCAAATATTTCGGTTCCACATCCACATTGAAAAAAGCAGATACCTGAATACCTACTTTTATCGGATTGACGACAGCTGTAAAGCGCTCAATCACCCCGGCTTCAATCAATGACTGGATGCGGGATTGCACGGCTACCCTGGACAGCCCGATCTCCTTGGCAAGGTCTGTATACGAAATCCGGGCATTTTCCAGCAGTATTTCAATGATCTTTTTGTCCGTATCATTCAATTTCATGGCCGGCATATGATTTGCGTCAGAATCATCTTTGGCTCTCATTGTTCACATTCCTTTTATGATTTATCTTGTCTAATTACAAATGGTTTGGCTATTGTGAAAATAACTTTCGATATGATCAACTATAATCTATTCATCATTCAAAATCAATAAATAACGGGACTTTTTATTTCAAAATTAATATATTAATCTAAATGAAATTGTTTCGGACGCAATGATATAAATTAGACTTACATATATAACAAAGCGAAAGCATAACATTACATTTAGTTATTTATTGAAGGGTATATTAGTTTATTATTTTCTCTTTGTTTATTGACAATATTTTTTAAATTTCGTAGGATAAAATGGAATGCGCTTTCTTTCAGTAGGTAGAGTAAATTTACATATTATTCAACCGATTATTATTTCTTTCATAGAGGAGAGAGTCAATTGATCACTTTCAACCACTTATCACATCCATACCCGATTACAAGAAATTCGGCCTACGCGATGAACGGGGTTGTGGCAACATCCCAGCCGCTTGCAGCACAGGCGGGGCTCGAGATTTTACAAAAAGGCGGGAATGCGATTGATGCGGCGATCGCCACGGCAGCCTGCTTGACAGTTTGTGAGCCGACATCCAACGGAATCGGCGGCGATGCTTTTGCACTTGTTTGGACAAAAGGGAAGCTCCATGGTCTGAACGCAAGCGGACGGGCACCCAAAAACATATCTATAGAGAAAGTAAAAGAAATGGGCCACGATGAGATGCCCAAATATGGATGGCTGCCGGTTACGGTACCGGGTGCGCCGGGTGCCTGGGCGGAGCTTTCCAGGAGATTCGGAAAGCTGCCATTGAAAGAGGTTCTTAAGGATGCCATTAACTATGCAGAAGAAGGCTATCCGGTATCACCGACATTAAGCAGATTTTGGCGCAAAGCATACCTGGAATTTTCCAATGAATTAAAGGGTGACGAATTTAAGCACTGGTTTGATACGTTTGCTCCGAACGGCTATGCTCCTGCCGTTGGGGAGGTCTGGAAGTCCCAGGGCCATGCCGATACATTGCGTGCGATAGCGGAATCGGACGGAGAGTCTTTTTACCGTGGAGAATTGGCAAAGAAAATAGCCGCTTTTTCAAGGGAAACAGGCGGTTTTATTACAGAAGAGGATTTGGCGGAATATCAAGCGGAATGGGTTGACCCGATCAGCATCAACTACCGCGGATATGACGTTTGGGAAATCCCTCCGAATGGGCAGGGAATCGTAGCGCTTCAGGCTTTGAATATTTTAAAAGGCTTCGAGTTTACGAGAAAAGAGTCGCTTGATACATATCATAAACAAATCGAAGCGATGAAACTGGCCTATGTTGATGGGTATAAGCATATTACGGATCCGGAGCATATGAAGTATACAGTAGAGGAAATATTAAGTGATTCGTATGCCGAGGAAAGGCGCAAGCTGATCAAGACAGAAGCATGCATGCCTGAACCGGGCAAGCCATCCGCCGGTGGAACTGTTTATTTGGCGACTGCCGATAAAGAAGGGAATATGGTTTCCTTTATCCAGAGCAACTATATGGGATTTGGTTCAGGCTTAGTAGTTCCTGGCACGGGCATCGCCCTGCAAAACCGTGGGAAGAACTTTTCTTTGGATCCGAACCATGTGAATGCCCTTGAAGGCGGAAAGAAGACATTCCATACCATCATTCCGGGATTTTTGACGAAAGGCGACCAAGCTGTCGGACCGTTCGGTGTCATGGGCGGGTTCATGCAGCCGCAGGGGCATGTTCAGGTGATTATGAATTCAATCGATTTCGGCCTTCATCCACAGGCAGCGCTTGACGCACCGCGCTGGCAGTGGATCAAAGGGAAGACGGTGGAAGTGGAGCATCGCTTCCCGCACCATTTTGCGGAAAGCTTAGCTTTCCAGGGACATGATATTCGTATCGCCCTTGAAACAAATAATTTTGGACGGGGACAGATCATTTGGAGGAACCCGGACACGGGAGTGCTGGTGGCTGGAACGGAATCCCGGACAGATGGCGCGATTGCGCTTTGGTAATAAGAAAAGCGCAAGCGCCTGTTCATCGACGTACAGACTGGAGAGCTTCTGACGAGATAAAGGAAACACGGCGACGAAGGCAGGCTCAAGCAGCGACGTCCTGTCGCTTCGCCTGCACTAGCACATCCTGTGCGTCGGAGCCGATGTTGACTTATCGTAGGAGGAAGCGCGAAGTCTGCTAGTCGATAGGCGCTGGAGCTGGACAAATCAGAATGTTATAAGTAAATTATTCACAACCAGAGAATTTTTTAAATCCTTAACCATTAAAAAACAGAGCCCTGCCCTGCTTTGATGCAGGGCCGGACTCTGTTTCGTTTTTCCTAAAAATCAATCCATCATCTCCGCCAATATTTCATATGAACGCAGGCGGTCTTCCTGATAGAAAATTTGTGAGTTGACAATGACTTCATCCGCTTCGGTGCTCTCAATTACTTTTTCGAGTTGTTCCTTGACTTGGTCAGGAGTTCCGACAAATGTATAGCCTGTATCAAGGGTTTGTTCGACTGATGCCCTCTCAAAAGGCGACCAGGCTTTTTCAATATCATCAATTGGCGGTTTTAGCTGGGATGGCATATTTCTGATCAGGCTCAAGAATTGTTGCTGTTGTGAAGTTGCAAGCCATTTGGCCCGCTCTTCCGTGTCGGCTGCGATGATGTTCACTCCCACCATGGCATACGGTTTTTCCAGAAAATCCGAAGGCTGGAAATTGTCGCGATAGAGTCTTAGTGCAGGCAGCGTATATTGCGGTGCAAAGTGGCTTGCGAAAGAAAAAGGCAATCCCTTCAGGGCGGCCAGCCTTGCACTAAAGTCACTGGAGCCAAGCAGCCAGATTGGAATATTTAGCCCTCTTCCCGGGTAGGCATGGACACGGCCGACCGGATTTTCACTAAAATAATTTTGCAGCTCTTCCAATTGCTGAGGAAACTCTTCAGCTCCCCTGTTTAATGTCCGGCGCAGAGCAAAAGCAGTGGCCTGGTCGCTGCCGGGTGCACGGCCCAGTCCGAGATCGATGCGGCCCGGATAAAGCGATTCCAGTGTGCCGAACTGCTCGGCTATAACTAGTGTTGCATGATTGGGCAGCATGATGCCGCCGGCTCCGACCCGAATAGTTTTTGTGGAACCCGCTATATGGCCGATGAGTACTGAAGTGGCCGAGCTGGCAATGCCGGGCATATTATGGTGTTCCGCAAGCCAGTAACGGTTAAACCCCCATTTTTCAACATGCTGTGCCAGCTGGGCGCTGTTTTTAAATGATTCGGAGGCATTGCTACCTTCGGTGATTGGCGCCAAGTCCAAAACAGACAATGGAATTCCGTGAAATTTTTTTATGGATGGGGAATTCAAATACGATCACTCCTTAAAGATCTCTTAAAGGAATGATAGAATGTTTATAAGCGAACGTCCAATTATGTGACTTTGAATGGAGGAGAACTTTTTGGAAAAATTGTCTGAACAGGCTATTCAAGAAAGGTTGTCCGAGTTGAAGGAGTGGAGGCTGGCGGATGAAAAGTGGATTGTCCGCAAATATCGTTTCAGGGATTATTTGCAAGGGATTTCCTTTGTCCAAAAGATTGCAGAAGAGTCAGAGAGGGTTCAGCATCATCCATTCATAACAATTGAGTACAAATTGATCAAGGTGAAAATTTCCTCTTGGAGAGCAAAGGGCCTGACGGAATTGGATTTTGAACTGGCAGAGGCTTACGATCGTTTTTACTTGGAAATGAAGATGAATTTTTGAAGATTTCATATACTTCCATTATTTGCTTTTCCGTGTTACCATGTCTGTAGATATACAATTTTATACTGAGAACGCTAGGGGAATCCTTCAAAAGGACTGAGAGAAGAGTGTAACTCCGATACCCTTATGACCTGATCAGGTTTGTGCCTGCGTAGGGAAGTGCCACATTATTTTGTCTTAGTCTATAATGCCACCTTCCCGGATAAATGGAGGTGGCTATTTGCATTTGCAAAGGAGGTGGCTTGGGGTGGAGCTGATTGCCGTAACAAATGACCGGTTTGATGTCGACATGCTTGCTCGTATCATCGTTAAGGTTGAGCCGTTCGTCGACTATTTTATCATCAGAGAGAGGACAAAAACAGCCAACGAATACATACGATTGATCGGCCGTCTGTCCGCTGCAAAAGTCAAGAAAGAAAAGCTGATCATCAATGATAGGGTAGATGTCGCGGTTGTGACGGGCATCAACAAAGTACAGCTTCCCGGCCACGGCTTGACGTTGCAGCAAGTGAAATCGTATTTTCCGAATTTGCGTACCGGAAGGTCAATCCACTCGCCGGAAGAAGCCTGGGAGGCGAGCCGGTCAGGAGCCGACTGGCTTTTATATGGACATGTATATGATACGGATTGCAAAAAAGGTGTACCTGCCCGCGGTCTTGAGGAACTGAAATTGATTGCGGAAAATGTGCAGTCCAATATATACGCGATTGGCGGAATCAAGCCTGAGCATGTTGTGGGACTGAACAAGATGAACATAAGGGGGATTGCCGTTATGTCTTCAATTTTTGACAGCGCCAAACCGGCCAGGGCTGCGGAAGAATACCATGAAGCCTGCCGAGCTTATCAATTTTTAGAAGGGGGTTGAATGCTGTGCATATCACGTTAAATGGAAACCGATATGAGCTGCCAAAAGGTGTTTCAAATGTTCAGCAGCTGCTTGAGCATTTGGAGCTTACCGAGCGCATCGTGATCGTGGAAGTAAATAAAGAAATTGTTCAAAAAGACGATTACGATCGCCCGATCCGGGATCGGGATGAAGTGGAAATGATCCATTTTGTAGGGGGAGGATGAAAAAATGAGCATGTTAAAAATAGGGGATAAAACCTTTCAATCAAGACTGTTGCTTGGCACAGGAAAATATCCGTCCTTTGAGATCCAAAAGGAAGCGGTCCGTGTATCGGAAGCAGAAATTCTTACTTTTGCAGTAAGAAGGATGAATGTGTTTGAACCTTCGCAGCCGAATTTCCTGGAAATGCTGGATTTATCAAAATACACCCTGCTTCCCAATACGGCCGGGGCAAAAACCGCGGAGGAAGCCGTCAGAACAGCGAAGCTGGCCAAGGCTTCAGGGTTGTGCGACATGGTGAAGGTGGAAATCATCGGCTGTGACCGTTCGCTTCTGCCGGATCCGGTTGAAACGCTGAAAGCTTCGGAAATGCTATTGGAAGAAGGCTTCACGGTCCTTACATATACATCGGATGATGTGGTATTGGCCAGAAGGCTGGAAGAGCTCGGTGTTCATGCGGTCATGCCGGGTGCCTCGCCGATTGGTTCAGGTAAAGGGATTTTAAATCCGCTCAATCTGAAATTCATTATTGAACAATCGAAAGTGCCGGTTATTATTGATGCAGGAATCGGTTCCCCGAAAGATGCCGCATATGCCATGGAGCTTGGAGCGGATGCCGTCCTGCTGAATACAGCTGTTTCAAGTGCAAAAGATCCTGTAAAAATGGCTGAAGCCATGAAGCTCGCGATTGAAGCCGGGCGTCTTGGTTTTGAAGCCGGAAGAATCGATGAGCGTGATTACGCTGTGGCCAGCAGCCCGACGGAAGGGCTGCTTCCGACTTGAACGGGCGATATTCCAGGCAGGAACTGTTTGAGCCGATAGGAGAAGAAGGCCAAAAAAAGATCAGGCAGGCCCATGTTTTGATTATCGGAGCTGGGGCGCTTGGATCGGCAAGCGCAGAAATGCTTGCCCGCTCCGGTGTCGGAAAACTCACGATTGTGGACCGGGACGTTTTGGACTGGAGCAACTTGCAGCGGCAGCAGCTTTATACCGAGCAGGATGTGATGGATCAGCTTCCGAAGGCGGTTGCGGCTAAAAAGCGGCTTGGGGATATTAATAGCACAGTTGAAGTTGAAACTTTTGTGGCTGATGTCACGCCGGAAAATGCAGAAGAGCTGGCCAGAGGCAAATCGCTGATCGTGGATGCTACGGACAATATTGAGACAAGGCTTTTAATGAATGATGCGGCACTGAAAGTGGGTATCCCTTTTTTTATGGGAGCGGTTGTTGCCAGCTATGGGCTGACTTATCCCATTGGGCTGGGAGGTCATCCCTGTCTTCATTGTTTGCTCGAAACCCTTCCCCCGCAAACACTTACCTGCGATACGGCGGGGGTCATCAGCCCGATTATCCAGGTCGTTGCTGCCCACCAAGTGACGAATGTTTTCAAATATATTGTCGGGGAAAAAGTCGATCCCAGACTGAAATCCTTTGATCTTTGGACAGGCGGCCAAGCGGCGATTGATGTAATGACGCTCCGGCGATCTAATTGTCCGAGCTGTTCTGAAAAAGCAGATTACCCGTTTTTATCAAGGGAAAATCAAACGAAAACGGCGGTCTTGTGCGGACGGAATACAGTGCAGTTGACCTTGTCGCGTGACAGGAATGTGGAATTAAGGCCGCTCGCCGAATCCATTCGCCCAATAGTAACTGATTTGATCTCCAACGTGCATTTGGTAGCCTGCCAATTTGACGGACACCGTATCGTTTTATTCCGCGACGGCCGTATGCTGGTGCATGGAACGAAAGATATTGTCAAGGCAAAGGCAGTTGCGTCTAAGCTGTTGGGGTGAAAAATTAGGTGAAGAGCATTCTGATTTGTTGGGATGCTCTTTTTATTTTACGAAAAGAGAATTGAGCCCAGCCTCCGGGTAGCTGGCTTCGAAGATTTCCTGAATGCTTCCCAAGCAGAGGACAAAACTGAAAACACGGTAGGCAATTGAGGTGTATGCCTCCCGAGTAGAGGATAAAATAGAAAACACAGTAGGCAAACGAGGTCAATGCCTCCCAAGCAGAGGGCAAAATAGAAAACATGGTGGGCAAACGAAGTGTATGCCTCCCGAGTAGAGGGTAAAATTGAAACTACAGTAGGCAAACGAGGTCAATGTTTCCGAGCAGAGGATAAAATAGAAAACACGGTAGGCAATGTGGCGTATGACTTCAAACAGAAGGAAAAATGAAGACCCCGTCGTCCGGTCTGTACGTCGTTGACCGAGCGCTTCCGCCTTTCTTGTAACAAATTCTTTACATTGGGTTCTGTTTACTTTTTGATGCTTCTTCATTAGTATTATTTAAGGATAAATAATGTCGAAAGATATGAAAAAAGGGCTGAAGAAATGGATCTGCAAACATTGCTTTTCATGTTTTTTGGAGGGCTGGGAATTTTCCTATACGGGATTAAGACGATGGGCGACGGCCTTCAAAAAGCGGCTGGCGACAGACTTCGGGATTTGCTTGACCGGTTTACTACAAGGCCGGTCCTGGGCGTGTTGACCGGTATTGTTGTTACAGGTCTAATCCAATCCAGTTCCGGAACGACGGTTTTGACAATCGGATTGGTCACGGCAGGGTTTATGACGTTAAGGCAGGCAATTGGGGTCATTATGGGCGCCAATATTGGAACGACCGTTACGGCTTTTATTATCGGAATCAATATTTCTGAGTATGCCTTGCCGATTATTGCAGTTGGTGCCTTCTTGATTTTCTTTTTCAAAAATCATAAAGTCAATAACTTTGGAACAGTGATTTTTGGATTTGGCGCTTTGTTTTTCGGCTTAAGTCTAATGGGTGATGCGATGAAGCCACTTCGTGGAGCACAATTTTTCACTGATTTAACAGTAAGCCTCAGTGATCATCCGCTGCTTGGCGTCCTGGCCGGTATTCTGTTTACTGTTATCGTTCAAAGCTCGTCGGCATCTATTGCCCTTCTTCAAACACTTTTTGATCAAGGCACCATTACCTTGCAAGCGGCCTTGCCCATTTTGTTCGGTGATAATATCGGAACGACGATTACAGCCGTATTGGCATCCATTGGTGCTTCGATTGCAGCAAAGCGAGCTGCTTTAACTCATGTCCTGTTTAATATTATAGGCACAGTTCTTGTTTTAATTCTATTCGTTCCGTTTACCCATTTTATCGAATATTTGCAGGCAACCTTGGACTTGAATCCAAAGATGACCATTGCTTTTGCCCACGGAACATTTAATGTGTCGAATACGATTTTACAATTTCCTTTCATCGCTGTATTAGCCTGGATTGTCACGAAACTCATACCGGGTGAGGATAAGATGATTGACTTCAGGCCGGTTCATTTGGGAGAAAACTTTATCCGCCAATCCCCGTCTGTTGCCCTTGGACAGGGCAAAAAGGAAGTTCTTCGAATGGGTGAGCTGGCAGAACAAGGACTAAAAGAGGTAAGTGGCTTTTATAAAACAAGGGAAAAGAAACACCGGGAGCTGCTTCCGCAAATAGAAGACGCCCTGAACAATCTGGATAAGGTCATTACGGATTATTTGGTTCAAATTTCATACCATTCCTTATCCGATCAGGACTTGAAAACCCACAGTTCCCTCTTGAATACAGTGATGGATTTGGAACGCATCGGTGATCATATAGAAAATATCATGGAACTTGTCGACAGCCAGATCCATAATAAAGTGAAGTTTTCTGAATCGGCCATCCAAGATTTGGACAGGATGTTCGAATTGACTTCCTCCACTCTTCACCAGGCGCTTGAAGCTTTGCAGGAAGATAATGAATCCAAAGCGGGAGCGGTGCTTGCCAATGAAAGGCTGATCAATAAAATGGAGCGGGATCTCCGTAAAAAGCATATCCAGCGGCTTAATGACAATAAGTGTACGGGTACAGCCGGAATCGTTTATGTGGATATTGTCAGCAATCTCGAGCGTATCGGAGACCACGCAGTTAACATCGCGCAGGCTGTGATTGGAGATATTTAAACAAAAGGCGGCAGACAGGGGGTTAGCCCGGTCTGCCGCTTTTAACCTTTTGTATTTTCTTGGCCTTTATAACGTTCATTTCTTTCCCCGCCGTCGGCGAGTTCTTCGGAAAACTCATGGTTCTCCTTGCTTTTCCTCCATGCATATTTAATATCAGCCCTTGTCATATTGTTGTTTGGAGCTGCTTCTTCATTCAATTTCTCCATTTTTTTCATCCTTTCAAGCTATAGTCATCAGAATCCGTTTCTTCATCATCTTGTTGAACGGCCGCAATAAATCCATATCCGGTCGGGCTCCATTCCAACACTTCTTCCTTGGGTTTTCTTTTTAAATTCAGTTTTTGGTCATTTTTTTCCATCGGAGGACCTCCTTTTGCCATTATTGTCCCCTTTGTTCGTAAAAAATTATTCAGGCCGGAGCAAACTGTATACCTTTCCGAGCTCCGCATAGTCATTCCCGGCAAGCCGGGCAACAGGGCGCAAAGCTTCGGTAAAAACATAGCCTTTTTGGGGGTCATATACTTCTTCATCCATATGTACGTATATAACTCGAGCCATGAGAAAATCAGTTACGGTGTCGCCGCGGTCATTTTTGATTTCGTGGTGCTGCTCAAGCTGGCACTCTAATCGGACCTTTGCTTCCAAAATGCCGGGGACGCTCACTTTTGTGCTCTCTACAATGTTAAGCCCTGTCAACTCCAGCTCACTGCGAGCTGCGGGAAGCAAGGCGGCGGTTTCGTTAATATCTTCAATCAGATTTTCCGTGCTTATATGTACGACAAGCTCACCACTTTTAATGGCATTCCGTGCCGTATCCTTCATGGTGTTTCCTTTCCGTCTTCCGATGGACAGCGAAATAATCGGGGGGTCGCTGCTGATTATATTGAAAAAGCTGAATGGAGCTGCGTTGACCACTCCATTTACAGTTGAAGAGGTTGTGACAAATGCGATAGGGCGAGGAACGATGGCTCCAGATAACAGTTTGTACATTTCCTTGCCCTTCAGTTCATTTGGATCCAGGGTGATCATGAAATACCGCCTTTCTTAAAAGATTCCGACTAATTTTTACTTCAATTGTACACAAGCTCCAGCGAAAAGAGAATATATATCTTTTGTCCAGGCTCCTAGCATCCGCTATTCTTAAGATATAAATACTTCCTTGAAAGTGGTGTGGGTGATGGAAAAGGTTTTTTCAAAAAAGCGTTTGCTGAAAGAATTAAACGATTGTCCTTCGTATGAATGGATAGATCCGGCTGAATTGGCGGAAAAGCTTAATGGGCTTGCACAAATCGGTAAAACAAGGGAAGGGGGGGTCTCCCGTTTTCCTTATACAGTTGAAGAAAAGCAGGCTAAGCAATTGTTCAGCGGATGGATGGAAGAAATAGGCCTGAACGTCAAAGAAGATGCGATTGGAAACTTATTCGGAAGGCTGGAGGGGGAAAATCCTGGCCTCCCGGCAGTGTTGACAGGTTCCCATTTGGACAGTGTCCCGAACGGCGGCGCTTTTGACGGCCCGCTCGGATGCGTCAGCAGCCTGCTTGCCGTCAAGGCGCTTATCCAGTCCGGCGCCCCTTTGAAAAGGTCGGTTGAACTCGTCGTATTTGTCGACGAAGAAGGTGCAAGGTTCAACAACAGCCTGTTTGGGAGCAGGACATTGATGGGAGAAGTAAAAAAAGAAGACCTGATGAAGTTTAAGGACCAGAACGGAAAAGTGTTATATGATGCGATGAAGGAAAGCGGCTTCGACCCCGACAATATTTCATCCGCTTATCGGAACCCGAAGGAAATCCATGCTTTTTTGGAATTGCATATTGAGCAGGGAAAAAGGCTGGAGGCGGAAGGGAAAAATATCGGGATCGTAAACGGGATCGCCGGACCAGTCTGGACTTCCTTTACATTTTATGGTGAAACAGACCATGCGGGAAACACGCCGATGGAGTATCGGAAAGATACGGTGGCTGCAGCCGGGGAGTTTATCTTGGCGGTTGAACAAATGCCAAGAATGTTTAGCGAAACGGCTGTCGCGACTGTCGGCAAAATGAATATTTTTCCTAACGGAACAAACGTGATTGCAGGAAAAACGGAATTAATGGTGGATGCAAGGGATATTGATGAAAATGCGAGAGACCGAATGATTGCCGCTTTGAAAAATACGGCGAAGGAAATCGCGCAAAAACGGGGGCTGTCTGTAGAAGTGAAAGAAGAAGTCAAAATCCCGCCTGTTGTTGTCCCGGATACAATTCAGGAAGCGGTCCGTGAAGCTGCTGAAACAAGCGGATTGACGGCCATCGACATTCCAAGCGGGGCAGGACATGACGCGATGATCATGGGAAAATATGTGCCATCCGGTATGATTTTTGTTCCAAGCTTGAACGGGAGAAGCCACTCCCCTGAAGAATGGACGTCCTTGCCGGATTGTGTGAATGGAATCCAAGTGATGAAAAAGGCGTTGAAACGGCTGGCTAACGATTAAAGGGCGCCCTCCGCGCCCTCTTAAGTATTATTTTATATTCTCTTCCAATGCTTCCTTCATATTTTTCTCCGTAATATTCCAGTGGGAAGTGTTCCACGCGGCTTTTCCATCGTTTAAAAGGAAAATCTGCGGCGATTCATGTTTGATTCCCAAATCCTCCGCTACTTGATTTGAAACCGGGCGGCTTTCGCTCACGATCAAATAATACTTGTCCAGGTCAGTTGCAAACTCCTGATATTCTTTATAGGCATTGGCGCTGACCGGGCATGTAGTGCTATGTTTGAACAAAAATGCAGGTTTCTCTTTTGAACCCTGTAATAGGGCTTCCCATTCTGCTTCAGATGTAATTTGTTTTAATTCAGCCATGATGATCATCCTTTCATTACTTTAAAGTTTGTAGAGCTGGCTTTACTTCCAGCATTGGACGCCGCGCTTTTCGCTTTTTGTGTCTGGCTGCAAAAGCTCAGTCCTTCCGTCGCTAAACGAGCCTTCCACTTTTCTTATTATCCCAAATATCTCTCCATCAATCACCTTTATTGCCTTCTTCCGATTCATCCGGAACATCTGCAGGCCGAATATCGTTTTTATAAAAAGAAGAGACGATCAAATGACGGAGTTTATCCTCCAACTTTTCTTTGCTTTCGGTATTTTTAACCGGGATTGCAACGGAAAATGTCAAAGTCGATTCTTGGATGTCGGTAAGCCGGACCGATGGCGGAGGGTCTGGGAATACACCTTCCTCACCTTCAATCCCCCGATTAGCTGCTTCTTGCAAAAGAGCTTCCGCTTTTTTCGTATCCGTCCCATAAGCTACGCCGACAGTAATATTCGTATAAAGTTTTTCGCCCTCCAGATTCCTGATCAAGTTTTCAATGAGATATTGGTTCGGAATAATAAGCGCCCCTTCTTTGTACAGCTTTATGGAAGTGGACCTCAACTTTATTTTTGTCACTACTCCTGTCTTGCCGTCGACTTCAATTACTTCACCAACCTCCAGCGGCTTTTCGAATAAAATGATCAGCCCTGAGATGAAATTCGCTGCCACATTTCGAAGCCCGAATCCTACACCAATGCCAAGTGTACTGACTATGACGGCAATCGCTTTCCAATTAAAGCCGACAATGGCAAAGCTGATCATGATGGCAATCATCATCACTGTATAGTAAATGAGGCGGTTGATCGTATAGCCGGTACCGGCATCTACATGAAACCTTTTGTAAGCGAGCGGCATGACATGGGTGTTAAATACTTTTACGATTCGGTTTGCGAATGTGATAATCATGAAGGCCACCAGAATCAGGAAGAGGGAAACATCGATCCCTTTTACTTTATAAATAGGGGCGAACAGCCATTTTTCTTTTGAAAAATAAAAGATGAATAAAAGGATGGTTCCGTAAAACGCGAGCCAATTGAGAACGGCTTCAACAGTTGGAATAAAACTTCCTTTGGACGTTCCTGATGTATATACCTTTTTGAAAATAAACAGGACAGTCCATTTTACAGCAAAAATAATAAAAACATATACAAAGAAAAGAAGAATGCCTTTGAGTGATAAATTTTTCAGGAAATCGAGGCCATGAATCATTTGATTCTCACCCAAGCATGACTACCTCCCAAGACGATTATTCCTTTCCCCCTTTCCCTGTTTTATAAAGGAAAAACGGCAGTTTTTCGGGAATATGAATGTGTCTGAAAATATGATAAAATAGGTAAGATAAACTTTTAGAATAAAACTTTAACGATAAATCAATTCGGATAGAAAGAAGGGTTTATTGCAATTTGGCACTTATACAGAAGAACCAAGTAGCAGATATGTTTCATCCGACCATTTACAGGCGGGGAAGGGAATATTATTTCCAGGGCCGGGTTGGAAAATTGAATTTTGAGCATGGAAGCGGTATTTGCCGGACATATGTAGAAGGGACCCATTCCTATCTGGTGGAAGTGAATGTAAGCAAGCTTCCGGAGAATGTGGCGGTATATTGCGACTGTCCCGCGTTTGAACAGTACTATGAATGCAAGCATATAGTGGCTGCCATGCTTGAAATCTGCGAAAAGCAAGATGAATTGCTGCAGGCAAGAGGCAGGTCGTATGACAGGTATCATGCCGCGGCAGATTTGCTCCAATTGCTTGATGGGGGCACTTCCGTCCAGCAAATCATTCCATCTTTCGGGAAAAAGCGGTTAAAAATTGAGTATCATTGTGATTTTTCCAATCCCCAGGCTCTTTTCGCAGAGCTAAGGGCAGGCGTGGATCATGCGTATGTTGTCCGTGATGTTGGGGAGTTTATTGAACATATTAAGGGCGGCCAGGAACACCCGTTTACAAAGAAATTCACTTACAGTCCGGAAGAGCACGAAATAGATCCAGCGGACATGGCCATTTTAGATGAGCTGTACCTGATCATCGAAAATGAAAAGCTGTATGCCGAAGGCATCAAGTCTTACTATGTGAATCCGTCCATCTATTCGACTTCGCGGTCCGTGATGATCCCTCCGTTATTTGCCCGGCCATTACTGGAAAAATGGACGGACAGACATGCGGTTGGCAAATTGGGTTCCAGGACTTTTGCCGGGATCAGGATCATCGAGGAAGAGTTTCCCTTCCAATATGAACTCGGAAAAAATAAGGAAAATGATCTTGAGCTGTTGCTGCCCAATATCGAAAATGCCGTTTATATGGGGCCGTATGATCTGGTCTTTTTAAATGGAGACATTTATTTTCCGCAGCCTGACCTTCTTCCTTTCATCGAAAAAATCTTAAAGATTCAAACGAAAAACAGTAAAATATCCATCGCTAAGGATCAGGCGGATGCTTTTGTGTCCGAAGTTTTGCCGCGGTTGGAAAAGCTGGGTACTGTCCGAGTTGCAGAAAAGGTGAAAGAACAGATCATCCAGGTTCCGCTGACAGCAAAAGCATATATCGACCTGGACGGCGATACTATCAAGGCAAAGCTGGAGTATGATTATGGCGGTTTAACCGTAGACCCATTTTATCAGCATGAAGAGCCGGGAAAAATTTTAATCAGGGATGTCGAAAAAGAGAAGGAAATCATGACGATCATCGAAAACGCCGGAATGAAATATAACGGAAAAGAACTGCATCTTCAACTGGAAGAGGAAGAGCTCTATGAATTTCTGTTTTTCATCCTGCCGGCGCTTGGAGAGCGGTGCGAATTATTTCTGACAAACAATATCCGCCGGATTGTTTCCTTGGAGCAGCCCGTCCCTAAAACGAACGTCGAAACGGAAGAATCAGCGGGTCTGCTGGAAATCAGCTTCCAGCTTGAAGGGATCGATGATGAAGAGATTGCTGATATTATGAGAACCGCGATTGAGAAAAAGCGTTTTTACCGAATGAGAAACGGGGCTTTTCTATCGCTTGAGACGGATGAATTTCAATCGCTTCAGGAGCTTTTTACGGACCTGCGCGTCAGCAAGGAGGAATTGGAAGAAGGGAGTGTCCATGTTCCAATATTTCGCGGCGTGCAAATAGATGAAGCGCTGCGGACAAAAAAGCAGTATGATCCTGCCTTTAAAAGACTGCTTGATCATTTGAAAAAGCCGGAAGAGCAGATTTATCCATTGCCTGAAGGTTTGAAAGCCTCTATGAGAGAATACCAGAAAACCGGATACCAATGGTTTCGTTCTTTATCGGAATATCATCTCGGCGGAATTTTGGCAGACGATATGGGATTGGGTAAGACACTGCAAAGCATTGCTTATCTTTTATCGGAACAGGAAGGGAACCGGCATTTGATCGTGGCACCGGCGTCATTGATCTATAACTGGCAGAGTGAATGGAACAAGTTTGCCCCATCGGTAAGGGCTGTTGTTGTGTCCGGGACGCGGGAGGAAAGGGAGAAAGCCCTGGCCCTGCAGGATGCCGATGTTTATATTACGTCTTACTCGACACTTAGACAGGACATCGACCTTTATAAAAACGAACAGTTCCACACGCTCATTTTGGACGAAGCGCAGTTTATCAAGAATTACACGACGAAATCTGCTGCCGCCGTCAGAAGCATCAGGGCATCGCGAAAATTCGCTTTAAGCGGAACGCCAATTGAGAATTCAGTCGATGAACTGTGGGGAATTTTCCAAGCGATTATGCCGGGGCTATTCCCCGGCCTGAAGGATTTTAAAAAGCTGGAACCTGAAAAAATTTCGCAAATCATCAAGCCGTTTATTTTACGCAGGCTCAAAACCGATGTATTGAAGGAGCTGCCGGAAAAAATCGAATCCACCCATATTACCGAACTGTCAAAGGAGCAGAAGGAGCTGTATTTGGGGTACTTGCAGCGGATTCAGGAAGAAACCGCAGCTTCATTGCAGGGAGAGGGATTTCAAAAAAGCCGGATGAAAATTTTGGCAGGCATTACACGCCTTCGCCAGCTTTGCTGCCATCCATCGCTTTTCCTGGAAAATTATGAAGGCAAGTCTGGTAAGCTGGAACAGTTGATGGAAACTGTTGAAGCCTCCATTGAGAATGGGAAAAAGCTCCTGATTTTCTCCCAATTTACGAGCATGCTGGAAATCATTCAACAGGAACTGGTAAAAGCGGGGTATCCTCATTTTTATTTGAACGGGCAGACGCCCTCACAGGAGCGGCTGAGAATGAGTGAGCAATTCAATAACGGAGAGAAGGCCATTTTTCTCATTTCGCTGAAGGCGGGAGGGACCGGTTTGAATCTGACGGCCGCCGATACAGTGATCCTTTACGATTTATGGTGGAACCCTGCTGTGGAAGACCAGGCCGCTGGAAGAGCGCATCGCTTTGGGCAAAAAAATGTCGTCCAGGTGATCCGGCTGATCACGAAAGGGACGATTGAAGAAAAGATTTATCAATTGCAGCAGAAAAAACGGGAACTGATCGAACAGGTCATCCAGCCGGGCGAAACGATGCTCTCCAGTTTAACGGAAGACGATATAAAAGAAATATTAAGTATGTAAGGTGAATATAGTGATAATAGCAGCTGTCTTAGGATAGCTGTTTTTTTGTCATGAGGGAATTATATCCAATTTTAAATAATAATTATTTTAACTTGAAAATAATTATTGCTCATGCTACTATGTAGTTACATTATAATTATTATAAATAAGGCGGGGATAAAATTGACGAATAGCAATCATAAATTGACGACAAGCTGGGGAGCTCCGGTAGGAGACAATCAAAATTCCATGACGGCCGGATCACGCGGCCCGACACTTATTCAAGATGTCCACCTTTTGGAAAAGCTGGCCCATTTCAACAGGGAACGGGTTCCGGAGCGGGTCGTGCATGCGAAAGGCGCCGGCGCACACGGCTATTTTGAAGTGACAAATGATGTGACTAAATATACGAAAGCGAAGTTTTTATCCGAAGTGGGCAAACGTACGCCGACATTTGTACGATTTTCAACGGTAGCGGGTGAATTGGGATCTGCGGATACTGTCAGGGATCCGCGCGGGTTTGCGGTGAAATTTTACACAGAAGACGGAAACTATGATTTAGTCGGGAATAATACGCCTGTCTTTTTCATACGGGATGCGATCAAATTCCCGGACTTTATCCATACACAAAAAAGAGATCCGCAAACGCATTTGAAAAATCCGAATGCCGTATGGGATTTCTGGTCACTGTCGCCTGAATCACTGCACCAGGTTACCATTTTAATGTCCGACAGGGGCATTCCGGCAACATTCCGCCATATGCATGGTTTTGGAAGCCATACATTCAAATGGACAAATGAAGAAGGAGAAAGTGTCTGGGTAAAATATCATTTTAAGACAGACCAGGGCATTAAAAACCTGGATGTGAATCTTGCAGCCAAGCTTGCAGGGGAAAATCCCGATTACCATACAGAAGATTTGTTCAATGCGATTAAGAATGGTGACTATCCATCATGGACGTTGTACGTTCAGATCATGCCGTTGGAAGATGCCGATACGTACCGGTTCGATCCATTTGATGTCACGAAAGTATGGTCGCAAAAAGATTATCCACTGATTGAAGTCGGCAGGATGACATTAAACCGCAATCCGGAAAATTACTTTGCGGAGGTTGAGCAGGCGACATTCTCACCTGGAACGCTTGTACCGGGAATTGATGTTTCCCCTGATAAAATGCTGCAGGGGCGTTTGTTCGCTTACCATGATGCCCATCGCTACCGTGTTGGGGCAAACCATCATATGCTGCCGATCAACCGCCCGCTCAATGAAATTAAGAATTATCAACGTGATGGTGCAATGCGTTTTGACAACAACGGCGGCGGCTCTGTATATTACGAGCCTAACAGCTACGGCGGACCGAAAGAATCTCCTGTAGACAGGCCGGCTCCATATCCGGTTTCGGGTGAAGCTGCAAGTGTAAGTTATGACCACAACGACCATTACACACAGGCAGGGGATTTGTACCGCTTAATGAGCAAAGAGGAGCGTGAACGCCTCGTTGCCAACATCGTTGCGGCGATGAAGCCTGTTGAAAAAGATGAAATCAAGCTTCGCCAGATCGGCCATTTCTACAAAGCCGATCCGGAATACGGAACAAAAGTCGCTGAGGGATTGGGACTGGAAGTCCCTGCAAATGAAGTAAAATCTTAATACACGTAAAAATAAGAGAGCTGTAACAATCAGCTCTCTTATTTTTACGTGCTGATAAATCGGTGTTAAAGATTACAAGGAAAACTGAAACCTCTCCCCATTAAAATGGGGAGGTTCCCGGACCCTAAAGGGTCACGGTTCCATTGCGACAAATCGCAATGGCGCGTGTGTACTTTGTGCTTTTCCCTTTCCGGATGAGGTTCTGGCTGCGGACTGGAGCTTTTCCACACGGCGTTCGCGCACAAATCGTTCTGTCGAACGAGGGGACTCGCTCGAGGCTTCCCTTGCGGTCGGCTCTCACAACTTAACGTACGCATCCGGTGTTTGACCTATACAACACCAATAGACATTTGCACCCACTGTCTTGCGACAGGAGATATGCCTATCTTTCGTGGGTTTCATCACGACAAAGGTTATATCTTTCGAACTCACGTTCTGTATTAATAATATAATATTTAAAAAATAAATGCAAGGGCCGATTTCTTTTTTAAATCTATGCTACTGGCATTCATCCCGGCATTGAAATACCGGGCCTTCTGCCAGTCGTTCGTAAATTTTGCACATCATCATCATATCATTATAACTTGCAGTCATATGATTGAACGAGGGAGGAAACGTTATGATGTTCAGTTATATGACACATTTATCCTGCTCAAAATGTTCGAGGACATACAACCCGGATACGGTTCAACAGCTTTGCGAGTGCGGTTCACCGCTGTTAGTGAACTACGATTTAAAGAAACTGGCAAAAGATTTTAAGCCAAATGAGTTGTTAATTAGAAATCATGATCTTTGGCGCTACCATGAGCTGCTTCCTGTTCAAAGTCCCGAAAACATCGTATCGCTCGGAGAAGGGATGACCCCCTTGATTACGATGAAAAAGCTTGGCTCCGATATGGACATCGCCCATTTGTATATGAAGGATGAAGGGATTGCGCCAACAGGCACATTTAAGGCGCGGGGAGCTGCAGTAGGTGTATCGAAAGCGAAGGAATTGGGCGTTAAAGGACTGGTGATGCCGACGAATGGAAACGCAGGTGCCGCCTGGTCGCTTTATTCTTCCAAGGCCGGTATTCAAGCGGTGATTATCATGCCTGGGAGTGCACCGGCCATGATCCGGTCCGAAGTGGCTTCCGCGGGCTCCCATTTATATTTAGTCAATGGAGTGATCAGTGATGCAGGAAAAATTGCTGCAAAGGCTGCCGCTGATTTCCATTTATATGATGTCTCAACGTTAAAAGAGCCGTACCGGATCGAAGGGAAGAAAACGATGGGGTTTGAAATCGCGGAGCAGCTTCACTGGGAAACACCTGATGTCATTTTATACCCGGCAGGCGGTGGAGTCGGACTTATAGCCATTTATAAGGCATTTAAGGAGCTTCAAGAGCTTGGTTGGGTTGGCAGCAAAAAAATGCCCCGGTTTGTTGCAGTGCAGGCGGAAGGCTGTGCCCCCATCGTCAAAGCCTGGAAAGAGGGAAAAAGAGAATCAGAATTTTGGCCTGATTCACGCACGGTGGCGTTCGGGATCAATGTTCCGAAGGCTTTGGGCGATTTTCTGGTTCTCCAGGCCATCTATGAAACAAACGGGTGCGCATTGGCTGTCAAAGATGAAGATATTTTAAAAGAACAGAAAAACATAATCAGGAAAGAAGGAGCCTTTATATGTCCGGAAGGGGCGGCAGCGTTTTTGGCAGCGCGAAAGCTTAGGAAAATTGGCTGGATAAAAGAGAATGAGAGAGTGATTGTCATCAATACTGGTATAGGCTTGAAATATATGGACAATGAAGAGATAAACCTTCCTGTACTGCAGCCTGATGAGTCCATTGACAGTCTCCCAGTATTGCCGTAACGTTCTTCCCTCATCAGCAATACGAGGAGGGCTTGTCTATGAAAAAGAACTTCATGCTTCAAATTTTTGCGGCCTTTATCCTTGCCATTATCGCCGGAATCATTTTCGGCGAAAAAGCGGCAGTTGTCCAGCCATTGGGCGATCTGTTTTTAAGGCTTATTAAATTTATCATTGTTCCTTTGATCCTCTCGACCATTGTGGTCGGTGTGACAAGCGCAGGAAGTATGAAAAAACTGGGCAGCTTGGGTGGAAAAGCGATTGGGTACTTTCTGGTGACGAGTTTTATTGCCATTGCCCTTGGCCTGTTTGCCGGATTTGTTTTTCAGCCGGGGGCCGGTGTGGACCTTGCTGTACAGGGAGCTGAAGTGGAAGCTCCTGAATCAGGGGGTGTCATTCAGACTTTATTAAATATTATTCCTGAGAATCCGGTCGAAGCGCTGACAACCGGAGCAGTCCTGCAGATCATTTTCTTTGCGATTTTTCTCGGGATCGGCATTTCGCTTGTCGGGGAAAAGGCCGTTCCGGTCCAGCGGTTTTTTGAAGGATTGTCCGAAGTGATGTATAAAATTACGGGCATTGTCATGAAGCTCGTTCCGATTGGCATCTTCGGATTGCTTGCTCCTATTGTTGGAACGTACGGCGCTTCCGTATTGATGCCGTTGATCAAAGTGATCATTGCCATGGTAGTTGCTGTGATTGTACATGTGGCACTTGTCTATTCGGCAGCAGTCAAGGCACTTGGAAAAATGGATCCTTATCAATTTTTTAAAGGGATCTTCCCCGCTGCCTCGGTTGCTTTTGCTACTTGCAGCAGCTCAGGCACACTGCCGGTTACGATGAAAAACACTCAAGAAAATTTAGGAGTCTCAAAAGAAACGAGCAGTTTCGTCTTGCCGCTCGGGGCAACGATTAATATGGACGGCACAGCGATTTATCAGGGGATTGCCGTCATGTTCATCGCGCAATATTTTGGTGTGGAATTGACAGTGGCTCAAATTCTGATCGCGGCGTTAATGGGAACATTGGCTTCCATTGGAGCGGCGGGTGTGCCGGGTGCAGGATTGATCATGCTGACGATGGTGCTGACAGCCGTCAATTTGCCTTTGGAAGGAATCGCCTTGATTGCGGGAATCGACCGGATTCTTGATATGCTGAGAACTTCGGTAAATATTGTGGGGGATGCCTCAGCATGTGTCGTGGTGGAAGGCGGGAAGCCTGATGCGGCGATCAAGAAAGGGGCCTGAGGGATATGAAAAAACGGCGCAGGGAAGCGGAATTCCCTGCGCCGTTTTAGATCCCGTAACAATGCATTTTATAGTAAAAACCGGGGTCCTATTCATTCGTCAAATTCAATTTTTCCAACAGCTTAAAGAACAGGCTCAAAACGATCGCCACAACGGTTGCAAGTCCCATTCCCGACAACGGAACGGTTCCGATCTTGATGGATGCTCCGCTGATTCCGATGGCAAGGACGACACAAGTCAAAATCATGTTGTAAGACACGTTGTAATCTACGTTTGCCTCAACAAGCATGCGGATGCCGCTGACGGCAATGATTCCGAATAATAACAGCGAGATGCCGCCCATGACCGGAGTCGGAATGGAAGAGATCAGAGCTGCCAATTTTCCGCAAAAAGATAGAAGGACAGCAATAACCGAGGCAATTCCGATAATCCAAGTTGAGTATACTCGGGTGATAGCCAGAACGCCGATATTTTCCCCATATGTCGTATTCGGAGTGGATCCGACAAAGCTTGAGATGATCGTTGAAATACCGTTACTCATTAATGACCGGTCGAGACCGGGATCTTTTACCAAATCTTTTTTTACAATATTGCCCGTTACAACAAGGTGGCCGATGTGTTCCGGAACAAGCACCAGGGCAGCTGGAAGAATCAGCAGGACATCCGCCCAGTTGAATTTCATCGCATAATAAGTCGGAGCGGAAATCCAGGCTGCATCCCGAACGGCCGTCAAATCCACCATGTTCATGGCAAGAGCTATGATGTACCCTGAAACAATGCCGATGAGAATCGGGATGATTTTCAAAAAGCCGCGCATGGTCACCCAGCAAATAATCGTGATGGCCAATGTCAGCAACGAGACGGTAATTACCTTCGGATCGGCTGCCCATGTGTCGGGGGCATCGGCGGGTTTCAACAGTCCTGCCATGTCAGCCGCGGTAGGAACAAGCTCCAATCCGATGACGGCTACGATGGCGCCCATGGCTGCTGGCGGGAAGATCACGTCAATCCAGGCGGTTCCTACAAGTTTGACTATCAATGCAATAATGACGAGCGTTACTCCGACCGCAAGGAAGCCTCCAAGTGCATAAGCATATCCTTCCCCTCCTGCATATTTGGACAATACAGCAAAAACAGGGGAGATAAAGGCAAAGCTTGATCCGAGATAAGCAGGGATTTTCCCTTTTGTAATAAAAATATAAAGCAGTGTGCCAAGACCGTTCATCAGCAGGATCGTCGCGGGGTCCACTTCAAACAGGAGCGGTACCAGGACAGTGGAGCCGAACATGGCAAATAAATGCTGGAAACTGAGCGGAAGGCTCTGCAGGATGGGCAAACGCTCATCCACCTGGATTTCTCTTTGACTCATCTTTTTCTCTCCAATTCATGTTATTTTTGAAAATGAAAAGCACCTTACCTCAAAGGCAAGGTGCTTGGCTACATTTCCACAGCAAAATTGACGCGCGAAAAGTTTCTCATGCGTAGCGCACCTTGTCAGCCTCACGGGACTGGTTTAAAGGTATTTTTAGATATAATTATCAAAAATATTATGTCAGCTGTCCGATTGAAAGTCAATCGTTTTTGTCAAAAATATCAAAATATGTCCGTTCCTATTTAAATTCTTCTGCACGTTCCTCAAACAGCTTCACGATTTCCACAATCGTCTGCACCGATTTTTCCATCACGTCGACTGACACAAACTCATAAGGACCGTGGAAGTTTTCTCCGCCGGTAAAAATATTCGGAGTGGGCAGTCCCATAAAAGAGAGCTGGGATCCGTCGGTTCCGCCGCGAATTGGTGAGATGTCCGGTTCGATGCCCAATTTTTTCATCGCATCTGAAGCAATTTCGACAATTTCTTTTACGGGCTCGATTTTCTCCCGCATATTGTAATATTGGTCTTTCAATTCTAACCGGATCCTGTCTTGTCCATACTTTTCTCCCAGTTCCTCGGCAATCTGCTCCATGAATGCTTTCTTTTTCTCAAACTTTTTCCTGTCAAAATCCCGGATGATGTAATGAAGCACGGTTTCTTCCACATTGCCTTCAAAAGAAAGGAGGTGGTAAAAGCCTTCATATCCTTCAGTTAATTCAGGGACTTCATCGGCGGGGAGGCGGTTATGGAATTGGATGGCGATGGCTTGAGAGTTGACCATGATCCCTTTCGCAGTTCCCGGATGGATATTTGTCCCTTTGACAGTCAGCTTGGCGCTTGCGGCATTGAAACTTTCATATTCCAGCTGTCCGATTTTTCCTCCGTCAACAGTATAGGCGAATGAGGCATTGAAAGCTTGGACATCAAAGCGGTGCGGGCCTCTTCCGATTTCCTCATCCGGAGTGAAAGCGACTCTTACCTTTCCATGTTTGATTTCCGGATGCTTCAACAAATAATCCATCGCCGTTATGATTTCTGCGATTCCGGCTTTATTGTCTGCGCCAAGCAGCGTTGTCCCGTCCGTTGTGATAAGCGTATGGCCTTTGCACTCAGCAAGCGAAGGGAATGCTTTTGGCGACAGGACGATCTGTTTTTCTTGATTCAATATGATATCTTTCCCGTCATAGTTTTCCACGATTTGAGGATTTACGTTTTTTCCCGTAAAATCTGTCGCTGTATCGATATGCGCCAAAAATCCGATGGTCGGCACTTCTTTTTCCGTGTTGGCCGGAAGGGTCGCCATAACGTATCCGTTTTCGTCGATCGTCACTTCTTTCATGCCGATTGATTCCAATTCTTTTACCAATTGATTGGCCAATGTCAGTTGTCCAGGTGTGGAAGGGCATGTGTCACTGTTCTCATTGGATTGCGTATCCACTTTTACATACGAAGTAAACCTGTCAATAATATCATTTTTCACTTTGAAAAACTCCTTTCCCTTTATTATTTATCTTAATGGGGGATAATACACAATATAAAGATGCCGATTGACTCATTCTGAGCAATCGGCATTTATTCAGCAGGAATTTCAACCCATTTTTCAGCCCATGAGGCAATTTCATTCATAAGCGGCTTGAGTGCCATCCCTTTTTCGGTCAAAGAGTATTCAATTCTAACCGGTGTTTCGGGGTATACCTGTCTTTTGACAATTCCCTCTTTTTCCAGATCTTTTAAACGCTCAGACAGGACACGCGCACTGATCGGCATCGACGCCTCCACCGTACAAAAGCGCTGCGGGCCGTTCAGCAGCTGGTATATAATCAGTCCGGTCCAACGCTGTCCCAATATGCTCATGGCTTTTTCAAATCTAGGACATGTGTTTCCGTTCATACTGTTCACCTCGATAATTAAATTATATCATTAATTGTTTCTTCTTGACAGACAAAATAAACTAATTTATAGTTGCTTACGTAAAGTAAGTTGAGGGGTTTGATCCCACAAAAAAATGCTTGGATTTCCAAGGAAAGTGGAACAATAAAAATGAAAGATCCATCAGGAATCTATAAAGAAAAGGGGAATTTCACCATGATTAAAACAAAACAGGATTTTTATACTGCTGTCAAGGAAAGACGTTCGATTTATGGAATCAGCAAGGAATCACCGATTTCCGATGAAAAGATTGAAGAATTGATTGAATATGCCATCAAGCATGCGCCGTCTTCTTTTAACTCACAAAGTGCCAGAGTGGTGCTTCTTCTTGGGGAAAACCATGATAAACTCTGGAATATAACGGAAGCGGTATTAAGGGAGATAGTTCCTGAAGACCAATTCGAGCCAACCGCGAAAAAAATGGAAGGTTTCCGCAACGGTTATGGAACTGTCTTGTTTTTCGAGGATCAAGAGGTTGTAAAAGGTTTGCAGGAGCAATTCCCAACCTATGCGGATAAATTCCCGGATTATGCCTTGCAATCATCCGGAATGCTTCAATACATCGTTTGGACAGCATTGGAGTTGGAAGGCTTCGGCGCTACCTTGCAGCATTATCAGCCGCTGATTGATGAGGCTGTCCAAGAAATTTGGAATGTTCCTGAAAGCTGGACATTGCTGGCGCAGATGCCATTTGGCAAACCGACGGCTGCTCCAGGGGAAAAACAATTCCAAAGCATGGATGAAAGGTTTAAGGTATTTAAATAATACAGACTATAAGAAAAGCGCAAGCGCCCGTTTAGCGACGTACAAACTGGAGCACTCCGCAATGAGATAAAGGAAACACGGCGACGGAGGAGCCGATGTTGACTTATTGTAGTGGAGGAGTGCGAAGTTTGCTAGGTCGCTGGGCGCTGGAGCTGGACAAAGCAACGACACTTTTATATGAATAACCATGAAAAATTTATGCTTTCTACTATAATAAAGGGGTCCAATGCAGCATTGGACTCCTTTTATTTGTCCATTTTTCATTACTGAACAGACCTGTCACTAACAAATCCCAAAATAGCGAACGATAAAATGAATTCAAAGCTCTCATTGAGAATTCATGTTGTTGCAGAAAAAGTTTAACTTGATTGTAAACCAAAATAAAAATTAAGTTGACAATTTAGTTTGTTATCAAGTATCCTCTAAATATATTAAACAACAGAGGTGATAATAGTGGGCAGTGAAGCAATAAAGACAAAAAGCAGGCTAAAGACCTTGGATATGATTTATATCAGCTTATTTTCAGCTTTGATGATGATTGGAGCAAATATCACTTCTTTTGTTCCATTTATGGTCATTGGGGGAGTTCCCATTACGCTCCAGGCTTTCTTTGCCGTTTTGGCAGGAGCATTTCTTGGCAGCCGCCTTGGGGCCATTTCAATGGCGGTCTATGCGTTTATCGGCCTTGCGGGAGCGCCGGTGTTCGCCCGTTTTCACGGGGGGATCGGGCAGCTGCTCAGCCCAACGTTCGGATTTATCATTGCATTTATTTTTACAGCATATATTACAGGGAAAATCATTGAAAAAAACAGCAAGGTCCATTCATATGTCATTGCAGCTTTGCTTGGGACGGCTTTCAGCTATTTATTCGGGACAAACTGGATGTACGGAGCCTATAAATTATGGGCGGCGGCACCGGATGCTTTTTCTTATAAAGTAGCATGGATGTGGATGGCAGTTCCGCTTCCCAAAGACATATTGCTCGCCATTTTGGCAGGGTTATTTGCACATCGGATGCAGGGAATTGTAAAAAGGTCTAGATAAAGGGGAGGAAAAGATGAATCTATATGATGTGATTGCAGAAGCTTCTCTAGCGGGAAAAGAGTTGACGGATGAACAGGCCATGGCAGTGCTTGACTGTCCGGATGATGAATTGCTGCCCCTATTGCATGCTGCGTATAGGGTAAGAAAGAACTTTTACGGCAATAAAGTGAAACTGAATATGATCATCAATACAAAATCGGGACTTTGCCCCGAAAATTGCGGCTATTGTGCGCAGTCGATTGTATCGAAGGCTCCGATTGAAAAATATTCCATGATGAAAAAGGATGAGATTGTCGCAGGGGCAGCCCGCGCAGCGGAGCTGAACGCCGGAACATATTGTATCGTGGCGAGCGGAAGGGGACCTGCGAACAGGGAATTGGATATCGTCGTGGATGCGGTAAAAGAAATCAAAGGCAAGCATAAAGGCATGACCGTTTGTGCCTGTCTCGGCATCTTGAAACCGGGACAGGCGGAGCGATTGAAGGAAGCGGGGGTTGACCGCTACAACCATAATATCAACACATCAAGCAATCATCATGTGAACATCACGACTTCCCATACATACGATGACCGGGTCAACACCGTGGAAGCGGCAAAAGCATCGGGGATTTCTCCTTGTTCCGGCGTCATTATCGGCATGAAAGAATCGAAGGAAGATGTCATTGATATGGCACGCAGTTTAAAGGTGCTGGATGCTGACTCCATTCCGGTGAACTTTCTTCATGCCGTGGACGGCACTCCCCTCGAAGGGACCAACGAACTGGATCCGCGCTATTGCTTGAAAGTGCTTTGTCTGTTCCGTTTTATCAATCCGACAAAGGAAATCAGGATTTCGGGCGGACGGGAGGTCAATTTGCGGAGCCTGCAGCCGCTCGGATTGTATCCGGCAAATTCCATTTTCATCGGCGACTATTTGACAACGGGAGGACAAGAGGGATCGAAGGACTGGAAAATGCTTGAGGACATGGGCTTTGAAGTGGATTTGGAGCCTTTAAATCGCGAAACAGCAAAAGCTTTGACGTAAAATCGAACCGGGCGGTAATCCGCCTGGTTTTATTCATTTTTTTGAAAAACCATTTTTATTTACCGCCGTTTATCGTTATACTGGAAATAACGAATCGAAATTAGGTGCTGAATATGCTTGAACTAATTTTTCAGGATTCTTACACGGAATGGTTTATACCGCTGACTATCCTCATTATGTGGATTCTCAGTTTGGGCATTATTTCCCTGTCCCGTCCTGTGAATAAACAAAATTACTATCAAAATATCAAAAAAGAAAATATCTTTCTTATAACCAGAGTTTATGATGAACTTATACCACGTATCTGTCTCCAGTTCATTAAAACTGTCAGGAGGAAAGTATGTCCTGATGATGGGGATGAACATGTCCACCTTCTATTTAAATAAAAATTTAAATAGAAGGGTGAGTGCAATTGAAGAAAAAGTTATTTCTCTTTTTTATGCTTGTTATCACTGCCGCAATGCTTGGGGGCTGTTCAGGAGTTGCGAATCAGACCGGATTCTTTTATGATTTCTTCGTTCGGCCGTTTGCCTGGCTTATTCATGAGATCGGAATCGCTCTTGGCGGTAACTTCGGCCTGGCGCTGATCATCATCACATTGTTGATTCGTCTGGTTTTGATGCCGTTTATGCTGAAAACGTATAAAAACCAGCAGTTGATGAAAGTGAAGATGGATAAACTGAAACCGGAAATGGAAGAAATTCAAAAACGTTCCAAGCAGGCAAAAAACCAGGAGGAACAGCAGAAAATCCAACTGGAAATGATGGAGCTTTATAAAAAACACGGAGTGAACCCATTAAATATGGGATGTTTGCCGATACTCATTCAAATGCCTATATTAATGGGGCTGTATTATGCGATCCGCAGTTCAAAGGAGATAGCGTCGCATACTTTTCTTTGGTTTAATCTCGGTCATTCGGATATGATCATGACAATCCTTGCCGGCTTAGTCTATTTTGCTCAAGCGCAGGTTTCGCTTGCGACAGTGCCGGAAGAACAGAAAAAACAAATGAGATTATTTTCATATATGTCTCCCGTTATGATTATCTTCATTTCCTTGAATGCTCCTGCAGCTTTGCCGTTATATTGGGCGGTTGGCGGTATTTTCCTCATCATCCAGACTTACATTGGACGAAAATACTATATGCAGCATCCAGAAAAAGCAAAAGAGTAACCCAAAGTGACCAGGGATTTTCCTTGGTTACTTTTTTGCTGTTTAAGTTTAAAATTTGGCCAAATTTTTATATGGAATGATATGGATATGTCCAGCTCCAGCGCCCAGCGACTAGCAAACTTCGCCCTCCTCCACTACGATAAGTCAACATCGGCTCGTACCTCGCCGTGTTTCCTTTATCTCATTGCGGAGTGCTCCAGTTTGTACGTCGCTAAACGGGCGCTTGCGCTTTTCTTTATCTGTTTGTGTTATCATTTAAGCAAAAGATCAAATTAATGGGGAGAGAAATGACATGGACATATATACAGATTTATGCAGGCTGATCGGGGCGGATCAAACATCCGTCAATGAAACGATCCTCAGAAACCATAGTAAAGATGAGTCCGATCATGCGGCGAGTGAGCCTGACGTCGTTGTATTTCCCGAATCCAGCGAAGACGTACAGAAAGTTTTACGATATGCAAATAAACATAAAATCCCTGTTGTTCCCTTTGGGGCGGGCTCAGGATTGGAAGGGCAGGCCATCCCGGTCAATAAAGGGATCTCCATTGACTTTGAAAGAATGAATAAGGTGATTGAAGTGAGGCCCGAGGACCTTGTTGTCATTGTGCAGCCCGGCATCACACGTATTCAACTGAATGAAGAGTTAAAGAGGCATGGGTTATTTTTTCCGGTAGATCCGGGGGCAGATGCTACTATCGGCGGAATGGCCTCAACGAATGCAAGCGGTACGATGACTGTCCGCTATGGGGGAATGCGTGACCAGGTCTTGAATTTGAAAGTTGTTTTGGCGGACGGCCGGATCATAGAAACAGGCAGCTTGGCGAAAAAGTCTTCATCGGGACTTCACCTGAATGGCTTATTTGTGGGATCAGAGGGAACTTTAGGCGTCTTTACGGAAATAGCCTTGAAATTGCACGGTATTCCGGAAGATATTGTTGCTGCAAGATGTTCATTCCCTTCCGTAAAAAGCTGTGTGGAAGCCGCAACCGCTATTTTGACAGCGGGTGTCCCGATGGCGCGCATGGAGCTTGTCGATGCCCGGAGCATCCGCCAGGCGAATGAATACTCCGACACGGATTATGTGGAAGCCCCATCATTGTTTTTTGAATTCCACGGCAATAAAGGGGGAAACAAAGAAGACATCGAATTTGTCCGGGCCATAGTGGAAGAAGCAGGCTGCCTTGAATTTTTGTTTGAAACCGATTCTCTTAAGCGGGCGGCTCTATGGAAGGCCCGCCACGAATTGAATTACGCCTATAGACATGGAAATCCTCAATTGGCCTGCATGACGACAGACGTATGCGTACCTATTTCAAAGCTGGCGGAAAACGTTGAGTTTGCAAGCAATAAGCTGGATGAGTACGGATTCAAGGGAGGGGTTGTCGGGCATGTTGGGGACGGCAACTTCCATACGATGATCATGTATGATCCAAAAGTGGAAGGTGAGTTTGAAAAGGCCGTCGAGTTCAACCATCAAATGGTTAAGCTTGCTCTGAAATCAGGAGGCACATGTACCGGCGAGCATGGTGTCGGCCTTGGAAAAATTGATTTTCAAAGGGAAGAACACGGGGAAGCAATGGAAATCATGCTGGCATTAAAGCGTACATTGGACCCCAACCAAATATTGAACCCGGGAAAAATTTTCCCGGAAGAATAGGAAAAAGCGGTTTGATCAGATCCGATCGAACCGCTTTTCAAAGTCTTTTTATTAAAGTCGGTGATTATTAAATAACTCCTTGGACAATCATCGCATCAGCCACTTTTGTAAATCCGGCGATGTTCGCTCCGGCAACAAGGTTGCCGCTCATTCCGTATTTATCAGCGGCTTCGACGCTGTTTCGATAAATATCAACCATGATTTTCTTAAGTTCTGCATCGACTTTTTCGAGTGACCATGCAATACGGGAGCTGTTTTGCGCCATTTCAAGGGCTGAAACTGCTACCCCGCCTGCATTGGATGCTTTTCCTGGTGCATAGAGGATGTCGTTTTTAAGGAAGACTTCAGCCGCATCATGAGTTGTCGGCATGTTTGCTCCTTCTCCGACTGCCTTTACGCCGTTAGCCACAAGAGTTTTTGCAGCTTTTTCGTCAAGCTCATTTTGAGTAGCGCAAGGAAGTGCGATATCACAAGGAATAGTCCAGATGCCTTCGCTTCCCTCAATATATTTTGCATGAGGATGTTCGTTGACATACTCGGAAATTCTGGATCTCTCGACTTCCTTCAAGTGTTTCAGTGTATCAAGGCAAATGCCTTTTTCATCATAGATGTATCCGTTGGAGTCACTGCAGGCAACGACCTTAGCCCCATACTCCTGTGCTTTTTCAATCGCATAGATGGATACATTTCCGGATCCGGATACGATGACCGTTTGGCCTTCAAAGCTCATGCCTTTGTCTTTTAACATTTCATCGACAAAATAAATGAGTCCATATCCTGTTGCTTCGGTTCTGCCGAGGCTTCCGCCGTAACCGATGCCTTTTCCGGTAAGAACTCCTGCATCGTAATGCCCGGCAATTCTTCTGTATTGACCGAACAGATAACCGATTTCTCTAGCTCCTACCCCGATATCACCTGCAGGAACGTCAATGCCGGAGCCGATATATTTGCTTAATTCGGTCATGAAGCTTTGTGTAAATCTCATGATTTCCGCATCTGATTTTCCTTTTGGGTCAAAATCCGATCCGCCTTTGCCGCCGCCGATCGCCTGGTTCGTCAAAGCGTTCTTAAAAACTTGTTCAAATCCCAAGAACTTGATGATGCTCGCATTAACGGAAGGATGAAATCTGAGTCCGCCTTTGTAAGGTCCAAGAGTACCATTGAATTGAACGCGGAATCCGCGGTTAACTCTCACTTTCCCTTTATCGTCCACCCAAGGTACCCGGAAGGAAATCATGCGTTCCGGTTCTACGATTCTTTCTAATATTCCGTTTTCCATATACTTTGGATTTTTCACTAATACGGGAAGAAGAGAGTGGAAAATTTCTTGGACAGCCTGGAGGAATTCAGGTTCGTTCGCATTGCGTTCTTTTACTGTATCATACACACTTTTAATATATTTTTTGGCTGTTTGCAATTTATGAGCTTCCATTTCCATAATCATTGCCATTTATTATCACTCCCATTCACCTGTATTTGATTTTCAAAAAATTTCCACGTCCTTAAACTTGGTACAATTCATTCTATCCTTTACAATTAATCTATACAATATGGATTTGAGATAAATTTGATGCCTTTTTGATATCAATCGATGGAAAAGGGGGAATTCGCTGATGGAATTAAGACAAATCCAGTATTTTATCGAAGTGGCCCATAGAGAGCATATGACAGAAGCAGCAGAAGCCTTGCACGTTGCCCAGTCTGCTGTCAGCCGGCAAATCGTCAACCTGGAAGCGGAGTTGGGGGTCGACCTGTTTATTCGGGAAGGGCGGAACATCCGCCTGACTCACATTGGAAAAATGTTTTTGGAAAAGATGGAGACCGCCATGGATTTGATTCATGAAGCAAAAAGAGAAATCGAGGAACAGCTGGACCCCGAACGTGGAACAGTCCGAATCGGATTTCCCAGCAGCCTGGCGGCATCGTTGCTTCCAACCGTCATCTCCGCTTTTCGAAAAGGCCATCCCTTTGTCAATATCCAGCTTCACCAGGACTCATACCGCCATTTGGTGGAACAGGTCGTAATAGGCGATATTGATTTGGCTTTGCTCGGGCCGGTCCCTAAAAATGATGCAAGGGTGACAAGTGAAATTTTATTTGTGGAAAACCTCGTAGCCCTGCTTTACGCAAAACATCCGCTTGCTTCAAGAAAGTCCCTGCAGTTGGATGAACTCCGAAATGATCCGTTCATTTTATCCCCTAAAGGATATATACTGCAAAATATCGTTGAAAATGCCTGCCGGCAATACGGTTTTGAGCCGCAAGTCTCTTTTGAAGGAAAAGACATTGATGCCATCAAAGGACTGGTCGCTGCAGGTCTTGGGGTCACTTTACTCCCGGAAATTACTCTTGTGGACAGTCTTCCGCGTACAACAGTCAAGATCCCGCTTGCCGAACAGAATGTCACACGGACAGTAGGAATGATCATTCCGAACAATCGGAAGCTGATGCCGACAGAGCTCCTTTTTCATAAATTCCTGAAAGACTTCTTCCGTACATTGAGCGGCTTTCAGTAGAGATTTCAAACAAAATATCCTATATATTATGAATGAAATATTGAAACGTTTCTCTTTTAATTGTTGACAGGATTTTGATAAGTATGTATAATCCTATTTAACTTAACAGAGCAAGAATATTAGTATTGACCGGTCAACCGGAGATACAACCTTTGTAAAAAGGATTGTATCTCCGGTTTTATTAATGGTTTAGAAAACCCCTGGCTAT
>NZ_QYTU02000031.1 GCF_003605365.2 Siminovitchia fortis
GGCGGTTTTTGCCCGGTTTTTCTTACTAGACAATTTTTCAAAAAAGAACAAATCAGCCTGTTAATGTATAATAGATCTGTATGTAAAAAAGGAGGTCAAAAGAATGCCTGCTGATATGAAATTAATTTCCGAAAAGCTTCCGGATCTTTTTTCGGGAGACTCGGTTGACATAGCGGAAAAAATAGATAAATCTCAAGATTTTATGGAAGGTGTCAGAAACCTTATCGAGCTTTGCGGCGATGACCCGAATCGGGAAGGCCTCGAAGAAACACCATACAGGGTTTTAAAAGCTTTCCTGGAATATACGGAAGGATATAAGGAAAATCCTGCTGTCCACTTGGAAAAAACCTTCGATGTAAAACATAAAGAATTGGTTTTGGTTAAAAATATCGAATTCTACTCCATGTGCGAGCATCACTTTGCGCCGTTTTTTGGCGTAGCCCATGTCGGTTATATGCCTGACGCCAAGATTACAGGGTTATCCAAAATCGGCCGGATGGTGGAAGGATATGCGAAACGCTTCCAAGTTCAGGAAAGGCTGACAAACGAGATTGCGGATGCAATCGAGGAAATCTTGGAGCCCCAGGGAGCCATGGTGGTGATTGAAGCGAAACATATGTGCATGTGCGGAAGAGGGATTAAAAAGTCAAACTCATCAACGGCAACAACAGCTGTCAGGGGATTGTTTGAAGAAAGATCGGATGCCCGGATGGAATTTTTATCTCTGATCAATCGGTAATCGCCGCAATGCTGTGAAAGGGTGAAGAGGTGAGGGAAATGAGACATGCAATTATCACGGCAGGCTCAAAAGGGATTGGCCGTAAAGTTACCGAGGAATTCCTTCGGAGGGGCTGCAGTGTGACCGTGAATTATTACAGCGATGAAGACAGGATAAAAGAGCTCATAAAAGAATGGGAGCCTTATAAGGGGCAGTTACAATTTGTCCAGGGGAATGTAACCCAAAAGGAAGATATCGCCAACATTGTTGAGCAGGCGGTGAGCAGATTCGGCAGAATCGATTATTTGATCAATAATGCCGGGCCGTATATTTTTGAGCGGAAAAAGCTGATGGATTACGAAGACAGCGAATGGTATGAGATGATTGACGGGAATTTAAATGCTGTTTACCATTTTTTAAAACTAACCATCCCTGTCATGAGGAAGCAAAAGTTCGGCAGAATCATCACATACGGTTTTCAGGATGCGGAGCATTCCCCTGGATGGATGTACCGTTCCGCATTCAGTGCAGCCAAAGTGGGGCTCGCGTCACTGACGAGGACGATCGCCTTAGAAGAAGCGGAATATGGAATTACGGCCAATATGGTCTGTCCGGGAGACATTGTCGGCGAGATGAAAGAAGCGGATATTGAGATGGCCAGGCAAATAAAAGATGAGCAGACACCGATCGGCAGATCCGGTACGGGAGAGGATATTGCACGGCTGATCGGTTTTATATGCGATGACGATTCAGATTTGATTACCGGCAGCATTATTTCCGCTTCAGGCGGGATCCATGTTGTCAATCGATATAAAAATTAGGTGGGGCTGAGGTCCCGGCCTATTGTTCCTGCGCCCATGCCGGGCGCACAACGAAAAACCCGAATGCTGCAAATGCATTCGGGTTTGGAAGTTCTAATAATAGACTTTGATTTTTACAGTTCTTACGCCCCAATTCAGAGCTTTCTTTTTCGTTGGCATATGAAGATCGATCTTGTTTTTCTTAATGGCGCCGCCAGTATCTCCTGCAATTGCCATCCCGTATCCTTCAACATAGACTTTGGATCCAAGAGGAATTTGCTTTGGATCAACAGAAATGACTTTTGCATTGGGATTTTTCTTCAGGTTGATGCCAGTAGCGGTAATGCCGCTGCATCCTTTACATTTCGCTGTATAAGCGGTCGCTTTTACTTTCATTGTTTTATATGCGGCCTTTTTAGCCGGTGCTTTCTTGGCGGGTGCCTTTTTAGCCGGTGCCTTCTTGGCCGGTGCCTTTTTTGCTGTGGACTTTGCCGCAGGTTTAGTAATCTTTAAAACTTGGTTTATCCTGATTGTATCGCTTTTCAGGCCGTTCCAGCTTTTGATCTGATTGACGGATACCTTATGTTTAGTAGCAATTTTCCATAATGTATCGCCTTTTTGAACTTTATATGTAGTGCCGGCGGCTGAGGAAGCTCCTGTAAAACCAAATACTAGAAATAAAGCTGTTAAGGCTGATATGACAATTTTCTTCAAAATAACGTACCCCTTTTGTTCTTGGTAGGCTCAGTATAACAAGCGAATGTAACAAGAATGTTTCAAAGGGATAGTATTTGTGTTACAAATGGTGAATAATGGTTTATTTTCATAAATCTTGGAACGAATAATAACTCAAATACGACATAATCTATTAAAATTTGCCTGGAACGGAGGTAAGGATGGGATTTGAAGGAAAGCCAGTAAAGATTGTCCAAACAGAAATGGACTGCGAACGATTAGCCATTTAAGAATCCCAATGGTTAAAGCCTGCTTGCCCGTTTACGGTGGAAGTCTCAATTAACAATTTCTCCGCAATACTTGTGAATCAGGAAAAACTTATTGACCATCCTTTATATTGATTGATAAAATAACTTAGCATCTAAAAATAAGCGATGAGGGTTATGGGTAACACTATAACAAGAGCAGCTTCTGGAGAGACCGCAATGCGCGGCGCCGAAGGATTCACAATCTCAGGCAAAAGGACAGAAGAGTAACTTACGAACATTTTTGTATGTTATTCTACTATCTTTGAGATTGGAGCAAATCCAATCTTTTTTTGTTTTTAAAAATACATTTGGGGTGACTTGCGAATGGAGAAGAGACGTGCAGTAGTAAGTGTTGTGGGAAAAGATCAGGTCGGCATTATTGCAAGTGTGACAAATATACTCGCCGATAATCAGGTGAATGTCCTTGATATAAGCCAGACGATTTTGCAGGACTTTTTTACAATGATGATGGTGGTCGATGTATCTGAAATTGAAAACCTGGATTCTCTGCAGAAACAATTTGACGAACTTGGAGACAAGATCGGACAGAAGATCAATATTCAACGGGAAGAAATATTTCAATCCATGCACCGGATATAAGAAGGGGTTTTGACCATGAATATAGCTTTGACTGAAATGATGGAAACAATCAGAATGGTCCAGATGGAAAACCTGGACATACGTACGGTTACAATGGGAATCAGCCTGTCGGATTGTGCAGATTCTGATTTTGAAAAAATGAACAAGCGCGTATACGAGAAAATCACGGGTTATGCCGGCCGCTTGAAAAGCGTTGCTGAAGAAGTGGAAAAAGAATACGGGATTCCGATTGTCAACAAGCGTATTTCCGTAACGCCCATTGCGGAAATTTTAGGCAATGCCACAAAAGAGCAGGCGGTTGAACTGGCCAAAACGCTTGATAGAGCAGCTAAGACGCTTGGCATAGATTTTATCGGAGGGTATTCGGCTCTTGTACATAAGGGGATCACGAAAGGAGATCAAACGCTGCTTGATGCGCTTCCGGAGGCGCTGAGCGTGACAGAGCGGGTCTGCTCTTCAATTTCAGTGGCAACGACGAGGACGGGCATCAATATGGATGCCGTGGGCCTGATGGGAAAAATCATCAAAGAGGCTGCGGAAAGGACGAAAGACCAAAACGGACTTGCCTGCGCGAAGCTTGTTGTTTTCAGCAACCCTGTTGAAGACAATCCTTTCATGGCGGGCGCTTTCCATGGAACAGGCGAAGGCGAGGCTGTCCTTAATGTCGGGGTCAGCGGGCCCGGCGTTGTTCTGAATGCTTTGAGGCGCCATCCTGATGCCGATCTTGGACAGGTGGCGGATGTCATCAAGAAAACCGTCTTTAAAATTACACGTGCCGGCGAATTGATCGGACGGGTCGTGGCGGACCGCCTGGATGTGCCTTTCGGAATTATGGATTTATCGCTTGCACCGACAAATGCACTCAATGACAGCGTGGCGGAAATTCTAGAGGAAATCGGTCTGGAGCGGGTTGGAACCCACGGAACGATTGCTGCGCTTGCCTTGATGAATGATGCGGTCAAAAAAGGAGGCGCCATGGCGAGCTCCTACGTCGGCGGATTGAGCGGGGCGTTCATCCCAGTCAGTGAGGATGAAGGGATGATCCGCGGAATCATGGATGAGGCGCTGACCTTATCCAAGCTTGAAGCCATGACGTGCGTTTGCTCTGTCGGCTTGGATATGATTGCACTCGCCGGCGATGCATCTCCGGAGACATTGGCCGCCATCATAGCGGACGAGGCGGCCATTGGCATGATCAACAAAAAGACAACAGCCGTCCGTGTCATCCCTGTTCCGGGAAAAAAAGAAGGGGACATGGTCGAATTTGGCGGACTGCTTGGGCGGGCGCCCGTATTGGGAGTCAACGCCTTCAGCTCGGAAAAATTCATCCGCCGCGGCGGGCGCATCCCTGCGCCGCTGCAGTCATTGATCAATTAGGATGAACCTCCCCTCCTTAGCCGATTAAAGATCGAATCGGCTAAGGGGTTTTCGCCGGCGGTTCTGAGAAAACGGCCGTTGCCGGAGGGCAGAAAAAAGGATGCACGATACCCAGATAATGGATTACCAATTATAGTGTTCTTTTGGCCCGCTAGGAAATAAGTGTTCCTATAACAAAACCCTTTGGGTTCCCCAAACTAAAATTCCTCCCCCACTTACCGGCTATCGCCGCTTAAAGTGGGGACTTCTTTTAGAAGTTCGTTTAAAATAAAAATAGACACAGTCAAAGGAGGCGTATATGATAAAACTGAAAAAAGATATGTCGCTGGTGCAAATCGTTCCAAGAGTGCTGCAGACGGTTCTCAATCTTTCCCTTGTTTTCCTTGGCATCATTTTATCGGTTCTGCTTGTTCAGGAATTAGTTGTATTCAGCAAGATCCTTATCCAAACCAAGAACAGTGATTACAAGCTGTTTTTGGCGAACATCCTTCTCTTCTTTTTATACTTTGAATTTATCACTATGATCGTTAAATACTTTAAGGAAGATTACCATTTCCCACTGAGGTATTTTCTTTATATCGGCATTACAGCCATGATCAGATTAATCATCGTCGACCACGATCATCCCATTAACACGCTGTTTTATTCGCTTGTCATCCTTATCTTGATCATTGGATATTTCATTATGAATGTCACGCCGCGTGAAAGACCCGACAGCAAATGGTTTGTTAAAAAATAATTTCAAAGGACATGATTGTCATCCATAAAAAAATTCGGGTAATTGATTAGGGCTGGACCTAATGAATTAACCCGTGATTTTCTCTGTTCTCATCTGTTCTTTCACTGAAACCTCTCGCCATTGAAATGGGGAGGTTCCCGGCTCCCCAAGGGTCACGGTTCCATTGCGACAAATAGCAATGGCGCGTGTGTACTTTGTGCTTTTCCCTTTCCGGATGAGGTTCTGGCTGCGGACTGGAGCTTTTCCACACGACGTTCGCGCACAAATCGTTCTGTCGAGAGAGGTGACTCGCTCGAGGCTTCCCTTGCGGTCGGCTCTCACAACTTAACGTACGCATCCGGTGTTTGACCTATAACACCAATAGGCATTTGCACCCACTGTCTTGCGACAGGAGATATGCCTATCTTTCGTGGGTTTCATCACGACAAAGGTTACATCTTTCGAACTCATGTTCTGTATTAATAATATAATATTTAAAAAATAAATGCAAGGGCCGATTTCTTTTTTTAATCTATGCTACTGGCATTCATCCCGGCATTGAAATACCGGGCCTTCTGCCAGTCGTTCGTAAAAACTCCCTGACTTCTTCCAATGTCAATCCCATATGCTTAGCCAGCATGATCAGCTCCACCCACTCTTGATCCAATGCCACTTTAAAAATAAGGGACCCCTCCTTATGTATCTGCAGCTCTTGGATTCATTTTATAGTACAAAGGTTAAAAGCAGGTTAAAAAACTGAAATATTGGGAAAATTTATTTGTTTTTTGTTAAGGAAAGACTGCTTTTGTGCTGAAATGGGAGCTAATTAGTCTTTATGGAAAGAAAACGGTGCTTATTATTGGGAAAATTCAGGGTGAAATACTCAGTTTATTAATTTTTCATGGAAAGTTTATAACCGAATCCTCTCTCTGTCTGTATGTATTTCGGCTTTTTAGGGTTATCTTCAATCTTTTTTCTCAATGTGCTTAAATTGACCTGGACAGTCTTCAGGTCCGCATTTGAGTCCATTCCCCATATACGATCATATAGCTGTTCTGCGCTAAATACTTGGTTTGGGTTTTGGGCCAGGTAGAAGAGAAGCATTTTTTCTTTGGTAAAAAGGTCGACTTTCTCGTTGTTTTTGTGAACCGTCTTATTGATAAGGTTGATTGTCAAGTTTCCCAGCTTCAAAATATCAGAAGTTGCCAATCCGGTTCTTCTGATGTTTGCTTTGATTCTGGCAATCAATTCAACGGGGTCAAATGGTTTGATGATAAAGTCATCGCAGCCGATCTCAAAACCTTCGAGTACAGTCCTTTTCGACTTTTCACCGCTGATGAAGATGAGGACTCCGTCTGACTTCTCCCTGAATTTCCGGGCAACATCAAAACCGTTTTGATCTGGAAGGTGAATGTCAAGCAAGAGAATATCGGGTGCCGTTTTATCAATTAAACGCATTCCCTCGGAAGCGCTGGAGGATGAAATGACGGTAAACCCTTCCTTCTCCAGATAAAGGCGGAGAATGTCTATGAGTGGCTGCTCATCTTCAACAATTAATATTTTAATTGTATTCATGCCAATCCCCCTTCTTATCTTCAGTCACGAGAGAACCTCTCTTTTGGGAAAAGGATGCAGATCCACCACCTTCATATAGCGAAAGCATAAATAATCAGAC
Organism: Siminovitchia fortis; assembly: GCF_003605365.2. Taxonomy (GTDB): domain Bacteria; phylum Bacillota; class Bacilli; order Bacillales; family Bacillaceae_C; genus Siminovitchia; species Siminovitchia fortis. The sequence continues at coordinate 6,872 of NZ_QYTU02000031.1, forward strand.
TAGTATTTAAGTATTATATCAATTTAGCCGCTTTTATTCATAACTTTACAAATATTGTCGAACGATTTCTGGAAAAATTGAAAGCTATTCAGGTAAAATTAGGACTAAAGTTCGGGTATGGCAAGGGTGTCCATGATGAAAAAAATACAAAAAATCCTTTTTTTCTCGATTATTTTACTTTTGTCAGCATGTTCGGGGGAAAAATCGGTGGAGGATGTCCGGAATGGATTGTATATCATGAACAATTTTCCGGAGACTCGTACAAAAGAGTTAAATGGAGAGTGGGAGTTTTACTGGCATGAACTTCTTTTGCCCGATGATCTCAAAAATGGGAATCAGCAGCCTCCCGATTTGGTGAAGGTCCCCAGCCCGTGGAGCAACTATGAGCTGGACGGCGAAAAGCTGCCCAAACAGGGATATGCGACCTATCGCCTGCAATTAGTGTTGCCGCAAAGTGAAGTAGGAACAGCGAAGGCCCTTTATATACCGGGCGCTTCATCGGCCTATAAACTATGGATTGATGGTGAGCCTAAAGTTGGAAGCGGCGTCGTTGGGAAAAGCAAAGATTTAATGAAGCCGCAAAATGTCCCCAGAATGGTTCAATTTCAGGTTCATGATCAGGAAATTGAAATTGTGGTGCAAGTGTCCAACTTTTATCAGCGGAAAGCGGGGATCTTTGACTCTATTTTAATAGGAGAACCTGAGGTGATTGCCCAATATCGGGAAAAGAAAATCCTTTTTCGTTCAATGATTGTTATGAGTTTGGTCGTGATGGGGCTGTATCATGCGGCTTTATTCGCTTTGCGCAGAAGTGAGCTGCCGCTGCTTTTTTTCGGGCTGGTCTGTTTTCTCGTATCGGTAAGAGCGGTACTGCTGGATGGCATTCTGGCTTTTTATACCCTGCCATTTTTAAGCTGGGAATGGGGGAACAAGCTGGAATATTTGGGAGCATCTCTCGGCATCCTGTTTTTTGCCTTGTATACATATACCCAGTTTCCTAAAGATATGAATGTGAGGATAAGGAATGCCATCGTTGCTGTGATGGCGTCCTACAGCCTTTTTGTTATCTTGACCCCCTCCCTTGTTTTTACAAATACAATGAGATTCCTTCAACTATTAATTGTCGTTATTTTTATCTATTTGATCTATGTCGATATGAAGGCTCTCATGAAAAAACGGGAGAGTTCCCTGTTGAATGCGATCGCCAATCTGCTGATCTTTCTGGCGGTTATTAATGATATCCTGCTCTATAACCATTTGATCAAAACAACTGAACTGGCATCAGTCGGTCTGTCCTTCTTTTTATTCACGCAATCGTTTATTATTTCACGGCATTATTCGAAATCTTTTAAGCAAACTGAAGAGCTTTCACGTGATCTGGCGAAGCTGAATGCATCGCTGGAACAGCAAGTGCATGACCGGACGGTGGAACTCCGGCAAATGAACAGGGATCTTCAAACGGCCAATCAAAAGTTAAACGAGGCCCATCAATCAAGAAGCAAGTGGATACGGAATATTTATCATGAGATCGCAAACCCACTGACAACCATACAGGTATATACGAAAGGGATTTTGGACGGCGTGATCCAATCCGACAAGAAATTCATCCAGCTCGTCCATGAGCAAAGTCTGTACCTTTCCAGGATGCTGAATGATTTGCATGATATGACGGAAATAGAGAATAGGGAGATTACTTTTAACAGGAAAAAAGTCAATGCACGGGAGTATACAAGAAAAATCTATGACAAATACAAGATAGATATAGAAGAACAGGGAATTTCATTCCTCTATGAAGATTCAATTGCTGATAATGAAGATCTCTTTGTGCTGATGGATAAACTCAGGATCGAGCAAGTGATCGTCAATTTCCTTAAAAATGCACAAAAATTCATTGGAGACGGCGGCATCATCAAATTGGAAGTGGCAAAGGACGAAGACCGGCAGCTTATGATCAAAGTCGAAGACAATGGAGCCGGTATAAATGAAAAAGAAATAAATCTCGTATTCGATCGCTTTTTCAAAAGCAGACGCCATGAAGTAGCGGGAAATGGGTCTGGACTGGGTTTGGCCATTGCAAAGGAGATTATCGATTATCATGGCGGAAAGATAGGGGCAACAAGCAAAGAAGGGAAGGGGAGCAGCTTTTATTTTAAACTGCCGATTGTTGCCGCTGTTTCGAAAACCCGCGAAGAACGATGAGTTGAGCCTTATGTGAAAAATAGAATCAAGCGGAAGGAAAAATCTTGGAAATCAATCCGGGGGTTTTTTCGTGCCTTATAGCGTAAAATGTTTAGCAGGGAGCGAAATTGAAGGAATGGGAGCCGGATGATGATTGAATATAAGAACGATAAACTTTTAGCGATAAAAACTACCGGGGAACAGCGGATATTTCCGGCAGAACCGCATTATAATCCATATGAGCCGACTCCTTACGCTGTATTAGACCAATTGTTTTCGCGTTACAGACTGACTGCGGATGATTGCCTCGTGGATATGGGATGCGGAAAGGGAAGGGTCCCTTTTTACGTCAATTTCCATTTCCAGGCTTCTGTTGTCGGAATCGAGATGAATCCCGCTTTGTATGAGGATGCGCTCAAGAACAAAGCAAGCTACAGCAGAAAGGCAAAGAGGAAGCGTCGAATTTCAATGTATCCTTGCGCAGGAATATGACATACAGCAGCGGGATAATGTGTTTTTCTTTTTCAACCCTTTTTCGGCACAGATTTTTATGACAATTGTTCAGCATATTTTGAAGTCCGGTGAAAACCATCCCCGGACGATAGATTTGATTTTGTATTACCCGTCCAACGAATATGTATATTATTTGCTGAATCAAACTCTGTTCAGGCTTGTGGAGGAAGTCCGGCTTGATTACTTATATGAGCAGAATGATAATGAACGGATTTTGATTTTTCGAATGGATAAATGAAAATCAAGAGCAGGATAGGGCTTCCTGCTCTTTTTTGGCAATGATTTTAAAAGAAAGCTAAAATATAATCATCAAGAAACCGGGGGATGGGATACTGAAATGGATGTGTGGTTGGAACGAATCTATATCGGTCAGCCGAAGACCGTCGGTGAAAAGGATGCTGCTCTTCCAATGGATCGCGAGTGGAGGAGCGGGATATTTAAAGAGCCTATAGAAGGGCCTGTATGGCTGGGAAAAACAAACTTGGCCGGAGACGGGCAGGCAGACTTGAAACATCATGGCGGCCCTGAGAAGGCGGTGTTTGCCTACCCATTGGAGCACTATTTATATTGGCAAAAAAAGCTGCCTGAAACAGAAATCTTTCCAGGAGGAATGGGAGAAAATTTTTCGCTGAAAAACCAGCTTGAAGCATCTGTCTCAATCGGAGACATTTATGAAATCGGCGAAGCTGTTATTCAGGTATCGCAGCCGAGACAGCCGTGCTGGAAGCCTGCCCGCCGATTTAAAGTGAAAAGCCTGGCTTTGCTTTTGCAAAATTCAGGCCGAACCGGATGGTATTACCGTGTATTAAAAGAGGGGTACGTTGAAGCCGGACAGGATTTGGCTCTGCTTGAACGGCCATACCCGCATTGGACTGTTGAAAAATGTAATACAATCATGCATGTGGATAAAGATAATGTAGAAGAGGCAAAATGGCTGTCCCAATGTGAAGCTCTGTCGTCAAATTGGCGAGCCACGTTGGAGAAACGGGTAGAAAAAGGGGAAAACCCCGATGTGGAAAAAAGAGTGATTGGGCCGAACGAATAGAGCGAGGCATCTATTGTATATACTGCGAAAATCTATCGCCGAATTTCACGGCTTTTACCATAATTGCCACTTTAATTGCAGAAGCCTGGACCACCATTGCGCGAACCGGCGGTGTAATTGCACGATTTCATCACAAATATGCGCGAATCCTCCCGGCGTTTTACTATACAATGGAAATAAGCATCTAAGAAAGGATTCAGACGACTTTGGACCTTATTTTGACATTTATCATTTTGGGTATCACAATTATTTTATTCATGTCCAACCGGATACGGGCGGATTTAGTGGCTGTCATGTCATTGTTGGCATTTGTTCTGACGGGGATCTTAAGTCCGGCAGAGGCCCTTGTCGGGTTTTCCAACTCGGTTGTCATTATGGTTGCCGGATTATTCATTGTTGGCGCTGGGATTTTACGTACAGGGCTCGCACAAATGGCCAGCAACTTCGTACTTCGGTCCGCAGGGGATAACGAGAACAGGCTGTTTGTCATTTTGCTTCTCATTGTGGCGCTGATCGGAACATTTATGAGCAATACGGGTACGGTTGCCATTATGCTGCCAATTGTAGTGAGCATTGCTGTAAGTATAAAAAGCACACCGTCGAAATTTTTAATACCGCTGTCGTATGTCGCCAGCTTTTCCGGACTGCTCACTCTTATAGCATCGCCTGCAAACCTGATTGTAAGTGAAACACTTGCTGAAAATGGCTATAAAAAGTTAAGCTTTTTTGAAATTACACCGGTTGGTCTTGTTGGTGTCATTACGGGCATGGTTTATTTATATTTTGTTCGCAACAAATTGCTTCCGGAGGGAAAAAGCAGGGGGAATGCGGATGACGAGCATCAACTTTCTCCTGAAAAGCTGGCGGCTGACTATCAGCTCGGAGGAAGCCTGTTCCGTGTAAGGGTGCCGGAGGATTCGGAAATGGTTGACAAAAAGCTGACTGAATTGAAAACTCCGGAGAATTACCAATTATATATTTTAAAAATTGTCAGAAGATCGGCGGAGGGCCTGAATTTATTGCCAATGACCTACCATGAGATGGCCGGGCCCAAAAGTGTGATCCAGCCAAGGGATATTCTTTACGTTCAGGGAAAGTTGGAAAACGTGGAAAGAATGGTGGAGGACTTTGATTTAATGTTTGAAGAAGAGGAGTCCGAGGCCGATGAGCTGGTGTCAAAGCAACTCGGAATCGCGGAAGTCCTGTTGACCCCTCATTCGAAATTAATTAATCAGACGGCCAAAAGTATCGGATTCAGGGAAAAATATAACCTGAATATACTGGGCATCAACCGCCAGGGGCAATATGTATTAAGCGAGCCGTCAAAGCAGAAGCTCCGGTTCGGAGATGCGCTGCTTGTTCAGGGTTCTTGGGCCTCGATAGAGCTGCTGGCGAGGGAAACGAACGACGTAGTCGTTGTCGGGCAGCCGCAGGAACATGCCAGCGCGGCCGCCGCAAGCGGCAAAGCGCCCATCGCAGCAGGTATTATTCTGTTGATGGTAATTCTTATGGCTTTTGAAATTTTCCCGACAGTCATCTCTGTATTAATCGGGGCAGTATTAATGATTTTGACAGGCTGTCTCAGAAATATGGATGATGCTTACAGCCAGGTCAACTTCGAAACCATCGTGCTTGTTGCCGCCATGCTTCCGATCGCTACAGCTTTGGAAAAAACGGGCGGAATCATGATTCTGTCGGAAGGGATCATCAAGACGCTTGGCGGATTGGGAAGTCTGGGTGTGTTTGCCGGCATCTATCTGCTGGCCATGACATTCGGCCAATTCATCAGCAACACAGCAACGGCCGTCCTGTTTGCACCTATTGCAATGAATGCGGCCCTAACCATCGATGCCAACCCGTACACATTTCTAATAGGAGTGGCCGTTGCGTCGAACATGGCCTTTGCGACACCTGTTGCATCCCCTACAAACGCAATGGTGATGACGGCGGGGGGCTACAAGGTCTCCGATTTCGTCAAAATCGGAGTGCCGTTGATGGCAATTGTTTTTGTCATCATGCTGTTTGCAATCCCCTTCTTCTTTCCGTTGTAGGAGAAAAAGATTAGAAAAAAGGGGACAGGCCCCCACTGCGTTAACGCAGTGGGGGCCTGTCCCCTTACACATAACGCTGCAACACGGCATCGACTTGCCCGCCATACGTTTTTCCAAAAATGTTCAAGTGCACGAGCAGGTAATAGAGCTGGTACAAAGGCTTGATTTCCTCATAATAGTCTGCAATTGGAAATTCACTTGCATATGCCTCATAAAATACCGGTGTGAATCCTCCGAACAGTTCAGTAAAGGCGAGTTCAAAATGTCTGTCTCCGTATAGAAAGGACGGATCTATTAAATAAGGCTTACCGCCGGGACCCGGCAGCCAGTTTCCGCCCCAAAGATCGCCATGTAAATAAGAAGGAGGGACCTCATCGGGAATCCAATCTCCCAGCCGCTCAAGAAGCCTTTCCAAACGATCCCGTCGCTTTCCCTTTATTGTCTGCTGCCGAATCCCTTGTTCAAGTTGGGCTTTAAGTCTCTTGTCACGATAATAATCCAACCAGCTGGAAAAAAGTCCGTTCGGTTGAGGAAGCGTTCCGATAAACGTATCTTTATTGAAACCATGTTTTTTTCCGTAATTTTGGTGCATTACCGCCAACTGTTCTCCCAGTTGTATTTGTGTTTTCGAAGTTTCGCGCCCCTCCAGCCATTCCATGACCAGAAAAGCTTCCCCCTTCTTATCAGAAAAGGCGAGCACGTCAGGGACAGAGACGGACTTGGTCGATTTGATCAGCCGTAAGCCATCTGCCTCCAACTCGAAAAAACCGCTGGGCGAATTCACGTGATACTTTATAAAATATCTGCTTCTCTCCGTTTCCACAAAAAAACTTTCATTGATGGAGCCGCCTGCAACCCGCTTTACATTTTTGACTGAAGAATGATCATTTGCTTTGTATAAAGACTGCCGAATGATTTGATTCACGGAATATCGCCTCCTCATTGCAATCAAGTAACATGGCGGATAAAGATGTATTACAAGGGGAAGGCGGCAGGATGAACCGCGCAAGCAAAGAAGAGGCTGGGAGCATTTATGACGGTTATTATGAACTCCCGTGATTACGATCCACGAAAAAAGCTGCAAGTTTTGCGAAAAGGCGTTTGTTTCCCCATAATCTTCATTTCATCACATACTGCATGGATTTGACGATTCCCAAATGAATGCCGTCATGCCAGGTGACGAACTGCAGGGCCGCGTCAACTGTATCAAGCTTTAAATAGCGGATGTCGACCGTTTCGGACGCCGCGTTATCCAACTTTCCGTTAAAAAACTCCATTATTCGCTCACCCTGATTTTTTAATGCTTCCATGATTTCCTCGACAGCAGGAGGTTCTTTGTCCCATTTAAACGGGCTTGTCCCATCAATAAAAAAGTCGAACCACTCAGGGTGGATAATTTCGTAAGTTTTATCGGCTTTGCTTAGGTAATCTTCTGCCGTTACGTACATGTGGCCGGCGTTCCACCGGATCGTATTGGGAAAGCCTTTAATCCGTTCGTCCCAAGTGCCTTCTTTCGTATTCCCCAACGCAATCAATAAAGCGGCGCGAGAATATTCGAACATATGTAATGTCTCCATCTCTTTCCACACCCTTTATCCTTGTTTTACAACATTATATTCGAGTGGTACAGGTACTTCCAATCATTTGACTTATTCATCCTTTCCATACTTCTCATTAGGATATTGGAGGGAAATATTTCCAAATAACGCCGTTTATTATGCTTTAAAAAAATTCCCGGCTTATTTCCGGCAAAGGACAATTATGACAATTATTTAGAGATTTTTCGACAAAAGCATGCAAGCGCTTTAATTAGGGAATTATGATGATGACGTTTCCTCTTTTTTCAAGTATAATCCTGAATCATAAGGTATTAGATATGGAGAGTGCATCGACTTGAAAACGATAACAGTTAAAGAATTGATCAATAGATTTTCGTTGGAGGTTTTGGCTGGGGAAGACCACCTGGACCGAAAAATCACAACGAATCGAGCACATCGCCCGGGTTTGGAGTTTGTCGGCTATTTCGACTTTTTCCCTACCGAGCTCGTGCAGGTGCTTGGGGTAAAAGAACTCACCTTTTTAAAAAAGCTAAGCGATGAGGAGCAGAAGCTGCGGATAGGGAATATCGTGAATTATCATCCTCCTTGCTTCATCATCACGGCGCAGCAGGATAGCCTGAACTATTTGACGGAATACTGCGTTCAGGAAGGGATTCCCCTGCTTCGTACAGATGATGATCCGACTTCCGAGTTCATCAGGAAGCTGGATGCCTATTTGTTAAAGGCGTTGGCTCCGGAAATGGCCATCCACGGCGTTTGTGTCAATGTTTCGGGTATCGGGGTCCTGCTGCGGGGAAAATCGGGCATCGGAAAAAGCGAGACTGCCCATACATTAATACGCAGGGGGCATCGGCTTGTAGCGGATGATATTGTCACATTGAAAAAACTTGGGCCACAGACGCTCCTTGGCACGCACGACAATCATACGAGGGAACTGCTCGCCTTAAGAAGCATAGGACTTGTCAATGTAGTCCGCCTGTACGGCAGGGAAGCGTTCCAGGACCAGTCAAGAATTGTCCTGGATATTGAGTTGACGAAATGGCAGGAAGACTCCCTGAACAATGAATTGGAGCACGAGCCCAAGTTCACAGACTATATGGGGGTCAAAATTCCCCATATTGAAATCCAGCTCCAGCCGGGCCGCGATGTGGCGGGTCTCATCGAAGCCGCTGCCACTAACTGGTACCTCCAGCGTGAGGGATACAGTGCGGCAGAGGAATTTTCAAAGCGGCTGGGAATCGATCATTCATATTAGAGAAGAAAAGACGGAGCATTGCTCCGCCTTTTTTTGGGGTCAGACCTCTGTTTCCAAAAAACCCCAATCAATCCGTTGAATTTTTAATTTCTACTCCAATCACCATGGTGACCATTGCGACGATAAGCATCGAAGACACAACCATGAACATATAATATCAACTCCTTACCAAGTGATGAATCCTCTGGAACCCGGAGGTGCATGCTGGATCATGTCGGCAAGCGGAAGGGCATATGCCATAACAATGAGTGCCAGTGCAATACCGACCCATATTCCCCAGTTTTCCAGGAATTTAGAAGTATGAGATGTATCGCTTTCCGCGATTGGAAATTCAACAAGATTTTTCTCTTCCTGCACTTTGGGAGAAACAAACATCAAGTTTGCTACGATATAGACTAATAGCATGGCTGAGAAAAATAATATCGTTCCACCGACGGCCATAGTAACGTGGTTTGATAGAATTCCATGGAACCATTCAGCGGCAGATTCGTTGCCGTTATACCCTGAGTAGGCTGTTCTCCGCGGTGCACCAAGCAGTCCCAGTAAATGCTGAGCGGTAGACATCAGCAGCATTCCTATCGCCCAAGACCCGATTTGAATGTGGGCAAGCTTTTGCAAGTGCTTTGGAAACTCTCTGCCTGTCAAATACGGGATCAGCCAGAATGTCACACTCATAAATGTCATGGCAACCGGTGTTCCTACTGTAATATGGAAATGTCCTACAACCCAAAGTGTGTTGTGTACAAGCTCGTTCAATTGAAAACTTGCATTGATGATTCCGCCTGCACCGCCTGGAATAAAGAACAGCATGGCAATGAAGAGGGAAGAGAAACGCACATCCTTCCATGGCAGCTTTCTTAACCAGCCGAATAATCCTGTACCGCCTTTTTCCCGTCCGGAGGTTTCAAATGTAGCAAACATGGAAAAGGCAGTCATCAGTGTCGGAATAATAACCATGAAGGTCAATACGACCTGTAAAAACTTCCAGAAGCTGTCGATCCCAGGCTCCGTCAACTGATGGTGGAAGCCGACAGGGAATGAGAACAGAATGAACAAAATAAATGAAAATCTTGCGAGTGAGTCACTGAAAACTTTTGTGCCGATAATCTTTGGCATGACGACGTACCAGGCCATATAAGCAGGCAGCAGCCAGAAATATACGAGCGGGTGTCCGAAATACCAGAATAAAGAGCGGCTCAATTCAACATTGATCGTATCCGTAAAACCAAATGCCCATGGCAGGTACTGGAAGACAACCGTTGCCACTACACCAAGGCAGGCGATAATCCACAAAAGCAGGGTTGCCACAGTCATGTAAGCAAACAGCGGGCTGAATTTCCCTTTGTTCTTTTTCTTCCAGGCGACAAAATGTCCGAGGAGCGCAAAGCTGGATAACCATGTTCCGATGATGAATAAAGCCAATCCAAGATAATACCAGCCGCTTGCTTTTAATGGAGCATAGAACGTATAAAGAACAGATGCTTTTCCTGCAATGATCATGACGGTTGCCATCGTTGTTCCAATTGCTGTAACCCAAAGGCCAAGCCAGGCGAACAGACTCACCTTTGGTCCGAAGGCTCCAAGCGTTTTACTCATGCCGGCAATCAGGAAGGCAAAGATAAAGAACGTTGTAAAAATAAGGGCCAGTAACACGCCGTGTGCCGTCAAGATTTGGTAGTAATCCAGAAACTTGGGAAGCTGCAATGCATCATTCCTGATGAAAACCTGGAGCAAACCGCAAAACGTTCCGATGATAAAAGCGATATAGGCAATCCCGATATTCCATAACGCAAGCTTTCTGTCTTTTACTGCAATCATGGTTCATACACCTCGATCTCTGTAGACATGAAATGGTGGCCTGTTCCGCAATATTCGTTGCAGAGAACTAAATATTTTCCGGGTTTATCGAAAGTATAGCTTTTATGGGTGATCCTTCCCGGGACGGCCATCATGTTCACTTTCGTGTTATCGATTGTAAAGCTGTGCACTACATCCGTGCTTGTTAATGTAAAAATGATTTCTTTTCCTGCAGGAACTTTAATTTCCGAAGGATCGTATCCGAATGCCTGGGCGACCACTACCACTTCGTACCTGTTTTCATCGATCTGTCGCACTCCCGGTTTATTAAAAGGAGCCGTTTCATTGACTTTTTCCGGATCAATTATGTCCATCCCGCCTGCAGGCTCATGTCCGTGTGCAAAGGCGGTGAACCCGACGATGCTCAAAAATACGGCCAGTGATAAAATACCGAAAATCAACCATATTTTCTCGTATTTGTGAAAATGCATAAACACTCACCTTCTTTTCTTTTTATCTGGCAACATAAAGAAAATATGTCGCAAACCACATAATGATCATAATGATTCCAACACCAAAAACACTGACAAGCGTTCCTTTAAGATTGGGCTCCGCACCATATTTGTTTTTAGCCATATTGACACCCTCCAATGCGCTCATGATTTACTTAAATCGTACCCCTGCCGGCATATCGCTACTGTGATAAAAGTCACACTTCAGTCCGAATTCACAAGACCTTCATAAGTACTTCAAAATTTAGACAAAAAGAAAAAACCGCAACATAAGTCGCGGTCTTGATTAGTTACTATATAGGCATAACGTCGTTAGTCCTAGTCGATCCTGCAAATTTCCGCCGGGCAATTTTCACAGTGGATTTCGTCTTTTAAATATTGCAGGCTGCAGACAAATATCTTTCCGTCCTCCATTTTAATGATGCCTTCATCTTTTAAGCCGTTCAACAAACGGTTGACGACTTCGCGGCTCATCCCGCAAAAGTTGGCAAGCTCCTGGTTTGTAAGGGGGAGATCAATGAGAATCCCGTCATTTCTTTGAACACCGTAACTATTCGTCATCCGGATCAGGGTCGAATAAAGGGCTCCTTTTTTTCCATGCAATATAAGGTCCCGGAATTTGGACTGGGTCTTTTGTTGTTGGGTGCCCATCATTTTTAAAAAACCGACGGAAAGACTTGGGTTTAGAAAAAGCTTCTCTTCCAGCTCTTTTTTTCCGATTTTTATACAAACGCAGTCTTCCATCACTTTCGCTTGGACCCTATAGGTGGATAGCGCACAAAACAGCCGGATTTCGCTTATAAAATCCCCCTCGCCGGAAATGTGAAAGGTGATCTCCCGGCCATCGGGCGTTATTTTCCCAATCCGGACTTTCCCGGAACGGATATAAAATATGCCGTCGGCAAGATCCCCTTCGCGAAACAGGTAGCTGCCTTTTTTAAATGTTTGTTCTTTATGTTCAATCAATAGGAGTTCCTTCAAATCGTCTAAATAATTGTAATTCATGGAAGTCCTCCCGCCAATTTTAAAAGTACATTTTAAATATATCTTTATTATAACATGGAAAGGGCGAAATCAACTATTCAAACTGTTGTTTTTCGGGTCTTTGGAACGGGTATGAACTTTTATGCAGGGAGTGACGTCCATGAATGAAAAAAAGCCGATTATTGGAGTTACATCAAACCTTGAATTTGTCAGGGATAATATCAGTTATACATTGTATTACAGCTATCTCGAGGCGGTAAAAAAAGCAGGCGGCATCCCGATCGTTTTAACTCTTGGTAATGAGGAAATGACAAGCGAATGGGCGGATATGGTTGACGGGGTTTTACTAACTGGTGGGAATGACATTCACCCTAAGCATTATGATGGCAGTTTACATCCAAAGCTTGGCCTTCTTACCCCAAAGTTGGATGAGTCGGATATGATGATTGTTAATAAAGCATATGAAAAGCGGCTCCCGATGCTTGGGATTTGCCGTGGGTCCCATCTTATCAACGTGGCTCTCGGCGGCACATTGTTATCGGACATCAATTCCAAAGTGGCGAATCCGGAAAAACATTTGGACAAAGGAAACCGCAGTTCTTTGCTGAGCCATAAAATTAAAATAGAAAGCGATAGTATCCTTTATTCGATTTGCGGGGAAGAGGAAGTGCAGGTGAACAGTTTCCATCATCAGGCGATCGATACACTGGGCAGCGGCCTGAGATGTACAGCTTATGCTTTTGACGGAGTCAAGGAAGCATTTGAAAGCGAAGACGGAAATATTATTGGGACCCAGTTCCATCCGGAAGAGTTGAGAAAATTTGACCGCCGGATGCACGATTTCATGAGAGTATTCATTGACAATTGCCGGATCCAGAAAAAACTGCGACTCTGACACTTCGTCGTTTCTTCGTTGAAACTTCAAAAAAACCCTACCTTTATTGTAGGGTTTCTCTCCTTCTTTTTGCATTTTATCCACTAATTCTATCGCTCTATTTTCTTTTAAGGGAGCTTCAAGAGTAAAAATCAGACAGCGCTTTTATTTGAATATAAGATCACATTTGGAAGTAAACAAAAATGTAAACATGTAAACAAAATAAGTATTGTTGTGTACGGAAAAAGTATACATGTTTACAAATGTGTGTACATGCTGATTAATCAGCTTGTGTACAAATATAGTAAACATGTATACAAGTATACGGAAAATGTGTACGTGTTATTGGCGGTGAATGTATCATTGACCGGAAAAAGAAATTCAGGTAATCTTTAATCATACTTATAGAAATTTCCATTTGGCAGTTTCACAAAAGAAAGGATGATAGTTTTTATATGGAAAATTCAAGACTTGCAGCGATTGATGTTGGAAATGACTCCTTAAAAGGCATTTTCGGTAAAATGGAGTATGAAATGAATATCCCCAATATTATTGCTAGAGATGTCGAAGACCGTCCGGTCATCGGATTGGAAGAGTTGGACAACCAAGAGCCTCTTGATGGATTACATATTCGTTTACATTCTCCTTCTCTTCAGGAAAATAACGCTGTTTACCGGGTGGGCCATTTGGCGACGCGAAGCGGCAATGCCACTGAATTGGACCCCGGAAGCAGCAAATCGGAAGAAGACCAGACGCTTGTCATGCTGTTTGCCGCGCTGGCACTTGATGCTGTTCGCGAGGAGAACAAGAAGATTTTCAAACGGAGCAATAATGTGGTCGAAGCCACTTACACTTTGGGCACAGGACTTCCTTTAAGAGAAGTGAAGGAAGGAAAAGATGTGGGCTACCGCTCTAAATTGCTTGGCTCTGTGCATCAGGTCGAGTTTTTGGTCACTCCAAAATACCAAGGAGTCAAGGTAAATATTAAATTTGAAGAAGTGAAGGTTTATCCTGAAGGGTTTGCCGCTTTTATCAATCTTGTTATGGATAATGATTTGAAAGTTATCAATAAGGATTTGATTGACCGAAGGATCATTATCCAGGATATCGGCGGATTATCTACAGATATTGCGGTAATTAAGAATAGAAAAGTGGATGATGACCGTGCGCAGGGCTTCAATCTGGGAGTATCCGAGTCACTTGATGCGATTCGTGAGGAGATCCGTTCGAAATACGGCGTTGAACTCGACAGCCGCCGGGATGTAGTTGAAATCATTACGAAAAAGAATGATAGAAACCATATTATGGTAAAAGGGAGCCGGACGAGCGTCCATGATATCGTCGACCGCATTCTTCTTGACCTTGCTAAAAAGCAATACCGCCACTTAAGAAATGTGTGGCAAAGAAACTCACAAACGGAAATCGCCTACTTTATCGGCGGAGGCTCGATCGTTTTGAAAGATTACTTGAAAGCATTGAACAATAATCTTGACGGGTATAATATCGACTTTTTTGAAGATGAAAAAGAAAGCGTCTGGATGATGGCAAATGCATACTATAAGTTGATCGCCGACTTTGAAAAAAGGAATCAAAAGGAAACTAAAGAAGAGAAAAAAGCGGTTAAAAATTAATAGGGTGATACCATGAAGGATACAGGGATGAAAAGGGGGCAGCCGATCACATTCAGGATACCTTCCGACACGCCTGACCATATTTTAAAGCAGCTGCAAAAGCTAAAGGAAAAAGAGCGGAGAAACTTTTCAAGCAAAATAGCTTCCATTGTAATGGACGGAATAAGCGAATCTTTGACAAAGCAAAGGGAAACCCTTACCATTCCGCTGCCAAGGGGTCTGACGAAGGAACAGCGCGATTGGTTAAAGCATGAGCATTCGGAAGCTTTACTCGGCAACATCGTATACCAATTACTGTCCGATCCTGTAAGAGCTGTATCAATTCTGGCATCACTCAACAGCAACGCACTGGAAATCGACGATGCCCTGTACTTGCAGGAGGAGGCCGCAGCGATAGAAGAAGAGCATGTTGAACCGGATCATTCCGAGGAAGACCGGCTCACAGTCAGCAGCCGCCAATCTGATATCGACGATTTAGATGACCTTGATTGGAGTCAAATTAAAATCGACGAGGAACCAAAGGATGCCAAAGAGGAAAAATTTGAAGAGGATCCGTTGGCGGATTTTCTGGCACAGATGAATAAATGAAACATAAAGTATTACATCATGCGCTGCCGGCTAAATGCCAGTCATGTATTATGAATCAGGTCCCCATTTATTGGGGGCCTTTTACTTTTTATCCATCCCAATAGCTTATGTACGTATAGAAAAGGCGGCTTTTTGGAAAAAACCAATGATTCGCAGCGCTGAATCATCGGTTCATCAAATATGATCGAACTATCATATCCATCCTTTTTCCTCCGCTTTTGATATGGCCTCAATTTTATTTTTTGCATCAAGTTTTGAGAGGATTTCCGACATATAATTACGGACGGTTCCTGCTGATAGAAATAATGCTGCCGATATTTCCTTGGATGTTTTTCCATGAGCTGCAAGCTTTAAAATCTCCTGTTCCCGCTTGGTGAGAGGATTGTCGCCTTCATACGAAGCTACCATAAGCTCCGGGTCGTATTCCCTTTTGCCTTTCATCACCCGGCGAATTGAATCTGAAAGGTCATCAACCGAGCCATCTTTTAGCAAGTAACCATGCACTTCTGCTTTAAGTGCTTTTTCGAAATACCCCGGCCTTGCAAACGTCGTCAAGATGATGACCCGGCAATCAGACGCCATTTCTTTTAATTCTGCTGCCACTTCCAAACCACTTTTTAACGGCATCTCGATATCCAACAGGCATACATCAGGCCGTAACTCTGTCGCCACTTTCAAGGCATCTTCCCCATTTTCCACCTGAGCAATCACTTCCATATCTTCTTCAAAATCCAGAAGGGATCCAAGCGCACCCCTCAGCATCCCCTGGTCTTCGGCAATCATAATCCGGATCATCAGGCAGTCCCTTCCTTTCCCTGTATCTTAACAATCGGCACTTTCATGGTGAGGGTAGTGCCATTTTTATGATCAATGACAAGCTCACCTTCAATCAATGCAAGCCTCTCTTTCATCCCCCTCAACCCATTTCCTTCATTAAGCTGCTGACCCAAGCCCTGCCCGTCGTCTGATATTGTGATCATAAAACATTCTCTTCTTTTCTCAATGCGGATACGGCAATTTTTTGCCTGGCTGTGCTTAACAATATTCGTACCCGCTTCCCGGAGGCACATGCCTAAAATATTTTGCTGGAGTAGCGGAATGTCAGAAAGGTTCTGCTCTCCCTCACAAACGTACGACATGCCAGCCGCTTGTATAATGTGTTTCATGTTTGCCAATTCTTCTTCTATGCTAATGGACCGCATGCCAGAGACAAGCTCACGTACCTGCCTTAAGGCCGAACGGGAAGTAGTTTCAATCTCTTTCGCTTTTGCTTTTGCCTGCAGCACAGCATCATTTTCGGCAAAACGCTGTACAAGCTGACTCTGCAGCGTAATAAGTGATAAGGTGTGTCCCAATGTATCATGCAGATCCCGTGCAATCCGGATTCTTTCCTCGCGTTTAACGAGCTCTTTAATCTGTTCATTGGCCTGATCCAGCTGTTTTTCCAGCTCCATAGACCGGTTCATGGATCTGATGCCAAAGGGGGAAATCACCATAACTAATAAGAAAGGAATGAAAAAGAGCATTCTTTCGATTGAATCTTGAAAAAAGGCGGCCACCATGCCAATGAATAGGGCTGCTGCAAATCCGGTTAAAGCCAAGTAAAAGTGTGCCTTATTCTTGTACCATCCGATAAAATACGCGGAAAAGAAGCCCATGAATAGGTGATATGGATTGTACCAAATACTTAAAATCACCATAATGATGATCTGAATGGCAAGCCAGATGGTAAGCCCCGTCTCCACCTGACCCTGCCAATAGAGCTGTCTGTATGAAACAAGAAACAGAAGGAGCAAACCAAACCCAAAAACCATTTTCATTCCTGTTTCTTGTGAAATATAAACAGCAGGCATGAACAAGTAAATTAAGAAGATGTAAGGAAAAAATCCAAACATTTTCGGAAAAACCCGAAACCTATTTTTCATTTTGGATTACACCGCCTCCTGCTTCCTTCTGATATAACTCGATAGTATCATAAACAAAACAAGGTAAACGGCAAGAATGAAAACATTTTTCATATCCGGAAGGTTCCCTCGTATGATTTCCCACGCGCCGCTTCCATAATGGTATGCGGGGAGCCAATTGCCAACGGCCTGAACCGCCTTTGGCAAGATTTCCATCGGCATCCACATACCGCCTGTAATCGCCAAAAGCATATAAATGACATTACTCACACCCGCTGCTGTATCTACCCGTTTCATTGAACCCACTAGAACACCGAGCCCCAAGAAAGGAAGTGAACCAAGTAAAATCCAAGCACCAGCCAAGATCCATTCAGTCCATGGGAGCGATATCCCATTGATTAGTCCCCCAGCTAGAAAAATAACTATAATCGAGAAAACATGAACTAGCGACTGCCCGATCATTTTTGCAAAAAAATACACCGCACCGGACAACGGCGTCACCCTCATAAAGTTGGACCAGCCTTTTGCTCTCTCTTCCACCATACGAATCCCCAGGGTCATAATCGCGCTTCCCATCACGCTGAAAGCGGCCATTGACATAAGGAAGTGTGCGTTCCAAACAGGATCATCCGCGCCAACTTGCATCACTCTTGTAAAAACAAAGTAAAAGACAATAGGCATAAGAAGGGACCAAAAAATAAAATAAGGATTTCGAAAAACCCGAAGTATCTCTGCCTTACACTGGTTCGTCAACGCCTTCATTTATATCGCCTCCCTTTGGTCAATCGTCAGCTGTTCAAACACCTCGTCAAGCCGGCCTTTTTCAACCCGTATATCCCTGACATACAAGTTTTTCTCAAATATCATATAAAGCACAGAATCCGTGTCATCTGAAATAATATAAGTCCTGCCTTCTTTTTCATATACGTCAGAAACAAACGGAAGCTGTAAAAATAATTCTGTTGGTATTTCATCCGGAGTTATAAAAGAAACGAACTGTTTCGTCAGTTTCTTTTTCATATCATCCGGAGTTCCATCGGAGGTAACTTTTCCCTTATTAAATAAAATGATCCTGTCCGCGTAATCGTCCGCTTCCTGTAAATAATGTGTTGTGAAAATAATTGTTTTTCCCTCGCGGGCAAATCCCTGAACCGTCCCCCAAAAAAGCCTTCTTGATGTAATATCCATTCCGACCGTCGGTTCATCAAAAAATAAAAGTTGCGGATTTCCTGCGAGCGCCAACGCGAACGAAACCTTTCGCTTTTGTCCTCCCGAGAGCTTCTCCGTACGTTTTTCCAAATCATCTTCTCTCAGACCGGTTAAACCGATCAGTTGATTCATCTTCATTGGATTTGGATAATAACTTCGGAACAATTGAATCAGCTCTTTTACCTTCAAGCCATCCATGAGGCTCACTTCCTGCAGCATCACACCCAAGTTCTCCCGTACTGCCCGCTCCGTGGGGCTTTGATGAAAAAGAAGAGCTTCACCTACCGTCGGCTTCAATAAACCGAGCATCATTAACATCGTTGTTGTTTTCCCTGCACCGTTTGGACCGAGAATAGCTGTCACATCACCTTTACTTATCGCAAATGATACATCGTCTACCGCCTTCTTATGTTTAAATACCTTTGTCAACCGATTGATTTCCACTACTTCTTCCAAAAGGCTCACCCCCATAATCTAATGTCATTGTATTAACATTTAATTGTAAAAATCAGTAGCTTCTGTCATCATTTTATAGTGACAAATGTCACCTCTATGTTGATGGTACCGATGGCCGCTTTTTTTGGTGGGCGAAACCTTTCATGGATGCATGAAAGTGATATTGGAGATTGGTTATTTAGGGCTGGGTAAAAAGGCCAATTTCAACTTTTTCAAAAAATCATTATACTAATCAAAAGACTAACACTTGAATTGGGAAGTGGATGATGATGCCGAAGAAGGCTTTTATCGTAATAGTTTTGTTCTGTTTGGCATTAGCAGGCTGCCAACAGACAGAGAAAAAAAGTGAACAGAAGAAAGAGGAAAAAGCTGTTGAAGCAAATGCAAAGGAGAGCAAGGAAAAAGAAGAAGCCTCCTACAGCCTGAAAGGGGAAGAAATTGAGAAAGAGCCCGCAGGGGAATTGTTTCAACAGTATATAGGCGATAAAGAATTCGCAGATAATGAAGAGTATTCCAAAGCAGCCGGAGAAGCCGTAGCCGAGTACATGAAAGAGATTAAAAACATGGATACAAAAGATTGGGATGCGGAACAGTGGGCCAAATCGATCATTTTAAGCCTTCGTACGGATGTCAGTGGCACAATACAGCCATTGAAAGACTTTGAGGTAAAATATAATGAGCTGAAGCTGCCTGACGGAAGGCTCCTCCAGGATGTCAGCGAAGAGGAGCTTAACGAAGAGGCCGATGATGTGAATGTCGCCGTTTTAATTGACGCGAGCGGAAGCATGAAGGCTGACGTTCCGGGAGGAAATAAAATGGCCTTGGCTAAATCAAGCATCAAACAATTTTCTGAAAGCCTGCCTGACAATGTCAATGTATCCCTGTCTGTTTTTGGACACAAAGGGACGGGTTCCGATCAGGACAAAAAACTTTCATGTGAAAGCATCGAAACGGTTTATTCATTAAAGCCCTATGATCAAAAAGAGTTTTCCAATGCGCTTGATCAATTCAACGCAAGTGGATGGACCCCGCTTGCTTCAGCTATACAGCAGGCGGAAAAAGAGTTGAAAGTTGCCAGTGGCGACAAGACAAAAACGCTTATATATGTTGTGAGCGACGGAGTGGAAACATGCGATGGAGACCCTGTCCAGGCGGCGAAGAATGCGAAGAAGTCAATGACGGACCTGCAAATCAATATTATTGGATTCGATGTCGATAATGAAGCGGACCGCCAGTTGAAAGAGGTGGCGAGTGCAGGAGGCGGAGAGTATACTTCTGTGAAAAACAAACAGGAGCTGGATGATGAGATCACTAAAAATTGGAAGGAAAGCCTCGGCAAAACGACATGGCGCTTCTGGCTTGCCGGGAACATCAATAATATCAACTGGGCATCTGTTGGAATGTCCAACGAACTCCGGGGCCTGGAGAACAACCACATCACTTCGCGCAACAGGGAGCATGATCGCATGAAAGCTGCCTTGAACGAACTGCTGAGCAGCGATTTGGTTGACTTGGACACTAAATCTGCAATCTCGGACATCTTATTTGAACGAACTAATGCCATCAAAGATTATGCAGACGGCATTAAATCTGAAAAACATAATGAAATCTTTGATACGGCGGAAAGCCTGAAAGAGAAAGTGGACCATGTAACAAAGGATCTTGATTTGTAGAAAACCAAAGGGATACGACAGTCCCTTTGGTTTTTCAATGAAAAACATGTCAAGGGGCACGGTCCTAAAGATGGGTTGACGCTTTCAAAAGATTCTAATAGTATAAAACTACTAATCTAGGGATAGGAGAGATTGATGTGAGAAACCGCATTTTCATTTCAATAGTTATGGCTCTTCTGCTGTTATTCACTGCTGCAGGCAGTACCACAGCTTCAACTGTGACCTACCATCCGTCGCTCGCTCATAAGACTGGAAAAATGGCATATGAGCATACAAAGTATTTAACGTATACGGTGGGGGCACGTGTGGCAGGATCGGCTAAAGAAGAAGAGGCAAGGGATTATATTGAGAGCCAGTTCAAGCGCATGGGCTATACTACCAACGTCCAGCCTTTTTCATATACCAACAGGGGAACGGTAGTCCATTCCTCTAACGTGATTGCTTATAAGAAAGGGAAGTCCAGCAAGGAAATTATTGTCGGAGCACACTATGATTCTGTTGCTGCTGGAAAAGGATCGGACGATAATGCTTCAGGCGTAGGCGTCATGCTTGAGGCAGCTGAGGTATTAAAGAAAATCAATACTCCCTATTCTATTAAATTTGTTGCTTTTGGTGCAGAAGAGACAGGGCTGAGAGGGTCAAATTACTATGCTAGCCAAATGACAGCAGAAGAGATTGAAAATACAGTAGGAATGATTAACTTGGACAGCTTGGCCGTCGGTGATCATATGTATGTGTATGGAAGCACAGGAGAGAAAGGGTTTATCAGGGATCAGGCCCTGAAAATTGCAGAAAAGAAGAAGTTGGATATTGGAACGAACCCGGGCTTGAATCCGACTTATCCGGCTGGAACGACAGGGGACTGGAGTGATCATGCGCCATTTAAACGCCTGGGAATTCCGTATGGTTATTTCGAAGCTACCAATTGGGAAATCGGTGATATTGATGGCTATACACAAACCGTTAAACATGGCAGTGTGTGGCATACGCCAAATGATACACTGGAATTTATAGAAAAAGAGTTTCCGGGCAGAGTTGAAGAGCATTTGGAGACATTCAGCCAGGCTTTGACTGAACTTTTGAAGTTCTTCGGCAAGACAAGTACATCTAAATAATATTAAAAAGTCAGCTGCTTATGCTGACTTTTTTGCTGTAAATAAAATATTGGCGTTAGCCAACCTATTGCGAACTAATACCCCAATCCATGAGGCAAGTGCCGCTTTTATCAATCCTACAACGATAAATGGAGCAAACCCTCCGGCGAAAGCCGCGCCCCAGCTCAAACTGGCCCCTGCTTTTAACCAGGCTGTTCCAAAGCTCAATGTAATCAGCATGCCGATCGTATTTGCGGCCATTGCATGGATAAAATTAAAGGATGTTTTCTCCAAATACCATCCGATAAAGAAAGCGGTTGGGATAAATCCGACGATAAACCCGCCGGTTGGTCCGATCAGAACGGAAAAACCTGCAGAAAACCCAGCAAACACAGGGATGCCGACTGCACCGAGCAATATGTAGAGAAGGACGGAAACCGTACCATGCCTCGACCCCAGAATGGTTGCGGCCAATCCGATCGCCAGTGTCTGCCCTGTAATTGGGACAAGAGGCAATGGGATGGTGACCTGGGCCAAAATCCCGATAATGGCTGAAAAAAGTGCAGTTATAATCATCATTCTTAGCTTTTGCTGTTCTTGAAGCATAGCGCTCCCTCCTATTGTCAACGTTTATTATTTTTGGTTGACAATATTAATCTATTATTAAATGGGCGATTTGTCAATCCGATTCTTTGGTAGGAAATGAAGAAAACGAGTGAGAGGTATGTCATGCCTTTTTGAAAAATGAATAGGTGAATAGATTCATTTTGGCGGTACTTGAAAGGAAAGGAAGCACAGAGAGAGAATATAGTGCTGTGAATCGAAATATTAAAGGAGGTAATAGAATTGAAAAAAGGAAGAAAAAGATTTTCCCTTTTGCTCTCAGCGTTTCTATTAACCGCTAGTTTTTATTTTTTTCCTCCAGAAACAGCATTCGTCCAGGCAGCTCCGGAAAAAGCGAACCCAAGCGCAAAGGCATTTGATCAAAAAGTCATCGCAAGGGTTGATTCAGAACGGATATATAAAGATATCCACTATCTCTCCGAAACAATCGGGCCAAGGGTAACCGGAACAAAGGAGGAGAAGCAGGCAGCAGAGTTTATAAAAAAACGGCTCCAATCTTATGGATATAAAGTTGAAACTCAGGAATTTAAAATTCCTGATCAAATGATCGGCAATTTAACGGCAGATGGAAAACAAATTGACATCAATATTCCGGCAGGTTCCGCAGCAACAGCAGAAGAGGGACTGACTGCAGAATTATATGATGCAAAGCTGGGAAGTCCGGAAGATTTTACAGCGGAAGCATCCGGTAAAATTGCTCTTATCTCCAGAGGGGAATTCACCTTCCAAGAAAAAGTTGCAAATGCAGTGGCTGCTGGTGCAGCAGGTGTGCTTATTTATGATAATATTGACCAGCCCGGTCCCTTAAACCCCTCCATTGGCGGGGAAACAACGGTTCCCGTTGGCGGAATATCAAAAGCAAGCGGGCTTTCTTTGCTGAATGATTTTGCTTCGCAGGGGAAAACAGTAACATTTACAGTTGAAAAGCTGGGAAGTGCCACATCACAGAATATCATTGCAACAAGGGCGCCTAAAAAAGGTTCGGGACATGACATAGTTCATGTATCGGCCCACTTTGACAGCGTCCCATTTGCCCCGGGTGCAAACGATAACGCTTCGGGAACTTCAGTTGCTCTTGAACTTGCGCGTATTCTGAAAAGCTATCCTATTGATAAGGAACTGCGCTTTGTATTTGTTGGCGCAGAAGAAATTGGACTCGTCGGATCGGAGTATTACGTAAGCCAATTGAGTCAAGATGAGATTAACCGGAGCATTGCGAATTTTAACATGGATATGGTCGGAACGGACTGGGATAAGGCCACAGCCATATTTATGAACGCAGTTGACGGCAAAGCGAACATCGTGAGCGATACCGCCTTGGCAACGGCAAAAAGAATCGGCACTCCGTCCGAACTGATATTGTACCAGCGCGGGTCATCAGACCATGTATCCTTCCACGATGCAGGCATACCGGCTATCAATTTCATCAGGCGCGAACCGGGTACGGCGAATCTGGAGCCGTATTACCACACACCTCAAGATACCATTGAACATATTAGCAAAGAACGTCTCCAAGAGGCAGGGGAGCTTGTTGGGGCATCCATCTACAGCTTAATTAGAAAATAATAATAAAACAGAAGCCACTGTGCATAATGGCTTCTGTTTCCTTTTAAAGATTTGTTTTTAGGCATTCTTTCAATCCATCTATAAATCGTTCGCATTCCTCCAGCGTGTTATACGGTGATAGGCCGACTCTGAGCCAGCCGTCATATTTCATTACATCCAGCTTTTTGGCAAGCTGATAGGCGTAAAAATGCCCGTTGGCGGCAAAAATGGCGTGTTCGTCTGCCAAATATTTGCTGATAGTACTTGAAGGGACTCCGTCAACGACAAATGAAATTGTAGGTGTCGACGGAACATGGGTTGCAGGAATAAACATTTTTACTCCTTCTACTTTTGAGATTTCTTCTTTTAAAAAGGAAGCCATTTGATGTTCCTGCTCCTCAAATAGCTGGTAGGCATTTATGATTCTTTGCCTCTTTGATTGCCCTTTACCAATGCTTTCAATAAATTCAACTGCACCGATCATGCCGGCAATCCCTTCATGATTTTGAGTGCCTGTTTCCATGGAGGAAGGAGGCTCATTGTGTGCGGGAATCAATTTATACGGTTTATATTTGGAAAATAAATCAGGGTTCATGGATGCGAAGCCGATATGAGGGCCAAAAACCTTGTACCCTGAACCAAGCACGAGATCCGCTCCCAGCGCTTTTTGGTCAACGGCGATATGAGGGATTGCCTGGACCGCATCAATGACGGTGAGTGCCCCCACAGCTTTGGCCGCCTCTATGTATGGTTTTACATTATTGATCGTGCCGACGCCGTTAGAGGCAAGTCCAAGGAATACTGCTTTTGTTTTGGGATGGATCATCGTTTCAATGACGGCCCGATCCAGCGTGAGAGAGTCCACATTCACCGGAATCCGTTGAATAGTCATGCCTTTATCTTCAGCAATCTGAACCCATGGGTCAACATTGGCTGAGTGATCCATTTCTGTGACGACAATCTCCTCTCCAGCCTTCCAGTCCCGTGCAATCATCCTGGAAATTGCGTAGGCGAGCGATGTCATGTTAGCTCCGAAAAAGACGCCATCTTCATATCCGTTAATAAGCACGGCAACTTCAGCTCTAGCCTGAGCAAGAATGGCTTCCGTCTCTTCGCTTGTGGGAAAAAGTCCATCCCGGTTTGCCATCCCGTTTTCGATATAGTCCATTATCCGCTTAATAGACGGCTTGCACATCTGTGTACCCCCGGGACCATCAAAGTAGACTACTTGTTTGCCTTTAAAGGTTCGGTTCAATGCCGGAAATTGCTCG
The DNA here is from genome assembly GCF_003605365.2 of Siminovitchia fortis. Taxonomy (GTDB): domain Bacteria; phylum Bacillota; class Bacilli; order Bacillales; family Bacillaceae_C; genus Siminovitchia; species Siminovitchia fortis. The sequence goes on from NZ_QYTU02000031.1 coordinate 31,635, forward strand.
CGTATATTCGCTATGGCTACTTTGTTTTTGATATTTTGCACTGTGCTGCCTCCTTTTTCATCAATTATAATAATATTAGCATGATTAAGTTGTGTGTATTAGAAAAATTTAAATAATTCATCCTCATTTTTTGACAAATAAAAAAAGCCCAATGTTTTCATTGAGCTTTTCCAAATTGTTTACCATCCAGGTATTACAGAACCTTTGTAAGTTTCCTCGATGAATTGCTTAATTTCATCTGATTGATATACGCTTAAAAATTTCTTGATAGCTTCATCGTCTTTGTTCTCTGCCCTGGCTGCTACAATATTCACCCATGGAGAATCTTTATCTTCGATGAACAGGGAGTCCTCTGTAGGTACAATGCCGGCTTCAATTGCATAGTTGGAGTTGATGGCAGCTGCATCCACTTCGTCCAGTTGACGCGGAATTTGCGCAGCTTCCAATTCGACGAATTCATAATCATTTTTGTTCTCATCAACATCTTTGACGGACGGCGTATCGCCGACACCTTCTTTAAGCTTGATCAATCCGGCTTTCTCGAATAGAAGAAGGGCACGTCCGCCATTCGTTGGATCGTTTGGCAATCCGAGCTTTGCGCCTTTTTTGAGGTCTTTCAGGTCTTCTACTTTGTTGGAATAGACACCCATTGGCGTTGTAATTGCATTTCCAACATTTACGATATCATAGTTACGGTCTTTTTTCTGTTCATCCAAATATGGCTCATGCTGGAAAACATTCAGGTCAAGATCGCCTTGGGATAGCGCTTCGTTAACAATTGGATAGTCAGAGAAAGTCTTAATGTCAATTTCCAGGTCTTGCTTTGCAGCGAGTTCTTTTACCTGCTCCATGATTTCCTCATGTTCACCGGCTGTAACACCTACAATGAGCTTTCCGTCGCTGAGCAGCCCTTCGGCTTTTTCCCCTTTATCCGCTGATTCTTCTTTACTTCCGCCGCATGCTGCAAGAGCTGCAATCAATAAAACCAACACGCTGGATAATATCCACTTTTTCATGATGCAATTCCTCTTTTCTTATAGATATAATTAATATTTAAACACACTATACACAACTAATCTTTTTTCAATCTGGCAGCTACCCGGTTGCCCAGTGACTGCAATCCTTGGACAAGGATGATCAGGAGGATGACTGTTACATACATGACATCGACTTCGTAACGGAGGTGGCCGTAGCGATAGGCAAGGTCCCCAAGGCCTCCGCCTCCGACAAGTCCTGCCATCGCTGTAGCGCCAATTAAGGAAATCGTTGCAATGGTCAGTCCAAGAATAATCGAGGAACGGGACTCCCTTACAAGAACGTGCCAAATGATATGTCTCGTTTTCATGCCCATCGCTTCATAGGCTTCAAGCACTCCCCGATCTACTTCCAGAAGGGCTGTTTCCATCAGACGGGCAATGTATGGAGCCGTATAAATAACGAGAGGGACAATAACGCCCTTTACACCAATCGTTGTTCCGACAATGAACCTTGTGAATGGCAAAATAAAGAATAACAAGATGATGAACGGGACAGACCGTACAATATTTATAAATATATTCAATATACCAAAGACGTATTTGTTGCTAAATGCCTTGCCTGGACGTGTAAGAACCAGCATAATCCCGAGTGGAAGACCGATTAAAATCGATATTCCAAGGGAGATTCCAACCATTTGGAAGGTTTGGATGATGGCTTCCCAAATATCAGTGCCCCAGTTATCAAGAAACTCGCTTATTTTTGTCACTTATATTCACACCTTCCACATGAACCTGGTCTTTTTCCAGGTACCGGACCGCTTTATGAATCTCGGCCGTATCTCCTTTTAAATGGACGACAAGCTGTCCGAAAGTTTCATCCTTTAAATGGGTAATGCTTCCTGACAAGATATTCGGATAAATATCAAATTTCTTTGTCACAGTCGCCAAAGCAGGTTCGCCGCTTGAATCCCCGAAGAAGGAAAGGGTGAACACCTGCCCGGTCTGGTTGAGTTTTTCCAGAAGATCATCCGGAATTTTATGAGTAAACAGGCTGCTTACAAATCGCTTCGTAGTTTGATGCGCCGGTGAGGTGAAAATGTCTTTTGTTGTTCCTTCTTCAATGACTTCACCATTTTCCATGACAGCTACGCGGTCACAGATGCGCTGAATGACGTTCATTTCGTGTGTGATGAGCAAAATGGTAATACCGAGATCTTTATTGATTTTCAAAAGCAGGTCGAGAATGGCTTCCGTCGTATCCGGGTCCAAAGCGCTGGTCGCTTCGTCGCTTAAAAGGATTTCGGGTTCAAAAGCAAGCGCGCGGGCGATAGCCACCCGCTGCTTTTGCCCGCCGGAAAGTTCGGAAGGATAGGCATGATATTTTTCATCAAGGCCGACTATTTTTAGGTACTTCACGACTCTTTCTTCCACTTCTTTTTTGCTAAATCCGGAAAGTTTCAGTGGAATGGAAATATTTTCATAAACAGTGGCCGTCTTTAAAAGGTTAAATCCCTGAAAAATCATTCCGATGTTGGTGCGGGCTTCGCGAAGCTTTTTGGTAGACAGTTTTGTTAAATCTGTCCCTTTTACAACTACGGAACCTGCGTCGGGTTTTTCCAATAAATTGACGCAGCGGATCAATGTACTTTTTCCAGCGCCGCTGTATCCGATGACTCCATATATTTCACCTTTTTTAACAGAAAGCGATACATTGTTCAATGCGTGAATCGGACCTTGTTTACCTTGAAATGTCTTAGAGATTCCCGCGAGTTCTATCATGTGTATTGCTCCTTCATGTTTATTTTCAAAAATCCGTGACGGCTGCCTGGTTTAGTTTTCTTACCAGAGTAAGAAAGCATAAGCTTTTTTAGCTTTTAAAATTTTGAACAAAGCCATTTGTTGTCTAGCTCCAGCGCCTATCGACTAGCAGACTTCGCACCTAATGTGCTCCTGCGGCGCAGCTTATTCGAGGATGTTTGGCGAACATCATAGCAAAGCTGCACGACGCCAACTCAAGGAAGCATCACACGAGGCCATTTCAAGTAGTAGCTTTCCTACGATAAGTCAACATCGGCTCCGACGCACAGGATGTGCTAGTGCAGGCGAAGCGACAGGACGTCGCTGCTTGAGCCTGCGTTCCTCGCCGTGTTGTCCGACTGCGAGTGCCATCGGCTCGAGGTCATAAGCCAATCGCTGCTGAAGGCAAACTACGCCTTCTTCAGCGCTCGTCTAGCTTTGCGCCGATAAGCAGGCACTCTCGCACTTCCTTATCCTTTATCTCGTCGGAGGCACTCCAGTCTGTACGTCGATGGGCAAGGCGCTTGCGCTTTTCTTTACCAAGAGGGAATGACTGATCCTTCGAATGTTTCATCAATATATTGTTTCACTTCATCAGAACGGTAAACATCCCAAAACTTTTGAATCGCTTCGTCATCTTTTGATTCAGGCCTGGCCGCTGCAACATTCACCCATGGAGAGTCGCTTGATTCAATAAAGATGGAATCTTTGGCAGGCTTAAGTCCATGCTCAATCGCAAAGTTCGTATTGATGGCAGCTGCATCAAGCTCCTCCAATTGACGGGGAAGCTGGGAGGCTTCCAATTCTACTAACTCATAATCGTTTTCGTTTTCTTCAACATCCTTGACAGTCGGGGCAGTCCCTGAGCCTTCTTTCAATTTAATTAATCCGGCACTTTCAAACAAAACAAGGGCACGTCCTCCATTTGTAGGATCGTTAGGAAGTCCAATCTTCGCCCCTTTTGGCAGATCTTTAACGTCTTTCACTTTGGATGAGTAAATCCCCATTGGAAAAGTGAGTGCTTTACCTACTTCGACAAGATCCATGTCCCGGTCTTTATTAAACTGCTCCAAATAAGGAATCGTTTGGAATAAGTTGAGATCCAACTCTTTTTCATCTAAAGCGATATTCGGCATAATGTAATCCGTGAACACTTTGACTTCGATATCCAAATCTTGCTTGGCTGCAAGCTCTTTTACTTTTTCCAAAACTTGTTCGTGCGGGCCGGCTGTTACACCAACCGTCAGTTTGCCGTCGTCAAGAAGGCCTTCCGCTTTTTCGCCTTTACTGCCGGCTGCTTCTTTATTGCCACCGCCGCATGCTGCAAGAGCGGCGATTATTAAAATAATTAAACTGGATAATACCCACTTTTTCATGCTGCTTCCCCATTTCAATGTATATTTATCTTTTTAGTCGAGTTTACTGCTATTAATCATCTTCCTATTTTTATTGCCAATACAATTTCTATTTATCGTACCTCCGTGTTCCTCCCTTCAAGATTCCTTATGGAAATCCCTTGTGCATCAAAAAATGCCTCTCGCACAGAGAGGCATGGAAATACACGAAAGTATCACGCACTCTCTTATTTTTCAAAATACAAAGTATTTTGCAGGATTTAGCACCTGTTCCTGTTTTGGTAAAACAAGAATGGTTGCCGGGTTTCACAGGGCCAGTCCCTCCACCGCTCTCAATAAGAGATTTCCAAATGAAATTGTTAAGAATGATAATATACCTATCTAAAAGAAATGTCAATACTGTCTGTTCATTTTTCAGATCTATCTTATGATCAAAGGCCACTTGAAATTTTTTCATAGGGCTTTCTTCCATACTGGAAAAACAAGAAAAATACTAACTATTTTTTGTATTATGATTTATAATGTGTATGAATATATGTTTTTTGATTTTTATTATATATACTTCAATGCAGGGAGGAGCAGCAAAGTGTCAACTGATACGAAGAAGAAGGTCCAAGACTATATTGAAGAAAATAAAGATGAACTTGTGGAAGCCATTGTGAAGGCGGTCCAAATTCCGAGCGTGATCGGCGACGAAAATGCTATGGCGGAATATATGAGGAAAAAGTATGAAGAAATCGGATTGAAAGTGGCCGAGGTTCATCCTGAGTATGAAAAGATCCAAAACCATCCTGCTTTTAGCAGCTCTGATTTGCCGTTTGAAGGCAGAAAGAACATTATCGGCATTTGGGAAGGCAATGACGATGCGCCTTCATTAACGTTAAATGGACATATGGATGTTGTTTCACCGGAACCGGTTGAAAATTGGACAAAAGATCCATGGGGCGGCGAGATTGTAGGCAATAAATTGTACGGGCGCGGCTCGGGAGATATGAAAGCCGGGCTTATGGCCAATTGGTTCGCTTTGAAAGCGCTGTTGGACCTGGGAATCAAGCCGAAAGGCAAAGTCCTGCTTCAAAGCGTGATCGAAGAGGAAGCAGGGGGGGCAGGCGGTACACTCTCCTGTTTGGAAGCCGGATATACAACCGACGGTTTTATTGCGACAGAGCCCCATGCTTTGAGATTGACTGTTGCTCATGCCGGGGTCATGTATTTCCGAGTAAGGGTGCTGGGCAAAACAGCTCATGCGGGCATGGCGCATTTGGGCGTGAATGCGATCAGTAAAATGTACAAGGTTTACAATGCACTTGAAGAGCTCGCTGAAAAGAGGGCTAAGGAGGTTTATTTTGAGCTGTTCCATAAAGGTTCCGGCCAATCTGTCCATATGAATCTTGGTACGTTAAAAGGGGGAGACTGGGCATCCAATGTTCCAGGTGAAGCAGTACTTGAATGCCGAATCGGTTTCATCCCATCTGAGACACGCGCCGAAATCAAGGAACTGATTGAAAAGACGGTTCAGGAAGCCGCAAAAGGCGACGAATGGCTCGAAGAGAATCCGCCTGAAGTGGAATGGTACGGCTGGACAACCGAGGCGTGGAATCAGGCCCCTGATGATCCGTATGTCCAAGCTTTTAAAAAGACGGCGGAAGACGTATTGGGCAAAGAAGTGGAAATTGCCGGACGTGCTGCCGGGAATGATGCACGGTTTACCCAATACTATGGCAAGCCTGGACTTGTGTTTGGACCAAGGTGCTCGAACATGCACGGACCGGACGAATATGTTGAAATCGACAGTGTTATTGAGACAGCGAAGGTGTTTGCTGCACACATTATTGACTGGTGCGGAATTGAAGAAGAATGATTAATACGGAAAACCTCTGATTTTTTGTGTTATGCTCCCCTTTTGGTAGTCAGGTGAAAAGGACAACTTAAAGGGGGCAATTCACATTGTGGCCAGGGGTTTATTGAATTAGATTTTCGCTGAGAGTATTGCTTTGCTTAAAATATAAAGATTCTTGCCCAAGTTCGAGGATTGCAGCATCTTCGGTAAGGAATGCCGCGCATACCTGCCCAAATAGGAGGGATGGCGGCATCTTCGGTAAGGAATCCCGTGTATACTTGCCCAATTAGAAGGGATAGCGGCATCTACGGTAAGGGATCCCGTGTATACTTGCCCGATTAGGAGGGATGGCGGCATCTTCGGTAAGGAAAGCCGCACATACCTGCCCAAATAGGAGGGGTAGCCCGATCTTCGGTAAGGAATGCTACATATTCCTTACCGTTGATTCCTTTCAACAGGAGGCCTTTATAGGAGCTAGGTACTGATTTAAAGAAAAGTTTTAAAGGCGAAAACCGCGGCTGCTCCGAATGCCATTGCGATCACAAGCTTTAATGCTTGTTTCATCTTGAATGCCTCCTCTGATTTTTAATCCACCATCCGCTTGCGAAAGACCACAACGGTCAGAGCGGAAATGACAATGGTCCAAATAACGATAATCACCAAGTTTAATAGAATATCTGTAAAACCTGCGTTATTTTCCACGTTTTTCGCAATTTCAAGCAGCTGGACGTTTGGCAGGTATTCGGCTGCTTTTAAAATGGGATATTTTTCCGCCAACGCAGTGACAAATGTTCCGAACGAAAAGATCATCATGAATGGAAGAATCAGGACGGAAGCCTCCATAACCGATTTTGCATACAGGCCTAATAATGTCCCCAAGCCCAGATAAAAGAGCGATGACAGAATAATTGCGACAGCCACAATTCCAATGTTCTTAGGGCTATAATCCAATAAGAAAGCACTTAATGCGATGACAAAAATAGTAAAAAGGAAAGATAATAAGCTTTTTCCGCATAGAATCTCTGCGGTGGTTGCCGGTGACAGCATCAATCCCCTCAATGTGTTCTTCTCTTTTTCCTCGGCAATCAGGCAGCATTGAACAAAGGCTGCAACCATGACGAATACCAAGTTAAAAACCATGTAATGTGTTTCAATGGAATCGACACCCATACGGCCATAAAAAGCGGCCAGAATCGGCGGCAAAAATATGACGCAGGATACAGCCAAATTCCGTGAAAAATCCTTATAATCCTTTATTAATATTGCATTCACGCGCTTCCAAGAAAATGTCATGCCAATTTCCTCCCTGTCACCTGTATAAAAATATCTCCCAAAGTCGGTTCATTTGAATGAATTCTTGCCACTTGATCTGTTTTCATCAATTCATATAGCTGTTGCGCACCTTCTGCACCTATGGGAATAACAATCTTCTGTTCATTTGACAACTCTACTGTTATTGTCTCCTCGGCGTATTTCCTTTTCAGGTTATCCGGCGTATCCAACAGCTGGATTTTTCCCTTGTTTAAAAATGCAACACGGTCACAAAGGGTGTCCGCTTCATACATATCGTGCGTTGTTAAAAAAATGGTTGTTCCTTTGGCGTTCAGCGCCCGCAGTCCTTCATATATATGAAGCGTATTTGTAGGATCCAGAGCCGAAGTAGGCTCATCCAGAAAAAGCAGCTCCGGTTCATGGAGCAGTGTACGTGCCAAAATAACCCGTTGTTTCATTCCTTTGGACAGTGCAGAAGTTTTTTTGTTTTTCTCATTTGTAAGATTAACGATTGCTAAAGATTCCTCTATCCTTGAACGAGGAACATCATATAAATCACAATAAAGCTTCAAGTTATCGTTAATGGATAATCTTTCATACAAGCCGCTGTTGTCAGTCAATACGCCAAATCGTTTCCGGTAATCTGACTGTTTCAATTTGGAGACAGGCCCGCCGAAAACCGACGCCGAACCGGTTGTAGGGTTCATTTGACCCGTTAAGATTTTAATTGTTGTAGTTTTGCCGGATCCGCTCGGGCCTAAGAAACCGAATATTTCTCCTTTCTTTACTTGAAAGTTAACTCCTTCAAGAGCAGGTTGGTTGGAGAAAGTTTTAACCAAATCCTTCACTTCGATAATATTTTCCATGTCCCTTCACCTCAAAAACGTAATGTCATTCGTTTGTTATATTCAGCTTACAGGGAAATAATGCACCAGGCATTAAATAGCGAATGAAAAGAGTTATATAAAGGATGAACGGAGCAAAAGGAAGGCTGAATCAATTCACTTTTGCCTGTTTGGTTAAGACGAAGAAGACAAGCAGCGTAAATGGAGGGTAAACAGAGAAAATAATCGACATATTTCCCGAGAAATAATTGATATTTCTACATTATTTGAGCCCGAGCATTTCCTTCAATACAGACATTTTTGATTTTGAGAGGGGAATGGTTGATTTGTTTGTATCCTCCAAAACAAGGCTGTAGCTGTTCCTTGTCCATGTAATCACTTCGCGCACTTTTTGCAGGTTGACGATATAGGAGCGATGACAACGGAAAAAGCCAAAGGGCAATAACCGGTTCTCCAATTCCTGAAGAGTAAAGTCGCTTGGAAATGCCTCACCTTTAATATGTATAAAGGATTGTCCTTCTCTGCTTTCAATATAATCTATCTCAGGAGGATTGAAGAGAACAATCTTATCTTTTACTTTTGTTGGGATTTTTTTGAACTGAACAGGCTGTGCTGTATCCGTTTGCTGTTCTTTTTCCAACTGGTCCTCATTTTTTTCGGGGTCATTGTTTTCAACCTGAATGGGGGATAACCCGTTAACGTCGAGTTTATACACCTCGTCGGCAGCCGTAACCGCACTTTCCATGTTGCCTGTCAGGATCAGGATGGCTTTGCCCGAGTGCCGAAGTTCCTGAAGGAGAGAAAGGAAGATTTGTTTTGATTCCAAATCCAGGTTTTGATCGGGTTCTTCCAAAATATAAATGGCAGGGTTTTGCAAAAGGAGACAGGCAAACTGAACTCTTCTGCTCTCTGAATATGACAATTTATTTATCCTTGTTTTCCGTTTTTCATCAAGGCGGACTGCTTTTATTGCCCGATCAATATTTTGTTCCGATTCGTATAAATTTTTTATAAACTTGAGCATTTCATCGATTGAAAGCCGCTCGTACAGTGCCGTGTTTAAAAATAAAAAGCCGATATCTTTGGAAGGATGCTGCAACCGTTTATGGCCAACGCGGATTTCCCCATGGGAAAGCGCCGTTTTTCCAAGAAGCAGATTAATGATCTGCTCTCTGGCATTCACGCTCGAATAAAGAGCGGAAACCTGGCCGGGATTGACTGACAGGTCAAAGGAGGGGAAAATAATTGTATCATGAACCCTTTTTTCAGCATCCACAAATTGTAAATTCATTATGAGTCCTCATTTCTTTAAACCTCTGTACATTTCCATTATATCAAAAAAATAAACAGCCCAAGCTGATTTTCCCGGCTTGGGCTGTAAATAGGTAGTTGATTTTAGCGTAGATGGCAGGCGCTGATATTTTCTATCAATCCTCCACCAAAGGATATACCCCATCTTTGTCATGCGTTTCTCTTCCGGTCAGTGGCGGATTGAAGACGCAGATCATTCTCATGTCTTTTGTTGCCCTCAAATAGTGCTCATCATTTTTATCGAGTGCGTACATCGTCCCATCTTTGATCGGATATACTTTTCCGTCGGATACGGTTTCAATTTCACCTTCTCCGCCGACACAATATACTGCTTCCAGATGATTTTTATACCAAATATGCGTTTCAGTTCCCGCATATATAATCGTGTCATGGTAAGAGAAGCCCATGTTATCATCTTTTAACAACAGGCGGCGGCTTGCCCAGGTGTCGGCTTTTACTTCGTTTTTAGTTCCAATTACTTCTTCCAATGTTCTTACAATCATTTCTCCATCCCCTTTATCTAATTATTTAGAACAGACTTAATACTATCCTCTACGATTTGGAAGCCATTTTCAAGTCCTTCCTGGTCAATTGTCAGGGGAGGCAGAAACTTGAATACTTCTCCTTCAGGACCTGAAGTCTCCATGAGCAGTCCGCGTTTAAACGCTTCTCCGCATATTTCTTCCGAAATTTCCGCCACTTCACATGCTACACCCTGCATGAGCCCGCGTCCTCTTTTTTCGGCACTTAACTCAGGATATTCATGAACGATGTAGTCTGCAAATGAACTCATCATTTCGGCTTTTGCGGCTATTTCCTGAGAAAATTTATTTGTTTCCCAGTATCCCAATGCTTCAGCAGCCGCAATGAAAGCCATATTGTTTCCGCGGAAAGTCCCGTTATGTTCGCCGGGCTCCCAAATATCGTAATCACTCTTGATCAGAGTCAATGCCATCGGTAAGCCATAGCCTCCGATAGATTTCGAAAGGCAGACGATATCCGGGGTGATTTCCGCAGGTTCGAAGCTGAAGAATGTTCCCGTTCTTCCGCAGCCTGCCTGAACATCATCAATGATCAACAATATACCGAATCTTCTGCATATTTTTTCTATACTTCTCAGCCATTCATAGCTGGCAGCATTGATTCCGCCTTCTCCTTGGACGGTCTCCAAAATCATGGCCGCCGGAAGGTCGATGCCGCTGCTGCTATTTTCCAAAAAGGCTTCGATATAGTCGATGGAGCTTGTGTCGTCCACATAATTGTCGAATGGCATGAAAACACTGTTGTTTAGCGGTATGCCAGCACCGCCTCTTTTCGACGCATTTCCCGTTACGGATAAAGAACCAATCGTCATTCCGTGGAATCCGTTTGTAAAACTGATGACCGTATTTCTTCCTGTGACTTTTCTTGCAATTTTCAATGCGCTTTCCACGGTGTTTGTGCCGGTTGGTCCGGGAAACATCACTTTATAATCCAGATTTCTCGGTTTCAAAATAACTTTATCAAACTTTTTGAGGAATTCTCCTCGGGCGACAGTGGCCATATCCAGACTGTGGGTGATGGCGTCTTCTTCAAGATATTCAATGAGAAGCTTTTTCATTTTTTCATTGTTATGCCCATAGTTTAAGGCGCCTGCGCCTGCAAAAAAGTCGATATATTCCTTATCATTGATATCCCATAATTTGTAGTTCTTGGCTTTTTTAAAAACGGTGGGGAAGCTTCGGCTATAGCTTCTTACTCTCGATTCATACCGTTCAAAAACATCCATGGCAATAGCGGGCCTGTCAGTAGTAGTCGACATAAATGTACACATACCTCCAGTAAATTTTATTTCAATGGTCCAATTCTGTACGCAATTTCAGCCTCATGCGAAGGGTCCGGAAATTGTTCTTCGCTGAAACATTCATATTTCGTATACCTGGTTTCCAGTTTTTTTGCCAATCCTTTAAAAAGGTTATTGGAAGGCGCGTTTGAAGGAGTGACAGTTGCCTCCAGGAAGCGGATGTTTGTATGTTCGAGCCTTTTGATCAGCTTCAGCAATAATGTTGTGGCCAATCCTTTTCCTCTTTGGGATCGGTCGACAACGACCTGCCATACAAACAGCGTATCAGGTGCGGTTGGCTGGAGAAAACCGGAGATAAATCCGACAATTTTACGGTCGGCCACTGCTACAATGGATGTCTTATTAAAATATTTGCCCCACATTAAATAGCTGTATGACGAATTGACGTCAAGAACCTTGGACTTTTTGACCAGTTCAAATATTTCACCGCCGTCGTCGGCAGTCGGCTCCCGAAAATAAATCGCGGCTGATTTCCTGCCCTTTGCAGAAGGTTTTTCTATTACCTTAGTGATTGTTTGTTCACCTCCTCTTTGCAAGATGTATATAATCATATCGGGCACAACATGTAAAATCAAAACCAATCAGGCATGTTGTAAGCGATTTAATCGTATTGAGTCACGGACTGCTTTACATAATGCTCGGTTTCCTTCAATTTCCTTCCAAATGGTCTGATATGGACCCCGATAAGAATTTGAAACAATTCCTACCCCATTAACCAGCAACAGTAGTATGATGGGTTAAAACGCAAAAAGGGGAGAGGAGTATTGAGAAATGAAATTGATAAGCTTGTGAAGGAAAAGGATTATTTTTCGGCTGAAGATGATCTCCGGCGGATAAAAATGGTTCAGGAGCTGTTGGCTGAGCGATTTCCTTTCGAAAATCTGGATGTTTTGTTAAAAGTGGAGGACCCCATTACGCCTAAATTTATTGTGGAAAAAATGTTGCTAAAGGGACGCGGCGGCCTATGCTATGAATTGAATGCGCTGCAGCATCTTCTTTTAAAAGAACTTGGCTTTGATGTTTATCTGGCCACTGCCACCGTTTCAACAGAAACAGGCTGGGCAACGGACCGCACCCACGTAATGAACCTTTTATGGAAGGAAGAGAAGTTATATTTGATAGACAGCGGGTTCGGAAGCAATCTGCCGTTACAGCCGGTTGAATTGGATGGTCCCCCCGTCCATTCTCCCGCCGGGAACTTTCGCCTGCAAACATGTGAAACGGAGAAAGGCTCCATTGTGCTTCAATCGGAAAATGATAAAGGATGGAATACGCGGTATGCTTTTTTTCCGGAGAAGGTAGGATGGGAGGACTTGAACCGAATTAAAACTGAAATTCATAACAGCCCAAAATCGTCGTTTAACCGGGAACTGCTGATCGCCCGGATGCTGCCGGAAGCAACGCTTTCCGTAAATGAAGAGCGCCTTCAATTAAAGGGGATTGAAGGTGAAGATCAAAGAATCATGTTTACAACGGATGATGAGATGTTGAGATGCATTAAAATAAGATTCTCTGAGTCTATTTATCAGGCCGCTGCACATTACGTGCGCATGAAAAAGAAAGGACGGGAAAATGCTTAAAAAGTTGGAGCGGCTTTTGCGGGAAAAGGATTATTTTTCAGTGAGAGATGATCTGAAGCGCATTCAAATTGTGCAGGAAATTTTTTCTGCTTTATATCCCTTTGAAAATCTGGATGTCCTGCTGGAAGCGGAGGATCCGATCACTCCCGAGTATGTTGTGGAAAAAATGCTTGAAGGGGGCCGCGGAGGGGTTTGCTATGAGCTGAATTCCTTGCTCCATATTGTTCTGAAGGAACTTGGATTTGATGTTACTCCAGCCTGTGCAACCGTATGGTCAGATGATGGGTGGATCATAGACCGCACCCATTCGATTAATTTATTAAACAAGCAGGGGAAAATCTATTTGATTGATGCGGGCTCCGGGAATAATTTGGCGCGCCAGCCGATTGAACTGGACGGAAGTACAGTCACATCTCCGGCAGGTGTATATCGTTTCAGAACGGAAGAAACCGAGAGGGGGACGGTTGTACACGAGGTTCTTTCAGAGGGGGAGTGGAAGTTAAGGTACGCTTTTTTTCTGAAAAATGTTGGTTGGGATGACTATAACCGGGTGAAACAAATGATCCATCACCATCCTGAATCTCCGTTTAATAAAACTTTATTGATTGCTCAAACATTAAGCGACGGAATCATTTCAGTGAACGAAGAGCGGCTTCGAAGGAAATGGACAGATGGGAAGGAACAGCGCATTCCATTTGCGTCACCTGATGAAATGCTTGAAGCAATTAAACATCATTTTCATCCATCCGTCTACAGGGCGGCTTGCAAGTATGTTGAAAAAAATATTGAAAAGAAAGCCACGAACTGTTAAGTGAACGTGGCTTTTTGCATGAGTGCCTGATGAGGGTTTCTATATGCGGCGCTTGGCTAATGAGGGAGCCTTCGTTACGATGTTGTCCGGCAGCGCCTTCGCCTTTCCTGCTACATCCCATGCCCGGGGTTTTTGTTTTGCCTTGAATGGTTCCTGTTTTTTACCTTGTGGGAGCCGCTTAACGGTTTTGGCTGATTCGATTCCTGCTTTTTACCCTTAGATTCATTTCCCATTTTAGACACCTCCATTTGTTATTATGTCTTCTTCCGAGCGTTTTATTTCAACCATATGAGTGAGGAAATGGGAGCATACTCCATGAATGTTGAGTATCTCTTGTACGATATTGGGCTCACGCAACGAGAGCCCGTATAACCGCAATTAAAGCAATATTATGCTGTTTGAACCTCATTGCCTGTTCACGTAGACTGTTATACAAAGCGCTTCCAATTTCCGCTTTCTGTTTAGGGAAAAAATCATGCTTAAATAGTGGCGGAAACAAGGTAGAATCACGCTTTCACTTATTGGAATCTTTCGAAATAAAAGAAAAAATGAGGGGGTTTTATTTTTGAAGAAGTGGTTTTTTATAGCCGTTGTCGGCTTGCTGGTAATGCTTGCCGCCTGTGGAAACAGCAGCGAAAGCACAGGCGGGGGAGACTCAAAAGCGGGTGGATCCACGCTTGACCGCCTGAAGAAAGAAGGCAAGGTGAAGCTTGGAGTTGCCAATGAAAAGCCTTATGGCTATAAAACGTCCGATGGCGAAGTGACAGGGGTTGCACCTGAGATCACAAAAGCTGTCTTCAAGGAAATGGGCATAGACACCGTCGAAGGGGAGGTCACGGAATTCGGTTCCCTGATCCCGGCATTGCAGGCGGGACGCTTTGATGTCGTCACCGCCGGCATGGACATCCGTCCGGAACGCTGTGCGGAAGCGGCATTCGGTGATGTAGAAATCCGTTATGGGGAAGGGATGGCCGTCCAGAAAGGAAATCCGAAGAATTTGCATAGCTATGAAGACATTGCCAAAAATCCTGATGTGAAGGTGTCGATCATGGCAGGA
>NZ_QYTU02000032.1 GCF_003605365.2 Siminovitchia fortis
ACTAATCGATCGAGGACTTAATCTAAACGAAAAAGCGGAGGCACCAAGGTGCCGGAGCTGGATTGAACATGATCCTCGGTATAATCTTCTCTTATCTGGTTTTGAAGGAATGAATTCCTTTAAAAATAAATAGTCTGGTGGCGATAGCGAAGAGGTCACACCCGTTCCCATCCCGAACACGGAAGTTAAGCTCTTCAGCGCCGATGGTAGTGAGGGGCTTCCCCTTGCGAGAGCAGGACGCCGCCGGGCAAAGACAGAACGTGGGGCCAGAAGGCTTCATGTTTTTTTATTTCTAACTGATCCGACCATAAAGAGATTAAAGGGGATCATATGGCATCTGTTTCGGCTCATACCCGTTGGTTCAATGATCATAAAAAGCCCATACCGGATCATAGCTCATTTATTTCCGGTCATAAAACGGCAAACCCGGATCATATTCCTTTGAATCTCATGCTATTTCCCAAACATTCCGTTCAAACCGCCAATTCTGCCCCCATTAAGCGATCATCGTTTTCAATTGACCTTTGGCAAGTTCAATATTGCAATCGTGCAATTCCCCATAAACTCGTCAATCGTGTTTTGTCCATAATTTTTGTTTAGTCTACTCCTTACCTAGGAACCCTAATTTTTCCATCAAGAAATGGTAAATCATCCACGGACATTTTATCTCTGTTATTTCCAAAAATGTATAGATGAATGGGTAAGTATCGTCAGCAGCCGTTTTGATCAAATCGAACCACCACTCAGTTTCATACCTTGCAATCATGCTCAAATTATATAATAGTAAGTAATGGATCATGAGATCCGGAATGCAGCTGATCTGTTCAAGGGAAATATTGATTCCATAAAGTTTTTTAAAAAGGTGGTATCGAAAGGGCGGGTTCAGATTTGATCTGTTCCCATCAATCGCCAATTCACTCGGCTTCCAATGGATGTTCCCACCGTTTTTTTCTTCAAGAAAATATTTCAATCGTTCTTCGCTCATATGATAAGCGTGCGCCAATTCAGCAGGTATGTGCCAATTGCCATTCATATTATTGAACAAAATGATATTTCTTTTCCGGTGAACAAACAGATATAAATCATCCAGCTCCGGAACAAGGGCTAGCAAATCCCCCATTTTGAATTTTTCTCCTTCCAGATATTCCATCTGGAACATTTTCTCTGCAAAGTGTGTACATAGGCCGTTCTTTTGAATTTTCACTTCGTCATCAAAAAATTGGTAATTTCTTTTTTTCTTTTTTCTCGTTGTTACTCCATGGGCCAGGACGGAGGTCGAGCTTGGATAATACGGATCGACGGTGAGCAGCCCGGCCTTGATTAAATGTACAAAACCGTAAAACAGAAGTACGGGCTTTATCGAAAAAGGGGAGCAGGAAGCCTGCTTGTAGTAGGCTTGTGCCTGCTCCAAATAATACATGAAAGGGTAACAATTATCATAGCTCTTCCTCTCGGCTTCAGCGTTATCAAGGTAAAAATAACATTTTTTTAAATAAAATTGCACGGTGGAGGCAGATTGAAAATAACTGTATTGAAGCCATATTTCACGATGTTTCAGCAGAAAAATCACCTCCGAATAATTTGAAAAGTGGAACATAACCTGTATTCCTTGACAGTATTTTAACCAATTGATAACCTACTAATAATATTTTGGGCAGGGGGACGTTAAAATGTGGGAATCTAAGTTTGCTAAAGAAGGGTTAACGTTTGATGATGTTTTGTTAATCCCGGCAAAATCCGAAGTTTTGCCAAAAGATGTCGATATGAAAGTAAAGTTGACTGATACTCTTCGTTTAAACATTCCTATTATCAGTGCAGGCATGGATACTGTAACGGAAGCGTCCATGGCCATATCGATGGCGCGCCAAGGCGGAGTTGGAGTCATTCACAAAAATATGAGCATTGAACGTCAGGCAGAAGAAGTGGACAAAGTGAAACGCTCCGAAAGCGGAGTCATCACCGACCCATTTTTCCTCACCCCGGAACACCAAGTATTTGACGCGGAGCATCTCATGGCAAAATACCGAATTTCCGGCGTACCCATTGTAAATAATGAAGAAGACAAAAAATTGGTGGGTATTATTACCAACAGGGATATGCGTTTTATTCAGGATTATTCCTTGCCGATCACAGATGTCATGACGAAAGAAAACTTGGTGACGGCATCGGTCGGAACCTCATTGGAGCAGGCTGAAAAAATTCTTCAGGAGCATCGGATTGAAAAGCTCCCTCTTATTGATGATGACGGTGTGCTAAAAGGCTTGATCACCATCAAAGATATTGAAAAAGTGATTGAATTCCCGCATTCAGCAAAAGATGACAAAGGCAGGCTCCTCGTTGCTGCCGCAGTCGGCGTATCGAAAGATACGTTCAAAAGGATAGAACAGCTTGTAAGATCACAAGTCGATGCAATTGTGGTAGATACAGCGCACGGCCATTCAAAGGGCGTTATCGATACTGTCCGGGAAATACGAAAACAATACCCAAAACTGAATATCATCGCGGGAAATGTAGCAACAGCCGAAGCAACCCGTGAACTGTACGAAGCGGGGGCTGATGTAGTCAAAGTAGGAATTGGACCCGGATCCATATGTACGACACGAGTCGTTGCGGGAGTAGGTGTTCCGCAAATCACGGCAATCTACGACTGCGCCACTGAAGCCAGAAAACACGGTAAAACCATCATCGCAGATGGCGGCATCAAATATTCCGGCGATATTGTCAAGGCGCTTGCTGCCGGGGGACATGCCGTCATGCTTGGAAGCCTGCTTGCCGGAACCTCTGAAAGCCCGGGTGAAACTGAGATTTTCCAAGGCAGGAGGTTTAAGGTATACCGCGGAATGGGTTCCGAAGGCGCGATGGAAAAAGGTTCAAAAGACCGTTATTTCCAGGAGGACGCAAAGAAATTTGTCCCTGAAGGAATTGAAGGGCGTGTTCCATACAAAGGACCTCTTGCGGATACGCTGTTCCAGCTGACCGGCGGGCTCAGAGCGGGTATGGGCTATTGCGGAGCAGCCAGTCTCCATGATTTCCGCGAAAATGCGCAATTTATCAAAATGACGGGCGCAGGTTTGCGAGAAAGCCATCCACACCAAGTCCAAATTACAAAGGAAGCGCCAAACTATTCATTATCATAATGGCAGGGCGACTTGCCTTCCTAATAGAAATGACAGGACTCTTTAGCGGGTCCTGTCAATTTTTTTGTGAAAAGAGGTATAATTCCAGTTTTTCCCGTAATGGAAATGACATATTTACAAGCTATTCATCCATAACCAACTATGTTAAAATGACAAACGGGTACATAATATTTGGAGGGTCTACTTTTGAAAAAACAAGCGCATAAACGGTTTATAGCTTTCTTCGTCATGGCCATCATGTTCATCAGCACATTGAACATTCCTGCAAAGGCTTCCGCTGAAGATGCACTGAATATTCATGCAGACGCGGCAATTATTGTAGAAGCAAGCACAGGAAAAATTTTATATGCAAAAAATGAAGATACCGCACTCGGAATTGCATCCATGTCCAAAATGATGACCGAGTATTTAATGTTTGAAGCGATCAAAGATAAAAAAATCAAATGGGATCAGGAACAGACGATCAGTGATTATGTTCATGAAGTTTCCGTAGATACAAATCTATCGAATGTTCCGCTTGAGGCCGGAAAAAAATATACAATCAGGCAATTATATGAAGCTATGGCTATTTATTCGGCCAATGGAGCGACAATTGCCATTGCAGAAGCAATTGCAGGCTCTGAGAAAAAATTCGTGGATGTGATGAACGCCAAGGCCAAAGAACTTGGCTTGGAAAATTATAAATTTGTTAATTCTACAGGATTAAACAACAGGGACTTAAAAGGAAAGCATCCTGAAGGAACGGGTGCGGAAGATGAAAATATCATGTCGGCACGGGCCATGGCAAAGCTGGCTTCACGACTCTTGAATGATTACCCGGAAGTTCTTGAAACAACAAGCATTCCGGAAAAGGATTTCCCGGGGATGCCCGGAAAAATGAAAAACTGGAACTGGATGCTGCCATCCCTTATTTTCAGTTATGAGGGTGTCGACGGCTTAAAAACAGGGACAACGGACTTTGCAGGGTTCTGTTTTACGGGAACAGCAAAGAAAAACGACATGAGAGTCATTACCGTTGTCATGAATGCCAAAGGTAAAAACGGGAAAGGTGAATATGAGTCCCGTTTTGTCGAAACAAAAAAAATGTTGGACTATGCTTTCAACAATTATTCAATAAAAGAGGTCTATCCTGATAAATATAAAGTAAAAGGCCATGATGCTCTCCCTGTCGTCAACGGAAAAGAAAAGCAGGCTTCTATCCAATCGGACGCACCCATTCAGGTTGTTGTAAGAAATGGGGAAGAGAAGGCGTATAAGCCTGAATTCAAAGTGAATAAAAAGGTTTTGAATAAGGATGGCCAATTGACTGCACCTGTCAAGAAAGGTGAAAAGGTCGGGGTTCTGGAAGCAAAATATCAAGGAGAAACGGATTATGGATATATCGGAAAGCCTGCTTCCGCCGATATTGTGACAGCCGAAAAGGTAGATAAAGCAAATTGGTTTGTCCTATCCATGAGAAGTATCGGCGGCTTTTTCGGTGATGTTTGGCAAAGTGCCGCCAAGACAGTCAAGGGCTGGTTCTAGTTAATCAAGGCGCTTGCGCTTTTCTTACAGAGTAAGAAAGCATAAGAATTTTTAGCTTTAAAATTTTGAACAAAGCCTTTTGTTGTCTAGCTTCAGCGCCTATCGACTAGCAGACTTCGCACCTCCTCCTACGATAAGTCAACATCGGCTCGTTCCTCGCCGTGTTTCCTTTATCTCGTCGGAGGCACTCCAGTCTGTACGTCGATGGGCAAGGCGCTTGCGCATTTCTTTTAAAAAAATTTGCATTTAAGTAAAGGATATAGTATAGTATCAGAAAATTGATATAAGCGACAGTGTTGAAAGGAAATAGTAACAGGTGAAGCGTCTATCAGAGAGCCGGTGGCTGGTGAAAATCGGCGGCGCAGCCTGTGAATCCCTCCTTGAGCAAAATGCCGAATGCTCCGGCTAGTAAGCATTTTCGGGCCACACCCGTTATCCGATGAAGAGGAAAGCATGATTGCTTTCAATTTGGGTGGCAACGCGGGTAAACTCTCGTCCCTATTGGGATTGAGGGTTTTTTTGTTTTCTATCATAAAAAATAAAAATGGGAGGTTTTATAATGCTGGATATGAAAACACTTCGGGGTAACGTAGAGGAAGTGAAGAGGAAGCTGCAGCATCGCGGCGAAGACTTGGGGGACTTGGATAAATTTGAGCAGCTGGATCAAAGGCGCAGGGAAATGATCGTTGAATCAGAGCAGTTGAAAAGCAGGCGGAATGAAGTGTCAGAGAAAATAGCCCAGTTAAAAAAAGATAAGCAAAACGCTGATGATCTGATTGTTGAAATGAGGGAAGTAAGCCAGAAAGTCAAGGAGATTGACGGGGAGCTTCGTGGTATAGAAGATGAATTGCAAAAACTGCTGATGTCTATTCCAAATATTCCACATGAGAGTGTTCCGGTGGGAGAGACGGAAGACGACAACGTGGAAATCCGGAAATGGGGGGAGGTACGCGAATTTTCTTTCGAACCGAAGCCCCATTGGGATTTGGCTGCGGATTTGGATATTTTGGATTTTGAAAGGGCTGCAAAAGTGACAGGAAGCCGCTTTGTATTTTACAAGGGTCTGGGAGCCCGGCTGGAGCGGGCGCTGATCAATTTCATGATGGACCTTCATGTGGAGGAGCATGGTTATGAAGAGATGCTTCCGCCTTACCTGGTGAACCGGGCAAGCATGACGGGGACCGGACAGCTGCCAAAATTTGCGGAGGATGCGTTTCGTATTGAGAGCGAGGACTTTTACCTGATTCCAACCGCAGAAGTCCCGGTGACCAATTATCATCGGGATGAAATCCTTGACGGTGAACGCCTGCCTTTGAACTATGTAGCCTACAGCGCTAATTTCCGGTCGGAAGCCGGTTCTGCAGGACGTGATACACGCGGATTAATCCGCCAGCACCAGTTTAACAAAGTGGAGTTGGTCAAATTTGTTAAGCCGGAAGATTCTTATGATGAGCTTGAGAAATTAACCGGACATGCTGAAAAAGTGCTCCAGCTTCTTAACTTGCCATACCGAGTTATGAGCATGTGTACAGCGGACCTTGGTTTTACCGCAGCAAAAAAATATGATCTGGAAGTTTGGATACCGAGCTATGATACGTATCGGGAGATTTCTTCCTGCTCAAACTTTGAAGCATTTCAGGCCAGGAGGGCGAATATCCGCTTCCGCCCTGGACCGAAAGCCAAGCCCCAGCACGTGCATACGCTGAACGGCTCCGGGTTGGCAGTCGGAAGGACAGTTGCCGCTATCTTGGAAAATTACCAGCGTGAAGACGGCACAGTGGAAATTCCGGAAGTGCTCCGACCATATATGCGGAACAAAGAAGTGATTGGATAAGGGTAAAAAGTCCATTTTTGCTCGACAATTATCCGGAATATCGCATAATTAAGTAAAAAGCGGCTCCAGCATTAGGGGCCGCTTTATTTGCGGTTAAGAGAATAATAAAAGGTGCTTGCGCTTTTCTTATCTATTTTTTCACGACATTGAAGTTATCCGTAATCAGCAGCCAGTTTTGGGGAAAAGGAAGCCCGAGCTTCCAGTAGCCGACTCCGCGCAGGTTCAGTTCCTTCACAAGATCAAATTTTGCCTGAATGGACCGGGCATCTTCAAACCATACTTCATGCTGTTTTCCATCCTGGTCTGTATAATGGAAAAATGGTGCCTGTGCGATTGTATCATATTCGATTGCAGCGTTGTTTTCTGCAGCGATCTGGATGGCCCTTTGCGGGCTGACGGCTCTTGCTGTCGTCCCTTTTACAAAAGGGAGCGTCCAATCGTAGCCATAAAGATTCTGGCCCATCATCACTTTTTCGGAAGGGATTTCGGTAATGGCATACTCCAGTACCCGCCTTACAGGGCCGATCGGAGATACAGCCATGGCGGGTCCTCCGCTGTATCCCCATTCATACGTCATGATCAATGAATAGTCGGCAATTTCTCCGTGCGCTTTATAATCATGACCTTCATACCATTCACCTTTTTGTGCCGTACTTGTTTTGGGAGCCAAAGCTGTTGAAAGGATATACCCTTCCTTGTGAAAAAGATCCCTTGCCCTGCGAAGGAAATCATTATATGCTTCCCTGTCATCGCCGGAAATTCTTTCAAAATCAAAATGTATATCTGTAAATCCGACCCGTTTCGCCTCACTGACAATATTGTTTAGAAAAGTCGTTTGGATCTGTTCGTTTGTAAGGAGGACATGGACCAATTCCGTATTAAACTGTCCTTCTTCCTGATTGGCCAGCACCATGGCGAGAGATGTATTGTTTGTTTCAGCTATTTCAGGGAACCGGTTCAGCTTTGGGGGATCCAAAGACCCGTCCCGCTTTGGAAAATAGGCAAAAGGAGCGAGGTAGGTCAAATAGGGAGATGCTTGCCTTGCAGCAGATTCAAGCTGCGGGGAAACCTCTCCTGCGCGCCGCGGTTCCACATAGGCTAAAAACTCCCCATTTCTTTTCGGCCGTTGCGGAATGTAAAGCCGCATGCCGACTTGAATCGGATGATTCACATGAATACCGTTAATCCGTGCCAGTTCCTGATAAGAAATCCCAAACTTTTGGGCTATGGCCCAAAGGCTGTCGCCGGGCTGTACCCAATAAAAGCTGCCAAAAATGGGAATCACTAATGCTTGCCCAACGACCAGCTGCTCCCGATTGGGAAGCTGGTTTGCTTCGGCAATAATAGCAGAAGAGATATTATAGCGAGAGGCAATCGAGTTCAATGTCTCATTGGGCTCGACAACATGAATCTGCATGTTTTTCCTCCTTAGGCTGATCAAAATATATTATTCACCTTGTCCCATTGTATGTATTGTGTAAAAATAAAAGACCAATGAATGTTTTTAATTCAGAGTCAAATAGGGAGATACCAATGGAAAGAGAAGAAAGATATATGCAATTGGCGATTGCTGAAGCAAAGAAGGCCGAAAATATGCAAGAGGTTCCCATCGGAGCAGTTGTAGTGCTTAATGGTGAAGTGGTGGCAGCCGCCCATAACAGGCGGGAGACGGATCAAAACGCTGTAGCCCATGCGGAACTGCTGGCCATTGAAGAAGCTTGTAAAAAATTGGGAACCTGGAGACTGGAAGGGGCCGAGTTGTATGTCACATTGGAACCTTGTCCGATGTGCAGCGGAGCCATTATTTTATCACGGATTCAAAAGGTTGTATATGGTGCATCCGATCCGAAGGCCGGCTGTGCGGGAACGTTGATGAATCTGTTGGAGGATGAACGGTTCAATCATCAAAGCGAGGTCATAAGCGGCGTACTGGGTGAACAATGCAGCCGGCTTTTAAGTGATTTTTTTCGTAAGATCCGTGAAAAAAGGAGAAAGTCCTAATTCTTGGAAGCTTTTAACATACGCAGTTCAGACATTGATTTTAAAGTGAAAAAGTAGTAAAATAGGATATGCCGTGCTAGACGGGGAAGTAGCGGAGCCCTGTACCCGAAATCCGCTCCAGCGGGGTTGAATCCCTTCCAGAGGCTGCTGTTTTGTCTGGCCTGCCTCAAGTAAGTGGTGTAGACACCCGGGTCCCGCGCAATGGGAACCCACGAACCATGTCAGGTCCGGAAGGAAGCAGCATTAAGTGGAACCTCTCATGTGCCGCGGGGCAGCCTGGGTCGAGCTAACTGCTTGGGTAACGCAGATGAAGCACTGTCGAAGGAAGGTGCGCGGCATTAATCAATGAAATGGTCAAACCCATTCGCATGAAGCGGATGGGTTTTTTGTTGTCCAGGAAATTATAAAATGCTCAGGTTGTGAGGAACTTATTTGTCACTTAGTGCTGCGTCCGGCTCCGACGGACAGGAAGTCCTAGTCCGCCGGCGCCTATCGACTAGCAGACTTCATGCTTCTTCCTACGATAAGTCAACATCTCTCCGCTGCGCGTGTTGTCCGGCTGCGAGTGCCATCGGTTCGAGGTCATAAGCCAATCGCTGCTGAAGGCAAACTACGCCTTCTACAGCGCTCGTCTTATGCTTGTCGCCGATAAGCAGGCACTCTCCGCACTTCCTTATCCTTTATCTCGTCAGAAGCGCTCCAGTATGTACGTCGATAAACAGGCGCTTGCGCCTTTGTTCTGATTTGAAACCTAATTAGCTTTAAGTCCGTAACCAATATAAGCAGAGTGAGGTGAATAGTTTATGTTGAAAAAATTTATCTTTCCTACTTTAATCTTTTTGTTTTTGGCTCCTTCGTTTGCCTATGCCGTAGATTTTTCAATTCCTGATGTGAAAATTGATGCTTATTTGCAGGAAAATGGAGACATCAATGTCAACGAACGACATACTTATATTTTTGACGGAAAATTTAATGGCATTACCCGGGAAATATTCCCGAAAAAAGGTGCGGAAATAAGTGACTTTATGGCGAACGAGGGTGAAAAAAGTCTAAAGGTGGAAAGAGAGGGGGAACTGTATAAAGTTCACCGCAGCGGCAAGGATGAAACGATCCAGGTAGATCTGCACTATACAATCAAAAATGGGATGGAGAAGTATACCGATATAACGGAATTTTATTGGCCATTTTTTGATGACCGCAATGAAGCCGGCTACGGAAAAATGACTATTGCCATTCATCCTCCTCAACCGGCAGATGGGGCGATTGCATTGGGGTACGACTCTGCTTTTAAAACAGAGAGCGTGGCGGATGATGGAACCGTCGTTTTTTCAATGGGAGAAGTAGAAGCCGGGGAAAACGGGGACGTAAGGGTTGCTTACGACTCGACATTATTTCCTGCTATGACACTGACGTCAGATAGATCGGTGAAAGAAGAAATAGTCAACGAGAAAAAAACAATGGAAGAGAATGCAATCATCTATGCCCAGAATAAAAGGAAAACGGCCTCGGCTGCGATATGGGTTCTGGCTGGCCTAACGGCTTTATTTGTCGTCATTTCCATGAAGGAGTCTAACAGATCCAAAAGGAAAAGGAAGGCTGTCATGGATGATGTTTATAATCAAAAACGAAAAATTCCTGAGCAGCAAATGAGTATGCCGGCGACTATCTTTTTTACTGATTCTTTTCATAATGAAACGATAGCGGCAGCATTGATGGACCTTGTCCGTCAGGGATATGTCAAGCAGACGCGCGAAGGGCATTTTCAGTTAGTGAGCAGAGAAGCTGCTGAGGAACATGAAAGAATTCTGATCAGCCTTCTATTCGATAAGATTGGCAGGAACAATGCTTTCAGTATCGATGACCTGGAAGAATATATGGAGGATAAGAAGAACCACATAAAATACCGTGATGAAATCACCAGGTGGAAAGCAGCGGTTACAAAAGAAACAACGCAGCATAATTTATATGATCAAAGAAAAACGGTGAGAATTGCAGTAGGAATATTAAGCATTTTTCCGTTTTGGTTTATCATCATGTCAGCCAAGTATGATCTTTTTCTATATATGATTTTATTTATCTTCCTGTTTATAGTATATCTTGGATTTTCTATTTTTTATAAATCATTGGCAGAAAAAGGTATGCGCATGCGGGAAGAGTGGCGAAGATTGGTTGATGAATTTGAACAAATATCCGACTGGGACTGGAAGCTCTATAGCGAGGATGACCGGATGCGGGCTATAATTTATTCACTTGGAATCGGAGGCTCAATCTGTACCGAAACGAACAGATTTACAGCTTTCGGGGAATTTGCGGGTGAAGCAGCCGGTATTTCATCAGGCTTTTATCCGGTGCATTGGCCGCTCCTGGCTTCATCTTTTGACACGGCAGGAGAACAGGCAAAAGAAACGGCCGCTTCCCAATCAAGTGGAAGCTCTTCCACAAGTGGAGGGGTTGGGGGCGGCGGTGGCGGATCTGGGGCATTTTAGCCGCCCTGTTCATCTTCCTTTATATCTATTTTCGGTAATACTCTGTCTGTAATTTCCTTTCCGGTTAAGGTATAATAAATAGTAGAAAATTATTACTTAACAAGGAGGCAGAGCATGAGTTACCAAGCGTTATATCGAGTATGGCGACCGCAGGCGTTTGCGGATGTCATCGGGCAGGGACATGTGACGAAGACGTTGCAAAATGCTCTCCTCCAACAAAAAATATCGCATGCTTACTTATTTTCCGGTCCCCGCGGAACAGGAAAAACAAGTGCTGCCAAAATAATGGCCAAAGCGGTCAACTGTGAAAAAATGCCAATTGCGGAACCGTGCAATGAATGTCCCGCCTGCCTGGGAATCACGGACGGTTCGGTTCCCGATGTCATTGAAATTGACGCGGCTTCCAATAACGGAGTGGAAGAAATCCGTGATATCCGTGACAAGGTCAAGTATACGCCCAACGCGGTGAAGTACAAGGTCTACATCATTGACGAAGTGCATATGCTGACTATCGGCGCATTCAATGCTTTGCTTAAAACGTTGGAAGAACCGCCCAAACATGTCATTTTCATACTGGCTACGACGGAACCGCACAAAATTCCGTTAACCATCATTTCCAGGTGCCAGCGGTTTGATTTTAAAAGAATCACTTCGCAGGACATCGCCGGGCGAATGTCGCATATTGCAAATGAAACTTCGTTGGAATATGATGAGAAGGCGCTTCAAATCATTGCGAGAGCGGCTGAAGGCGGTATGCGGGACGCATTGAGCCTGCTGGATCAGGCCATCTCTTTCAGTACCGGGAAAGTCACCGTGGAAGATGCATTGACGGTTACCGGATCCATATCGCAAAACAGTTTGAACAGGCTTGCACGGGCCGTTCATAATAAAGATGTTTCCGAAGCACTCGGCACTCTTGAGGAGCTGCTCATGCAGGGGAAGGATCCTTCCCGGTTCACGGAGGATTTCCTCTTGTATTTCCGGGACCTGCTGCTTTATAAGACAGCCCCGAATTTGGATGAGATAGCCGAGCAAGCGCTTATTGATGAAGAATTTAAAACCCTTGCCGAAGAGATTCAGCCGCAGCAAATTTATGAATACATTGATATATTAAGCAAAACCCAGCAGGAAATGCGGTTTTCCAATCATGCGCGTATTTATTTGGAAGTATGCCTGGTGAAACTTTGCCAGACAGAAAGAATTCCGGCCCAGGCAGATGGACCGCAACTCCAGGAATTATATAAGAAAATTGAAGCGCTGGAAAAAGAAATCAAATGGCTGAAAAACAACAGCCAACCGATTGACAAGACCCAAAGCAAGCCTGCTGCACCTTCAAAAAGACCGGCCAGAAATGCCGGAAAGGAATTCCGGGTCAATGCAGGCACCGTTACCCAGGTTTTGAAGGAAGCTACAAGGAAGCATCTAAATGATGTCAAAAGCCATTGGGGAGAATTTTTGAATATATTGAATCAGCGGCACTTGCCTTCGCAGGTTGCCCTGCTCAATGATGCCGAACCGGCTGCAGCATCGGCTGATGCGATTGTCCTGAAATTCAAATATGATATGATTTGTAAAATGGCCATGGAAAATCAAACATTTATCCAAACAATCTCTCAGATTTTAGAGGAGCAGATGGGAACCGGATATAAAATCATTGGTGTTCCTGAAGCCCAATGGAAAGAGATCCGGGAAGAATTTTTACAATCAGGCAAGAGTGACGGGGGCGAAGGCACTGCAGAGGAGCAGGACCCGATCGTGTCCGAAGCTCTAAAACTCGTTGGGAAAGATCTTTTGGAAATTAAAAACTAATCATGGTGGAGGTCGTACGATAATGCGAGGAATGGGAAATATGCAAGGCATGATGAAACAAATGCAGAAAATGCAAAAGAAGATGGCGCAGGCGCAAGAGGAGCTTGGAGAAAAAAGAATCGAAGGCACAGCAGGCGGCGGAATGGTAAAAGTGATTGTATCCGGCCATAAGGAAGTGCTGGAAGTTCAAATTGACGAAGAGGTTGTGGACCCGGAAGATATTGAAATGCTCCAAGATCTTGTGTTGGCGGCTACCAATGATGCCTTGAAGCAGGCGGAAGAATTATCAAGCCAGACGATGGGACAATTTACAAAAGGATTAAACCTTCCTGGCTTCTAGGAGGTTACCATTATGCATTACCCAGAACCAATATCAAAGCTGATCGACAGCTTTATGAAACTGCCGGGAATCGGGCCGAAAACAGCAGCCCGCCTGGCGTTTTTCGTTCTTAATATGAAAGAAGACACCGTTCTTGATTTTGCAAAGGCCCTTGTCAATGCAAAAAGGGATCTCGGCTACTGCTCAGTATGCGGCCATATCACCGACAAGGATCCATGCTACATTTGTGAAGACCAAAGACGGGACCGCAGCGTCATCTGTGTCGTGCAGGAGCCGAAAGATGTCATCGCCATGGAGAAGATGAAGGAATACAACGGCTTGTATCATGTCCTTCATGGATCCATTTCCCCTATGGAAGGCATCGGGCCGGAAGACATCAATATTCCCGATCTGCTGAAAAGACTTCAGGACGAAACCGTCCAGGAAGTGATCCTGGCGACAAATCCTAATATTGAAGGGGAAGCTACGGCCATGTATATTTCCCGCCTTCTCAAGCCGTCGGGCATCACCGTCACAAGGATTGCCCATGGCCTGCCTGTCGGAGGAGATCTTGAATACGCAGATGAAGTGACTCTCTCAAAAGCGTTGGAAGGCCGAAGAGAAGTTCTTTAAGGAGAGGTCCCATATGTTACGGAAACAAAAAATGCGTAAAGAATTTGATCAAAGGCTAATAGGCCTCATGGGAAATATTAAAAAAGAATGGGATCAAAAAAGCGATTTGCTCAAATTGAGCTATGAGCCGAATGATGAATTGCAGTATCGGTTGCGGCTGGCAAAGGCCAAATATATTTTCCTGTTCAAGGAAGCGAAGATACGAAAAATTTCGATAAAGGATCATTGACTCCCTTGTCAGTTCTTTTCGGACAATCCTCTCATACAATTTAAATAAGGACGAGAGGGCAGGAGGGGGAACATTTGGATTCAATCTTGATCATTTCTTCGCTGATCGGCCTGATCATTTTTTTACTGATGGCGGTAAAACCCGGGAGCGTTTTTAAAGTGATCGGCCAATCATTTATAAAATTGATGATCGGAGCTTTGTTTTTATTCTTTTTAAATGCTTTCGGGAATCAATTCGGGCTGTATATCCCCATTAATTTTGTGACTGCCGCCATTTCCGGGCTGCTCGGTCTGCCGGGGGTTGCGGCATTGTCAGTCATCCAATTATGGATTATTGCGTGAAACATCCGGATTATGCGGATGTTTCATTTTTATTTTGAAAAAATACCCGAGACAAACACGGCATCCGATTTTAGGGCATAGAATGAAACAAATGGTTTCCAACTGCTCAAATGTTGTTAATTGTGTATACAATTGACCGGCAGTGGCCATAATAAAAATGTGTGGAGGTGGAGAGATGGAAAAGTGCATAATTTGTAAAAAAGCACAGAATGCGGGGATTCATCTTTATACATCTTTTATTTGTGCCGGCTGTGAGCAGGAGATTATCCATACAGAGACGGATGACCCGAGGTACAAATATTTTGTGGAACAGATGAGGGTCATTAAAGAAACAAAAATTGTCACATAAAACCGGGCTGCCGCTTATGGAAGCCTGGTTTTTTGTATTTTTGGATCAAAAACAGCCAAACCTGACAATGAGGGCCACTATTTTTATTAGTATCCCGATGTTATACTATACGCTGTAAACATTAGGGATCGGGGGAAGAGAATGGATGAGCGGATTGTTTATCACATTGGAAGGGCCCGAAGGGGCGGGCAAAACAACAATGATTGAAAAACTGGCGGAAGACCTGGCCGATGATGGAGTGGAGGTATTGGCCACTAGAGAGCCGGGTGGAATCGGCATAGCAGAAAAAATCAGGACAATCATCCTTGATAAAGAGCATACGATGATGGACCCGCGTACGGAAGCTTTGTTGTATGCCGCTGCACGACGCCAGCATTTGACGGAAAAAGTTCTGCCGGCGCTCCGGGAAGGAAAAGTTGTCCTGTGTGACCGCTTTATTGACAGTTCCCTCGCCTATCAAGGATATGCAAGAGGGCTTGGAATCGATGAAGTGTATGCCATCAATGAATTTGCCATCCAAGGTGCCATGCCGGATGCGACACTGTATTTTGATATAGATCCTGAAATTGGTTTAAAGCGGATCGCCCGGAATGCAGGGCGGGAAGTGAACAGGCTTGATCTGGAAAAAGTCGGGTTCCATCATAAAGTAAGAAAAGGCTATCATCTATTGCTGCAAAGATTTCCGGATAGAATAATCTTAATCGATGCCTCTGCCCCAGTAGACTCGGTGTACCAGAAGGCAAAAAAGGTGATTGACGGGCGGCTGGTGCAAGCTGGAATACTGAATAAAGATTGACTATTTATAGTACGTGTTCAATCCTCTTAAAATAAATGTCGTTTTTTCGATGGAAAGTGGACGGATTGATACACGAATAACAATGTCACATATTCGATTAGCTGATATAATAAGAATAGTAACAAATTTGTTTTTCACTTTATTACGGGGAGTGAGCAAAATGAAATTAATTATGGCAGTAGTTCAGGACCAGGACAGCAACCGTCTCATGAATGCCTTGGTTGAAAATAATTTCAGGGCAACAAAATTGGCAACAACCGGTGGTTTCTTGAAGTCCGGAAATACGACTTTTATGATAGGTACAGAAGATATCCGCGTCGAGAAAGCGCTTGAGGTCATAAGGGAAAGCTGCAAGTCACGTGAACAGCTGATGGCGCCCGTTTCCCCTATGGGAGGAAACGCTGATTCGTATATTCCTTATCCAGTGGAAGTTTCGGTAGGAGGAGCAACTGTGTTTGTTCTCCCGATCGAGCAGTTCCACCAGTTTTAGGAGATGTCCATGAAGGTCAATGATTTGGCCGGATCAAGAACGGGGCAATTTTCATCCCTTCCCAGATCCGGCAGTACCGGGGCAAAATTTTCCGAAGTCATCTCCCGTCAGGAAGTCCAGCTTTATAAAGATCATCTGGACAGGCTGCTCGCGGATATCCATAAGGCGGGGGAGCGGCTTGGGAAATCAAGGAATTTCCGTGACTTGGCAAAATATAAAACACTCGTGAAGCAGCTTGTAAAGGAAACGGTTGAAACAGGGATGGAGCTTAAGCAGTCGCACAGCTGGAACAGGTTTGCAGAAGGAAGAGTCCATCAGACTGTTGAACTGATTGATGAGAAACTGGTTGAATTGACCGAAGAAGTTTTGAAGGAGGAAAAGCAGTCCATCGATATTTTAGGAAAAATCGGTGAGATAAAAGGGCTGCTGATCCATTTATATACGTAGGCGGGTGAATACCGGAAGATATGAATTGGGATCAATTTGAGCATGAGCAGCCGATTGCGGCCAGGCTCTTAAAAAACAGTCTGGTCCATCGCCGGGTCGCCCACGCCTATTTATTTGAAGGTGAGCGTGGGACCGGCAAGAAAGCAGGCAGCCTGTTAATGGCGGAAAGCCTCTTCTGCGAGGAAAATGGACAAGATGTGAATCCTTGCGGACAATGTGGAAACTGTAAAAGAATCAAAAGCGGAAACCATCCGGATGTTCATCTCGTTGAACCGGACGGGCTTTCCATTAAAATAGATCAAATTCGTTCGCTGAGAACGGAATTTAGCAAATCGGGCATGGAATCGAAGAGAAAGCTGTATATTATTATGGATGCCGAAAAGATGACAGTTCAGGCGGCGAACAGTTTATTGAAATTTTTGGAAGAACCTCATTCCGGAACGACAGCCGTTCTTGTCTCGGAGCAGCCGCAGCAATTATTGCCCACCATCATCTCGCGCTGTCAATCGGTACCTTTCTATCCATTGGGACCTGACATTTTTGCTGAAAAGCTGGAACAAGCAGGTGTGCCGAAAGGAAAAGCAGCCCTTCTGGCCGCCCTCACAAACGATCTTCAGGAAGCCGTAAGACTGAATGATGATGATTGGTTTGCACAAGCCAGAAAAATAGTGTTAAAATTATATGAAGTGCTTAGAGAAAACCCGCTCTATGCGATGACTTCACTTCAAACCGACTGGATGGGGCATTTTAAAGAGAAAGGCCAGCATGATCTGGGACTGTCTCTTTTATTATATATATATAAAGATATACTGAACATACAATTGGGGAAGGATCGGCAGCTCGTCTATCCTGATCAGCGGCAGACGCTTGAAAAGGATGCTCTTCACACCTCAATGGAACGGCTGTCGAAACAAATGACTGCAATTTTGGAAGCCAAAAGAAAATTACACGCAAATATGAATCCTCAGCTGTTAATGGAACAGCTTGTGCTGAATTTGCAGGGGGGACCTTCTTTTGTATAATGTTGTAGGAGTCCGGTTTAAAAAAGCCGGTAAAATATATTATTTCGATCCAATGGATCATCCCGTCCGCAAAGGCGATTACGTCATTGTAGAAACTGCACGCGGCATCGAATTTGGAAAAGCTGTGACCGAAAAGAAGCAGGTCAGCGAACATGATGTAGTGCTCCCATTGAAAAAAATTGTCCGGATTGCAGATGGACAGGACCAGCAGAATGTTGAATCGAACAAGGAAGCGGCCGAGGAGGCTTACCAGGTCTGTTCGGAGAAAATCCTGGAGCATCAGCTTGATATGAAGCTTGTTGATGTAGAATACACATTCGACCGCAACAAGGTGATTTTTTATTTTACAGCTGACGGGCGCGTTGATTTCCGTGAGCTTGTAAAAGATTTGGCCTCCATTTTCAGAACAAGAATTGAACTGAGGCAAATAGGAGTAAGGGATGAAGCGAAAATGCTCGGAGGAATCGGTCCGTGCGGGCGTATGCTATGCTGCTCTACTTTCCTGGGAGATTTTGAACCTGTATCAATCAAAATGGCCAAAGATCAAAATCTCTCCTTAAACCCGACGAAAATATCCGGCTTATGCGGCAGGCTGATGTGCTGCCTGAAATATGAAAATGATGAGTATGAAGCAGCGAAGGCTGCGCTTCCTGATGTGGGCGAGACCATCCATACACCGAACGGTTCAGGAAGAGTGGTCGGCTTAAATATACTGGAGCGCATTATGCAAGTGGAATTGTCTGACCAGGAGCGGGTCTTGGAATATACACTGGAAGAGATCATGAGTGAAAGTGTAACGTCTGTCCAGGCCACGGAATAATGAGGTGGTAAGGTGAAGGATAAAAAGGAGTTCTTCGATTCAGTAAGCAATATGGAAATGCAGATCGGCCAATTGTATCAGCAGCTTGGCGAGTTGAAGCAGTATATGGTCGAGTTGATCGAAGAAAACCATGCGTTGAAGTCGGAAAATGACCAACTGCGCCGACATCTGGATCAAGGGATGGAAAAGCCCGGTCTCATACTGCCTGATGGAGAGGAAGACGAGCGCACTGCTTATGATCAATTGACTGAAATTGATATTGGAGAGGGTTATGATAATCTGGCCCGCCTTTATCAAGAAGGCTTCCATATTTGCAATGTTCATTTTGGCAGCCCGAGAAGAGATGAAGACTGCCTGTTCTGCCTTTCCTTTTTGAATAAAAAATAATTTGCTATATAAGGCCTTCCTTAGAATGGGGAAGGCTATTTTATTGGAGTGTTTGGATATGATTGAATTAATTGGTGACGAGCGCCTGGATTATTTGCTGGCGGAAGATTTGCGTATTATCCAAAGCCCGTCTGTTTTTGCTTTTTCCCTTGATGCCGTGCTGCTGGCCCGTTTTGCCTATGTACCGATCCAAAAGGGAAATATCATTGATTTATGCAGCGGCAATGGGGTCATTCCCCTTTTATTAAGCAGCAAAACAAAAGCAGCCATTACGGGCGTGGAAATTCAGGAGCGCCTGTATCATATGGCGGAAAGGAGCATCCAATATAACCGCCTGGAAGATAGGATCCGGATGATCCATGGAGATGTCAAAGAGATTGCCCAAACGCTCGGCCATGGAAAATATGATGTCGTTACGTGCAATCCGCCGTATTTTACTTCAGCAGAACCGTCCATTATCAATGAAAATGAATATTTGGCCATCGCCCGCCATGAGCTTCTCTGTTCGCTTGAAGATGTCATACGGACAAGCAGCCAACTTCTCCGCCAAGGCGGTAAAGCCGCTTTCGTCCACAGGCCCGAGCGGCTGATGGATATTTTGACGCTTATGAGGCAGTATCGCTTGGAGCCGAAGCGGCTTAGATTCGTTTATCCGAAGGCAGGGAAAGAAGCGAATACGATTTTGGTAGAGGGGATCAAAAACGGGAATTCTGGCCTGAAGGCACTCGCGCCCCTGTTTGTCTATAACGATGAAAACGAGTATACTCCGGAAGTAAGAGAGATACTGTATGGAAAAGAAGAATAAACATTATTTTTATGTGTTGGAATGCAGGGACGGCTCCTATTACGGCGGCTATACAGTGGACCCTGCCCGGAGGCTTTCCGAGCATAACAGCAAAAAGGCATCCAAATATACCCGGACGAGGACGCCGGTATCGATGATCTATGTAGAAGAATTTGAGGAAAAAGGTGATGCGTTGAAGGCGGAATATGCTTTCAAGCAGCTGACGAGGCTAAAAAAAGAACAATTTTTACATGAGGCCGGTGAACGTAATGCGAAGCCAGAAAAGCAATGAGGCAACAGATCAGGGCACGCTATTTTTAATACCGACGCCGATCGGCAATTTGGAAGATATGACCTTCCGGGCAATTCGCCTGATGCAGGAAGCCGATCTGATTGCTGCGGAAGATACACGGAACACAAAAAAGCTGTGCAGCCATTTTGACATTTCAACACCGCTTGCAAGCTATCATGAACATAACAAGGAGACAAGCGGCCGCCAGCTTGTCGAGCGGTTGTTAAAAGGGGACAATATAGCGCTTGTCAGCGATGCAGGGATGCCTTGCATTTCTGATCCGGGTTATGAAATCGTCCGGGCGGCCATCGAAGCGGATATAGCGGTCGTGCCTGTTCCAGGCCCAAACGCTGCGTTGACCGCTTTGATCGCTTCAGGCATCAATCCCCAGCCTTTCTATTTTTGCGGATTCTTGCCAAGAGGGAAAAAAGAGAGGAAAGCGGAGCTCGAAAGACTGAAACGGCAGGATGGGGCGCTCCTTCTTTATGAAGCACCACATCGATTGAAAGATACATTAAAGGATATGGCTGCCGTCTGGGGGGACAGGAAAATTGTTTTATGCAGGGAGCTGACGAAGAAGTTCGAAGAATTTTTGCGTGGAAGGCTTTCCTCGGCGGTCGAATGGGCGGAGAAGGAAGAAATCCGGGGAGAGTTTTGCCTTATTGTGGAGGGCAACAGTGACCCCGATTCCAGTGAAGGGCCGCCATGGTGGGCGCTGCTTGGATTGAAAGAACATGTGGAACATTATATCGAAAACGAAAACCTTACATCAAAAGAGGCCATCAAGCGGGCGGCAAGCGACCGCAAGGTGCCCAAACGCGAAGTTTATGAGGCATATCATATTCATGGCAAGTAGCGTGAGCCCGGGTTAAAAAGGGCTTGCGCTTTTTTTATATTTTCTTGCTTTTTTCAAAAACAAGTGATAAATTAAGTCATAATTCAATTCCGATTATTTTTATATGAAAAGGGTGGATAACATGGCAAAAAATTTCAATGATCTGTTTGATGCCTGGTCCGAAACGTATGATCAAACTGTCGTTGGTTCCGACGTAGAATATAAAGAAGTATTTGCTCATTACGAACAAATTCTTGATGAGGTGGCAAAAAATTCAAAAGGGTTTATTGTTGAATTTGGAGTTGGAACAGGGAATTTGACAGAAAAATTTTAAAAAAATGGGTTTGAAGTATACGGTATAGAGCCTTCTGAAGGAATGAGGAACAGGGCGAAAGGAAAGCTTCCGAATGTTCCGATTGTCGATGGTGATTTTTTGGCTTTTCCCATGCCGGAAAAAAATCCGGATACGATCGCAAGCACGTATGCTTTTCACCACTTGACCGATGAGGAAAAAAGGAAGGCAGTCGCGCTGTACAGCGACATTCTCAACGAGTCCGGGAAAATTGTTTTTGCTGATACGGTTTTTATCAATGATGCTGCCAAACAGGCTATAATAGAAGAAGCACTGCGAAACAATCATCACCGTCTTGCAGTTGATTTGCAGACGGAATATTACACAACTATTCCAGTTCTAAGGAAAATATTTGAAGAAAACGGCTTCCGGATCACATTCAAGCAAATGAATGCATTTGTGTGGCTGATAGATGCCGAGAAAAGGAGAGGGAATCAATGACTGAACAAAAGATGAACGTGGAGAGCTTCAATTTGGATCATACGAAAGTGAAGGCCCCTTATGTCCGTCTGGCGGGCGTGGTGGAAGGAGAAAACGGTGATATCATCCGGAAATACGACCTTCGGTTCTGCCAGCCGAACAAAGAGCATATGGAAATGCCTTCGATCCATTCATTGGAGCACATGATGGCGGAATTCAGCAGAAACCATTCGGATAAAATCGTCGATATCAGCCCGATGGGCTGCCAGACCGGCTATTATTTATCCCTTGTCAACCACGATGACTATGAAGACGTATTAAATATTCTGGAAAAAACATTGAACGATGTACTGGAAGCAACCGAAGTTCCGGCCTGCAATGAAGTGCAATGCGGATGGGCAGCAAGCCACTCATTGGAAGGCGCCAAAGAACTGGCCAAAAAAATGCTCGCCCACAGGGATGAGTGGACGGAAGTATTTGCATAGAAAAGCGGAGGGCGGCGTTAAGCGACTGAGATGTAAGGCGGAAACGCTTGTGTAACGCACCCGAAAACAAAAAAGCCTCTTCATATTGTTGAAGGGGCTTTTAAAATTCTATTAATTATTCACTTTATCAAAACTGAAGGATTCACGGATTTCCTGTATTAATTGCTCGGCTCCTTCACGGCTTAAGACCAATTTCCCACCGGCAAAAAAGGCATTTTCATCGGATACATTGCCTGTAATATGGCAAGTCATGCTCGGTTTATATTTCTTCAGGATAATCTTTTCATCATCTACGTATATTTCAAGTGCGTCTTTTTCTTCAATCCCCAAGGTGCGCCTTAATTCAATAGGTATGACTACCCGTCCAAGTTCATCGACTTTTCGCACAATTCCAGTAGATTTCATACTACTTTTCTCCTCTCAAAGAAACTTGTTTATATCAAAAAACATACTTTTTGTCACATTTATAATCAGATTTATCGTACCAGTCTTTCCTATTCCCGTCAATTAGAAGTTAAAAAAATGTCAATTTATTAGATAGAAATTCCTACGGATTCGTATCCATTCAATTGAATCGTCATTCAAAGGACCGATTTTCATGTTCCCTTAGTAATAGGCACAAGTTGCAGGAATCGTTGATTTCACGTATATTTTTAGTGTAGAAGAGGACAAGATGCAAAGAGTGGGTTTTGATGTTTAACGGCATCCTGTTAGCGAGAGGGAGGAAACATGGTGAAAGAAAAACTCAAAACGTTTTATTTAACAACCCCCATTTACTATCCAAGCGGGAATTTGCATATCGGCCATGCTTATACGACGGTAGCGGGTGATGCAATGGCACGCTACAAGCGGATGCGCGGTTTTGACGTCATGTATTTGACCGGAACGGACGAACATGGACAGAAAATCCAAAAAAAGGCCAAAGAAGAAAATGTTACCCCAAAGGAATATGTTGATCATATTGTCAGCGGGATTCAAAGGTTATGGAAGAAACTTGATATTTCCTATGATGACTTCATTCGTACAACCGAAGACCGGCACACAGTTGTTGTTCAAAAGATTTTTAAGCAGCTGTTGGATCAAGGCGATATTTATCTGGATGAATATGAAGGATATTATTGCACACCTTGTGAATCTTTCTTCACAGAACGGCAGCTTGACAATGGAAACTGTCCTGATTGCGGACGCCCGGTGGAGCTGGTAAAAGAGGAGTCCTATTTCTTCAGGATGAGCAAATATGTAGACAGGCTCCTGCAATATTATGAAGATAATCCCGGTTTCATCCAGCCCGAATCAAGAAAAAACGAAATGATCAATAACTTCATCAAACCGGGGCTGGAAGACTTGGCAGTCTCCAGGACGACATTTGACTGGGGCATCAAAGTTCCCGGCGATCCGAAACATGTCATCTATGTCTGGATCGATGCATTGACCAACTATATCACTGCGCTTGGCTACGGAACAGATGATGATTCCAAATATCTGAAATACTGGCCGGCGGATGTCCATATCGTTGGAAAGGAAATTGTCCGCTTTCATACTATTTACTGGCCGATCATGCTCATGGCGCTTGATTTGCCGCTTCCGAAAAAAGTTTTTGCCCATGGCTGGCTGCTTATGAAGGACGGAAAAATGTCCAAGTCCAAAGGTAATGTTGTCGATCCGGTTATGCTGATCGACCGCTACGGCCTGGATGCAGTACGTTATTATTTATTGAGAGAAGTGCCGTTTGGATCCGATGGTGTATTCACTCCTGAAGGGTTTGTCGAAAGAATCAATTATGATCTCGCCAATGACCTTGGAAACCTGTTGAACAGGACTGTTGCGATGATCAATAAATATTTTGGCGGAGAAATTCCTTCCTACGAAGGGATTGTTACACCGTTTGACAAAGACCTCCTTGGTGTGAACACCGAAACAGTACAAAAATATGAAGAAGCAATGGAAAACATGGAGTTTTCTGTAGCCCTTTCTTCCGTGTGGCAGCTAATCAGCAGGACAAATAAATACATTGATGAAACAGAACCTTGGATTCTTGCAAAAGACGAGGAAAAACGCCGTGAATTAGGCAGCGTGATGGTTCATTTGGCAGAGTCGCTCAGAAGGGCAGCTATTTTACTTCAGCCGTTCTTGACACAGACGCCGAAAAAGATCTTTGAACAGCTAAATATTACGGACGAGCAATTCCAAACATGGGAAAGCCTTGAAACGTTCGGTAATATCCCCTCCCAGACAAATGTCGCAGCAAAAGGAAAGCCGATTTTTCCTAGACTTGAGATGGATGAGGAAATTCAATATATTAAAGATCAAATGAAAGGCCCTGCCGCTCCGGAAAAAGAGAAGAAAGAAGAGAAGGAAGAAAACATAGAGCAGGCTCCTGAAATCACAATTGATGATTTTAGGAAAGTGGAGCTGAGAGTGGGCCAGGTCATCGATTGCGAACCGGTTAAAAAGGCGGATAAATTGCTCAAATTGCAGCTTGATCTCGGCTATGAAAAGAGACAGGTTGTTTCGGGCATTGCTGAATTTTATAAGCCTGAGGAATTAATAGGGAAAAAATTGATTGTCGTTGCAAACCTGAAACCGGTGAAATTGCGTGGAGAACTTTCGCAGGGAATGATCCTTGCGGGAGAAAAAGACGGCGTTTTATCGGTCGCATCGGTTGATCAAAGCCTTCCTAACGGGGCGATTGTAAACTAACTTTAATATAAAGTAATATTCAGATAAATTTATAAACATTGATAACATAGAGGGTATGGCGCATTAAACGTGGAGTTTAGGCCATTTCTCTATGTTCTTTTTTTGTAATCTAAATGTTAGCTTGCTGTGACTTATGTTACTTTAAAATACTTTATACTCTATGAAGGAGATTGAGCCATGCTATTTGACACACATGTCCATTTAAATGACGAACAATTTAATGAAGATCTTCAGGAAGTGATCGAGCGCGCCAAGGAGGCAGGTGTCTCCCATATGGTCGTTGTCGGTTTCAATAGGCCGACGATAGAAAGAGCCATCGATCTGGTGGAGGAATATGATTTTCTTTATGCGAGCATCGGGTGGCATCCTGTGGATGCTATTGATATGACAGATGAAGACCTGGCCTGGATTGAAGAGATGGCAGCTCATCCAAAGGTTGTGGCCCTCGGTGAAATGGGGCTTGACTACCACTGGGATAAATCACCCCATGATGTTCAAAAAGAGGTATTCCGCAGGCAGATCGGCCTGGCTAAGAAATTAAAGCTTCCGATCATCATACATAACCGTGATGCGACTGAAGATGTTGTTCAAATTTTAAGGGAAGAAAACGCCGAAGAAGTCGGAGGCATTATGCATTGCTTCAGTGGCAGCGCAGAAACCGCCAAAGAGTGCGTTGAAATGAACTTTCACATTTCACTGGGCGGGCCTGTCACTTTTAAAAATGCCAAGAAGCCGAAAAAAGTGGCCATGGAAGTTCCGCTTGACCGGCTGCTGATAGAAACGGACTGCCCTTATCTCGCTCCACACCCCTTTAGGGGAAAAAGGAATGAACCGGCGTATGTCAAGCTGGTTGCTGAACAGATTGCCGAGCTGAAGGACATCAGCTTTGAGGAAGTAGCGAAAGTGACGACAGAGAATGCAAAGAAACTGTTCGGCATTCGCTGACTAAAAACAATAAAATTTTACTTCTTCATCACGGTGAATGCCGATGAAGGAAGAAGGAGGAGTTTTTCTTTGAGTACAGAATTGAGAAGTCGAAGAAAATTAGGGTTGGTAGTGGCCAGTTTTCTCGTATTTACTGCTACCCTGATGATTTTAATAACGGAAGGAACGAAAAAGACGGTTGCTGTTACACTTGATGGTGAGCAGGTTGTAGTAAAAACCCATGCGGAAACGGTTGGCGAAATGCTTGAAGAAATGGATGTCAATGTAAAAGAGACAGATTACTTGTCACATGAGCCGAATTCGGTAGTCCAAAACAATCAATCTCTTATATGGGAGCCGGCAAAGCCGGTGACACTGACGGTTGGGGATGATTCAGAGAAAGTCATGACCACCGCCAGAACAGTACAGCAGCTTTTGAATGAGGAAGATATAAAGCTAGGCGAACATGATAAAATCAACATATCTCCTGCAAAAAATATCTTTCCCAATATGACAATTGAAATCGAAAAAGCGTTCCAGGTTGTTTTAAACAACGGAAAGGACGAAGAAAAGGTATGGACCACTTCGACTACGGTCGCTGATTTTTTACAACAGCAGGACGTGGAGCTGGGAGAATTGGATCGTGTGGAACCGGGATTGGATGAAATGGTATCCCCTGACCAATCCATTGACGTCATAAGAGTAGAAAAGGTCACCGATGTAGTGGAAGAGCCAATCGATTATGACGTTGTCACGAAAAAAGACGGGAACCTTGAAAAAGGTACAGAAAAGGTTATCCAAGAGGGCCAGGAAGGTTTAGTGAAAAA
This sequence comes from Siminovitchia fortis, assembly GCF_003605365.2. Classification (GTDB taxonomy): domain Bacteria; phylum Bacillota; class Bacilli; order Bacillales; family Bacillaceae_C; genus Siminovitchia; species Siminovitchia fortis. The sequence goes on from NZ_QYTU02000032.1 coordinate 26,244, forward strand.
AGAGTTTGAAGTAACAAAAGAAAATGGAAAAGAAGTCAAACGTTCACTTGTCTCCGAAGAAAGAACCAAAGAAAGCAAAGATAAAATCGTAGCCGTCGGAACGAAAGTCACTGCTGCTCCGGCTTCCCAAAGGAAATCTTCAGCAGGTTCCCAAGCTTCAACTGCCGCCGCACCTGCCAGCGAAAGAAAAGAAATCTATATGAATGCCACCGCCTATACAGCGGATTGCAGCGGCTGCTCCGGTGTCACTTCCACCGGCATCGATTTACGCGCTAATCCAGATGCAAAAGTAATTGCGGTGGACCCAAGCGTCATTCCGTTGGGATCAAAAGTATGGGTGGAAGGATACGGCTATGCTGTAGCAGGAGATACTGGCGGAGCGATCAAAGGGAACAGGATCGACGTTCACGTCCAATCAAAAGGGCAGGCAAGCAGCTTCGGCAGAAAACAGGTCAAAGTGCGTATCATCGACTAAGCAGAGGAAAATGCTCCTCTGCTTTTCCTTTTTTTATCCATAACAGGTTATAATAAGACATTAGTAAAACTGTTTTACCGGAGGAAACATGAAGATCAAGGAAATCATTGTAGTGGAAGGAAAAGACGATACAAGAGCCATCCAGCGTGCGCTGGATGCAGATACGATTGAAACGAACGGCTCGGCCGTTTCCGCAGAAACGCTGGAAAAAATCAGATTGGCCCATCAAAAAAGGGGGGTCATTATTCTGACTGACCCGGACTTTCCGGGGGAAAAGATCCGCAAGACAATCACCGAGCATGTACCTGGATGCAAGCATGCTTTTATCGATAAAAAAGATGCGCGGCCGAACAACGGGCGTGGCATTGGCGTGGAGCACGCTTCTCCTGAAGCGATCCGGCTGGCATTGCAGGATGCCCATCCCATGCTGGATACAGAAGCCGAAGTTATCACAAGGGAAGACTTGATTGATGCGGGGCTGATTGGAGGGCCGGAGGCCGCAGGCCGAAGGGAAAGGCTTGGGGAGCTGTTGAAGATCGGCTATACAAACGGAAAGCAGCTCCACAAACGGCTGATGATGTTCCAAATATCCCGCCAGGAGTTTGCGGAAGCCCTCGAAGCCGTACTACGGGAGGAAAAACAATAATGCAAAAAGACATCGCGACACCGGTCAGAACAAAAGAAATTATGGAGAAACACGGTTTTTCTTTTAAGAAAAGCCTTGGACAAAACTTTTTAATCGATCCGAATATTTTACGTAATATAACAGAGTATGCGGGGCTGACTAAGGAAACGGGTGTCATTGAAATCGGGCCGGGAATCGGGGCATTGACAGAGCACCTGGCCAGGACGGCCAAAAAGGTTGCTGCCTACGAAATAGATCAACGCCTTCTGCCGATTTTGGCAGACACCCTCTCACCTTATGACAATGTGAAGATTATTCATGAGGACATTTTGAAAGCGGACATCCAGCAGATGATTGAAGAAGAGTTTGCTGATGTAAAGGAGATCATGGTGGTGGCCAATCTCCCTTATTATGTAACGACGCCGATCATTTTAAAGCTTCTTGAGGAAAAACTGCCCATTCGCGGAATCGTCGTCATGCTGCAAAAGGAAGTGGGGGACCGGATTGCAGCGAAGCCGGGAACGAAGGAGTACGGGTCCCTTTCGATTGCCATCCAGTATTATACAACGGCCGAAACCGTCATGATCGTTCCCAAATCGGTCTTTATTCCACAGCCGAATGTAGACTCCGCGGTCATCCGGATGCTGTTGAGGGAACGTCCTGCTGTGTCTGTCAGAGATGAGGTGTTTTTCTTTCAAATTGCAAAAATGTCATTTGCCCAGCGGAGAAAGACGCTGATGAACAATTTAACGAGCGGGCTGCCTGATGGGAAGAAGAGAAAATCAGATATTGCCCATGCACTTGAATTGGCCGGCATAGAACCGTCAAGGCGGGGAGAAACTTTATCAATGAATGAATTTGCCGCGCTGAGCGATGCGCTTTTTCCTCTGTTTGGCGACTCGGAATGAAACAGACACCATGAGCGGGTAAACAGCATAGCCTATGACAGATAGATAAATAGCGCTGTTTATTGGAGTTGACGACCGTGATATCAATAAATACGATTGTCGGCCGCTTGTCTCACCAATGCGATCTTTTATTTCGAGTCATCGACATCCAGGAGATTGACGGTCAAACAACAGCAATCCTTTATGGGGAGGATTACCGCCTTATTGCTAATGCGCCTGTTGAAGACCTTGTCCCTTTTACAGAGGAAGAGCAGCTGACAAGGTCTTCCAAAGTACGATCCCTTGAAGAACAGTCCTGGGAACTGTTTCAACAGGACCTTGATCTTGTAAGATCCCAGCAGGAATACACAGCTACAGAAGGATATAAAAGGGAATACAATTACTTTCAGATGCCCGGCCGCGTCCTTCACCTTGATGGGGATCCGAATTATTTGAAGAGATGCATGGAGCTGTATTCGAAAATTGGAGTCGCAGTCAAGGGAGTGCACTGTAATGAAAAAGAAATGTATAAGCACATCCCTTCCTTGATCGACCAATATCGTCCGGATATTCTCGTCATTACAGGGCACGATGCCTATTCAAAAGCAAAAGGAAAAAAAATAGATTTAAATGCCTATCGCCATTCAAGATATTTTGTAGAAGCTGTAAGGGAAGCGAGGAAGAAAGTCCCGCATCTCGATCAGCTTGTCATTTTTGCCGGCGCCTGCCAATCCCATTTTGAGTCTCTTATATTTGCAGGGGCAAATTTTGCAAGCTCACCCCAGCGTGTCAATATCCATGCATTGGATCCGGTCTATATCGTCTCGAAAATCAGCTTCACGCCTTTTACGGAAAGGGTGAATGTATGGGATGTCCTGCGAAATACATTAACGGGACAAAAAGGGCTGGGGGGACTTGATACAAAGGGAGTACTAAGGAACGGGATGCCTTTTAGGCCTCCGGGAGAAGATGAGTAGCTTGTAACTTGAGCATTGGGACTTTGCCAATGCTCTTTTTTTTCGTTCATTTATTCTGGCTTACCCGGCGCTTCCATAGCCTCCCAGCCCCCTGCCCATAGGCTTTCCTAAAGTCAGTACATATTATCTTTTTTGTGAGATATACTACTATTGTTGAAAAATGGGTGATCTTGTAGAAAAAAAATGATTGACAAAGATGAGGATTCATTGATAAAATTGTAAATTTATTTGACATTTATCCAGCCGCGTGTTATAATGAAAACCAGTGAGGTGGAGCGAAAAAATGCCGAAAACTTTAGCGAGCATTAAAAAATCCCTTGATTCAAATTTGGGCAAGAGATTAATGTTAAAGGCCAACGGGGGACGAAGGAAAACAATCGAACGTTCCGGCGTATTGGCGGAAACATATCCATCAGTTTTTGTAGTTGAGTTGGATCAGGACGAAAATGCATTTGAACGGGTATCTTACAGTTATGCAGATGTTCTGACCGAAACGGTTGAACTTACTTTTTACGATGAAACATCAGGAAATATAGCAATAGGGCAGCAGTAAACCCCTGGGTTTACTGCTGTTTTTACTTTTACCGGATATTCGCTTTCCTTCTGCACAAAATACAAAAGCGGATGCAAAGGGGGAAATGGCTTTGGGAAGAAGAAGAGGAGTCATGTCGGATCAATTGAAAGTAGAGTTGGCAAAAGAGTTGGGCTTTTATGACGTCGTCCAGGAAGAAGGATGGGGCGGCATCAAGGCCAGGGATGCAGGAAATATGGTAAAACGTGCAATTGAAATAGCAGAACGTCAGCTCAGCCAATCAGACAATCGTGAAGAATGATTACTTTGGACCTGAAGACAATGAACAAAAACCATCCGCACAAGCCGGGGCGAAGAAAAGCCTCGGCTTTTCTTGTTGTATAGTCTGTACGTCGATGGGCAAGGCGCTTGAGCTTTTCTTAAAAGTAAAAGAAAGTATAACCTGATATGAAAACTTTTTTCAAAAGAAGCCTTTCTTTGTCCCGCTCCAGCGCCCAGCGACTAGCAAACTCCACACTCCTCCACTACGATAAGTCAACATCGGCTCCTTCGTCGCCGTGTTTCCTTTATCTCATTGCGGAGTGCTCCAGTTTGTACCTCGCTAAACGGGCGCTTGAGCTTTTCTTACTCCCACTCTTGGAGTTCATGAATTGTTCGTGGTAAAATGAACAATATGTATGGAATTGAGTCGAAAATAGGTGCCTGGGAACATCCTTTCCCTGTTTAAAAGGGAGGAAGCCGGAGGCCTTTGTTACTCAGTTAAATGAAGCAGGTGAGTGTGAATTGAAGCTTTTGGTGAAGGCACCGGCAAAAATCAATCTATCTTTGGACGTGCTGGGAAAGCGGGATGATGGTTATCATGAAGTGGAGATGGTCATGACAACAATCGACCTCGCTGACCGCCTGGAATTGGCCGAAATCAGGGAAGACCGTGTGGCCATCCTTTCCCGAAATCGTTTTGTGCCGGCCGACGAACGGAATCTGGCCTACCAGGCGGCCAAATTATTGAAAGAAAGATACAAAATTGACCAAGGTGTAGAAATTTCTATAAATAAAATTATACCGGTTGCAGCCGGATTGGCGGGAGGCAGCAGTGACGCTGCTGCAACCTTAAGAGGTTTGAACGAACTTTGGGGCCTTGGTTTGACTTTGGATGAGCTTGCCGAACTCGGCGCGGAAATTGGATCGGACGTTTCTTTTTGTGTATACGGAGGAACGGCTTTGGCTAAAGGAAGAGGAGAAAAAGTGACGAAGCTCCCGGCACCCCCGGCCTGCTGGGTGGTCTTGGCCAAGCCTGCCATCGGGGTATCCACCTCCGAAATATACCGTAACCTGGATGTCGGCAGTATACGACACCCGGATACGAAGGGCATGATACAGGCACTTGAAAACAATGATTATGAAGGTGTATGTGAAAACATGGCCAATGCCTTGGAGAGTGTCACCCTTCATATGTATCCGGAAGTCTTGCAAATTAAAAAGCAGATGGAAAGATTCGGAGCTGATTCCGTGCTGATGAGCGGCAGCGGCCCCACCGTATTCGGCCTTGTGCGCCACGATTCCAGATTGCAAAGAATATATAACGGACTTCGCGGATTTTGTGACCAGGTGTTTGCAGTGAGAATGCTGGGGGTGTAAGAAAAGCGCAGGGCGACGTTTAGCGACGTACAGACTGGACGAAACTTTAAAATTTTTTCAGCACATACTTGCCTAAATACGTACAATTGTGTATATTTTCTTTAATAATATTCGCGTTACGTTGCACGGGAGGTTACATAATGAAGTTTCGCCGTAGTGAGCGGCTCGTTGATATGACACATTATTTAATGAATCACCCTCGGGAGCTTGTTTCCTTGACGTGGTTCGCCCAAAGGTACCAGTCTGCCAAATCTTCCATCAGTGAGGACCTAGTGATTATCAATGATATATTTAAGCACCAGGGCATCGGCATGCTGCAGACGGTTCCGGGCGCAGCAGGCGGTGTCAAATACTTTCCGATGGTCCAAAAGGAACAGGCTTCTGAATTTGTGGACAACCTATGCCGTTCCATTGCCGACCCTGATCGTTTATTGCCCGGCGGGTACCTGTACATGGGAGATCTTTTGGGCGACCCGAAAATTTTAAATGAAGTCGGCAGGCATCTGGCTGCAGCGGTGGCCGGCAAAAAAGTGGATGTCATCATGACGGTCGCGACGAAAGGGATCCCGATTGCCCAGGCAGTCTCCTCTTTTTTAAACGTTCCATTTGTGATTGTCAGAAGAGATACAAAAGTGACGGAGGGACCGACGGTGACGATCAACTATGTTTCCGGTTCTTCAAAACGGATCCAGACGATGGTCCTGTCCAAAAGAAGCCTGAAAGAAGGGGCGAATGTCCTGATTGTCGATGATTTCATGAAGGCCGGCGGAACAATTAACGGCATGGTCAATCTATTGGAGGAATTCCAAGCTTCCGTAGCCGGTATTGCTGTATTGGTGGAATCTGAATATGAGGAAGAAAGATTGGTCGAGGATTATATTTCCTTGGTCAAATTAACGGACGTAAACACAAAAGAAAAACAGATCAATGTCGTCCAGGGCAACTACTTTTCTAAAATGACAAATTTTCTATAGAAGGGACCGTTACATATGCGCAAAGTAGAAACGAACAAGGCACCGGCTGCCATCGGGCCGTATTCACAGGGAATCATCGTCAACAATATGTTTTACAGCTCCGGCCAAATTCCATTGACACCAGAGGGTGAACTTGCCGGAAGCAGTGTCGAGGAACAGGCACACCAAGTCTTCCGCAACATCCAAGGGGTATTGGAAGAAGCTGGCGCATCATTGGAGACCGTTGTCAAAACTACTCTATTTATTAAAAATATGGATGATTTCGGTACAATCAACGAGATTTATGCCCAATATTTTTCGGAACATAAGCCGGCACGCTCCTGCGTAGAGGTAGCAAGACTGCCAAAAGATGTTCTCTTAGAGATGGAAGTCATCGCTTTAGTAAAATAATAATGAATCGCCGTAAGAAGGCGGCGATTCTATTTTGATTTTCCAAGCAAGCGCTTTGACAGATTTTTTTTAAAAAGTCTTATGCCGCAAATGACAGCGCTTGCGTTTTTCTAGTAATAGGAAAGATTCTAAAAAATTTCTCTAATTAAGAAGGAGAATACCAAAGTTTGTTGAATACATAGATATAGTATTTATTTAGAGCGAGAAGGTGGTGAACACAATGGAAGTAACTGATGTCAGACTGCGCCGTGTTAATACGGAAGGCAGAATGCGAGCGATTGCCTCAATTACCCTCGATGATGAATTTGTTGTTCACGATATTCGTGTAATTGACGGAAATAATGGGCTCTTCGTGGCTATGCCAAGCAAGCGGACTCCCGATGGAGAATTCAGGGATATCGCCCATCCGATCAATTCGAACACCAGAAACAAAATTCAGGACGTCGTTTTGGCAGAATACCACCGTTTGGGTGAAATAGAAGAACCTGAATTAGAAGAAGCCGGCGCTTCCTAATCATATAAAAAAGCATCAAGAGCCTACCTTTGGAGTATGGCTCTTTTTATTGTGGCCACCTTACAGCGATTAATCTATTCCTCCCTAAATTTTACAAGGTTATTTCCCTTCTCGTTTTCTTGAAAAAAACCGAATTTTAAGCTATATTCATAATGGAAAAAAATTATTGGGGGACCTTTTATGAATAGATTCGCTGTAATATTGGCAGCGGGGCAGGGCACCAGAATGAAGTCCAAGTTATATAAAGTGCTTCATCCGGTTTGCGGTAAACCGATGGTAGAACACGTAGTGGATCATATTTCACAGCTCGAAGTGAACAATATAGTTACGGTTGTGGGATACGGTGCAGAGATGGTTAAAGAGCAGCTGCATGGAAAAAGTGAATTTGTGATTCAGGAAGAGCAGCTGGGAACAGCCCATGCTGTAATGCAGGCGAAGGAAGCGTTAGGCGGCCAAAAAGGAACGACGTTGGTCATCTGCGGAGACACCCCGCTGATTTCAGTAGAAACGATGTCAGCTTTGATGAAACAGCATGAAGAAACTGGAGCAAAAGCGAGTGTTTTGACAGCTCTTGCCAAAGACCCAACCGGTTATGGAAGAATCATCCGGAATGCGAAAGGCGAAGTCGAAAGAATTGTCGAGCATAAGGATGCGAACGAGGAAGAATTGACAGTCAAAGAAATCAATACAGGTACATACTGCTTTGATAATGAAGCCCTGTTTGAGGCCCTTGACAATGTGTCCAATGAAAATGCACAGGGGGAATATTATCTTCCTGATGTGATAGAAATATTAAAGGCGAGAAGAGAGCTTGTGACGGCTTATATGACGGAAGACTTTGAGGAGACTCTCGGAGTCAACGACCGTATCGCGCTTGCTGAAGCTGAAAGAATCATGAGAACCCGCATTAACAGGGAACATATGAAAAATGGCGTAACCATTACCGATCCGGCCAATACGTACATTGATTCAGATGTGATCATTGGAAGTGACACCGTTATTTTGCCTGGAACCGTCATTCAGGGAAAGTCAAAAATAGGTGAAGGCTGCAAAATCGGTCCCAATACTGAAGTGAACAATTGTGAAATTTCTCACAATACTATCGTGCAACAGTCCGTTCTTTCCGACAGCTCCATCGGAAGCAATGTCAAGATTGGCCCATTTGCCCACATCCGTCCTGATTCAGACATACAGGATGAGGTTAAAATAGGAAACTTTGTTGAAATTAAAAAGACCTATTTTGGAAAAGGCAGCAAGGCTTCACATTTAAGTTATATCGGAGATGCAGAAGTAGGCAGAAACGTTAACATCGGCTGCGGCTCGATTACGGTCAATTATGATGGTAAAAATAAATTTTTAACGAAAATAAATGATGATGTATTCGTTGGCTGCAACACAAATCTGGTGGCGCCGGTTACTGTCAAGGAAGGTGCCTATATTGCTGCCGGCTCTACGATTACAGATGATGTTCCGGAATCAGCGCTGGCAATCGCGCGTGCACGCCAAGTAAACAAAGAAAACTATGTAGAAAAGCTAAAATCTAAAAAATAAATGGAGGCTCCTCATGTCGAACCAATATCTTGACCCTACATTAAAAGTTTTTTCTTTAAATTCCAATCGCACCCTATCGGGGGAAATTGCAAAGGAAATCGGGTTAGAGCTCGGAAAATGTACGGTCAGCCAATTCAGCGATGGAGAAATTCAAATTAATATCGAAGAAAGCATCCGCGGCTGTGATGTGTATGTCATCCAATCAACAAGCAAACCGGTAAACAAAAACTTGATGGAGCTTCTCATCATGATTGACGCTTTAAAACGGGCGTCCGCCAAAACGATCAATATTGTCATGCCTTATTATGGCTATGCGCGCCAGGATCGGAAAGCCCGTGCAAGGGAACCGATCACGGCAAAACTTGTTGCCAACTTAATTGAAACAGCCGGCGCAACGCGTGTCATCACACTTGATTTGCATGCTCCGCAAATTCAGGGTTTCTTTGACGTGCCGATTGACCACTTAATGGGTGTTCCAATTTTAGCTGATTATTTCAAAGAAAAAGAAATGGTAGATGGCGATCTTGTGATCGTATCCCCTGACCACGGCGGAGTTACCCGTGCAAGAAGGCTGGCGGACCGTTTGAAAGCCCCGATTGCAATCATCGACAAGCGCCGCCCGCGTCCGAATGTAGCGGAAGTAATGAATATCGTGGGAAATGTAGAAGGGAAAACGGCCATTTTAATAGACGATATCATCGATACTGCCGGTACGATCACTTTGGCAGTCAATGCGCTGAAAGAGGCCGGGGCAAAGGATGTCTATGCCTGCTGTACACATCCAGTCCTTTCCGGACCTGCTATTGATCGCATCCAAAACTCCGAATTGAAAGAACTGATTGTGACAAATTCTATTCCGTTGCCGGAAGAGAAGAAAATCAGCAAGATCAAGGAGCTTTCGGTTGCGTCGCTTATTGGAGAAGCCATTATCAGGATTCATGAAAACAAATCTGTAAGCACTTTGTTTGATTAAAGCGGAAGTCACTCAGCTTTAGATGGCCGGCGCGCCCCGGGCTGATTGGCTTGTGAACTTGAGAACCAGTGCGTAAAATTTAAATAAATTAGAAAATTGATTTTCTTCCCGCCTAGAGGTTTAACTGAATGTATGTTAAGGTATATATATGGATAGTGTACTTTTGACAACATTAGGTTAGGAGAAGGTGCTAAATGGTAAATGTATTAAAGGCAACAGAAAGGACAAGCGATCGACGTTCCCAATTGCGGGAACTGAGGGAGCAGGGAGGTATTCCGGCTATCATTTATGGTTATAAGACGGATAACACTCCCATTTCCATCGACAGCGGCGAATTTATTAAAACGATGCGCGAGGTTGGCCGAAACGGTGTCATCAGCCTCGATGTCGAAGGGAAAAAGCTAAATGTCGTCTTGCATGAATACCAGGAAGACCCGATCAAAAAAGAAGTGATCCATGCCGACTTTTTAGCCGTCGATATGTCTCAGGAGATCGAAGCGAATGTCCGTGTCGAACTATCCGGAGATGCAGAGGGTGTAAGAGACGGAGGGGTACTTCAACAAATCCTCCACGAAGTTGTTGTTACAGCAAAGCCCGATGAAATTCCGGAAGCCATCAGTGTTGATATTTCCGGGCTTGGAATCGGGGAGACGATTTCCATCGGTGAAATCCGCGGAAACTATTCTATCACGATTAACCATGAGGATGATGAAACAATTGCAACAATTCTGGCTCCAAGAGTAGAGGCGGAAGAAGGTACAGAGCCATCAGAAGCCGAGTCAGAAGAAACAGGTGCGGAAGAGGAATAAATCAACGAATACCAGGCGCAGCCAAAGCGGTTGCGCTTTTTCCCCGCTTGAATAAGAAAAGCGGAGGCCGCCTGTTTATCGGCGACAAGCGCTGGAGCTGGACAGCCATTTTTTGAGAAATAAACCATCTGCTGAAAATGTTTGGGGTGTGTTGGATGAAGTTGATAGTTGGACTGGGCAATCCCGGTTCCCGTTATGAAAGAACAAGGCATAACATCGGGTTCGAAGTGATCGATGAGCTGGCTTCCCGTAATGGAGTAAAGTTAAATGAATCCAAGTTTAACGGGCTGTTTGCCAATATTCACAAAAACGGCGAAAAAGCCATATTATTAAAGCCATTGACATATATGAATTTATCAGGGGAAAGTATCCGGCCGTTGGCGGACTATTACAAAATCCCCGCAGAAAATGTACTTGTCATCTATGATGACCTTGATTTGCCGGTCGGTAAAATCAGGCTGAGGCAAAAAGGGAGTGCAGGCGGCCATAACGGCATGAAATCGACCATCCAGCATTTGGGCACATCTGAATTTAACCGGATCAGGATCGGGATTAACCGGCCGCCGGAGGGAATAGCCGTTCCAGATTATGTATTGGCAAGGTTCACCGGCGATGAATGGGACAAAATGCAATCAGTCATTCAAACATGTGCGGATGCATGCGAGGAATGGCTCGAAAAACCTTTTCTTGAAGTCATGAACCGATTTAACTCCAATGGATGAATAACTCCGGGCACAGGCGTTCATACTAAAAAGTAAAAATTGCCTGGCCGAGGAGTGAATGGAATGACTGTCCATTATTTTTGCCGCCATTGTTCGGCAAAATTAGGCACTATAGAAAATCATATAATACAATCCCAACAATTGGGTTTACACAAACTAACGGAAGAAGAGAGACAGGAAATGGTGACATATCAAACGGATGGAGATCTTCATATTCAAGCGATTTGCGAAGACTGCCACGAAGCTTTCTCACGCAACCCCGACTTGCACCAATATGACTATCTGATCCATTAACAGCTTTGGCTTCGACCAAAGCATTTTTCCGTTTGGTCTGAGTCCCATTTTCTGGAAAGAGGAGAAAGTCATGCATGGTTTACGAGATCTGATTTTACAGCAAAGTGAACTGCAGTCAGTGATTGCCGGTGTAAATGAAGGAATCCGGGAACAGCTTGTGGCTGGCCTTTCGGGGTCCGTACGGGCCTTGTTCGTAGCTGCAGCGGCAAAGGAAACGCGTAAATCGCTGATCGTTGTCACACATAATTTGCTTCAAGCACAAAAACTTTATGAAGACCTTTTACAATTGGTGGATGAAGATCAATTGTTTTTATACCCTGCGAATGAATTGATTGCATCCGAGCTTGGTGTAGCAAGCCCGGAGCTCAGGTCACAGCGGATTGAGGCGCTGAATTACATGGTGTCCGGCCGCCGGGGTATTTTTGTCATACCGATGGCCGGGCTTAGAAAAACATTGCCGCCTTCAGACGTATGGAAAAAACTGCAGCTTCATATTGAAACCGGTTCAGAGCTGGACCTTGATAAGCAGCTGCCCCTGCTGGTTCAAATGGGGTATGCCCGGGTGGATATGGTCAGTGCTCCGGGGGAATTCAGTATCCGGGGAGGAATTTTGGATATTTACCCGCTGACTGAAGCTGATCCCATCAGAATTGAACTTTTTGATGTGGAAGTCGATTCCATCCGGACATTTTCAATTGAAGATCAGCGTTCAAAGGAAAAACTGGCGCATGTGCTTATTGGGCCTGCAACAGAATCCCCCGTTGATGCAGGTGGACTTTCCCATGCAGCGGATAAGCTCGAAAAAAGCCTTGGCAGCTCGTTAAAAAAGATAAAAAAAGACTTAACAAAAGAGCAGTTGATGCAAAATATCGGCGCCGACATCGAGCAGATGCGAAACGGCCAAAAGCCCGAACAATTTTTCAAATATATGAAATTGGCCTATGATCCGGCTGAAAGTTTGCTAGACTATGTTTCTCGCGACTCCCTTTTAATATTGGATGAATTGAGCCGGATCCAGGAAATGAATGAACGTCTCGAAAAGGAAGAGGCGGAGTGGTTCACGTCTGTCCTTGAACATGGAGAGGTTACCCATGACCTGGAAATTGCTCACTCCTTGAACGGGCTGTTGGCGGATACTTCATTGCCAAGGATTTATTTATCGTTGTTTTTGCGGCATATTCCAAATACAAGCCCCCAAAACATCGCAAATGTTCCATGCAAGTTGATGCAAAATTTTCATGGACAGATGCATTTGCTTGCATCAGAGGTGGAACGATGGAGAAAAAATGGCATGTCGGTCATTTTTCTTGCCCCGGATGAAGAGCGCAGCCAAAAAATGCAGTCTGTTTTGCGCGACTATGGGGTGGAAGCCGCCATTGCAGATGACCCGGGGAAGTTTGCCGGTACTCAAATTGTCAATGGCGCCTTGAACACGGGATTTGAACTTCCGTCATTGAAATTGGCAGTGGTGACTGAGGAAGAGGTTTTCAATAAGAAAACAAGAAAAATGAAACGCCGGCAAAAGCTTTCCAATGCGGAGCGGATCAAAAGCTATTCCGAATTGAACCCCGGTGATTACGTAGTCCATGTCAATCATGGAATCGGCAAGTATTTAGGTATTGAAACTTTGGAAATCAAGGGAGTCCATAAGGATTATCTGCATATTTCCTACCAGGGGAACGATACTTTGTACGTACCGGTTGACCAGATTGATCTTGTCCAGAAATACGTCGGTTCTGAAGGCAAGGAACCGAAAATGTATAAGCTGGGCGGAAATGACTGGAAGCGGGTTAAGAAAAGAGTGGAATCGTCGGTCAAAGATATTGCCGACGAACTGATAAAGCTGTACGCCGAACGTGAAGCGACAAAAGGGTATGCTTTTTCCCCGGACAGCGATATGCAGCGGGAGTTTGAATTATCTTTCCCTTATCAGGAAACAGAAGACCAGCTTAGGTCGATTGCGGAAATCAAACGCGATATGGAGAGGGAACGCCCGATGGATCGGCTGCTTTGCGGAGATGTCGGCTACGGAAAAACGGAAGTCGCCATCCGTGCGGCTTTCAAAGCGATCATGGATGGAAAACAGGTGGCCATTCTGGTCCCGACCACCATTCTTGCCCAGCAGCATTTTGAAACAATAAAAGAAAGATTTAACGGCTATCCCATCAATATCAGTCTGCTCAGCCGATTCAGGACAAAGAAAGAACAGACAGAAACTGCCAAAGGTTTGAAAAATGGGACAGTAGACCTTGTGATCGGTACCCATCGCCTTTTGTCAAAAGATATTAAATTTGCAGATCTCGGTCTGCTTATCGTTGATGAAGAACAGCGCTTTGGCGTCTCCCATAAGGAAAAAATCAAGCAGCTGAAAACGAATGTGGACGTGCTGACTTTGACGGCAACCCCTATACCGCGGACGCTTCATATGTCCATGCTTGGAGTACGGGATCTGTCCGTCATTGAAACCCCTCCGGAAAACCGCTTTCCTGTCCAGACATATGTGATGGAATATAACGGGACATTTGTAAAAGAAGCGATTGAACGAGAGTTGGCCCGCGATGGACAGGTGTACTTCCTATATAACCGCGTAGAAGACATTGAAAGGAAAGCGGAGGAGATTTCCATGCTTGTCCCTGATGCACGTGTTGCCTATGCTCATGGACAAATGGGAGAATCGGAGCTCGAAGCCGTCATTTTGAGCTTTTTGGATGGTGAATTTGATGTGCTGGTAACGACAACGATCATTGAAACAGGCGTTGATATACCAAGTGTCAACACATTGATCGTTTATGATGCAGACCGCATGGGGCTTTCCCAGCTGTATCAGCTCAGGGGACGGGTCGGCCGTTCCAACCGCGTGGCCTATGCCTATTTTACGTACCGGAAAGATAAGGTTTTGACTGAAATTGCGGAAAAAAGGCTTCAGGCGATCAAAGAATTTACCGAGCTCGGCTCAGGTTTTAAAATTGCGATGCGGGATTTATCCATCCGGGGCGCCGGTAATCTGCTTGGAGCCCAGCAGCACGGATTCATTGATTCTGTAGGATTTGATTTGTATTCTCAAATGTTGAAAGAGGCAATCGAAGAGCGCAGGGGAGGCGCTCCTTCCGATATGGCTCCGTCCTTTGAGGTGGAATTGGATTTGGATGCCTATATACCGGATGCCTATATTTCCGACAGTCAGCAGAAAATTGAAATGTATAAGCGATTCCGCAATATAGATTCATTGGAAGAAGCGGAGGAGCTCAAGGAAGAAATGATCGACCGCTTCGGCGATTACCCGGAGCAGGTGGGCTACTTGTTCACAGTTGCGGAAATGAAAATATACGCCCGGTCCATCAAGCTCGAATTGATCAAACAGTCCAAAGGAGAAATTGCCATATACTTTTCGGAGGAAGGCACGAATGAGATTGATGGAAGGAAAGTATTCCAGGTGACAAACCGCCATGGAAGGATTGTGGGTCTTGGCATGGAAGGCAGCCAATTGAAAATAACCCTGCAAATCAGCAGGCTTTCGACGGATGAATGGCTGTCCATTGTAACAGATATCATTAAAGAATTAAATACGGCCAAGAAAGAGCAAGCGCCCGTTTAAGGGCAGCGGGCAATTGATTGGGTGCAAGTTGCCGCCCGCCTGAAAAAGCCGATTCCAAAGCCGGACACTCATTTCATCAGAAAAAACTAAAAAAGAAATTTGATCCAAAAATGAACAGTTTATGTATAGAACCTATTTTTTTGAAAGATACTATTTCCAACAACCTCAGGCAATGTATTGAATAAAAGGTTTTTGCAGGAAAATGAAAAAGAGGACTGCCCTATGAAGGGCAGCCTCAAGTTCAAATGGATTTTCCGGAAATCATCTGATGAAAGAGAGGCAACTTTGTGATGAAGGCAACAGGAATAGTTCGTCGTATTGATGATCTGGGAAGAGTAGTGATACCGAAAGAAATTCGAAGGACGCTCAGGATCCGGGAAGGAGACCCGCTCGAAATTTTTGTAGACCGGGAAGGCGAAGTCATACTTAAAAAATACTCCCCGATTAATGAATTGGGTGATTTTGCAAAAGAATATGGCGAAGCACTATTTGACAGTCTCGGCAGCTCCGTCCTGATTTGTGACAGAGATGCAGTTATAGCCGTAGCCGGCAGCTCGAAGAAGGATTATATGAATAAAAATAACAGCGAAATGATTGAGCAGGCTATGTCCAACCGGCTGTCCAAGCTGGAAACGACCGCCGGCACACTGGAACTTGTGGAGGGTGTTGAGGAAGAGATTGCCTCTTATGCGCTTGCCCCTATCATTGCAAACGGTGACCCGATCGGCGCGGTTGTTATTTTTTCCAAAGATAAGACCATCGGGGAAGTTGAGCAAAAATCGGCAGAAACCGCAGCAAGCTTTTTGGCAAGACAAATGGAATCCTGAATTAATATCTTTATAGCAAGGAACGGGCTTGGCTTCTGCCGGGCCCGATTTCATTTTGTATAGAAAATGCAATTGATTTGGCTCCTGATTCTTGACTTTCTTCTTATGTGATATAATGGCTACCGGATGAAATTATTGAAGAAAGGCGAGGGAGAGCTTGCCGGATGATTCAAGGCAATTGATGAAAGGCGCTGTCATTTTGACATTGGCCGCCTTCATCATTAAGATTCTAAGCGCGGTATATCGTGTTCCTTTTCAAAATATTGTAGGCGATACAGGTTTTTACATATATCAGCAGGTATATCCGTTGTATGGCATCGCTTCTGTCCTGGCGGTTTCCGGTTTTCCGGTTGTCATTTCGAGGTTTGTAGCAAAAAATGCCGCCGAAAAAAGAGAAAACCAAGAGGATTTGCAGCGGGTTTTGCAAACAATATTTGTTGTACTGCTTATTGTCGGGGTAAGCCTGTTCCTGTTTGTGTTTTTCGGTGCCAATTCCATTGCCGGCTGGATGGGTGACCCTTTGCTGGCACCTGTTGTCCAGGTGGTCGCCTTTCCGTTTTTGCTTCTTCCGTTCCTTTCTCTTTGGAGGGGTGTCTTCCAGGGTTACGGGAATATGGCCCCGACAGCGGCCAGCCAGGTAACGGAGCAGTTCGTCAGGGTGGCTGCCATTTTGGCTATCTCCTATTTTCTTGTCCGTGAAGGTTTTTCTCTTTATGATACGGGACGGGGAGCCTGGACAGGAGCAGTCCTTGGCGGTTTGGCGGGCCTTATCATACTGGGTGTTTATACACGTAAAACAGGATTGCATCTATTTGCATTTCAACGGGTCTCCATCCGGGAATTGCTGTCTGTAGGGAAAATAGTGGTTATCCATGGGACAGCCATTTGCTTCAGCGGACTTCTATTAATTTTGTTCCAATTGGTCGATTCGTTGAACTTGTACTCACTTCTTGTTCAAGCAGGCTGGCAAATGGAAGAAGCGAAGTCACTGAAGGGAATTTTCGACCGGGGACAGCCGCTGATCCAGCTTGGGACAGTGGCGGCGACATCGATATCCCTTGCGCTTGTTCCGGCAGTAACGGCAGCCTGGACGAAAGGGAGCGCAGACATGCTCCAGAAGAAAGTGAACACTTCATTGAAGGTAAGCCTGGCTGTCGGACTGGGGGCAGCAGCAGGGCTTATGAACATCATCAAGCCGACCAACATCATGTTGTTTAAAAATGCAGATGGTTCCGGTGTTCTGGCTGTTCTGGCGGCGGCTATTTTTTTTGCGTCGGTCGTTATCACTTTTTCGGGAATCTTACAGGGGATCGGCCAGATGATGGCTCCGGCTAAATATATATTACTGGGTACCGTTTGCAAGTATATAGGAAACCTTATCCTCGTTCCTGTTTTTGGATTGGCGGGTGCCGCCTGGGCGACAGTCATCGGCTTAGCAGCAGTCTGTCTGATGATTACATGGAAATTAAAAAGCTTTTTTTCCATTCGGCCCGTACTTCGGGCTTCACTTGTCCGCCTTTCTTTGGCGGCTGTTGTCATGACCATTGCTTTGCAGGGGTGGCTGTATATTTTTGACCATATCGGCATGCAGGGACGTCTTTTCAATACTGCTGCAGCGTTGACAGGAGTTGTCATTGGAGGCCTCGCCTATCTTGCAGTCATCATGCGAATGAACTTGTTTACGGAAGAAGAAATCAGCCACGTTCCATATTATTCGAAGCTAAAAAGGTTCAAAACCGTAAGAAAAGAAAGGAGGCAAAAGTGATGAACAACATTCGGGTTGCGGGACTTGGTGCGGGTGATCTTAACCAGCTTCCCCTTGGCATCTATAAACTTTTAAAAGAGACCGATCATTTATTTTTGCGGACTAAAGAGCATCCGGTCATCAAACAATTGGAAAAGGAAGGGATTTCCTGCCAATCCTTTGATGATATATATGAAAAGCATGATCAATTCGAGGCTGTATATGAAGAAATTACGGAGTTGCTGCTTGAGGAGGCATCGAAAAGAGATATTGTCTATGCGGTGCCGGGGCATCCGCTGATCGCTGAAAAAACGGTCCAGCTCTTGTTGGACAGAAGTGATGCACGCGGAATTAGCGTAACGGTGGAAGGGGGGCAAAGCTTTTTAGATGCTTTGTTCACTGCCGTCCGGGTAGATCCGATTGATGGTTTTCAGCTGCTTGACGGGACAATGATGAAGCGGGAGGATATACAAATCTCACAGCACGTCATCATTGCGCAGGTATATGACCAAATGGTCGCGTCAGATGTTAAGCTCACATTGATGGAAAAATACCCGGACGATTATGAAATCACCGTTGTGACAGCGGCAGGAAGCTCTGATGAGAAGATCAGGACGATTCCATTGTTCGAATTGGACAGGCAGCCTTTTTTGGATAATTTAACAAGTGTGTATGTTCCTCCGGTTACATCAAGGGAGCTTTCTTTAAAAGAATTTTCAACATTGAGGGGGATAATTGCCGATTTGCGCGGCCCGGAAGGCTGTCCTTGGGACAAAAAGCAGACGCATTTTTCTTTGAAAAAATATTTGATTGAAGAATCGTATGAGCTGCTTGATGCCATTGACCGCGATGACATTAACGACATGATCGAAGAGCTCGGGGATGTGCTGCTGCAGGTAATGCTTCATGCGCAGATCGGCGAGGATGACGGGATGTTTTCCATTGAAGATGTTCTTCAAGGCATTTCGGAAAAAATGATCCGCAGACATCCTCATGTGTTTGGAGAAACAAAAGCGGAAAATGCGGATGAAGTCGTTGCCAACTGGGAACAGATCAAAGCGGAGGAGAAGGGGAAACCAATAAACAGCGGCTCTCTCCTTGACCAGATCGAAAAGGGCCTCCCGGCTTTGCTGCGCGCCTATGAAGTCCAAAAGGCTGCGGCAAAGGTGGGTTTTGACTGGGGCAATGCGGCAGAAGCCATGGAAAAAGTAAAGGAAGAAACAAAGGAATTTGAGGAAGAGCTGGCGAAAGTAGAAAAGAAGAGCCAATTGGAGGAAATGGGGGACCTGCTTTTTGCGGTTGTCAATGTGGCCCGTCTCGCTAAAATCCATCCTGAAGAGGCATTGCAGGCGGCCAATGAAAAGTTTTACAGACGGTTCGCTTTCATAGAGGAAAAAGTAAAGGAAAGCGGGCTGCCATTTGCCGATTTTTCGCTGGAGGAATTGGACAAGTATTGGAATGAAGCAAAAAAACAAGGGAAATAGAGGGTGAAAAATGGCAACGATGCGGCTGGATAAATTTTTAAAAGTGTCACGGCTGATCAAAAGACGCCCCCTTGCCAAAGAAGTTGCGGACAAGGGGAGGATCTCAATCAACGGCCAGCAGGCGAAGGCAAGCTCCAATGTGAAGGTCGGTGACGAGCTGTCCATTCGTTTCGGGCAGAAGATTGTCACGGTCAAGGTGGAAGAATTGCAAGATTCCACGAAAAAGGAAGATGCGGCCAACATGTACCGTCTGTTGAAGGAAGAGCGTGTAGAGGAAGAATAACGAAGTGGATCGGGTGCGGATAATAAAGCACCCGATTTTTTAATGGTTTAGAAAACCCCTGGC
>NZ_QYTU02000033.1 GCF_003605365.2 Siminovitchia fortis
CCCATTTTAATGGGGAGAGGTTTCAGAAGCCGCACTTGGCAATGATAATATACGCCCGCTGTCGATGCAGCAGCGAACTGTAGGATTCTTTGGTATTTTTTCTATTTGGGTATCGGCTAACTTTGTTATTACAACAATTTTAACTGGGATGCTTTTCTTACCTGACATTTCATTCTTAGATGCACTAAAGGCGATATTCCTCGGTTCGGTAATTGGGGCTATCCCGATTGCGCTGATGGGAAGAATCGGAACGAAGACAGGCTTGCCGACTATGGTTATTGCCAGGGCAGCTTTTGGGCAAAAAGGTGCCCTCCTACCAGCGGCTGCCAATACAGTCATACTTATCGGTTGGAGTTGGATTCAGGCTTATATGGCAGGATTAAGTCTGGATTATGCAATTAATTTTCTAACCGGTTATAGTAATATAAATTTATTTACCATCCTGACTCAGGGGCTTGTCATCTTCATTGCCATATATGGTATACGTGGTTTTGATAAAGTTCAACGGTTTATTTCAAGTGCAATGTTAATTTTGTCATTTACCATATTTTATAAATTGTTTACCGCATATGACGTTCATTCTCTTATCCAACTTCAATTGTCGGAGAATCCGGAAACAACAGTTATTATTGCCTTCGATGTTGTTATAGCAACCGCTTTTTCTTGGATGTCTTCAGTTTGTGATTATAACCGGAGTGCTAAATCTGAAACTGGCGGGATGATTGCCACTTATTTGGGCTATATATTGGCATCGATGCTGGCATTAGGCCTTGGAGCTGCTGTAGGTGGCTTCAGTCTTGTACTTGGGATGGAGCAGACGTATGACCCTGTTGTACTTCTTGCCGCTCATGGTTTCGGTCTTGTTGCAGCCATTGTAGTTTTTCTTTCTGTCGTATCGACAAATGCGATGGCCCTATACAGTGCAAATATGTCATTTTTAAATGTATTTCCGAAAGCTTCCTTTTGGAAGTCAGCTATTATATTGGGAGTCATAACAGTCATGGGTGCATTATTAAAGGAGAGATTAATGACACATTTCTTTGATTTTGTACTATTTATTGCAACTTTGTATATTCCGATTTTTTCTATTATGATGGCCGATTTCTACATCGTGAAAAAACAACGTTACGACGCTGATGATATAGCTCTTGATAAAAAAGGTTTATATCGCTATATAAAAGGGTTTCACCCAGCTGCGTTTATTGCTTATGCACTCAGTGCTGCTTTTGCTCTTTATTTCACTTATGTCAGTCCACTGACCATCGGATCAACTGTTATCACGTTCTTTTTAGCAGGAATTCTTTATACAGTGTTGGCAAAAATGATGAGTTCCAGTTCTATCGCAAAAGGGAAAAGTGAGAAAACAGCATGAAAAAATGGAAATTAGCCGTCGTACAGAGTGATTTTAACGGTGGAAGCAGTTTGCCATAGATTGAATCTCATATTATGGGCTGCATGCAGAAGAATCCGGAAACAATTTGTTTTTCGGTCCGGTAATTTATTATTGGAAGAGCAGTGAGAAGCAATGCCGAGCCGGCAGTCACTATTATATGTTTTCATCAAAAGGCTAAAGAGGCGGTCCGCTTTGCGGGCCGTTTTTTATATTAAAACATCAATTCAAATATGAATCAAAATGCATTTTTGAATTGATGTTTCCAGTTTTGATTCATTAATAAATCACTCATTTCGACATAAATCAACACGAAGGGTTAATGAAGGGCTTTTCTAATTGGCATGATATTTGCATTGATAAAATTAAGAAAAAGAACTACCTATGCAGCCAGATGCGTGGACAGATTTGTATACGCTTCATTCAAGGGGGATTTCATATGAATTGAAGAGTAAAACTAATGTTATTGGATAATGAGGTGTGGGAGATCTTTCCTAATGTTAATTAGATTGTTTGGAAAATTTCTGATAAAATATTGCCCCTTTTTGGAAAGGATTACTTAGGGAATTATAGAATTTTTCAAAAAATATAGGTTTTGGAGGGGAAAGCATGAATACTTCTGAATTTGATAAAGAATTTGTGGAAGAAGTGGAGAAAAGAATTGAAATAATAAGCAATGCAGATACACCTGATAAAAGGTTGAGCACCATCGATTATATCCTGATAGGAATACTAAGTTTTCTAGCTGTTTTATTATTGCTTTTCGGTCGGATTTTATAAAAATAAATTGATTAAAAATGAAAGAGGTGCGTTGCCAAGTGGAAAAATCTAATGGACAAAGTGATCTTTTGCCACTACTTCCCAAAGAAAGGACATGGGGAAGCCTTGACTTTTCAATGGTGAATATTGGTCTTGCTATCGCAACATGGTGTTTTTTAATTGGTGGTACATTATCGCTTTTCGTAGGTTTGAAAATGGGGTTTATTGCCACATTAGCAGGTAATACAATCTCCGTTCTTTTTGTAGCTTTGTCAAATGCCATTCCATCAAGCAGGTATGGGATTGACCAGTATATATTTTTACGGAGTATATTTGGAAAAAAGGGAACCAAGATTCCTGTAATATTAATGGTCATTGTAGAATTTGGATGGGTAGCCACATTAGCTGTTATGTTTGGAAAGGCAAGCAGTAATGCTTATGGTGCTATAACAAATACGCCGTCTGTCTCCAACACAACTGTTATCATTTTTGCACTTATGGCTATAGTGATAAGCTGGATAATTGTATCAAGGGGTTCCAATTCCATCAATTGGTTAAACCGGATTGTAGCCCCATTGTTGGTAACTATGTTAATCGTTATGTTTTACATGCTGTCCCAGCAATACAGCTTTGGTGAAATGTTAGCGCTACAGCCAATAAGCCCTTTTCCAAATGATTTACACAACTATATTGTTGCCTTTGAACTTGGCCTTGGTTCAGGGTTTTCCTGGTGGCCCATCATGGGAGGGCTGACCCGGTTAACAAAATCGGAGCGGGCTGCCTTATGGCCGAATATGATTGGAGTTAATATTTGTGCAGTGTTGGGAACGATGATCGGACTATTGGCTGGATTGGCCATCGGTGATAGCGATCCGACTGCTTGGATGATCCCGATAGGTGGAGCAGTCCTAGGTTTGATCGCATTGATCATTATTTCATTTGCTAACGTTACTGCCATGACATCGCTTGTCTTCTCTACTTGTATGGCTTTAAAACAAATTAAGTTCTTTAGAAATATGAAATGGGAAAACTTAACACTGCTGTTTTTAACATGTACAGCTGTGTTTGCCCTCTTCCCTGAAGTAATATATGGGAACTTCAGCCTGTTTTTAGCGGCATGCGGAACAGTGTTTGGACCATTATCGACAGTCATGTTTGTGGATTACTATTTATTGCGCAAACAACGAATAGATATGAGGGCTCTTTATTTGGATACACCCGGAAAGCCTTATGATTTTATTGGAGGGTACAATATCACTCCAATCATATCAGTAGCTATCTCGGTATTTGTATACTTTTTAATAATCGATCCGATTAGTTTTGAAGGGTCAGCCTTCTTCGATTATGCCTCTGCTACGTTGCCGGCAATGCTTTTAGCAGGAATCCTGTATTACGTGATAACAAAGTTATTTGTCATTCCAAAAGGAATGGGTGGATATGATGCATCTGAAAAAAGGGAAAAAGGCGAGAAAAGTGCTTAATGGTTAAAATTGAGGTTTGGTTGTCGAGGATTATTTATAATCGATAAAAGGAGTGCTGCAAAATGGGGAAGGCAATATTTGGGGGAAAAGATAAAATTACTGTAGCAATAGCCCAAGTTTCACCTGTTTTTTTGGATAAAAAAAGGACAATTGAAAAGGCAATAGATTACATTCATAAGGCAGGAAAAGAAGGAGCAGACCTTGTTGTTTTCCCCGAATCTTATATTCCGGCATTTCCGTACTGGCAACAGGGATATAACGATCCGTCTACTGATTGGTTTGATGTCCATGTAAAGTTTCAAGAGGAATCAGTTGTTGTTGGGACGGAAGACACCGCTTTATTGGGAGAGGCAGCACGTCAAGCAAATGTTCATCTTAACATGGGGTGTACGGAACTTGACGATGCTGTGGGTTCCCGTACACTTTACAATACGATGCTGTATTTTGATAAAAAAGGGAGTTTGTATGGGAGGCATAGAAAGGTTGTGCCGACCAACCAGGAGAGATGTTTTCACGGTATGGGAGGCGGTGGAGATAATCTTAAAGTATACGATACAGATATCGGACGTATTGGCGGTTTGGTTTGCTGGGAAAACCATATGATATTGATCAGGGCACTAATGGCCTTGCAGGGAGAAGAAATTCACATCGCTAATTGGCCGGGTACATGGAGCGGACTCCCAACAGAAAATATGACTTATGTAGACCAAGAGTCAAAAAACCCCCAGTCTTATAATACTAGCGATATTGAACCGGCAATCAGGGCCCACGCCTTTGAAGCGCAGACTTTTGTCATTAGTGCATGCGGCTACCAGCCTGCCGATGAAGTACCGGATGACTTTCCTTATAAAGAAAAAACCAACTGGGACTGGGCAAATGGCGGCAGTTCAATCGTTGATCCGTTTGGCTGTTACATCGTTGAACCGGTTTATGATAAAGAAGCCCTTATCGTTGCAGAATTAGATGGAACAATGATAAAAGCTGCAAAAAACGGTTTTGATCTTTTAGGCCATTATTCACGCCCTGATTTGGTGCAGCTTGCTTATAATAATACTGAATACAGACATTTGGTAGACATGATTAAGACAACGGGTGATGAAGGAACATTGCAAGAAATAAAGGCCCACTTATCGGAAATTACAAGTAAATTACGCAATTGACTAAAGTTACAAAGGACTGTCCAGAAAATGAAGCTCATTTTCTGGACAGTCCTTGTTTTTATTGTCGTATCGAAAGGTTGTTTTATTTCATTCAGGCTGGACAAGATATTTAAGGAAAAAAAGGGGTGAATTTTACAAATGGAAGAGAATAGTCCTGAATATGAAAAAGAACTTGAACGCAGAATTTCTATACTTACCGATAATGGAAAAAAAGACAGTATTATTGAACAACTGCAAAAGTTTGATTTTATGATGATGGGCATTATTGTAGTCGTTTCGTTTCTAATCTTTTATTGGGGCTGGCAATAAATATTCATAAGTTAATAAAAGAAAAGGGGTTTATCTATGAGTAAGGATGATGGCACTTTTGGTCTTTTGCCCGTTTTACCCGAAGAAAGGGTTTGGAACGGTTTTGACTTTTCGATGGTCAATATTGGGTTGGCCATTGCCACTTGGGGATTTCTAATTGGCGGTACACTTTCGGAATTTGTCGATCTAAAAATGGGAATCGCCGCCTCTATAGCGGGGAATACTCTTGCAGTTATGCTTATGGCATTGGTGACAACTCTACCGTCGACAAAATATGGAATAGACCAATATGTATCGTTTCGCAGTGTGTTTGGAATTCAAGGTGTAAAGCTAACTTTAGCTGTTATGGTATTGGTTGAGTTCGGCTGGTGCGCTGTTCTGGCAATTATGTTCGGGCGGGCATCCAGTAACATTTTGGGTGAGGTCACCAATATCTCATCTAGATCAGTTGTACCTGTAATCATATTTGGATTTATAGCCATTGCCATTAGTTGGCTAATTGTCGCCAAAGGGCCAGTTTCAATCAAATGGTTAAATCGTATTGTTGCTCCAGGCTTAGTCTTAATACTTGTTATCATGCTGGGCATCTTGTTAAGCAAATACTCAGTGTCTGAGGTTTTTTCCTTTAAGCCTTCCAGCCCAAATCCTAACCTATGGTGGAATTACATGATTGCATTTGAATTGAATCTTGGCGCAGGACTTTCATGGTGGCCGATTATGGGAGGTCTATCAAGACTTTGCAAAACGCAACGTGCCGGATTTTGGCCGAATTTAATCGGTTTAAACTTTTTCGCAGTATTCGGCCAAATAGTTGGGTTAATGGCGGGATTGGCACTTGGGGTAAGTGATCCGACCGAATGGATGGTTCCTTTAGGCGGAGCGGTGCTTGGGATTATTGTGCTAGTCTTTATAGCATTCGCTAATATTACTTCCATCACCTCGCTCGTATTTTCAACGTCGATGGCTCTGAAGCAAATTAAGCGTATCGAAAGAATGGATTGGTCAAAGCTGACATTCTATTTTCTGCTTTTAACGATTCCGCTAATATTCTTCCCTGACGAAGTTTATAGCCACTTTAATACTTTTCTGGCTATCTGCGGAACTTTCTTTGGGCCGCTGTCAGGGATTTACTTTGTGGATTATTTTATTCTTCGGAAAAGGCGACTTGATATTCGCAGCCTTTATTTTACACATTCGGGAAAACCTTACTACTATTGGGGCGGTTTTAATTGGTCGGCGATTGCAGCCTTTGTGATTGCAACAGCTGCTTATTTTATTATTTTAAATCCAATCACATTTGATAATTCCACGGTATTTCTTTATTTATCAGCATCCATTCCTGCGACAATTTTTGGCGGAGTACTTCACTACATTTTTTCAATGATGATTGTTATTCCCAAAAAATTGGGCGGATATGTTAAAAGCTAATAGGGATATGAATATGGCGAAAACCATATTTGGTGGAAAGGCATTGTAAGTAGACAAGATTAAAAAAATTCAAATGCCGATAATTTGATTCGAATCCAAATTAAAATACATTTTTGCATCAATATTTCTTATTTCAACCCAATAATGAATTAAAATAACTTTAAAAGGCCTTTCTTAAAGCGTTTTCTGTTGGCATGATTTTTGCGATAGATATCAAAGAGAGAATTAAATGGCTCTTTTATAAGCGCAGCGGTATAAGTCTTTGCTGCTGAAAGCGATATCCGGCATCATAAAGCCTCTTTTTCAAGAAATAATAGCGTTCCAATTCAATAGAGTAGGCAGAAGGTGAAAAAACGGTATGACAAAATGGAAGCTTGCCGTCGTACAGGACGATTTTAACGGCGGAGCCAATTTACGTTTAATGGAATCCTATATCATTGACTGCATGCAAAAGCATCCGGAAACAAAGCTCATTTTGTTTCCGGAAGCTGCCGCTGCCGGTTATATTTTTTCAGAAGAGCATGTGAGGAGTAAAGCTGAGCCTGCTGACGGTCCTTCTTGCAGGTTCCTGTCCGGTTTGGCGAAAAGGTTTGATTTGTACATCGGTTACGGTTTGATTGAAAAAAAGGATGACAAATTATTTAATTCACTGAATTTGATCAGTCCGGAAGGCGAACTTTTGGCCACTTATCAGAAAATGCATTTGACCCCCTTGGAAAAACACTTGTTTTCCGCGGGCAACAGACTTGTCACTGTAAAAACCAAACTTGGCACATTCGGCTTAATGATTTGCTGGGATATGGCTTTTCCGGAGCTGGCCCGCCTGCTTGAAAAGCAGGGAACAGACGTCATTCTTGCGCCAAGTGCATGGGAGAGTCCTTATGAGGGGGCGTACGATCGGATGGCATCTGCAAGGGCAATGGATAATACGGTTTATTTGGCAACATGCAATTTCACCGGCGGGGATGGGGACGTCCAATTTTTCGGCAAATCCGCCATTTATGGGCCGGATGGAGCTGTCATAAGTGAAAAATTAACGGGGGAAAGCAGTATCGTTCCAGCAGAAATAGATATTAAAAAGAGACAAGAATTGAAGGAATCTTTTTATTCGATGCGGTCCGATGAACGTACAGATTTGTATACGATTCAATGGAGGGGAGAACGCTATGGAAGTTAAAAAAATAGTGGATTTATCCTTGCCGTTGAATAACGATCTCCCGATTTTTCCCGGGGACCCGGAACCAAATATCCGGCCGGCAACAACAATCGCAAAGCATGGCTACAATACCTCTTATCTGGATATAGGCTCACACACCGGAACACACGTGGATGCTCCTTTTCATTTTAGGGAAGAGGGGAAAACGATTGACCGGCTGCCTTTGGAACATTTTATGGGCGAAGGTGTTTTGATTCCTGTCACAAGTAAACAAGGCGGGCAGGCAATAACGCTTGATGATGCCAGCCCGTACATGGAGAAGCTGGGGCCGAAAAAAATTGTTTTATTCCACACTGGCTGGACCAAATACCTGGGACAAGAGGAATACTTTAACCATCCCTATGTGGATATTGAAGTCGTAGTGAAAATGCTTGACCTTGGCGTCCGTACCTTTTTAATAGACGCTTTGAATGTTGATCCGCCCAACGGCGAGGATTTCCCGGTACACGAAGCAATTACCGTAGTGAATGGTATTATCGGAGAGAACTTTACGAATTTTGATCAGATTACTTTTGACAACCCGCTGATTATCGCACTCCCGCTAAAAGTTGCCAATGGAGACGGGTCGCCAGTAAGGGCAGTTGCGATAAAGTGTTAAATGCTTACATTAAAAAAAGGAGCTAAAAAAATGAATTTCCAATTTACCATGCAAACAAACGTATTGTCTGAACCAGGTGTTGCTGGGAAGGCAGGCTTTTATTTAAGAGAATATGGTGTAAACAATGTACTTATTGTGACAGATCAAGCAATTGTAAATGCCGGTCTGCTAGAGGGAATTTACGAAAGTTTAAAACAGCAAGGTCTAAATTACACCATTTTTGATAATGTCAAGCCAAATCCGAAAAATACAGAAGTTGAAGCCGTTGCCAAACGTGCACGGGAAAGCTCCGTTGATGGCCTTATTGCAATTGGTGGCGGAAGTGTTATGGATTTTGCTAAGGGTGTCGGTGTTTTACTTACCCACGAAGGCAATATAAAGGATTGGGAAGGTGACTTTACACTTCAAAGGGAAATCACTCCCCTAATTTGCATTCCTACAACGGTAGGCACCGGTAGTGAAGTCACATGGATTGCAGTTATCACAGACACTGCAAGGAATTTTAAGATGGGAATAGTTGACCCTAAGGTAGCACCAAAAATGGCCTTATTGGATTCTGATTTAATTAAAACGCTCCCGCCGTCTGTTACTGCGAGCACTGGAATGGATGCACTTACACATGCGATAGAAGCGTATACTTCCCGTTTTGCTTCCCCAATGACAGATGCTTTGGCATATAAAGCTATCGTGATGATTAAGGAAAATCTTGAAGACTTGGTTCGTGATTCAAAGAATCAGAAAGCTGGACAAGCGCTGTTGAATGCAAGCATGATGGCGGGAATTGCCTTTAACAATTCCAATGTTGGGAGTGTGCACTGTCTTTCCGAAGCGATAGGCGGTTATTACGATTTGCCGCATGGTGTTTTAAATAGCATCTTTTTACCTTTTGTGTTTAGGCGCAATATTCAAGCCGATCAGTCCAGACATGCGGAAATCGCCTATTTATTAGGTGCTGAGGGGAATTTCTCAACTGAAGAAGAGGCAGCCATGGAAGGGTTCAATATCATAATGAAATTGAGGAAAAGTTTAAACTTGCCGAAGTTTGGTGAATTGGAAAAAGTGTCACCTGAAGACTTTAAACATTTGGCGAAGGTAGCAAAAGAAACTCCAATGGACGAAAGCAATGCCAAAGAACTGTCTGAAGAGGAGTATTTGGAAATTATTGAAGAAGCATTTGGGGAATAAAGGGAGGATGGTGTGTAGTCAGCCATCCAAAAAAATCCTGAATTTTAAATTGCTATTGTAAGGAGGGCTCTAATGATGCCAAAATATAAACCGAAAGACTCATCACAATCTCCGCGTTTTGTAGGAAACAGGACTTTTATGAGATTAGAGCAGGTCAGAACGACTAACGATATAGATTTCGCCGTACTTGGCGTTCCTTTTGATACGGCAGCATCCAACCGGACAGGGCAGCGTTTCGGACCCCAGCATATCCGTGATTTTTCCGTGCTGCTCCGTCCGTACAATCCGGATATGGATATTGATATATTCGAATATTGTTCAGGAGTCGATTACGGGGATATCAACGTCATTCCGGGAAATGCACTTCGTACGTACGACAGCATGGTCGAAGGACTGACGCCGCTGCTTGAGAAAAATGTCATCCCGGTCATTATGGGGGGAGACCATTCGATCACGCTGGGGAACCTGCGTGCTTTCCATAAAAGATACGGCAAAATAGCGCTCGTCCATTTTGATTCCCATGGCGACACATGGGAGCATTATTACGGCGAGAAATATATGCACGGAACACCGTTCAGACGTGCGGCAGAAGAAGGGCTTCTCGATATGGAGCATTCCATCCAGGTCGGCATGAGAGGACCGCTTTACGGACCGGGAGATATTGAAGATGCGAGGGATCTTGGCTTTGAAGTCATTCCGATGAAGGAAGTGCGCCAGATCGGTTTCGAAAACGTGATGAAAAGAATCCATGAACGCGTGAAGGACCGCCCGGTATTCGTCACTTATGACATCGATTTCGTTGACCCGGCCTTTGCGCCTGGCACCGGAACCCCGGAAGTGGGCGGGCCGACGAGCTACGAGGCGCTGGAATACGTCCGTGGACTGGACGGGCTCGATGTTGTCGGCTTTGACCTGGTGGAAGTGCTTCCGGCTTATGATGCCAACGAAATCACTGCTGTGCTGGCATCGGCAGTTATTTATGAAATGATTACACTCATTGCTCTGAAAAAGCGGCGTCAGCAGGAGAATCAATAAGGAGGGCCTGACCTTGATGAAATTACAGATGTACATTAATGGGGAGTGGAAAGAATCAAGCGACAAAGCCGTTCGCGATATTATCAACCCCGCCAATGGGGAAGTGATCGCCCAGGCAGCGGAGGGAACCCTTGAAGATGCGGAAGCAGCCATTAAAGCGGCGAGGGAAGCTTTTGACAGCGGGATTTGGTCAGATCTTACCGCCGCGGAGAGGGCGGGTTATCTTTTTAAAATAGCGGATAAATTGGAAGAACATCATGAAGAACTCGTTGAATTGGAAGTGATGGATAATGGAAAGACCCGGGCCGAAGCCGAGTTTGACATGGAAGATGCGGCGGCTTGCTTCCGGTACTATGCGGGATTGATAACAAAGCCTGCTGGTGAAACATTTGATGTGCCTGATCCAAACATTCATTCAATGGTAGTACGTGAGCCTGTTGGTGTAGCGGGGCTCGTTGTTCCATGGAATTTTCCGATGCTTATGAGTGTCTGGAAAATCGCTCCGGCCCTTGCTGCCGGGAATACGATTGTATTCAAGCCTGCGGAAATCACTCCAATTACGGCAGTGAAGGTGTTTGAGATCATGGAACAGGTTGGAATCCCTGCCGGTGCAGCAAACATGATTTTGGGTGATGGTCGCGTAGTTGGACAGGCGGTTGCTGAAAGCCACGATGTAGATGCCATTTCTTTCACGGGAAGTACTCAGACCGGAAGGAAAATTATGCAGGCTGCAACAGGGAATTTGAAGAAAATCTCTCTTGAATTAGGCGGAAAATCTCCTAATATCATATTCGATGATGTGGATTTGGAAATTGCCGTAGATCAGGCTTTGTTCGGGATTTTCTTAGGCGCTGGGCAAGTATGTGTGGCAGGAAGCCGCATTCTTGTTCAAGAAGGATTATATGACCGTTTCGTCGAGCGCTTTGTCGAACGTGCCAAAAAGATCAAAGTAGGACCAGGAAACGAAGAGGGCGTGGAAATGGGCGCCATCGTCAGTGAAACACAGATGAATAATATATTGAACTATATCAAGATCGGCCAGGAAGAGGGCGCTGTTCTTGCGGCTGGCGGCAAACGAATCATGGATAGGGGCTTGGATAAAGGATTCTTTATTGAGCCGACCGTATTTACGGGTGTGACGCAGGACATGCGTATCGTCCAGGAAGAAATTTTCGGCCCTGTTGTGACAATCCAAAAATTCAAGGATGAAAAAGAAGCCATTGAATTGGCGAACGACGTTGATTATGGTTTGGCCGGCAGCGTTTTTACGAATGACGGTGCACGTGCTTTACGTGTCATTAAAAAGCTTCGGGCAGGCATTACATGGGTCAACATCTACCATCCGGCATTCGTTGAAGCGCCGTGGGGCGGCTATAAACAGAGCGGGATCGGGAGAGGCTTAGGAACATATGGTTTGGAGGACTTCCAGGAAGTCAAACAGATTAATATTAATTTGAACCCCGGCATGGCAGGCTGGTTCAAGGATTGATAAAGAAACTCAACAGTGCATCATGCATTGTTGAGTTTCTTTATTTTTCAACGGCTTTTGTCCATAATTCTTCAATTACTTCGCTGAATGATTTTAAAATCGCTTTTTCTTCTTTTTTCTTTAAATAGATTAATGATGTTTTAAAATGGAACTTTTGATCTGTAAGTGGAATGGGAATCAGTTCTCCGTTTTTAATTTCCTTTTTGATGAGGTTGCTTGAAAGCACGCCATATCCAGTTCCTTTCAAAATTGCCCGCTTAATTGCTTCTTCGCTGCCAAATTCAATGATTTTCTTTGGGTGGAGATCCGCCTGGTGAAGGTATTGATTGATGAATCCCTTATAGTTTCCTTCGATTCGATACCGGATAAAAGGCAGCTCGGTAATCAGCTCATCGATCTGGAACTCCTTCATGGCATTTTTTCCGGCCACTAGCAATAACTCTTCCTCATCAAGCACGATGTTTTTCAAGTCGTTTTTCGATATTTCCCCGACAATGACACCTAGATCGTAGGTGTTGGATTCAATTCCCTTGATGACCTCGTCGCTGTTGCATGAAACCAGGTTGATATGGACATCTGGAAACGTTTTTAGAAATTCGGAAATGACCAAAGGAAAAAAGTTCGTGCAATAGTACTCTGAAGCGGCAATTTTAAGATAGCCGTGCGGTTTGCCAAGCTCCAAAAAAGCTGTTTCCATTTCATCTGCAATCATGAAAAGTTGGTCAGTGTATTTTTTCAGAAGCTTTCCGGCGGGGGTCAAATGGTTCTTTTTGCCAACACGAAAAAATAATAACTGGTTGAGCTCCCTCTCCAACGACTGAATTTGGGCTGTGACGGTCGGCTGTGTAAAGTTCAGGATTTCCGCGGCTTTCGTAAAGTTTAAGCATTCAGCTACGACTTGAAACGTCTTTAAATTTCTTAGTTCCATGGTCCCCACCCCTGTGTTCTTTCTAGTCACAGTTTATCACAGATCCGGCCCGACAGAGAATGCATCAGCCGGAGCTATCGTAACGATAGTATTTGTCAATTTCACAACTGTTCCTTCACGTGCTACTTTTATTTTAGTGGAGGTGATCTCGTGATTGTCTGTACAACTCCCGATTTATCGGATGAGCTGAAAGAAACATTGGCAGCCCAGACGCAACTGCGTGTCCATCAAAAAAAGATTGCCGAACTTGGTGCAAGGGATAAAGAGGAGACGGAGATTCTGATCACCTACGGCAATTTTGAAGACGCCGTCACGGTTGAAGAGCTGGAGCAGCTGCCAAATTTGAAGTGGATTCACGTATTAAGCAGCGGCACGGAACAGCTGCCGGCGAACTATACCAAGGAACAATCTATTCTTGTTACTTCCTCGAAAGGAATTCACGCCATTCCGATCAGTGAGTATGTGATAGCCGCTCTTCTTTATTTTGCAAAAAGAATTCCGGATTTTCGCCGTCTTCAGGAACGTATGCAGTGGTCATACTCCGAGGAGATGTTTGAAATCCATGAAAAAACTTTAGCTGTATTGGGAACCGGTTACATTGGCAGTGAAATCGCCAAAAAGGCGAAGGCGCTCGGAGTGAATGTGATTGGAGTGAATCGAAGCGGCCGGGATACTGATGGTTTCGACAGGATTGTAAAAATGAAACGGCTGAAAGAAATCCTTCCGGATTGTGATTATGTATGCAGTGCGCTCCCATCAACCGAAGAAACAAGGAACTTAATCGATCATGGGATGATCCGGCACATGAAAGAGGAGGTAGTTTTTATCAATGTCGGAAGAGGAGACCTAGTCGTCGAAGAGGACTTGATTCAAGCTTTGCAATCCGGAAAAATAGCCGGCGCCGCATTGGACGTTTTCAGAGAGGAACCTCTTGAAAACGGACACCCCTTTTGGCGGATGGAAAATGTTCTGGTAACACCTCATGCGTCTGCCAGGACAAGTAGATACATGGAGAGGGCTTTAAGCATTTTCTTGAATAACTTCTCTCATTTTAGAAATGGAGAAACCGGCAACTTGGCAAATAAAGTGTCCTTTTAAAACGAGATTAAGAGAGCAAAGGAGAACTGACAGATGAAATATCAACAGGATCCAACATTCAAAGAACCCCGATTCAGCGGCATCAGCACATTTATGAGGCTTCCGCATGTGAAAACAACGGAAGATGTGGACGTGGCCGTCGTTGGCGTCCCTTTTGACACCGGGCAGACCTTCCGGACAGGCGCAAGGCTCGGACCGCAAGCGATACGGAACTTTTCTTCCTTGGTCCGCTGTTCTTCCAACCACCACAAGATTAATATTTTCGATTATATTTCAGCAGTGGATTATGGGGACATTCCGGTTGTTCCCGGATTTATCCAAGAAACATATGAAAATATGGTCGATGTGCTGGCTCCCATGTATCAAAAGGGAATTGTCCCTATCGTTATGGGGGGAGATCACTCTATCACATTGGGAGAATTGCGGGCGGCAGCTAAAACATATGGGCCTGTTTCTTTACTCCATTTTGATGCTCACACTGACACGGTTGACAGCTACTTCGGGCAAAGATATACGCACGGTACTCCATTCAGGCGTGCTGTCGAGGAAGGGCTGATTGATCCGGCGTCATCCATTCAGATCGGCATGCGCGGCTCCATGAACAGTGTGAATGAATACGACGATTCCAGGGAACTCGGATTTGAGGTCATCACTACAGATGAGTTGCTGGAAATGGGAATCCCTGCGCTGATTTCAGCCATTAAAAATCGGGTAAAAGGCCATAATGTATTTCTGTCTTTTGACGTTGACTTCATTGACCCGGCTTTTGCCCCGGGAACAGGAACTCCGGAGGTCGGAGGCATTTATCCAAGGGAAGCCTTTCAAATTTTGCGGCAGTTGACAGATATTCCATTTCTCGGCTTTGACGTGGTGGAAGTCCTTCCTGCATACGACCATGCCGACATTACGTCTGCATTGGCAGCTAACATCATGTTTGAGATGATGTGTTTGGCTGCATTGAATAAGAAAGCGGCGGTCCTCGACATTTAGTGAGAAACCCGGCACTATTCCGGGTTTCGCCTAACCATAGGAACTATCTATTGAAACGATAAGAAACCGCGATTTTTAAACAGGCGGAAGCGGTGCTATATTTTATAAAAGCATCAAACTTGTAAGCGTTTACCTTATTTTCAAAAGGGGGATTTTGATGGGGACAATTGACATCGTAATCATTATTCTTTATTTTGCCCTGATTGCAGGTGTTGGTGTTTATGGGGCACGGCGGGCGACGAATTCGGAGGAGTATATGGTTGCAGGACGCAATCTGAATTTCTTTATGTATCTTGGCTGCTTGGCTGCAGTCATACTTGGCGGAGCTTCCACGATGGGAACAGCCAAACTGGGGTACGAGTTCGGGCTGTCGGGCATTTGGATGGTTGTTGCGATCGGTGCGGGTGTCGTTTGTCTGGGAATCTTTTTAACAAAGAAAATATCGCGCTTTAAAGTATTGACGATCAGCGAAATGCTGGAAAAACGCTACAATAAAGAAACGAGACTGGTCAGTGCAATTGTTGCCGCTATTTATACCTTGATGTTGACAGTTGTTCAGATGATCGGCATCGGCTCTCTTCTAAATGTCTGGCTGGGGTGGAATTTACCGCTGTGTATCATCCTCGGCGGAGGAATCGTTTTTTTATATACCACCTTGGGAGGCATGTGGTCTGTCACAATGACAGATATTGTGCAGTTTGTCATAATGACAGTGGGGGTTTTCTTCCTTATGCTGCCGCTCAGTCTGTCTAAAGCGGGAGGCTGGGGTACATTAAATGCAGAATTACCAGCGGAATTTTTCAACCTTGGACATATAGGCGGGGACCGCATCTTCCAATATTTCATCCTGTTTACACTCGGGTTGATGGTTGGACAAGATATATGGCAGAGGCTTTTTACAGCCAGGACGCCTAAAGTATCAAAATACGGTACGATGGCAGCAGGAATGTATGCCATGGTCTATGCCATTGCACTGGCAGTTATTGGCATGTGTGCTTTTATCTTGATTCCAAATATCGCCGATACGCAAAATGTCTTTGCAGAGATGGCGATGGTGGCTTTGCCCCCAGGGATTCTGGGAATTGTTTTGGCGAGCGTCGCTTCAGCCGTCATGTCTACAGCATCCGGGACCATCATCGCCTGCTCCACATTAATTTCAAACGATGTTGTCAAAAGATTCTTTAAGCCTGATATAGGTGATAAACAGTTCATGCTTGTTTCCCGTTTGACCACTGTTGGTATCGGCATCTTCTCAATCATATGCGCCATTTGGATTCAAGATATACTCGTTGCTCTGGACGTTGCCTACGCCGTATTATCAGGCGCTTTATTCTTCCCGGTTATCTTCGGATTGTTTACAAAGAAAGTCAACGCCCGGGCGGCCTTTTACTCTATCATTTTAAGTGCAGCCGTCATTCTTGCGGGATTGGGAATATTGGGCATTACAGCAACGGAGCCGATTGTTTACGGTTTGGCGGTTAGCCTGGTCTCAATTGTCCTGCTCTCGTTTTTCCCATCTAAAAAAGAGAAAAATGAAGCGGATATAAAGGTTGGATAACGGTTTTGCTGAATTCGTGCAATTCCGGCTCAAAATTGTGCAATTCAAGCCCAATATCGTGCAATTCCGTCCGAGGTTCGTGCAATGAATAATCAATTTCGTGCAATCCAACCTAAAATTTTACAATAATGGGCTTAAACGTAAAAAGCAGATCATTAAGGTCTGCTTTTTTCTATAAACTTGTAAAAGAAGGATTTTGTTAGAAAATGTAGAATTTCATTTTAATTACTATAAAGGGGTTGTATCAATGATTGTAAAAAAGAAAATTGTTCCTATCCTTATCCGGAGGCTGGAGGCCCTAAACCGAAGACTTCCAGAGACGAATCTGAAGAGATTGACTGTTATAAAGGATTTGAATATTAGGAAGGCCGGACATAAAGGAGAGCACTCAATTGATTACCACTTAAGTTTTCTCGAGGAAAAGCGATACCATATTCTTCATGACTTAAGATTGTTGAACCATTTCGGATTAGATTACTTCCAACTTGATAATGTCATTATATCTACTTCTTTTATTACCTTAATTGACGTGAAGAATTATAAAGGAATCATCCAGTTTGATGATCAGTATCATCAGTTGATACAAATAGCAGACGGGAAAAAAAGAGCGCTGGAAGATCCTATTCCACAAATAAGAAGGCAGAAACTGCAATTAAAGAAATGGCTGCATTCCCATCGTTTCCCCGATATTCCCATCGAGCCTCTGATTGTGATCAGCAATCCATCCACTATTATTGAAACAACAGGTCATTCCACCTACTTTAAATATATTACCCACAGTATTAATCTACCGTTTCAAATCAAATCTTTCGAGGAAAAACATCCGGTAGAGGTATTTACACAAAAAGACTTATACAGACTGGGAAATGTGCTAATGAAAAAAGACAACCCCCTCGACTACAATGTACTTGATTATTATGGTATCCATCCGGATGAATTGATAAGAGGCGTACACTGTCCCAAATGTTTTGCCATTCCAATGAAACGGGGTCATGGTAGGTGGATATGCCTGGATTGTGAGTTTGCTTCTGCAGATGCCCATATTTATTCCATTCAAGATTATAAATTACTTTTTGGTCATATAATCACAAACGAAATGCTCCGTAAATTCCTTCTCTTGGAAAATTCCCGCACGATTGCGACCAATATTTTAAAATCGATGAATCTTCGTCATACTGGAGAGACGAAAGGAAGGATATATTTTCTCTGAAAAAGGCATTCGTGCAATTCTGTTCAAGAATCGTGCAATTAACAGGTAGATTCGTGCAATTCCCAAGTGAATTCGTGCAATTCCTGCTCAGATTCGTGCAATTCCACCCAAAGTTCGTGCAATGGACCCACCCTTTATCATAAAATGGCTAAAAGCAGACCCTTCAGGGCCTGCTTTTGCCAGTTTATTGAACTCCGCCATACGGAAATTGGTTGGAATATCCGGCGTGCTGCTGGTAAGATTGCTGGATCTTCTGCTCGCTTTCCGCATCAAAGGAGTACCAGCCGTTTTTGAACATGTGTTCAAACAGGCTGCGCTGCGCATGCTGCGTTTCGTTGAAAATGGTAAGCAGATCATCATAGAGATGCTGGTGGCTTGCTTCGTGAAGAGCAACCGCGTAGCTGTTTGTCATGTATTTTTCCGTTGCCAGCATGTCGTTCATAAAATCACGGTCATTCATCTGCGGCGTCTTTGGAACTTGCATCGACGGGTTCTGGATTTTTTGTCCCGGTTGGTTTTGGTTATTCATGTAAGTTGCGGTCTCCTTTCTATTACATGATTTGGTTGTTCTGCTGCTTTTCCTGCAAGTGGGCAAGCAGCATTTCGTAATGGCGCTGGTGCATTTGTCCGCATTTTTCGATTTCCGTTTTGATGGCCTGGTCCTGGCACTGCCCCGCAAAAAAATGTGCTTTTTTCATTGCCAGCAGGTTCCACGCCAGCATATCATTGATGTAAGAGAGATCTTTTGTTGTAATGACGTGCGGCGGTTGCGGCATGATCGGCTGCTGCTGATTCGGCATTTGCTGATTTTGCATATCTTTCCCTCCTTGATCTTTACAAAATAGCTTGCGTGCACGTATGATTTTTATTCATGAAAATGGTAAACAACAAAACTGAAAAGTGATACGATACAGGAAAGCGGTTACATTCAGAATTGCATTCCTAGGAGGCATCATTCATGGAAAATGTAATGCGCAATTTCTTTTTGTTTTTATCAAAAAATAAATTTCTTACAAGGTCGGCAAAAAAATACGGTCTTCGCTTCGGAGCTGCAAGGTTTGTCGCCGGTGAAACCATCGAACAGGCGGCTGCCGTTATCAGGGATCTGAATGAAAAAGGGTTGAAGGCCACGATTGATTACCTGGGGGAATTCGTTGACAACAAAAAGGAAGCAGATCAAATGGCGGACAATTGCATCAATGCAATCGAGGCGATCGGGCGGGAGAAGCTTGATTCGCAAATATCTCTTAAGCTGACATCGATGGGGATGGATATTTCCGATGACATTGTCATGGCCAACATGAAAAGAATCATGGAAGCGGCGAAAGAGAATCATGTCTTTGTCACCATTGACATGGAAGATTATGAACGGTGTGAAAAGACCCTCCAGATTTTCAAGCAGCTCAGGCTTGAGTATGACAATATCGGAACGGTCATCCAGGCGTATCTTTTCCGGACACTCCAGGATATGAAGGACCTGGATGAGTACGCGCCCAGCCTGCGACTCGTCAAAGGAGCCTATAAGGAGTCTTCCGAAGTAGCATTTCCTGACAAAGCGGATGTGGATGAGAATTATAAAAAAATCATCCAAATGCATCTTTTGCATGGACATTATACGGCTGTTGCCACACATGATGATGCGATCATCGAATTCACGAAGCAATTCGTGAAAGACAACAACATATCCAATGATCAGTTCGAGTTTCAAATGCTGTACGGCATCCGGCCGGAACGCCAATTGGAGCTTGCCAAACAAGGCTATACGATGCGGGTCTATGTTCCGTACGGAACTGACTGGTACGGCTATTTTATGCGGCGGCTTGCCGAACGGCCGGCCAATGTCTCATTTGTATTAAAAGGATTGCTTAAAAAATGATGCCAATATATTTTTCGAACTTTTAATTAGAAATGATTGCGCAAATTTTACAATTCCGTTATATTAGTAGTTAACGAGACTCATTTCATACATGAGATTTTTTTTAAAAACAAAATGAATGAGTGTTCATTCAAAGTTATGAAGGAGGAAATTGCATTGTCATTTCGAATTCGAAAGGCGGCAGTCCTTGGTTCAGGAGTCATGGGCTCCGGCATAGCTGCGCACTTGGCCAACGTTGGGATCCCAACCCTGCTTCTGGATATTGTTCCAAAGGAGCTGACGGAAAAAGAAAAGGCAAAGGGCCTGACACTGGAAGACAGAGAGGTGCGGAACAGGAATACGGCAGAAGCTTTGAAAAAACTGTTGAAGCAAAAGCCTGCTCCTCTTACAAGCAAGAAAAATCTGAACCTGATCACAGCCGGAAATCTGGAAGATGACTTAGACAAACTGAAAGATGTGGATTGGATCATTGAAGTGGTAGTGGAAAACCTTGAAGTGAAAAAGAAAGTGTTTGAACAGGTTGACCAATACAGGAAAGCAGGATCAATCATCAGCTCCAACACATCAGGAATATCTGTGGAAGCGATGTCAGAAGGAAGGTCCGATGATTTCCAGAAACATTTCCTTGGGACACACTTTTTCAATCCGCCGCGCTATTTGAAGCTGTTGGAAGTCATCCCGACAAAAAAGACTGAGCCTGAAGTGCTCGAGTTTATGAAAAAATTCGGGGAAGATGTACTGGGCAAGGGGGTCGTTGTTGCCAAAGACACACCGAATTTTATCGCAAACCGCATCGGGACGTACGGCCTTCTCATAGCTGTCAGAGAAATGTTGAAAGGCGGATACAGCATTGGTGAAGTGGATTCCATCACGGGAACGTTGATCGGAAGGCCGAAAAGCGCCACGTTCAGGACGCTCGATGTTGTCGGTCTTGATACTTTCATCCATGTCGCCAACAACGTGTACGAACTGGTGGACGGCGAGGAGAAGGAAGTATTTGAGGTTCCTGATTTTATGAACAAAATGCTTGAAAAAGGCTGGCTTGGCAGCAAATCCGGGCAGGGCTTTTATATGAAAAAGGGCAAGGAGATCCTGCAGCTCAATCCGGAAACGTTCGAATATGAACCGCGGAAGAAGTTCAAAACACCAGGACTTGAAATGGCAAAGCAGGAAAAGGGAATAAAGCGGAAAATGAAAGCGCTTATGTATTCGGACGACCCGGCAGGGAAGCTGCTCTGGAAGATGACGGCTCCGGTGCTGGCAATTTCGGCGGAACTGCTCGGAGAAATTGCGGACGATATCGTCGCGATTGACCGGGCGATGAAATGGGGGTTCGGATGGGAACTCGGGCCTTTTGAAATGTGGGATGCCATCGGAGTGGAGAGTTCTGTCGCCAAAATGGAGGAGGAAGGCATCAAGATTCCTGGCTGGGTAAAGGAAATGCTGGATAGCGGCCATACTTCTTTTTATCAAGAAAACGACGGAATCGAATACTATTTTTCCAACGGTGAATATAAAGAAATTCCTAAAAATCCTAAAGTGATAGATTTGAAGCTTTTGAAAAAACAGGGGAAAGTGTTAAAGAAAAATTCAGGAGCAAGTGTAATTGATGTCGGAGATGGGGTGCTTCTTCTTGAATTTCATTCCAAAAGCAACGCAATCGGATTTGATATCATTCAAATGCTCAATTATGCGATCGAAGAAACTGAAAGGAACTATAAGGGCCTCATCATCGGAAATCAGGGAAAAAACTTCTGCGTAGGAGCAAATATTGCCTTGATTTTAATGGCAGCCCAGGACGATGACATTTTCGAAGCCGATATGATCGTCCGCCAGTTCCAGCAGGCGATGATGAAAATTAAATACAGCGAAAAGCCGGTTGTAGCGGCGCCATTCGGCATGACGCTCGGCGGGGGAGCAGAGGTCTGCCTGCCTTCTGCACATATCCAGGCATCCATGGAAACGTATATGGGTCTTGTGGAAACAGGCGTTGGACTCATTCCGGGCGGAGGCGGAAATAAAGAGCTTTATATTAAAACACTAAAGAGCATGGCTGATGGTGTGGAGTTTGATTTGCAGCAAGTGGCGAATAAGGTGTTTGAAACGGTCGCCATGGCGAAAGTATCCACTTCAGCGGAAGAAGCGGTGGAAAATAACTTTTTGAATCAGGCGGACGGCATATCTGTCAATGGAGACCATCTCATTTATGATGCGAAACAGGCTGTTTTGGCCTTATATGAACAAGGATATAAACCGCCGGCCAGAGAAAAGATCCCAGTTACAGGAGAGACAGGATACGCGGCCTTGCTGCTGGGTGCGGAAGCCATGAAGCTGTCAGGCTATATTTCCGAGCATGATATGAAAATAGCGAAGAAATTGGCATATGTGATTGCGGGCGGCAAAGTGCCGTATGGAACTGAAGTAGATGAGCAATATTTGCTGGACCTTGAAAGGGAAGCTTTCTTAAGCCTTGCGGCAGAGCCGAAATCACAGCAGCGCATGCAGCATATGCTTGTCAAAGGGAAACCATTGAGAAACTGACCAAAGTTTACTAGGAAATGAGGAGGATCATTTATGCGTGAAGCGGTCATTGTGGCCGGTGCCAGGACGCCGGTCGGCAAAGCAAAAAAAGGGACGCTCGCCCATACGCGTCCGGATGATCTGGGGGCGCTGGTCGTAAAAGAAACTTTGAAGCGGGCAGGCGATTATGAAGGAAACATCGATGATATCATAATTGGCTGCGCCGTCCCGGAAGCCGAGCAGGGGTTGAACATGGCACGGAATATCGGGGGGCTTGCGGGTCTGTCCGATGATGTCCCGGGTATTACGATCAACCGGTTTTGTTCCTCGGGTTTGCAGTCGATAGCATATGCCGCCGAGAGGATCATGGTTGGATCTTCAGACACAATCATTGCCGGGGGCGCTGAATCGATGAGTCTTGTACCGATGACAGGGCATGTCATCAGGCCGAATCTGCAGCTCGTGGAATCAGCCCCTGAATATTATATGAGCATGGGGCATACAGCCGAAGAGGTCGCAAGGAAATTCGGTGTATCAAGGGAAGACCAGGATGCTTTTGCGGTACGGAGCCATCAAAAAGCGGCAAAGGCCATTGCCGAAGGGAAATTCGATGATGAGATCGTTCCGGTAGATGTGGTTGCAAGAACGGTGGGCCCAGATAATAAGTTAAAAGAAAAGCATATTCAATTTTCCCGGGACGAGGGAGTCCGTCCGGATACGAATATGGAAGTACTGTCAAAGCTTCGCCCGGCGTTCTCTGTCACGGGCTCGGTCACGGCAGGAAATTCCTCACAAACGAGTGACGGAGCTGCCGCGGTCATGGTGATGGACCGGGAGAAAGCGTATTCTATCGGGCTTGAGCCGATGTTAAAATTCCGTTCGTTTGCCGTTGCGGGAGTGGCGCCGGAGATCATGGGTGTGGGGCCGGTTGCAGCTATACCGAAGGCATTGGGAATTGCAGGACTCGAGTTGTCTGATATCGGCCTGTTTGAATTGAATGAAGCATTTGCATCCCAGGCGATCCAGGTGATACGGGAATTGGGGCTTGATGAAGAAATTGTCAACGTAAACGGGGGAGCCATTGCGCTTGGCCATCCGCTCGGATGCACAGGTGCGAAACTGACCTTGACGCTCGCCCATGAAATGAAGCGGCGGCAGGTGCAGTTCGGAGTCGTCACAATGTGTATCGGCGGCGGTATGGGAGCGGCTGGTGTGTTTGAACTTTTATAAAATGGAGGAATGAGCGATGTCTAAAGAAACTGAAAAACTCATTAAAGGCGGGGCATTTTTAATCGAGGATATTTCTGCTGATCAAATGTTCACTCCGGAAGACTATACTGATGAGCAAAAAATGATTGCGAAAACAACGGATGATTTTGTTACAAACGAAGTAATGCCGCAAGTGGAGCATCTGGAAAATCATGAATTTGACCGCTCGGTCAAACTGTTGAAAGAAGCCGGGGAGCTTGGACTATTGGGAGCCGATGTTCCGGAGGAATATGGAGGCTTGGCACTTGATAAGGTCAGCTCCGCCCTCATTGCGGAAAGAATGGCAAAAGCCGGGGGTTTTTCAATTTCCCATGGCGCGCATGTCGGAATCGGATCGCTTCCCATTGTGTTGTTCGGGACGGATGAGCAGAAACAGAAATATTTGCCGTCTTTGGCAACCGGCGAACTGCTTGCCGCATACGCGTTGACCGAGCCGGGATCTGGATCGGATGCATTAGGGGCAAAAACAACGGCCAAGCTGAATGAAGCGGGAACCCATTATATTTTAAATGGAGAAAAACAATGGATTACGAACTCGGCATTTGCAGACGTATTCATCGTCTATGCAAAAGTGGACGGGGAGCATTTTTCCGCATTCATTGTTGAAAGGGAATATCCGGGAGTATCGACCGGTCCGGAAGAAAAGAAAATGGGGATCA
Organism: Siminovitchia fortis; assembly: GCF_003605365.2. Lineage (GTDB taxonomy): Bacteria > Bacillota > Bacilli > Bacillales > Bacillaceae_C > Siminovitchia > Siminovitchia fortis. The sequence continues at coordinate 24,159 of NZ_QYTU02000033.1, forward strand.
AGAGCTCTTCGACCCGTACCCTCATTTTGGAGGATGCCGAAGTTCCTGTTGAAAATCTGCTCGGAGAAATAGGGAAGGGCCACCGGATCGCTTTCAATATTTTAAATATCGGCCGCTATAAGCTGGGGGTAGGTGCCGTTGGTGCTTCCAAACGGGCCCTTGAGATCACTTTGGAATATGCCAACCAGCGGAAACAATTCAAGACACCGATTTCCCAGTTTAATTTGACAAAAGAAAAATTCGGGACGTTGGGAGCGGAAATCTATGCTGCAGAAAGCTCAGTCTATCGGACGGTCGGCCTGTTTGAAGAAAGAATGAGCCGGCTCAGTGGCGAAGAGATCAAAGATGGGACGGAAGTGGCGAAATCAATCGCGGAGTATGCCATTGAATGCTCGTTGAATAAGTTTTTCGGAACGGAAGTCCTTGACCATGTTGTCGATGAAGGTGTGCAAATCCACGGCGGATATGGCTTTATGGAAGAATATGAGATTGAAAGGGCGTACCGCGATTCGAGAATCAACCGGATTTTTGAGGGAACAAACGAAATCAACCGGCTACTTGTCCCGGGAACCTATTTGCGCAAAGCATTCAAGGGGGAACTGCCGCTCCTTGAAAAGGCACAAACGCTTCAGGAAGAGCTGATGATGCTCATACCGGAAGAACCCGGCAATGAACCGCTCGCCCAGGAAAAACAATTGACTGGCGGTACGAAGAAAGCAGCACTCATGATTGCGGGGCTTGCTGCCCAAAAGTACGGAAAAGCATTGGAAAATGAACAGGAAATCTTGTCCAGGATTGCTGACATTGTATCGCTTGCCTATGCAATGGAATCTGTGGTCCTTAGAACAGAAAAAGCCATTAACCGCAGCGGTCTGGAAAAAAACAAGCAGAAACTGCTTTATACAGAGATTTTCTGCCAGGATTCCATCGTGAAGGTGGAACAATTGGCGAGAGAAAGCCTCGCTGCAATCGAGGAAGGAGATACCTTCCGCATGATGAACTCCGCCCTTCGCAGGTTGACGCGCCACACGCCAATCAACGTCATTGCGAAAAAGCGGGAGGCTGCCGAACAGTTGATCGCAGCGGAAAAATATGTAGTTTGATAAAAAGGGAACGAGCAGGCCCTGAGGCTTGCTCGTTTTTGATTTGGATCTAATGGGACTCGTGCAATTCCAATGCTAATAATGGTGCAACCCGTGCAATTCTGATCCGGATTCGTGCAATTAAGCATGCGATTCATGCAATTACAGCCAGGATTCGCGCAATTAAAATAACCCCGCGCCATCCCCGAACGAACCCCTCCGCCACTCGCTCATTCTCCCCTGTTAAAAATATTTTCCGCAAACCGATATTAAGGATAGTGGCATTACAGAAAGAAGGTGCATCATCTGTGTTCAGGAAGGATATACTGACACCCATTGGAATTATATTAGGTTTTGCGGTGATATTTTTTGCCATCTACCTTGCAGGGGGCTATGACAGCTTTTTAGTCTTTATCAGCTTTTCCTCCTTCATCATAGTTTTTGGAGGGTTGTTTGCTTCATTATTTGTAGGTTTTGGTGCGAAGGAAGTAGGCAGTATGTTAAAAGTATTACATACAACCTTCAGGCGCAAAGAAGTGCCGATCCAGGATTTCATCAACAATCTAGTACAACTGGCAAGGACTTCAAGGATTGATGGGATGATTAAGGGGCTTGAAAGGGAGCGGGAAAGGACGTCTGATCCGTTCATTCAAAAAGGTCTCCGCCTTGTCATTGATGGGTATGAAGAAGATATGATACGGAAAATTATGGAGATGGACATCCGGGCCATGGAAAAAAGGCATGCCCGCGGCCAGCAGCTGATTACGAAAGCCGGTGAGCTGTCGCCGGCTTGGGGAATGATTGGAACCATCGTGGGACTGGTCCTTATGCTCCAGCAGCTTGACAATCCGGGGGAATTGGGACCGGCGATCGCCGTGGCGTTGATTACAACATTTTATGGAGTGATTACGGCAAATCTTGTATTTATTCCGATCGCCAACAAGCTGGTTCTTCTGACGGAAGAGGAAGTCTTTTTAAAAGAGGTCGTCATTGATGCGCTGATCAGTATACGGAACAACGAAGGGCCTACAATCTTAAAGGACAAATTGCAAATGTTCCTGACGGAAAGCAGTACACAGGAGCCTATGATTATCGATGATTATGCAGGAGAAGGCGCACATGAACAGAAATAAGTTTGAGGTGCCGAGAACAAGCCAGCCGTGGCTTGTCACTTTTGCCGATTTGCTGATGGTTATATTGATTCTCTTCGTATTGTTGTACTCTTATTCGGATACAGATTTTAAATCTGCTACGAATTCCTTTCAAAATCACAATCGGGGCTCGGCACCTGAAGGGGGCGGAGCGGGCGGTGGCGAAGAAAAGTCTTCAGATGATGAAAAAGATTCAAACGAAAGCGAAAAGACTGTTCCAAAGGAATATGAAGATCAGCTGGAAGAAATGATAAAACGGGAAAAACATATCAAAGAAATTTTAGATTATGTAAAAACGTACGCCGTCGAACATGATTTGGAAGATAAGATGACAGTGACTCCAACAGAAAAAGGAATCGAAGTCGTACTCCCGGAAATCATGCTTTTCCCTTCGGGTAAAGCTGATCTGATAAAAGAAGCAGAGCTGTTTTTGAATGATATGGCGCCGCTGTTGGCGGAGATTTCCAATATCATTGAAATTGAAGGGCATACGGATAACCGTCCGATTTCTACCGAGCGCTTCCCTTCCAACTGGGATTTGTCCACGGCAAGGGCCAATGTTGTTATCCGTTATTTGACTGAAGAGCATAAGCTTGATGCCGGGCGCTTCAAAGCTGTGGGTTACGGTGAATATCAGCCAATCTCTTCGAATGATACTGATGAAGGGAGAAGCAAAAACCGCCGCGTCGTTCTAATCATATCGAATGAGAATTTCCCCAAATAGGATTATTTTAGAAAAGGTTTTTTGCAAGAGATGTCGAATATAGGGATTATAGTGAAGTATGATTTTTAAGAAAAGCGCAAGCGCCTTGCTCAGCCCCGACAAGCACAAGACGATTCCCGAGGAGGCAGTTCTTCAGCCACCACAGGGAAGCGGCTTGTGACCTCGAGGGGCTAGGCGCTGGAGCTGGACAAAGTATAGCTTCTTTTGAATAAATTTTTTCTTAGCAAGTTATACTTTTATCATTTTATAAAAAGGAGGGTGATTGAATGCCGCTTGACGTATATTCATATCCGCGCTGCGGAACTTGCCGCAAAGCAAAGAAATGGCTGGATGATCATGATGTGGATTATAATGAGATACATATCGTAGAAGAGCCGCCGTCAAAAGATAAGCTGAAAGATTTATATGAAAAAAGTGGATTGGAATTGAAGAAGTTCTTCAATACAAGCGGTCAAAAGTACAGGGAGCTCGGTTTAAAAGACAAAGTCAAAGAGGCCCCGGAAGAAGAGCTGCTTGAAATACTTGCATCAGACGGAATGCTGATCAAACGCCCGATTGTCACAGACGGACAGAAAGTTACAGTCGGTTTTAAAGAAGAAACGTTTGATGAAGTATGGAATAAAGGGAAGTAAGAGCGTTTTCTTGCTTTCAAAATGCTCTTTATGTACATTAAAATGAGAAAAAGATGATGGAGGGATTTGTATGAACACACCGGCAGAGTTACGTTATTCGGAAGAACATGAATGGGTAAAAGAAGAAGGGGAAAAAGTGCGGATCGGAATTACCGATTTCGCTCAATCTGAGCTTGGAGATATCGTATTTGTTGAACTTCCTGAAGTTGGAGATGAAATTACGGCGGACGAGCCTTTCGGCAGCGTTGAATCAGTTAAAACTGTTTCCGAATTGTATGCGCCGGTCAGCGGAAAAGTTGTTGAAGTAAACGAAGATCTCGAAGACAGCCCGGAGTTTGTCAACGAATCTCCATATGAAAAAGCATGGATGATCGTAGTAGAGCCTTCAGATACAAGCGAATTTGACAACTTGATGTCTGCAGAAGACTATGTAAAAATGACAAGCGAAGAATAAAAAGAAAAGCGGAAGGCGGCTGCCGCCTGAGGCTGGACAAAAGAAAAGCAGAGGGCTCCAATGCGCCCGAAGCCAGATTAATATCATAAAATGCGCCTTGGATTTCAGTTCCCAAGGTGCATTTTTTTCCAAAGATGATAAAAGCGGGGTCGCAGACAATGAATCCACAATCAAATATCGCCATTATCGTCGAGGGGCTGTCCGACAAGAAAGAAATTATGAAGGTAGTCAGGGAGCCTGTTGAAATCATTTGTACGAACGGGACGATCGGCCTGTCAAAATTGGATGAACTCGTAGAGGAACTGGAAGGAAGGGACGTATTCATTCTGGTTGATTCGGACGCTTCCGGGGACAAACTCCGCAAGCAATTGAAGCGCGAATTCCCATTAGCCCGGAATCTATACATTGACCGCAAATTTAAAGAAGTGGCAACCGCCCCATTGGAGCACCTCGCACAAATTTTATTAAGAGCCCGAATTGATGTCCATGCCCAGTATCTTCATAAAGGATGAATTGTTTCATGGAAGAATGTAATAAATCAGATATCATCGACATCATGTCCAGGCAGGAATCTGCCTTCATTTACTTTTATACACCCTTGTGCGGGACTTGCCAGGTGGCAGGGCGTATGCTGGATATTGTGGAAAAAATGACCGGAGTGGCATTTGCAAAAGCCGATTTGAATTATATGCCAGATTTGGCCATGGAGTTAAAAATTGAAAGTGTCCCTTGTCTTTTAATCCTCCAGGATGGTTTGCCGGCAGAGAAAGTTTATGCTTTCCGGTCTGTTCCCAACATGCTTGGAATCGTGCAAAAGTACCTTGGCAAAGGCCAATAATTCAAATTCCATGTTTAATGTTGAATCTTTAGGGAAAACGATTGGTGTGCGCAAAAGGCGTCCACGAAAAAACGAAAGGAATGGTTTTTTATCAATCCCCTAAAGATTCAGTACACAAATGATATGGAAAAAGCACTTCACGGAGCCCACGGAATCGGTTACGAAACGTACAGGCGAGATTGCGAAAAAAGAATCGAGATTGAAAAAAGGCGTGAAGAAGAGTACGTGGAGTCGCAGATAGTGGCAGCGAACATAGGTGGAGGCCTTTCGTCAGGAGCATAATATTATCAGGCCGATCTGTTGAAAATATACAGATCGGCCTTTTATATTTGAGAAAGTTCTCAAATATAATAAGGGATAATTCAATCCGGGCGTGCGCTTGTTGATAATTATTTTAAAATGCGATAAGATGATAACTGAGAAACAAATGATAAAGAGAGAACATATATTTTCTATATTTGGAGGTAATGAGGATGGCTTCAACGTTGACAATCAAAGATCTTAATGTGTCTATCGACGATAAAGAGATCTTAAAAGGTGTAAACATTAATATAAATGGTGGAGAAATCCACGCCGTCATGGGTCCCAACGGAACAGGGAAATCCACTTTAGCCTCAGCTATCATGGGACATCCAAGATATCAAGTGACAAGCGGAAGCATTATGCTTGACGGGCAAGATGTCCTTGACATGGAAGTGGATGAGCGTGCAAAAGCCGGGCTGTTTTCAGCTATGCAATATCCGAGTGAAATCAGCGGGGTAACGAACGCGGAATTTCTTCGTACGGCAATCAACGCACGCCGCGAAGAAGGCAAAGAAATCTCCTTGATGAAATTCATCAAGCAAATGGACAAGCAAATGGAACTGCTTGAAATGGACCCGAATATGGCTCAGCGCTATTTGAATGAAGGATTTTCAGGCGGGGAAAAGAAACGCAACGAGATTCTTCAATTATTAATGCTTAAACCGAAATTTGCAATCCTGGATGAAATTGACTCAGGTCTTGATATAGATGCATTAAAAGTAGTTTCCAAAGGAATTAACGAAATGAGAGGCAGCGATTTTGGATGCCTCATTATCACCCACTACCAACGGCTTCTCAACTACATCACACCGGACTTTGTACATGTCATGATGCAAGGCCGTATCGTAAAATCAGGCGGCCCTGAACTTGCGCAGCGCCTGGAAGCGGAAGGCTATGACTGGGTTAAGGAAGAGCTTGGAATCGAAGATGAGACTGTTGGCCAAGAAGCATAAGTGGTAGGGGGATTGAAATGACAATTGATACGAAAATGACTATAGATCAAGAGTACATTCGTTCTTTTTCTAGCAAAAACGATGAGCCGGAATGGTTTGCAGAATTAAGGATCCAAGCGTTGGAAAAGGCCGAAGGCCTGCCAATGCCCAAACCGGACAAAACAAGGATCACAAATTGGAATTTCACCGAGTTCGCCAAACATGGAGCTGAAGGCAGCACGTTTGAAACGCTGGCTGATTTGCCGGAAGCTGCCAAGTCAGTTGTTCATGTGGATGAAGCTGGCCAGAACTTGTATATTCAACATAATCAGAAGCCGGCTTATTTTTCTCTGTCTGATGAGTTGAAGAAGCAGGGGGTCATTTTTACTGACCTGTTTACAGCTCTGCGCGAGCATGGAGATCTTGTAAAAAAATATTTCATGACGGATGCGGTGAAGGTCGAAGAACATAAACTGACGGCTTTTCACGCTGCCCTTGTCAACGGTGGAGCGTTCTTATATGTTCCTAAAAATGTGGAAGTGAAGGAGCCTATTCAGGCTGTTTATCTATTTGATGACAAAGAAGCGGCAATGTTCAATCACGTCATTGTCGTAGCGGATGACAACAGTTCCGTTACTTATGTAGAAAATTATTTGTCAACGGATGAAGAAGTGAACGGCATTGTCAACATCGTGTCTGAAGTGTTTGCCAATCAGAACGCGAAAGTAGCGTATGGCGCAGTAGATACGATTGCCGAAGGTTCTACTGTTTATGTGAACCGCAGAGGCATTACCGGACGCGATGCCGAATTGGATTGGGCGCTCGGCATGATGAACGATGGGAATACCATTGCTGAGAACACGACAAACCTGATTGGGCAAGGCTCAAAAGCGGACGCGAAGACAGTAGTCGTCGGAAGGGGAAAACAGACCCAAAACTTTACGACAAGCGTCGTTCACTTTGGCAGAAACACAGAAGGTTTCATATTAAACCACGGAGTTATGAAGGATGCGGCAACTTCCATCTTCAACGGAATCGGAAAGATTGAAAAAGGCGCATCGAAAGCGAATGCCGAACAGGAATCACGCGTATTAATGTTAAGTGAAAAAGCAAGAGGGGATGCCAATCCGATCCTGCTTATTGATGAAGACGATGTAATGGCGGGACATGCGGCGTCTGTCGGACGTGTCGATCCAATCCAGCTCTTTTACATGATGAGCCGCGGCATTTCCAAAACAGATGCAGAGCGTCTTATCATCCATGGTTTCCTTGCACCTGTTGTGGAAAAACTCCCTATCGAAGCTGTAAAAAGCCAATTGACAGAAATCATCGAAAGGAAAGTGCGATAATGAAAGCGAGCGACGTACGGAAACAGTTTCCCATTCTTGATCAAGAAGTAAATGGACATCCGCTCGTATACCTGGACAGTGCGGCGACTTCACAGAAGCCTGTCCAGGTCATTGAAGCCCTCGATGAATATTACAGGGGATACAACTCTAATGTTCACCGGGGAGTTCATACACTCGGTACAAGAGCTACGGATAAATATGAGGGAGCCAGGGAAAAGGCAAGACGTTTCATCAATGCTTCTTCCACTGAAGAAATCATTTTTACCCGAGGCACAACAACAGCGATCAACACGGTTGCGGCGAGCTACGGCCGGGCAAATGTAAACAAGGGCGATGAAATCGTCATTACTTACATGGAGCACCACAGCAATATCATTCCCTGGCAGCAGCTCGCGAAGGAAAAAGGTGCGGAGCTCAAGTTTATTCCAATGCATGAAGATGGCTCCATCAATATGGAAGAAGCGAAAAACACAATTACGGACAAGACGAAGATCGTCTCAACCGCGCATATTTCCAATGTCCTTGGGGTTATCAACCCGATCAAGGAACTGGCTGCTATTGCACACAGCTTTGGTGCGGTGATGGTCGTTGACGGAGCCCAGGGCGCTCCCCATATGAAGGTGGATGTCAGGGACCTTGATTGCGATTTTTACGCTTTCTCAGGCCATAAAATGTGTGCTCCGACCGGCATTGGAGTATTGTATGGGAAGAAAGAGCATTTGGAAAAGATGGAACCGATCGAATTTGGCGGCGAAATGATTGATTTCGTTGGGTTGTATGATTCCACATGGAAGGAGCTTCCTTGGAAGTTTGAAGGGGGTACTCCAATTATTGCAGGAGCCATCGGGCTCGGGGCTGCCATTGATTTCTTAAACGAAATCGGTCCTGAAGCCATTTTGGAGCATGAACATAAATTGGCTGCCTATGCTCTTGAAAAAATGTCTGAGATTGAAAATCTGACGATCTATGGGCCGCTTGAAGCAGAAAAGCGCGCCGGTGTCATCACGTTCAACATCGAAGGCGTCCACCCTCATGATGTTGCAACTGTCCTTGATGCTGAAGGCATTGCGGTACGGGCTGGGCATCATTGCGCACAGCCGCTCATGAAATGGCTGGATGTATCGGCAACAGCTAGGGCAAGCTTTTATATATATAACACCGAACAAGACATTGACAGACTTGTTGAAGGCCTTGTTAAAACGAAGGAGTATTTCACGAATGTCTTTTAATAATCTTGACAATCTCTATCGGCAAGTGATCATGGATCATTATAAAAACCCGCGGAACAAGGGAAGTCTGGGAGACGGGAGCCTGACTGTCGATATGAACAACCCTACCTGCGGGGACAGGATCCATTTGACGATGAATGTAGAAGACGGAAAAGTGACGGATGCCAAGTTTGAAGGGGAAGGCTGCTCCATTTCAATGGCTTCTGCCTCCATGATGACCCAGGCAGTCATCGGACAGGATACGGGAACAGCACTGAAGCTTTCGGAAATATTTTCAGAAATGGTCCAAGGGAAAGACTTTGACGACGAGGATTTGGATCTTGGCGATATAGAGGCGTTGCAGGGAGTATCCAAGTTTCCGGCGCGGATCAAATGTGCGACATTGGCATGGAAAGCGTTGGAAAAAGGAATTAAGGAACACCATTAGAAGAATGGAGGAATGGATGAATGGCTAAAAATGCACCTCAAATAGGCGGCGAATATAAATACGGCTTTAGGGACAAAGACGTTTCCATTTACCGTTCAGAGCGCGGATTGACACGTGAAATTGTTGAGGAAATTTCAAAGATGAAAAAGGAGCCCCAGTGGATGCTTGATTTCCGCCTGAAATCACTTGAGCATTTTTACAAAATGCCGATGCCGCAGTGGGGCGGGGATTTGAATTCCCTTAACTTTGATGAAATCAGATACTATGTAAAACCGTCCGAGCATACGGAGCGTTCATGGGATGAAGTGCCGGAAGAAATTAAACAGACTTTTGACAAGCTCGGTATTCCTGAAGCGGAACAAAAATGGCTTGCAGGGGTTTCCGCCCAGTACGAATCAGAAGTCGTTTACCACAACATGAAAGAAGATCTTGAGAATATGGGGATCGTCTTTAAGGATACGGATTCCGCTTTACAGGAAAACGAAGAAATCTTCAAGGAGCACTGGGCAACAGTGATTCCTCCAACCGACAATAAATTTGCCGCATTGAATTCGGCAGTCTGGTCCGGGGGATCATTCATCTACGTCCCGCCTGGAGTAAAAGTGGATACGCCGCTTCAAGCCTATTTCCGGATCAATTCAGAAAACATGGGGCAGTTTGAGCGTACGCTGATCATCGTCGACGAAGGTGCACACGTTCACTATGTTGAAGGCTGTACAGCGCCAACTTATACAACAAACTCGCTTCACAGTGCAGTTGTTGAAATCATCGTCAAAAAAGATGCTTACTGCCGCTATACAACGATCCAAAATTGGGCGAACAACGTATACAATCTTGTAACGAAGCGTGCGGTTTGCCATGAGCGGGCTACAATGGAATGGATCGACGGCAACTTCGGTTCAAAATTGACGATGAAATATCCTGCTGTCATTTTGAAAGGTGAAGGAGCCAGAGGTTTGACGCTTTCCATCGCGATGGCTGGTAAAGGACAGCATCAGGACTCGGGTGCGAAAATGATGCACTTGGCTCCGAATACGACGTCCTCCATCGTTTCCAAATCCATGTCACAGCATGGCGGAAAAGTGACGTACCGCGGAATCGTCCACTTCGGCCGCAAAGCCGACGGTGCGCGTTCAAACATTGAATGTGACACAATGATTCTGGACGACAAATCGACATCAGATACAATTCCTTACAATGAAATTTTAAATGACAACATTTCTTTAGAGCACGAAGCAAAAGTTTCCAAAGTCTCTGAGGAGCAGCTCTTCTACTTGATGAGCCGCGGAATCAGCGAGCAGGAAGCAGTAGAAATGATCGTCATGGGCTTCATCGAGCCATTTACAAAAGAACTTCCGATGGAATACGCGGTTGAAATGAACAGGTTGATTAAGTTTGAGATGGAAGGTAGTATCGGCTAGGGGTATATCAATGATTAAACGGTATCTAATCGCGATATGATACACGTTTGATACCGTTTAATCAAATATACGCATCACTTCATGCTTGAGGCAGTGACTATAATGATAAGGAGTTAGTCCACCGAAAATATAATCATCTTCATTGAATCCGTATATTTTTTCTGCGGATTCTTTTTTTATTTTCTGTCGGCATTTTATGGACCAAATTAGGAGCAAATTAGGAGTCGGAATGACCGCTTCACTTGCTTTTGTCTTTACGGCGGTTTCTTCCCTTTTATTGATGTTCCAAGCTTTTTGATGTCCAAGCTTTGTTTATCTTGCTTGCTATCAAGGTGGTATTCTTAGCCCACTTGCCACACTATTTTCCGAATACCCAATAAATGTATGGCATCTTTAAGGAGTTTACCAGCAACGAAACGGCGGTCTATGCCTTACAATTTCATTTCTAATAACAGGTCTATGAATGTGTTTAGGTACATCTACAATGTGTAGACGATTAACATGAACAACTGGATGGATGATTGGTTGTGGACGGTGAACAAAACGATTATGGACCCTGTATCTTGGAGGACAATGGATTGGTCTATTATGAGGAAACATTTATTTTACACCTCCCTTATACTTATTAGTCATTAAATGTTTCATTGTCTCTTTTTGAAACGGACAAATATATCACTATGGACACAGATAGGTTAAAAATGGTTCATGAACTAAGAAATGAAAATTGCAATTAAGCTATTTTATTGCGCAGTACGGGAGCGGTGTGGGGAGTAGGTTATGTGAAATTAAAAGAAGAGATATGATTTATTTGAACATAACACATTATCCGTCCCGGGATAATCCGGACGGTTTTTTAAATTCTCCCAAAGGGAATATAATGGATAATATTATTAATGAATTTCTAATCATGCTACACTGAAAGCAGGTGATGTACATGATTTATATTGGGGTGACCGGATGGGGAGACCATGACATTTACCCGAAGGGAATGGCTTCACGCGATAAATTAAAGGAATATGCGGCACACTTTCTGACTGTGGAAGTGGATGCGTCCTTTTATGCAGTTCAGCCTGCCCGCAATGTGGAGAAATGGGTCAATGACACGCCTGCTGATTTTCGCTTTGTCGTTAAGGCCTATCAGGGCATGACAGGACATCAGCGGGGAGAAATCCCGTTTTCTTCAAAAGAGGAAATGTTTGAAGCGTTTAAGGAATCGCTTGCGCCGTATAGGGAGAGCGGCAAGCTTGCGATGGTCCTTTTTCAATTTCCGCCGTGGTTTGATTGCCGGAAGGAAAACGTCGCTTATTTGCGGTATTGCCGTGAGAAAATGACTGGATACCCGGTTGCGCTTGAGTTTCGAAACCAGTCTTGGTTTTCGTCCAGTTTCCGTTCACAAACCTTAAGGTTCATGGAAGCCGAAGAGTGGATCCACAGTATCTGTGATGAGCCGCAGGCGGGGGAAGGATCAGTTCCGACAGTCCTCAAGGCTACCGATAAGAAGAAGACACTTGTCCGCATGCACGGAAGGAATACCGCTGCATGGATGAAGCCGGGCGGGAAATATTGGCGGAAGGTCCGCTATTTATATTGCTACAACCAAGAGGAATTGCTCGAATGGAAGCAAAATATCCTGAAGCTGCAAAAGCAATCGAAGGACATCTATGTTCTGTTCAATAATAATTCCGGCGGAGATGCTGCCGGGAATGCAAAGGATTTTATTCAATTGATGGACATAGAATATAAAGGACTTGCTGCCAAACAGCTGGATTTGTTCTGACTGATAGGAAGTGTATTTGTGAGAGAAAAAATTCATATATACCATACGAATGACGTCCACAGCCATTTTGAAAAATGGCCGAGGATCAGGAAGTTTTTGAAAGAAAGAAAAGCTCTTCATGAAGCCAACGGGGAAGATGTTTTTATTTTTGACTGCGGTGATTTTGTTGACAGGTGGCATTCTTTTACGGAAGGGACCCTTGGAAAGGGGAATGTTGAGCTTCTGAATGATGCAGGATATACTGCGGTCACTTTAGGTAATAATGAAGGACTTACATTGCCGCATGATGTTTTAAATCATCTATATGATGAAGCTGAATTTGATGTATTGGCGGCAAATCTGTATTTGCCGGGCGGAACAAGGCCTTCATGGGCTCTGCCTTATCAAATTTATAAAACCTCAAAAGGAACAAAAATAGGAGTTACTGCAGCAACAGCCTATTACCGGCCTCTATACAAACTGCTGGGCTGGGAACTGTCTGAACCGCTGTCGGAGCTGGAGAACCAAATTGCCGAGTTACAGAAACAGGCTGACATCATCATCGTATTATCCCATTTAGGCATGCACGATGATCAAAAAATTGCAGAGAACAATCCACGGGTCGATTTAATTTTAGGTGGCCACACCCACCATGTTTTTATGAACGGAAAAAAGGTGAATCATACAACTTTGTGTGCTGCCGGAAGATACGGGGAATATATCGGCTATATTGAGGGTGAAGTTGATACGAAAAATTTCAACGCTTCCCTTTTCGAAACCGCCGTTTTGGACAGCCCTCCAAATGCAGCAGAATATATTAAAGATTTGGATGAAATCGGAAAAGATTTGCTGCAAACCGAGGTGGTCACACTACCTGAACCTCTGGATTATTCCTGGCTGGAGCAATCCGATTTGCCGGCCATATTGTGCGAGGCATTGTACAAATGGTGCAAAGCAGATTGTGCCCTCATCAATTCTGGACTCATTCTTTCAGCGCTTGAGAAAGGCGTGGTGACGAAGTATGATTTGCACCGAATGCTCCCGCATCCGATCAATCCATGTGTCGTAGAACTTTCAGGCGCAGAGCTTCAAGAGGTTCTTGTCAAGGCCGAAGAGAGCGGCTTATCTGAACTTGAGTTTCAAGGGCTGGGATTCAGGGGTGTCATGATGGGGAAATTTGTTTACCATGACATAGAATACGGCAAAGACGGCAGATCCATCAAAATTGCCGGAGCTCCTTTAGTCCGGGAGAAAATATATCATCTGGCAACTTTGGACATGTTCACTTTTGGCGTATTTTTGCCGCCTATAAAAAACGCGAGAAGCAAAATATACTATTTACCGGAATTTGTCCGCGATCTGATGGAATGGGAATTGAAACAAAGGTATAAGTGACATTCCAGTTACCCCTTCGGCAACAAATAATCAGTTGGAAAAACATATTGTAACTTAATTCGCCCTGTGCACTATTGATCCGCCCTCTCATATAATGGGTACCGGAAGGGGTGGATTGGATGGTTAGTATTGAGCCCGTGATAATCGACGGGCATATGTTTGTCGCTTCCACTGTTCGTTTGCCGAAAACAACGCTGCTTACCGTATCAAATGACCGAGGATACATCATGTGCGGTGCTCTTGATGTCGGGCTGTTGAACAGCAAGCTGAAAGACCGGGGGATTATTGCCGGGAGGGCAGTCGGTGTGAGAACGATCGAGCAGCTCCTCGATGCACCGCTGGAATCTGTGACGCTTGCTGCCAGGGAGCTTGGTATTATTCCGGGAACGAAAGGCCGGGAAGCTTTGCTTAAAATGATCTAAATAAACGTGCGCTATTCCCCCCCTTGTACGCATATGTTTGTATAAGGGGGGGATTATGATTGGCTCGATTTCGTACACGCAAATACCGGCGGGGGCCATTGCCTTTCCGTTATGTCCTGTTAATATCATTTGTTTTTTTTATTTTTTCCACAGCCGCTGGATTGTGGATTGTGAATAAAGGGATTAAACCGACATTATTAAACTATGCGGAGTCCCAAACCCGTAAAATTGCGCCGATGGTAGTAAGTAAAGCGGTCAAGGATGTCATTCCCGAGGTAAAAGATTTAAGGGAGATTACGGAGATTGTTCCGGATGGAGTTGGCGGAAAGACTGTCCAGTTCAAGACCGACATTATCAATGAAACCCAGGCAGACATCTCCAAAGCGATCCAAATGAATTTACGGCAGGCAGAAGCGGGAGACCTGGCTTCATTTTACGAGGAGACGGGTGTGCAATTTTCATATGATGAAACAGCAAAAGGGGAAGGGATTGTATATTCTTTTCCTTTGGGCCAGGCGACGCATAATGCTCTGCTGGGAAATCTTGGCCCCCGGATTCCAATCAGGTTCACTCCCGTGGGCAGCGTGAGTACGAATGTGGAGACGAAAGTGGAGCAATATCCGATTAATAATATGTTTGTAACAGTGTCTGTCCGTGTCAGCGTTAATGTCCAAATCATTATCCCATTCGGTACAGAGCAGACGAAAGTAGAGCAAGAGGTGCCGATTGCAATCGGATTATATCCGGGTGAGGTGCCGCAATTTTGGAACAACAGCGGGACAATGAACCCGTCCATCCAATATCCGGGTACGCCGGGTATACCAAAGACACCATAGTGGTCTCAAGGATTATTTTTAATGACATGGACCACGTCATAACCCAACTTCCGTATGCTTTGATATCGGCATTGATTGCGGGTATGGGGTTTGTTGCCATGGGGTTGACGGATAATGGATTGATGGGACTTGCTGCAGTGGCCTTGCTGTTGGCCATTTTTGCCCTGGCTTTGAGAAAAAACAAAGTGCCGCAAAAACAGACAGTAATGGAAGAAAGTCCTGGAAGGTAGAAGGCAGCTTTTTGCTGCCTTTTTATTTATATTAAAATAGTTTTAATATAAAATTTATATAGAGTTTATGCATAATTTCGTTTTGACAAAATAAGAATGAATAGATATACTATCTTTATAGTTTGAATAATATTCAGACTTTTTACTCAAGAAAAACTTATTTTAAAGAGGGGGTATTTTAAATGGAGAATCGTGCGCAATTTAGTTCGAGAGCCGGTTTTATATTTGCCGCTGTAGGTTCTGCGATTGGACTTGGAAACATTTGGCGTTTCCCGGCTGTTGCGTATGATAATGGAGGAGGGGCATTCTTTCTTCCGTATTTGTTCGCCCTGCTCACGGCAGGAATTCCATTGCTGATTTTGGAGTTTACCATCGGCAACAAATACAGAGGGTCGGCACCGCTTTCCCTGGCAAGGGTCCGGAGGGGCGGAGAGTGGATCGGCTGGTGGCAGATCGGCATTTCATTCATTATCGCGACATATTATTCCGTCATCATTGCTTGGGCATTGGCCTATACCTATTTTTCCTTTAACTTGAATTGGGGCAGCGATACAACGAACTTCCTGATTGCCGATTATTTGAAAGTGGGCGACACGGCTTCCATGGGCAGCTTTGTTCCCGGCGTTCTAATTCCACTTATTTTAGTTTGGGTCATCGTATTGGGGATATTATTTGCAGGTGTTAAAAAAGGTATTGAAGCAGCAACCAAAGTCATGATTCCGCTGCTTGTCGTATTATTTACGGTAATTGTAATTCGTGCCCTTACATTAGATGGGGCGGTTGAAGGATTGAATCAGTTCTTTAAACCGGACTGGAGTGCAATTGGAAACGGAAAGGTTTGGGTTGCCGCATACGGGCAAATCTTCTTCAGCTTATCCATCGGTTTTGCTATTATGATTACTTATTCAAGCTACTTGCCGAAGAAAACCGACATTACAAACAGCGCCTTTATTACGGGTTTTGCGAATTCCGGCTTTGAGCTGCTCGCCGGTTTCGGAGTATTTGCAGCATTAGGATTTATGGCGGCGCAGCAGGGTGTCGGCGTTAATGAGGTTGTACAGGGCGGAGTGCTCCTTGCATTTTCAGTCTTTCCGACTATCATCAACGAGCTGCCCGGATTCCAGCAAGTTTTTGGTATTTTGTTCTTCGTATCACTGGCACTTGCGGGGTTGACATCACTCATCTCAATCGTTGAGACGTATATGGCGGGCATTCAGGAAAAATTCAATGTTTCCAGAGCAAAAGCGGTTACGTTCGGAGGCGGGTTGACTGCAATTGTATCCCTTGCCTTCGCTACACAAAACGGCTTGAACCTGCTTGATGTTGCCGACTATTTCATTAACCAATTTGGAGTTGCGATGGCAGGCCTGTTTGAGGTAATCTTTATCGCATGGTTTGCCAAACAGTTGAAACCGCTTCAGTCTTATGCAGATGCTGTTTCTGATATCAAATTGGGTGCCTGGTGGAGAATTTCATTATCCATCATTACTCCGGTAGTCCTCGGCTATATGATGTTTGACAACCTGCGCCAAAACCTTGTCGGAGATTATGGCGGGGGCGACTATCCGCGTGAATTCCTGTTTAAATACGGATGGACCGTTGCACTCGGTGCAATGTTCTTTGGTATCCTGATGTCATTGAAACCATGGAAAGGCCACGATCTCGATTATGAGTCTGAGATTGACGAAAGGGAGGTAGGATAATGAGCGGCAGCGCAATTGCAATGATGATTATTGGAGTTGTTATTATTTGGGGAGGATTTGGAGCGAGTGTCGCTTTGGCAATCTCCAAGGCAAAGGAAGCAAAAAGAAGAGCTTAAATATTCAATGAAGCTTTGGGTACGCATCCCAAAGCTTCATTTTTTTGAATTTTCGGCCCGTTCCCACGCCTTTAAATGGGGATAAGGGTCAAATGACCATTCGTTAATCCCATTGTCCTTGTACATCCCGAAATGAAGATGCGGAGGAAATTTTCCGGCTGTTCCGGGAGGCCCGTATCCTGAGCTTCCAACACTGCCGATTACCTCACCGGGTTTTACAACATCTCCAATTTTCAAACCCTTGGCAAAGCCATTTAAGTGGGCATAGTAATGATAGGTGTTGTTCAAATCCCTGATGCCAACCCGCCAACCCCCAAATTTATTCCATCCTTTTAGTTCCACAACACCGTAAGCAACTGCCCGGACAGGGGCGCCATATCCGGCAAAAATATCGGTTCCTTCATGGATTCTCCGACCGCCCCATCCGCGGCGGTCTCCCCACGTATTATGATACGTATAGTTGTAGCCTTTTGGGATGGGAAATGCTTTTTCATCCAGGTTAACCCGGCCTATTTTCCTATAAACTTTCGCATTGGCCATAATGGCTCCGACGGTCTTATCTCTTTTGTAATAATTCCATAAAGCAATTCGGAACCTGGTGTCATCTACCCCATATTGGGCCAGGTAATTTCCGATTGTAAATAAAACGTCTTCTTCATTATGGAGGTCTGCTTTTCCATCGCCGTTTCCATCCTGTCCAAATCCATTGAAAAAACTGATGGACAGTGGATTGACATCCTTATCATCGGGATTGGCGAATCCTTTCCAATATTCGGACTGAATGTATATACCGGTCAGGCCGCCTGGTTTCGGCAAATCTTTTCTGACATGCCGGATACTGCGTTCGTATTGGTCTACGGCAGCTATATAAAACCATGGAACTCCTGTAGTCATTTCTGTCCTTTTATACAGCTCCATTCTTTTTTCATACATCTCAGACTGCGTCATTTCGCCTGCCTCAGCCGATATCCCCGAAAAAAATATCATGATCGCCAAGAGTAAAATAACTCTCAAATGAACCGACACCTCCTTTTCTTCATTGCAGAAAAACAAGCAGGCCCATGAAAATCACGGGCCACATATAAAGGCTATCTTGAGTTGATCATTCGGTCTTCTTTTGTTTCCCCATTCTCATTTTCTGTGTCACTTACCTTTCGGCCTTGGGGTGAACTTTCTTTCATCATCCGTATAGTGTCTGTGATCGCTTTATTTTTATTCGCTGTATAAGGATTAATGGAACCGATATTTTCAACATATTGCCTTAAAGCCGGATCATCTGTAACATATACGTGGTACCAGCGCGGAACTACAGACATGGCTGTTTTCTTTACCTGGTCAGCTGTCTCAAACCTCGTTTTATTATCCGTTTCGCTTAGCTTATAGGAAATCAATACCTCCGCGTCTGTTACCACGACACTGCTGTCGAGGACATTTGGGAGTGCAACGGTCATTTTGCTGATCATGCTGGCGGTTTTTTCCCTATCCAAAGTATCACCGCGTCCAATATCCGCTGTCTCGCCCGGAACCGGGCTTTTAACCTCGCGCACAAAGCCGTATTTATTATTGTTATTTGAACGGTTATATAAATCGTGCCTGTCATCTCTGTTGACCGTGTTCCCGCTTTCTTTGTAAACCGCATCATTATTTGCGGTCTCGCGCTCATTAGCCGCACAGGCACCCAATATCATGACGCTTAGGACAATCGATGCAACCCCTGCTGTTTTCAAAAAATACACCTCCTCTATAGTAGGATGTGCGGTAATGCAGTTTTTTTACTAGAAATTGTTGCCGTTTCAGTTATAATTTAAAGAAGATGATGAAATAAACTAAGCGGGTGAGATAATTGGTTGCGATACAAAATAAGCAATACGAGCTTGTTGAAGAATTCAGGGACGGCTTCAATGAGGAAGCGTTAAGAGCCCGCTTCAGCGATATATTGATTAAATATGATTACATTGTCGGTGACTGGGGATATGGCCAGCTTCGCCTGAAGGGCTTTTTTTCAGATGACAACCACAAGGCATCATTTGATACAAAGATCAGCACTTTATCGGATTATCTTTATGAATACTGCAACTTTGGCTGCGCGTATTTTGTATTGAGAAAGGTGGATAAATAATCAGAAAAGCGGAGGTGCCTGTTTATCGACGTACAGACTGGACGAGTCCTGACGAGATAAAGGATAAGGAAGTGCGAGAGTGCCTGCTTATCGGCGACAAGCATAAGACGAGCGCTGAAGAAGGCGTAGTTTGCCTTCAGCAGCGATTGGCTTATGACCTCGAGCCGATGGCACTCGGAGCCGGACAACACGGCGACGAAGGCAGGCTCAAGCAGCGACGTCCTGTCGCTTCGCCTGCACTAGCACATCCTGTGCGTCGGAGCCGATGTTGACTTATCGTAGGAAGGATGAGGAAGTCTGCTAGTCGATAGGCACCGGAGCTGGACAATAGAAAAGCGGAGGTGCCTGTACCCCCGTTCCATGAAAAATGGCCAAGCAAAGTCTTGGCCATTTTTTGCCGGGTCAGCTGTCTTCGTATGGCGGTTCCGTGTCCCGGTTTGGGTCGTCATGTGTCGGATGGGCACCCGGGAACTTCCGGGGCCTGTTTTGGTGCATGGACTTGAATTCGTAGTTAAAAGCACTGTAAGGGCGCTGCCCTTCTTTCCAAGGAGTGGATTTATTTTCAACGCGAGTATGTTTTCCTTTCGGCGCCCCGAAAGATCCTTCGGGAAGCTCCTCAGGAATAAGGAAATTTCTGCGTGTTTCCACAGTGGAAACATCTGTATATGTGATTTCCTCTTTGTCGAGATGATCGCCGTCCCGGCGTGATTCATCCATGTGAGTGACCACCTTTTTTATGTTTAAATTGCCCTTGTCCGCTGCATCTATTCGTCCACCGCCCATTTATTTGATAAAATAGTGATAATAACTCATGGAGGTAATCGGAACCGTGTATTTTGTTGATCGTGAAAAAATAGAAAAAACTTTGATGTATATGGAAAGACAGATCCAGCTGTTTGAAGAGAAAAAAGAGTGGGAGTCAATCGTTGAAAAAACCGCGCTTGAAAGAATTGCGCAAACCGTCATCGAATCCATTCTTGATACCGGCAATGCCATGATTGATGGTTTTATCATGAGGGATCCGGGAAGTTATGATGATATCATTGATATTCTTACTGATGAAAAAGTTATCACAGATGACATGAGCGAAAGCCTTAAAACCGTTATTAATTTTCGTAAGATGCTTGTACAGCAATATATTGAGGTTGACCATGGACAGGTGCAATCGATGCTGAAGGAAGAAATCAACGCCCTTAAACAATTTGCGCCAAAAGTGAGGGATTATTTAACAAACGAATTGGGGCCTGTATCAGCATTTAAAAAGTGATGTTTGGAAGGGGGTTTCCGGTGAAAAAGTATGAAGGCTATCTGATTGACCTGGACGGCACAATGTACCGGGGCAAAGAAAGTATTCCTGAGGCTGCTCAGTTTGTAGCCCGTTTAAATAAAAAGGGAATTCCCTACTTATTTGTCACTAATAATTCCTCGAAAACGCCCGGTCAAGTGGCTGATCATTTAAATCATTTTGGAATTGAGGCGAAAGAGGAGGATATATTTACAACCTCCATGGCAGCGGCAGATTATCTATATGAAAACCATCCTGATACGTCAGTTTATGTTATTGGGGAAACAGGGCTTATATCCGCCTTGCAAGAAAAAGGTCTCAATCTGACAGACAAGGATCCGGAGGCGGTCATTATGGGAATTGACCGTAAAATAACATATGAAAAGCTGGCGAAAGCCTGCCTTTTCGTCCGGAACGGAGCCTTGTTCTTTTCCACGAATGGCGACACAGCGCTGCCGACGGAAAAAGGATTGCTACCGGGGAACGGGGCGATCACGTCTGTTGTGTCTGTTTCGACTCAAACGGAGCCCATATTCATAGGCAAGCCACACTCCATCATTATGGAGCAGGCTTTAAAAGTACTTGGCTCTCCTAAAGAAAAGACGCTCATGGTCGGCGATAATTACGATACGGACATTTTGGCAGGCATTAATATTAAAATGGACACGCTTCTCGTCCATACAGGCGTAACGACAAAAGAAGCTTTGGAGATGAAAGAAAAACAGCCGTCATATGTATTGAATTCGTTGGCTGAATGGCAATTTTAAAATCCCCCGCAAGCACGGGGGATTTTGTGGCTGTTAAGGAAATTATAAAATGCTCAGGTTATTTGTCACTTAGTGCCGCGTCTGGCTCCAGCGCCTATCGACTAGCAGACTTCACGCTTCTCG
>NZ_QYTU02000034.1 GCF_003605365.2 Siminovitchia fortis
TGATCGAAGTAGCTTTGGAATCTGCGACCAGATAAACGTTGATATGACGGGGCTAAACCACTTTTATAAAGATGTAATAAAGGTGCAAGTGACGCAAAAGTGACCAATCTCTCAGAGGATTGCATTGAATACGTCACTTGCTTTTTGCTTGTCCTTTTTGGTCAAATGGCTGTACGTGTTCAAAGTCTGCTTTATATCAGCGTGTCCAAGTTGCTCCTGAATCACCTTGAAGTTGACCCCTCTGCTAATTGCAAAAGAAGCATAAGTGTGTCTCAGTCCGTGCAAGTTTAAAGGTGGCAGATTATGCCTTTTTACGATATCGCGCCATCTCCCTGTCAAACTGTCGGGGTGAGCAGGAAAGCCGTCTTTTTTTGTAAAAAGTAAATTGACTGGCTTCCCTTCATCATCTAACATTGGATTCCAGGCAGATCCACAAGATAGTTGTAATTTTTTTTGCTGCTTGGCATATTCCTTTAATTCTTTCATAAACGTCGCCGGTACGTGTACTATTCTTGAGCGCTTTGGTTTAGTCGGGCCCAAAAAGAATTTTTTCGTTTCTTTGTCATATTGCAGCGTTTTATCAATAAGAATTGAGTTATCATTATAATTAATGTTTTCCATCCTTATTCCTGCTATTTCCGTTCTGCGAAGTCCAACTAATACCGCGAGTTTTATCATTATGCGATGTTTTGGATAGACGTCATCAAGCACTTTTAATAAATGCTTGAGCTGTTTTTCATCATAAAATTGAATTTCTCTGCTTTTCTTTTCCACTCGGGGCGGATCAACGTTTATCATAGGATTATTTTTAATAACTTCCCATTTCAACGCTTTTGAGAAAATACTTTTGAGCATCATGTATTTACCCTGCAAACTTTTGGCGCCGTCCTCTTTCTGTTTTTTAAAAAACATTTCGATATGGTACGCCCTGATTTTATCCATTTCGAATTTTCCGAGCCCTTCCATCACGCCTCTTTTCAGATAATTGTTATAAGCGTCTCTCGTTTTGACCATTAAATTCACTTTGACATATACATCCATCCAACGTTCAACGAATTGCTCAAATGTTATCTTTTCAATGTTGGCGGCGTCTTTGTTTTTATGCACTTCAATTTCAAAATCTGTCATCGCCTTTTTTAATGCCCTTTGGCTTTTTGCGGTGACGGTTTTTGTCCTTCTGATCCTCTTTCCTTTTTCGTTATATCCGAGTTCCACATAGATTTTATATTTGTCATTTCCTAAAGGGGTGGCAGAAGCCATTTTACATACTCCTTTCTTTTAATGAAAAGGCGGGTGATCAGCCCGCCGTGATTAAATTCTAACGTTAGTATTTAATCCAATTCCACAATGTACAAGACTACTTTTCCGTGAATCTGTAGGTTTGGATTTTCAATAGATGTTACATAATCGGTGAATCCGAGATCGGTTGAATCTGGGCGGAATATGATTTTGTCATCATGCCGATAAAAGCGTTTGACCGAATACTCATGATTGTCGCTGTATACCACTATGTCACCATTTTTAAGTTCAGCTGCCTCTATATATTTGACAGCGATTAAAGAACCGTGAGGAATAACTCTGTTCATGCTTTCCCCGTTTACTTTTGTGATAAATACGTTTGATCCAGCCCACTTTCCCATGATGTTGTCAGGAAGGTTGATGGATTCAGACGATGTGATGCCTTCCACACTGATCGGCAACCCGGCCGAAATGTTTGCTGGGAAGTAAGGGTAAAGTTTTGACCCGATTGAATAAGCAGGGCCCGACTCTTTGACAACACGCTTTTCTTCAGTATCCGGAAAAAAATCGTTGATCGAAACATCTAATACATTTGCAATAGAATACATAATATTTTGCTCTGGTTCGTTTGTACCATTTTCATAAGAAGAGATCGTATTATGCTTTACTCCGACTTTTTCTCCTAATTGCTTTTGAGTCAAACCTTTCATTTTTCGATACTGTCTAATTTTTTTCCCTACATAAATGCTAATTTCCTTTTTCATGAAGTTTCACCGCCTTTCTAAACTAATTTTATCATACTTCATGAAGTTTATCCATATTATTTTAGGAAATAACAAAATAATTTTCATAAAATATGAAAATATCTCTTGCATTATGAAAAAACTTCATGTATTATGAAGTTAATAACTTTCGGAGGTGAAAATAATGCAAACAAAACTAGCAGCGTTAAGGAGGTATAAAAACCTCTCTCAAAAATATATGGCGGAACTGATTGGGGTTGAAACCGAAACATACTCAAATAAAGAGCGCGGCGTTACACAATTTAAAAGCTCTGAGATGTTCATTATCGCAAAAGAATTCGGCATGAAGATTGATGAAATTTTTTTGCCTCCGGACTTCATGAATCATGAAGCGAAGGAGGAATCGAAAGTTATATAAAGGAGGAAGCTATGAATCAATTAATCCCTACACAAGAAAATAAAGATGGCAACTTACTTGTCAGCGGCCGAGATCTACATGAGTTTTTGGAAGTTGGCACACGTTACGACATTTGGTTTAACCGCATGAAAGAGTATGGATTCGTTGAAAATATCGATTTTGTTGAAGTCGATCAAAAAAGAACGACATCACACGGTCGCGAACATACCATGATTGACCATCACATCAAAATACCGATGGCAAAAGAAATCGCCATGCTGCAAAGGAACGAAAAAGGAAAGCAAGCCCGTTTGTATTTCTTGGAACTAGAAGAGAGATGGAATAGCCCTGAAATGGTCATGAAAAGGGCGATGGATTATCTCAATGCGAGAGTAGAAAAATTGCAGACTAGCAATCTGTTACTGGAACAACAGGTTAATGAGTTGAAACCAAAAGCAACTTATTATGACATGGTCCTGCAAAACAAGTCGCTCTTGTCAATTTCAAAAATCGCCAAAGATTACGGAATGAGCGCTATTAAAATGAACCGTCTACTACATGAGTTGGGTGTCCAATATAGACAGGGTGATATATGGCTGCTATATGCAAAACACCAAGATAAAGGCTATACACAAACATACACTCACGTAATAGATGCGGATAAATCAAGAGTAAGCACGAAATGGACTCAAAAAGGGAGATTGTTTATCTATGAATTGCTAAAGCAGGAAGGGATCCTCCCGTTAATTGAAAGGGATGAAAGTTCATGAGACGCGTCCGGGGAGCCAAAGCCCTATCCGAATACCTCAAGTCCATCAACTGTGATATGTCGGAGTCTACAATTTATCGGTTGCTCAGGACCAAAAGCATACCGTTCAGGCGGCCAAGTCCTGGCATATTGATTTTTGACTTGGATGTTATAGACAAATGGCTATCAAGCTCTGAAGAAAAGGAGGCTATCCAAAAATGAAAGTAAAAACCGAAATTTGGGCCGGCCACGAAATTCGCTTTGTTGAAAAAGAGCCCGGTGAATGGTGGGCGGTACTTGCTGATATCGCAAATGCTTTAAGTTTAGACGCAAAAGAGATTAGGCGGAGGTTAGAAAAGGATGTGGTTTCAAAACACCCCCTCGAAACACCTGGCGGAAAACAGGAAATGCTCATCGTAAATGAATATGGTGTTTACGAAACAGTTTTCGAAAGCCGCAAGAAAGAAGCAAAGGAATTCAAGCGTTGGGTGTTTAAAATGCTCAAAACGCTCCGTCAAGCAAGTGGACTGGAGGGATTCCAAGTTTTCCGCTTGTTGGACAAAGAGCATCAAAAGGAAGCGATGAGCAAATTGAGCCGATCCTTGGAACAGCCAAAACGTATCAGCTTTATTAAGGCAAACTCCATAGCGAATAAAGCAATATCTACCAAATACGGATACGGCAAGATGATCAAAAAGAAAGACATGACGCCGGATATGTTGATCGAAAGACAGCCAATTTTAGACGACACGGTAAACCTTATGGGGGTGGTTGAAAAATTTGGCCTCGACATTTCCGTAAGTGATCAAGTTTATAAAAAACACGTTAATTGATAAGGGCTGATTTTTTTAAACCTTATGCGGAAAATGTTGCTAATTAATTGGAATATTTTATGGACCCTTGAAGGAGGTGAAAGAGGATGCCTGAAAAGCAAAGCAAACACTGGGGTAGTGATTGGCGAGGAAATGAGGTCCTGGAAGGTGACCAAATCGTTCACGATCCGCAGCTGGATGAAGTGTTTTTGATGGGTGACTTGTTCAAGTACTTGAAAGAAAAATACGGCTTTGAATTTATGAAAGCTGAGTGAGAGGAAGGCGAAATAAATGTTAGCGAGAGAAGCTAGGGAAATCTCTAAATGTAATGCCCATCTAGTGGCGAGAAAACAATTAAACGAAGCGATTGAAAAGATGGAAAAGGAAATTAAAAAGAATGCAAAAGAAGGACATTTCCAGGCATTGATTCAGGTAGCTTTAAGCAATCAATGGATAAATCATCATTGTTCAGATGCTTTTGTGGATTATTTTCAACATAAAGGGTTTGAAGTGAAATCCAACGTCTTTCAAACTTTTGAAACAGTAATTTTGTCGTTCATATGCCGTTGGTGAACTTTAAGGAGGTGAAATAGTGCTTATTCGTTACCTTTTAGTAATTGAAAAAAGCTATGAGTACTACTACCCAGAAGAAACAGTCGAACTAGTTGAAACTGAAGATGATGTGAAAAAAGCAGTTGCTTGGATTGCTGCAGACAGTCAAATTAACAGAAGAATTAAAAAGACATTAAAAACCATTTATAAAGTGGATTTGGTTTCTGGGAAAATGAAGCGTTTGGAGCCTGCTTTGGAGAACATGAAGATCGTTTTAAAGGAGGTGAACTGAAATTGTACATCGGTCCAGTGGCTTTAATTTTCCTGGTACTACTCTGTCTTTGTCTGGGAAGTTTGTACGTCACTTTTTTAAATGAAGATTGAAGGGGGTGTGAGGGTTGGACGAAAAAGCAAAAGAAATCAGAACTTTGCTGGTTGCACAGATGAAGAGAGCAATTGAGCTTTTAGAAACCGAATCGTTGAGTGGTTATTCCCATGAGTTTGCTGAACTGACAAATAAAATGCACGAGATTAGGAGAGATAGTGTTCGTTTTGTTAAAGCGGCTAGGCCATGGAGAAAATAGGCTCCTGCTGCAACAGGAACCCTTAAAAAAATTACCATTTGTAACCATTATAGCACAAGGAGGGGTGATTTTTAAAAAGTGTATTTTTATACCAAAAACGGTACGGTTTTTCAGCCCGAAAATCAAATTTTACAAGGTTTTTACGATTTGCTCAAACATTATGCACCATATTACGAAGGATCGCCGTTTTTCAACGATTTAATAGATTTATACGAAACACTGGACTTTGATTTGAAAGGAGATAATAACGATGAATCTATATGAATTATCAACTGCTTATCAGCAAATTCAAACGATGATTGAAGATGGACAAGAGGGGCTTGAGGATACCCTTGAATCACTAAACGACGCAATCGAAGATAAGGCTGTTGGTTATGCAAAGGTAATGAAAAACCTTGAAGCGCAGGCCAACGCCATCAAGGATGAAGAAAAGCGCCTTGCTGAACGCCGGAAATCCTTAGAAAACAATATCAAAAGATTAAAAGATTCATTGGAAGCAGCAATGATTTCAAGTGATATGAAGCGGATTAAAACTGAATTATTCTCGTTCAACATTCAGAAAAACCCGCCGAGTGTGTTCGTTCGAAGTGAAAAATCCATACCTGAAGAGTATTTTATTCCGCAAGAACCAAAATTGGACAAGAAAGCCTTACTTGCTGATTTGAAGGAAGGGAAAGAGGTGCCTGGGGTGGAGATTAGGCAGAGTGAGGGGCTGCGGATCCGATGAACATTTATCAAAAGTTGTTGGAAGTGCGGAAGGTGGTCCCATACTTACAAAAAGAATCACAAGGACATCAATATCAGTATGTGGGAAGCTCACAGGTACTTGCCGCAGTTCGGCAGAAGCTGGATGAATTGGGGTTGCTGCTTGTTACACAAGTAAAGGGACATAATGTCCGAGCGGAAACAGTTGAAAACAAGGACAAGTACGGGAATCTTAAGAAAACCACAACTTATTTTACAGAATTAGAAATTGAGTACACATGGATTAATACGGAAAAACCTGATGAAAAAATTGTCATTCCTTTTTACGGACAAGGCGTTGATACAGCGGGTGAAAAAGGGGTCGGCAAGGCACTGACTTATGCAGAAAAATATTTCCTGCTTAAACAATTCAACATTGCCACAGACAGGGATGATCCAGACAGTTTTCAAGAGCGGAGTGAAACATATCGGGCACCGGAACCAATCACATCGGAGCAAGTGGGCTTGATAAAAACAAAGGCTTTAGAGTTTGCTGAAATGCGTGGCGGTACTGTTGATGATGTATATAAACATTTGAAGATAAAAAGTATCACTCAACTAACCGCAAAACAGGCAACCGATATGATTAAAAAACTTGATGATTGGATTGATAAAGCAAAAGAAAAGCAAGGTGAGTAACGATGGAGAACTTACTATTTCCTAAGGTTTATATGATAAGCAAGATTAAAGATGGGCGCTTTTCACTAACCGACAACGCTGGTTTTATTCCTGACAGAGAAAAATGGGAGTCTGCCAAGGAATTGATACAACACTTTTATGACAACCACTCTGATGAGGAAATTGAAAAATATAACCGACAAATAGAAATGAGCTTATATGAAATTCCATCCTGCAGCAACGCAAAAAGAAGAAGGAAAAAAATAAAGGGGTTTGTTTACTTTCTGAAAGCTGACAACGGTTTGATAAAAATCGGAAAGACTAGAAATTTAAATAAACGTCTTGACCATTTTACCACAAAATTGCCTTACAAACTTGAATTAATTCATGCGATAGAAACAGATGATTATACCTCTTTGGAACAGCAATTTCATAATTTGTATTCCAAAAAAAGGCGGAGAGGGGAATGGTTTGAATTAAACGAAAACGACATTTCGGAAATCAAAAGCGGTGATTATACATGAGTGTCAAATGGATAAAATTGAGCACTCAAATGTTTGAAGATGAAAAAATCCGTCTAATTGAGAGCATGCCGGAAGCCGACACCATTTTAATCATATGGGTAAAGCTTCTGGCCCAAGCCGGAAAGACCAATGCCAGCGGCTATATCTATTTAAGTGAAAAGATCCCTTATACAGATGAAATGCTGGCGACCATTTTTTGCCGACCGTTAAACATTGTCAGATTGGCACTGCAGACGTTCGAACAATTCGGGATGATTGAAATAGAAGATGGGTTTATAAACATATCAAACTGGGAGAAACACCAGAACATTGATGGCATGGAACGCATTAAAAAGCTGAACGCAGAGCGAAATCGCAGATACCGTGAACGAAAAAAACAAAAGCTGTTAGAAGAGCAAAAAGAGAGTGACGTTGCCGTGACGTCACGTGACGGTACAGATATAGATATAGATAGAGATATAGATAAAATACCTTATGTCGAGATAATAAATTATCTCAACGGCGTGTCTGGCAAAAACTACAGACCCACAACTCAAAAGACAAGATCTGTTATCAAAGCCAGGTGGAATGAAGGTTTTCGGCTGGAAGACTTTAAAAAGGTGATCGACACCAAATGCAGTGAATGGATGCACACGGATATGGAAAAATTCATTCGTCCTGAAACATTGTTTAGCAACAAGTTCGAATCGTATTTAAACCAAAAGCCCAAAAGCGAAAATAGCGGCGGGCGGTATGTGCCTGAGAACTTTGATTATGATTTTACAGCCGGGGAGGATTTCTAATTGAAGGCCGAACAAGCCTACCTAGGTACGCTGCTAAAAGAAAATCACCTGATCAAAGATTCTGCTTTAAGCGGTTTCCATTTTGCAGACGGCAGGCACCAGCGCTTGTTTTCGGAAATGAAAAAGCTGGCGGAAACGGGCCAGTCAGTCGATTTGGTTACGCTGGCAGTAAAAACAGATGTCCTTACACTTGGCGGGGCTTCCTACATCAATGAACTGACTACATACGCCAATCCAAGCAAATTTGACGAATATGAAAGCTTGATTGTGGACAGCTGGAAAGAACGCGAAAAGCAGAACATCTTGCAGCTTGCCAAAAATGAAGATTGGAACATTGACAAAGTCATCAAGTCACTGGATGACATCAACGAAGTGCGGGCCAACGATCACACATCCATCAAGGACGCACTTGCCGAAATATATGAGTTGCCGTGGGATGACCGCCCACCGAAAAAAGGCGTTCCTTCCGGAATTAAAAGAATGGACCATATGACAAACGGTTTCCAGGACAAAGAAGTGACTATCATTGCTGCCCGCCCGAGCATGGGAAAAACAGATGTCATGCTGCACATCGGAAAACAGGCGGGCTGGCAAGGGTATCTACCAATCATTTTTTCGCTGGAAATGCCAGCGGAGCGGTTGACCGAAAGATTAATAGCTTCAACGGGCGGTTACAATCGGGCCAAATTGCGGGATCCATACAGGATGTTAAGCGCACCGCAAAAAGAAATGTGGGCAAAAACGGTCGGCAGATTGTCAGATACCGATATTCAGATTTTTGACGGCGCGGGGCAATCTGTCCCAGAAATGCGGGCAAAAGTCCGGAAATTGATAAGCGGGACCAATAAAAAGCCGGTTATCATCATCGACTATCTAACATTAATCAGACCGCGGGAAAGTCATAACGGGAACGTCCATCAGCAAGTGACCGAAATATCAAAGGATTTAAAAACAATGGCAAAGGAACTTTCCTGCCCGGTTATCTGCCTGGCCCAGTTAAGCAGGGCGGTAGAGCAAAGGCAAGACAAACGGCCAATGATGTCAGACATCCGGGAATCCGGAAGCGTTGAGCAAGACGCCGACGTGATTATGTTCCTGTACCGGGATTCGTATTACAACAAGGAATCCGATGACGACACTTTGGAAATGATTATCGCCAAAAACAGGAATGGCCCGATTGGAACGGTTCTCACTCGATACAACAAACATACCGGAGAGATCCAAGATGTCTACAATTAAGGATTTGCTTGATGACGCCGTGAGATACGAAGAATCTGCCCTTGCCCATTACATATTTTTTCTACTCCAAGAGGGCAAGGTGCAGCTGGCGGATGACAAATCAGCATTGGACCTTAATCTATCCTATGCAGACAAGTTTCAAGATATGTGGAAAAACAACGTCTTGGGCTTTGACAAAATAAAAATCTACTCTCTCAAACAAAGCAAAGACACATTTATTTTCATATTTGCAGAAAGTCCAAGAGACGCTCGGTATCTGTATTGGCGGGAATACGGACAAGAGCCGATCAACTGCATGGAGCTGTCACAGGATGAAATTATTTCTTACGGTAATCGGTTCATGTCATTCAGGCAGATTAAAAAAGAAATGCAGAAATTCCCTTGTATCTTGGGATATTTCAAGAAACCTAATTTGACAGTTAGGAGGTAACGGGATGGGAGCCCAGCCTAAAACAGACAATGATTTGCTGATGCTCAAACGTTTTGAAAAAGCTCACGAGCAAGCTATAGCGGAAATACAGGCCCTTGATAGCCGCATGGACCACCTAGCCCCTTATGAAATTGGCAAGCTCCAATATTTGTACACAAAAGCAGAGCGACAGGCGTGGAATATAGCCGCATGGCACAAGAAAAAGCAGAAGTATTACGAGGGCATGGCTGAGGTAGCACAGGGGCAGGAGTACAAGCAGATGCGGGATAGTGGTAAGACAGGGACCGACGCACAATACCTGTCCCGGATATCAAAAGGCGCACAGCTGACATATGCGGCAGAGTATGAGGGCGACTACATCACTTGGAGGGGGATAGCGCAGACTTACGAAGGCGCAAGACTGGCTCTGAAGGACATTATGAAATCAATTGAAGCGCAGGGAGGAAGTTGAAAATGAGAGATTGCTATATAAAAACAGGGGAGGAAAAAGCTAAATTTATAGGGGTTTTCCAGAGGTCCAATGTTATTGACGCATCTCCTTTTGTTGGTGGTCATCCTGGCGGAGTAATAGCCTACCCGGTTGCAGTTGTCGAAAAGGAAAACGGACAGTTAGTTGAATATCCAGTAAATAATGTGAGTTTCAAGGAGGTAAGAAATGAAACAGAAATTTAAAGTAGAATCCTATTTTTGTGATGCTAGAACATTGGAAAACAAAATGAATGAACAATATGAGAAGGGTTATTATCCGAAACAAATAAAGGTTGAACATTATCAAAATTCGGTAGAAGGCTTCATCATTTACGAGTTGGAGGAATCGTCATGCTAAACAGAGTCGTCCTTGTAGGACGTTTAACCAAAGATGTAGACCTAAAATACACGCCTAATGGTGTGCCTGTAGCTAGTTTCACATTGGCAGTAAACAGAACATTCACTAACCAACAGGGCGAACGTGAAGCAGACTTTATAAATTGTGTTGTCTGGCGTAAACCGGCAGAAAACGCGGCGAATTATCTCAGCAAGGGCTCACTTGCCGGAGTAGACGGAAGGCTCCAAACACGAAGCTATGAGGGACAGGACGGCAAGAGAGTTTACGTGACAGAGGTTGTCGCTGACAGCGTGCAATTCCTGGAACCGAAAAAGCAAGGCGGGCAGAGCAAAGGTCAAAGGTACACGGCAGATCCCGGTGATCCGTTCCAGGATAATGGGCAGCCCGTTGATATCCAAGATGACCAACTTCCATTCTGAAAAAGGAGTCGATACCATGAGTTTTGGTTTTCATCCTATCAGCAAAGAAGCACAGATACGCAAAGTACCCATCAAGCAACGAAAACAGAACAACAAACCGGAGTTACACAAG
Source organism: Siminovitchia fortis (assembly GCF_003605365.2). GTDB lineage: Bacteria > Bacillota > Bacilli > Bacillales > Bacillaceae_C > Siminovitchia > Siminovitchia fortis. The sequence continues at coordinate 10,770 of NZ_QYTU02000034.1, forward strand.
GGGCGCTTGATTCCCAAGCGCTCCGTCCGGGGAAGAATAATGAAAAAAGATTACAACGAAGCGCTACGGCGGCATGGGGAATATTGCTACCTGTGCGGGACAACAGTAGGGCTAGAAGCACACCACGTTCGCTTCAGGAGCAACGGAGGCCGTGGAGGCTGGCGGAATATCCGTTTCCTCTGCAACGAACATCACAGAGGGAAATACAGTCCGCACCGGGACGAGGGAGTCAGACGGGCGCTGGAAACGGTGCATGAGGAACTCTATGGACCTTGGTATTGGGCGGATCGGTACGACATTTTTAAAGCGGGCCTGATCCCTACTCCTACGGAAGAATGCTTTGAACGCTTCATGGCCGAAGAAGAACGGAAGGCGAGGTACAGGAATATAGACGTTGATTGCAGTGCGAATGCTTATTTTTAGGAGGGGTGGAATTGAAAGTCCCATTATCCGAAATCCAGAAAGGCGATTTTATTAATATGATTGTCTTTGATGTGAATAAAGTCGCCGCCCGAGTTCCATTTCGGGTGGATCATATAAAAACTGAACACGGAAAAGTCTGGATGGATATTACGGATAGACAAGGAAGAAAAAGGCATTATGGCTTCTTGGACCCGGAATTAAAAATAGAACGAGCTGATGGATTTGTGGATACGGGCCAACTGACGGAATTTGAACACCTGCAAAACAAACTGGCAACCATCCGGGAAATATGCGATCTGGAGCGCCCTGATCACATCAAGGTGTTCAAGATTAAGGAAATATTGGAGGGTGTGAAATGAGTCAAGGTGCTTTTTATAAAGAATTGGAAGATGATTTGACGCTTGACAATGTGAATATGCGAATTTATGAAAACATCGGAAAAGAAATCGGAAAATTGGTAGATGAAAAAAACGTTGCATATGGTGATGCTTTTAACAAATCAGGTGATTTTCTCGAAATTCTTTATCCGAACGGAATACAACCTCACCAATACGACGACATGTTAGCTATAATCCGTGTGTTTGACAAACTAATGAGAATTTCAACCCAAAAAGAGGCGTTTAAAGAGAACCCTTGGGAAGATATAGCCGGGTATGGCATTTTAAGGAGTATGTCAAATGGCAAGAAGAATCGTTGATCTAACAGGAAAGAGGTTTGGTAAGTTGGTGGTGGTTGAGGTTGCAGGGAGAGATAAGCATAAAAGGGTAACCTGGAAGTGTTTATGCGATTGTGGAAACGAGGTTGTTATTCGTTCGAATAATCTAAGAACCGGGAACAGCGAATCGTGCGGATGCGAAAAGTGGGCAAAGAATAAAACTGTACGAAATTTAACAGGAGAAAAGTTTGGTAGGTTAGTAGTTCTTGAAAGAGATAATTCGATAACAGGAAAGGTTTATTGGATTTGTAAGTGCGAATGCAGCAACCAAACTACTGTATGGATGGGGCATTTGGTAACCGGCCACACAAAATCTTGTGGCTGTTTGAAAAACGAACAAAAAAACACGGTTCCCAAAAGGTCATCTGCAAAAACTCAAAGATGGTCCGTGTATATAAGGAACATCAATGGTAACAAATGCATGCTTTGTGGAGCGAGCGAAAACTTACACGCTCACCACTTGGATTCTTATCTCGAAAATGAAGAAAGGCGCTTTGATATTGATAACGGAGTGTGTTTGTGTCAAAGGTGTCATTGGAAATTTCACAGGCGGTACGGTTTTGGAAACGCAAAAGCAGAGGATTTTCATGAGTTCGCAGGACTACCGCCTTACGAAAGAGATTTAATTGAAATCATTGACGTGGACGAAGCGTTAAAGGGGAGAAAACCAAAGTGGTTTAAAGAAGCCTTAGAGATGTCTGAAGAACCAACTGATTTAGGTCGAGTTGTGAAGCTAATATTAAACGCTAAAAACCTTGGAGATTTAAAGGAAGCCTCATTTTATTTAAACAGATTTGTAGAAAGGAGCAAGCAAAAATGAACATAGTCTATGAACCCATGGACCGGATCATGGTCCTGGAACAAGTCAGCAGCATATTAGCAGACCATCCCCCGTTAATGGGAAAAAATTGCGAATGCGAACTGTGTCAGCAAGCTTCAGAGGCCGGGAGAGCGGCCCGGTATTCGCCAAAGGTGGCCCGTATCCTTGCGAAAGGTGAGGACATGACGACAAGCGAATATGAGTATCTCATTCAGAGAGGGCTAACACAAGAAGAAATTGAAATGGAAACGGGTGTTGTGTTAGCAAGATTCGGTCAGCCATCGACCCCACTCACGCTGCAAGGGTATGAAAGGTTGAAAGAGCAAGGTGCAAGGGATATAGAAATCGCCCGTATGTATGGGATGACAGAATCGGCATTTTACAAATGGAAACGCATGAACGGGATTATAAAGATTGTTGTCAAGGGCTTAGACAAAGAAACATACGCGGAATTGAAATCAGCCGGTTTCTCTGATAGGGAAATAGCCTTGAAGTTCGGGACTCATCAAGAAAATATCCATTGCTGGAAACATCAGAATTTCATCGTAGAGGAAATAAAGGCCATGAACCAAACCCCAGGTAGATATAAAAGGAGGCAGAACGCATGAAAAAGTGGACCTATGCAGAATGGTTGGCATGGCAACAAAAAGTGATTCGTGAGGAATTAAAGGAGCTGGCGGAAAAACGCAAATAAACGTAAGGGGGCGGATATCGTGAAACCGGGTGAGTGGGTCAGGCGGAAAACATTCGGCAACGTCGGCTGGATTGAATCCATACGTGAGGAAAAAGGGGTGGTTGTGCAGTATCCGAACCACACATCCACAGTTCATCCGAATTTGTTAGAAAACTACGAGGCTATTTTACCGGAAGTGCAGGAGGAAGCAAAGCGGATATTTGTGGAAATGGCATTGATGACGAGGGACAGAGAATGGTTTATGAAAGTGACAGCGAAATGATGCAAAAACTAAAAGAAGTTGGTTACTTGGAAAAAGGAATGGTGCTTGTCGATGTGGATGGTAAGGAAGGCAAAGTTACAGGGCTATACGGCGACAATGATTTTATGATGGTGGAATTTGACAACAATCAAAACAGGCGCATCTTGTGGGATTGGGAGAATTTAAGTGACAGAGTATATGTGCGGAGGTAAGCCATGAGACTCAACGAATTTCAAAATCTATCTAAAAGAACGCTTCCGGACGGGGAGTTAAAGGATAAGCTGGCAAACTATGGCATGGGAATTGCTGGGGAAGCTGCCGAGGTGACAGATGAATTAAAGAAAGCTGTCTTTCATGGTCATGATCTCAATGCGGACAAGATTAAGAAGGAGTTGGGCGATTGCCTGCACTACATTGCGGGCATTGCCACCTTCCTTGATCTGACGCTAGAGGAAATCGCTTATGAAAATATTGAGAAACTGAAAAAACGTTATCCAGATGGATTTTCCGAAAAAGCAAGCAGGAATAGGGTGATTTAATTGGAGGAAAGCAAAGAATGGTACGTGGAGCAATTATTGGCAATGCCAAACAACGGCTATGACCGGGACTCGCTGGAAAGGATGACCGTTGTGCAACTATACAAACTCTACTGTGAGCGCCTCGACAGGCAGGGGATGGTTTGATGTTGTACATCGAAATTCCCGGCGAGCCTGTGGCCCAGGGGAGGCCGAGGGCAACCACGATCAACGGCAGGGTCAGGCTTTACGATCCTGCCAAATCCAAAAATTATAAGGAGCACGTCAGGTTAGTTGCTCAATCGGCACGCCATAGGGCAGGAATTAGGCTTTTTACGGGTCCTTTAAGAGTTCGAATGGTTATACACCGGAAAATACCAACGCGCTTCAGAAAGTGGGAAAAAGAGCTTGCCAGTGTGGGCAAGATTAGACCGACAACCAAGCCGGACAGTGATAATTACTCAAAAAGCTTGCTTGATGCTATGAATGGGATCATTTATGAGGATGATTCCCAAGTCGTGGAATTATCAGTTTCAAAGTTTTATAGCGAAAATCCGAGGGTGGAAATCAGAATCGAGGAGATAGCATGACATTTGTTGATCTATCCGACAAAACACGGCAAGTCTGCAAGGACAACTATCACGATTGCGGAGGCTGCCCTATCCGGGCGGTCTGTATCAAAAATGTTTTGCCGACAAAGGAAAAGTACAATGAGTGGATTCGGGAAATAAATGCGGTGGTGGAGGGAGTGAGGTGACAAGGTGATTAAGATTCTTGAGCTTTTTGGCGGAATCGGCGCTCCGAGAAAAGCGCTTATCAACTTAGGTGTGGATCATAAGTCAATTGACTATGTGGAAATAGACGAGCGTCGAGTGAGGGTTTATAACGCCATGTACGATAACCGATACAAAGCAGAGTCTGTTGTGGGATATAACCTAAAGCCAGATATCCTTATTCACGGATCGCCATGTCAAGACTTTTCACGCGCTCGGCTGCGCTGGGGTGCTCGAGACGGTGGAGAAGGAGAACAATCATCTTTGCTCTCTGAAACGGTGAAAATTATTAAGAACATGGGTAGTTGGAAACCTAGTGTCGTAATCTGGGAAAACGTCAAAGGTGTATTAGACCGGGATATGATCGGCGCTTTTAATGAATACATCGAAAGCTTGGAGGAATTGGGTTATAAAACATCATTTGATGTACTGAACGCAATGGATTTTGGGATACCGCAGGCGCGGGAAAGGGTATTTGCTATTAGTCGGCTGGATGGAGTGGCTTTTGATTTTGGAAAGCTGAGGCGGAGAGAAACGCCGCACATTGATAACTTTTTAGAAGAAAAAGTGACTGATGAAAAATATTTTATCAACATACCTTCCATGACATCGAAAATACGCGAAATCAATCCGGAGGGAGTAGCAGGGTACAGCCGTATGCTGGATGTTATTGATACACATTGCTGGACTATCACAGAGCGCCAGGATCGCTGTCCGAATGCTGGCATAATCAGAACGGGAACTAAGCAATACAGATACTTGACCGAGCGAGAGGTTTGGCGGTTGATGGGATTCGATGATGAAGACTTTGACGCAGCTCTTAAAGAATTTCCAGGGCGGGAAGGATTCAGAAATGCTACCTTGTATGCAATGGCTGGAAACAGCATAGTTGTCAACGTGCTGGAAGCGATATTCGATGTTTTGCTCAACGGAAACTCTGAAACGGACTTTATAAGCAATAAGGACGGCCAGTTGAAATTAATTTGTTGAGGAGCGATTTCATGAGGGCTAGAAAACCAAACACAAAACGCAAATACCGCGCTGGCCACTACCTCTTATACCGCAGAGAGGAACGTGATCAAGTCTGGATCTATGAATACTTACAAAATCACGAAGTCAAGGCCCGGCTCCGGCAGGGGTGGAGGATAGCGTGAGATACACAGAAACGTTGTCAGAAGCTGCCACGCGCGTTTTGAAGGATTTAGAAAATGATTTGGAGCATTTGAAAAGTATATCGGCTAAAGAAACTCGTTTGACGCAAGGGGCATTTTTAATCGGTCGGCTCCAAAGTTTAAGTTCCCTTTTTATTCATTTATCGAACGCTGACGACGTTTTAAAACGGATCAAAATATTAAGGGATGAAGCGAGCGAAATCACATATGAGGGAGTGATTTCATGAGACAGAAAGGTGATAAATATCGGCCCATCGTTCATATCCTCAAAACTAAAAAGGGAGTGCCTACCGTCATTTATGTGAGCGGTAGGCGATACTCCTTGCAACATCCGGATCAGTTTAAGAGATGAATCACATCTCTTTCCCGATGCTGGAAATAGATTTTTCAAGGGATTCTTTGATTCGATACGGCCAGGCTAAAATAGGTATCATTTCGGTACGAACGTCTTCAATATCAAACTTTGGCTCATTGATGACCTTTTTTAGACGATCTAAGCAATCTATGAGGCTGTCGATTTTGTAATTGATGTCCTCGAGATCGCTTTTATGCAAACGGCGTTTGATTCTCATAATATCCCTCCTTGTCAATAATATAGCCAGATATCGGCAAGGAGGGAAGAATACGGAAGTTTGAAAGGCTAATAAGTTAGTACGGTTTTGATAAAAAAGGCGACATAGAAAGGAGTGTTAAAAGTGGCTGATACAAGCGGAATGAAAATAAAATTTGTAGTCCTGAAAAAAGAAGATGTTTATCGCTTACCTGCTGAACAACAGGCTAATTTAGGTGAAGTGTGGCAAATGATAGCAGAGAATCGCAAAAAAGAAGGAAAACGCGGTTATCCAAAATACCTAGTAATCAATACCGACGAGTCGTATGCAGATGAAGTCATCGAAATTTTAAAACGAAATGGTCATTGGGGTTAATACACAGTTCGGAGAAATTAACAGTTAAGGGGGCTTGAAATTGAGACGTGGAAAAAAGTGGTCAGAAGAAGAGCTTGAGTATCTTGAAGATAAATGGGGAGCCGTGAGCATTAAGGGGATAGCCAAAAAACTTAATCGATCAGTTAACGCTGTAAAGTTAAAAGCCCAGAGAATGGGGCTTGGTGATGCCCGTTCCCATTTTGACGGAATTACAGTTAGTCAGCTCTCCCTGGTACTGAACACTCATTACGGAATATTGAAAAACTGGATTAAACTTTATGATTTCCCTGCAAGGAAAAAGGTTTTTGCTGCAGAAAACAAAGTCCTGGTCGTCACCTACCAAGATTTTTGGAAATGGGCGAAAGAAAACAGACACATGCTTGATTTCAGTAGATTTGAAAGGCTATCACTTGGACCGGAACCAAAGTGGGTGGAGGAAAAGAGAAAGGCTGACCAAATCAAAAAGTTGCATGTGCCGAAACCGCATAATACGCCTTGGAGCAAAGATGATGACGAAAAGTTGAAATGGATGCTTAATCAATTCAAATACACTTATCCGGAGATTGCAGAAGAATTAAAACGGAGCCAGGCAGCCGTGAAAAGAAGGATACTGGATCTCGGTTTGAAACAAAGACCCATAAGGCTGCCGAATCACATTAAATACTCTCCTGAAGAAGAGCGACTGCTAATTGATCTGTTGGGAAAGGGATATTGCTTTGAAGAAATCGCCGACCGATTAAACAGGAGCGCCCTGGGAGTTCGAGGAAAAGCGGAAAGGCTTGGGTACAAATTCAAAAATGGCGTTCCTTATCTCGAAAAAGAAATTGGTTAGGCGGTGATCCCATGCAAGAAATCGAATACGGACTGAGGGGGAGAGTGGGAGTGAGTGTTGAGGATTGTCGTGTATGCGCAATCGAAAAAATAAAAAGGGAATTAAAACGAGCCAAAAGTGACCAGTGGACATTTGATATAGATGACATTGACTTGCTTGTTTCAACTGTTGAGGAACAGCAAAAAGAATTATCCCAACTCGGCGAGGAGTTAGGACAGTGGGAAGGCCTTGAACTTGATTTTAAAGAGGAAATAGAACGATTGCAGAAGGAAATAGAATGGTTGAAGCTACAATCTCTTAGTGTTAAAGAAATCGCCCGCCATTCCGATAGACGGCATAGAGGATCATATCGCCAGAGATGAAAAGGGGGCTTTGATATGTGGATTGACAAAATGATCATTGAATATGAGGAAGGCCGAAAGGATCTTTATAAAATAAAGGATAGGCTGGGAGAATCTCAGATTGATAAGATGGACCGGACCCAGGTGAACGGAATGATCAACGATATGTCCTTTGCTATCGACTGGATGCGGACAGGCAGGCGGCCGGGGAATCTGCGGGGGATAGATCGGCGGTCGGCATATCAGCGTAGAATTTTGGTTGATATGGACCTAATGCCGAGCCTTGATATCCAGCCGGAGCCAAGGGAATTGGGTGAGGATGAAAAACAGGCGTTGGTCAACATGCTCATTGATTTATCACACAGGGAAAGGCAGTGTTATTTGCTCCATATGGCACAGGGATGGAGCATGCAGGAGATAGCAGATGAATTGGGAATATCTAAGCCATCTGTTCAAGTTTTCATCAAAAGAGCCAAGAATAAAATAAAAAGAAAACTTTCTTGTCATACGAATGTCATATGATGCCACTTATAGGTGAAGAGTGTTTTTGGTATCTGTCAGCGCTGTCCCTTGGAAAAGGATGGCGCATCAAGGGGACTGCGAATGCGCGGGCTCCTTTTATTGTCTGAAACCGTGCCAGACGCGGCGGTAGGACACCGGTGCTGCTTACTTACAGTAGGTGGCCTGCAAAGGTTTGCGCTGTACCCATAAACAGCGCTATTTTAATTGTCAATAAATGTCGAATGATATTAATAGGAAAATAGTCCTTTTTGGCGAAATAGGTAGTCAAAAAGGAGGAGATGTGGTTGAAAAAGTATTCTGTTTATGCGCTATTAAAAAACGGACAGGATATTCAATTTGAGACTGACACGAATATTAAAGTGGCAATGCCGGTCATGATTGATGGTGCCAGGTTCCTGGTGACGAAAGAAGAAATCGTGTTGAACCTGGATGAAGTAGAAAAACTGGAAATGGTACAGATTAAATAACCAATCAAGCACTTATCCTATCGGGTAGGTGCTTTTTTATATAAGGAGAGTGGAGAACATGGCGGACAATAAGTCGCGCGAAGGTAAACTAATTGGTGGAAAAAGGTATTGTGGTAAGACAACAGAATTAATTAGGAGAGCGTTCAGAGATCAGTTTTAATAGTTGTCCTCAGTGTGGAGGAAATGAATTGGAGCATATGAAAATGACGACGTTGGAAGGTGCCGTGTACGCATGTAAAACTACTTGTTTGAATTGTGGGTGGTGCAAATCGGAAAACAGATGATTGAGATAGGTTGGGTGCTAACAAAGTATATAAGTATTCCAATCATTGTGGTGGTAATCATAGGCACATTATTCATTAAGAGGTGAGTGGAGTGGATTTAGAAACTAAAGTAAGGAAGCTAAAACTCAAACCATTAACTGATGAAATCAGATATGATGTAGCGATAAAAAAAGAGAACGTCTATCTTTATGATAAGTATGATTATTACTTCACTGATAAGGATGGAGGACAGTATTTTTTCTCAAAAGAATACTTGGAGTCTACGCCATACAGGCAGTTAGTGAAAGGGCATAGGCGATCAAGAGGGAAGGACTTGCAGTCTAGGATAGACCGAGTCACGTTTAAATTTTATTTAACAAGACGAAGGTTACTGCACAGACTACTAGGGTGATACTTTGGCAGAGTACAAAGCAGAAAGCCACAGGCGATATGATAAACACAAACGTGACCAAGGAGCCAAGAAGTTCTACAACAGCAAAGCCTGGCAAGTGTGCAGGTCCATTGCATTAGCGAGAGACAACTATCTTTGTCAAGAGTGCCTTAAGCAAGGGAAGATTACTCCATATAATGTTGTGCATCACATTAAATCAAGGAAAGAATATCCCGAACTTGCATTGGATGTGGACAACCTCATCTGCGTGTGTCACAAGTGCCATAACGAATCACATCCAGAAAAAGGGAAAGGGAAAGAAAACAAAAAGCAGACAAAACGAAAAATAAAAGTGGTGGAATCGAAACCGAATCGAGAAATCATTTAGCCCCCCCTGCCCCGAAATGTCGAAGGGCGACGAACAAAAGACCGGGCGCGCTCCATCGCTTGCAACGTGGGATCAAAAATATAAAAAGTACGCTGAGGAAGGAGGCGGGCCGAATGGCAAAACCTAAAAATAATTTTTATAATAAAGAAGCCAAAAGCGCTTTTGACCATATTTACAAAGAGTTGGAAGAAGAAACGAAATACATTGATGAAGATTTGATTGTCTCTTACTGCAATTTAAGGAGTCAAGAAATCGAATTAAATGAATTGGTCAAGGAAGAAGGTTATAGGGTAACAAATGTGAATAGTCGTGGGGGAGAAACGCACCAAATCAATCCGACGTATCGAGCGTACTTATCATGTGTGGCAGAAAAAAATAAGATTTACAGTAAAATCAACAAACTTCTGCCGGAGATTGATGGTGAGTTAGATGGCTTCGAGGACTTCTAAAAATGGTGTCATTAAGGTATTAAATAAACCATCAAAAAAACTACTGGCTACTTGGTACGCGGAACAAGTCATATCCGGCAAGATCGTTGCTGGGGAAAAGGTGATTTTAGCAGCAAAAAGACATATTAGAGACTTGAAAAGGCAAGGAACAAAGTCGTTTCCCTATATTTTTGATGAAGAAACGGGACATAGGCCGATACGTTTTATCGAAAAATATTGCAAACCGTCAAAGGGAAATTTCAAACAGTTGATACTTCAACCGTGGCAACACTTTGTTTTAGGTTCGTTATTCGGGTGGATTCATAAAGAAACAAAGTTAAGGCGCTTCAAGGAGGGCCTTATTTTTGTTGCCAGAAAACAAGGGAAAACCACAATGATTTCTGGTGCTGCCAACTATGGTGTCAGCAAAGATGACGAGAAAGGCGCAGACATCATTTTGCTGGCAAATTCTATGAAGCAGGCAAGGTTGTTATTTGATGAATCAAAAAAGATGATTCAATCATCTCCTGCATTAAAAAAGAGATTCAGAACGTTGCGGGACGCCATCCACTATGATAAAACCTTTTCCAAAATCGAACCACAGGCAAGCGATTCGGAACGATTGGACGGACTTAATACGCACATCGGGATATTCGATGAAATCCATGAGTACAAGGATTACAAATTAATCAATGTCATTAAAAATTCACGTGGGAGCCGGGACCAACCTTTATTAATTTATATAACAACAGCCGGCTATCAGTTAGATGGCCCGTTGGTCGATTATTATGAGCAAGGTGTGGATGTCCTGAATGGTGTGATTGACGACGAAAGAACGTTTTATTACTTGGCAAGCCTTGACAGCGCGGATGAATTTGATCGCCCTGAAATGTGGGTGAAGGCAAGCCCGAATATGGGCGTTTCAGTTAAATTGCAGGATATGGTTGAGGATTGGGAAAAAGCAAAGCGAATTCCCGCCGAAAGAAATGACTTCATCACTAAACGTTTCAACATCTTTGTTCAAGCCGACGAACAGTCCTTTTTAGATTATGAAGTTATTAAGAGGAACGATAAAACCATTGACATTTCCACCCTTGAAGGGGCGAATTGTGTAGCTGGATTTGACTTGTCGCAGACAGAGGATTTCACGTCTGCATGTTTAGAATTCCCGTTGGACACGGGCAAGGTTTTTGTTTTATCTCATTCGTGGATTCCTAATAAAAAAGTAATCAGTGACAATGAGAAAATTCCTTATCGGGAGTGGGAGAAAGAAGGATTATTGACCATCTGCCCGGGTGATTATGTGGATTATCGCCTTGTTTATGATTGGTTTGTGGAACAATCGAAGCGATTTAATATTGAATTGATTACCTATGACCCTGCCAACGCCTATCGTCTTGTGGAAGATTTAAAGTCGTTTGGATTCAACACCTTGCTTGTAAGACAGGGCCATATGACATTGAGTCCGGCTTTGAAAGACGCAAAAGAATTATTCCTCGACGGAAAAGTTATTTTTAATAACAACAGGTTGTTCCGATGGTACATCAATAATGTACAACTTGTGGAAGATCGTAACGGAAATTGGCTGCCGACGAAACAAAATCGCTATCGAAAAATAGATGGCTTTGCGGCGTTTTTAAACAGCCATACGGAAGTAATGAAAAAAATGGTTGGGCCTCAGGGTAGCGGAAAAATCACATTTATGTCCGTTAAAGATTTGTTAGGGAACTGACCATAATTGAAAGGTGGTGAGAGTTTGAAATGGTTCAATAAATTTAAAGCAGCAGCAAAAGGTGCGGCGGCTGGGTGGAAAGGAAAGATGTACGATTTTTCCTCTTGGTTTGGCCGGACTTTTTTTGGTGTGGATAACAGCAAATTAGCAACAAACGAGACCATTTTTTCGGTAATTTCCCGTTTGGCAAATACCGTTTCCTCACTTCCCATAAAGTTGCATCAGAATTACGATTTGAAAACTAACCAGGCTTATGATGTTTTGGTCAATGTCCCGAATCAAAATATGAGCGGGTTTGACTTCATCAATAAAATGGAAGTATCGAGGAACGAGCATGGAAATGCTTATGCGCTTATTATGAGAGACATTCGGCTGCAAGTTGAAGCGCTCATCCCTATCGACCCGACATATATCACTCCCTTTTTAAACACGGATGATGAATCGTTGTGGTATCAAGTGCTTGGGACGAACGGAACGTACTACATCCACAATATGAATATGCTGCACGTAAAGCATATTACCGGCGCTTCACGATGGCAGGGAATCAGCCCGTTGGAAGTCTTGAAAAACACACTACTATATGACAAAGCCGTTCAAGAATTCAGTTTAACAGAAATGAAGAAACCGGATAGCTTTGTTCTTAAATATGGGACTAATGTTGATGATGAAAAAAGAGATGAAGTCACGAAATATTTCCGGGAATTTTATAAGAATAACGGCGGAATCTTATTTCAAGAACCAGGTGTGGAAATTGACCCAATCGAAAAGAAATATTTTGCGTCTGATACGTTAAAGTCGGAAAAAATCACACGTTCACGGGTGGCGAATGTGTTTAATGTTCCTGTTTCCTTTTTGAATGACGATGAGGGGCAGAGCTATTCATCGAATGAGCAAATGATGATTCAGTTTGTCCAGATGACTTTAACGCCGATTGTCCGACAATACGAGCATGAATTTAACCGAAAATTGCTCACCGAACAGGAGAGAAGGCAAGGTTATTATTTTAAGTTTAATTTGAACGGCCTGTTACGTGGAGACATGGCTGCTAGAACGAATTTCTACCAGGCAGGAGTAAGGGGTGGATGGTTGAAACCGGACGAAATCAGAATGTATGAAGATCTGCCACCTGAAGGCGGGAACGCAGCTGAATTGTTCGTAAGTGGAGACCTGTACCCGATTTCAATGGATCCGAGGGAACGACGTAAAGGAGGTGATAGGATTGGACAAGAGCCGACAAAAGAATAAGTTTTTTAACATGAAAGCGTCAGCCGATGGAAAATCAGCTGACATTTTTATTTACGGAGAAATTACAAAATACGCCTGGACCGAAGAAGGGGAACATTCAGCGACAACTTTCAAGCAGGAGTTAGATGAATTGGGGGATGTTGACATCATTAATCTATATGTCAATTCGCCCGGTGGAAGCGTGTTTGAGGGGATTACCATCCATAACATGTTAAAAAGGCATAAAGCAAAGGTTACGGCTCATGTGGACGCTTTGGCGGCCTCCATTGCTAGCGTCATTATAATGGCTGCTGATGAAATCAGAATGCCATCGAATAGTATGCTCATGATTCATAATCCGTGGACTTTTGCCATTGGTAATGCGGCAGAGTTGAGAAAACAGGCTGATGATCTGGACCGTATCGGTAAATCGAGCATGCAATCTTACCTTGATAAAGCAGGAGATAAGTTGACAGAGGAAAAGCTCCAAGAAATGCTAGATGCTGAAACCTGGCTGTCTGCTGATGAAGCATATGAATATGGCTTATGCGATGTTGTGGAAGAAGCCAACAATATGGCCGCATCTATCAGTGGTGAGTATTTGGAACGGTATAAAAACGTACCAAAACAACTTAAAGAGAGTAAAAATGTGGAAATTTCAGCCGAAGAAATGGCCCTGCGCCAAAAAATCGCTGATGCGGCAAAAGCAAATTCTGCTTATTTAAATACCATTTTAGGAGGAATATGAAAATATGAAAACTTTATTTGAACTTAAACAAAACCTGGTCACTATTGGCCAACAATTGCAGAAAGTAGAAGGCGAACTTGCTCAAAAAGCAGTGGATCCAGCTGCAACTATGGACGAGATTCAGGCCCTTCAAAAATCAAAAGAGGACCTGAAAGCCCGTTTTGATGTCATTAAAGAGCAGCATGACAAGTTAGAAGCCGAGCAAAAAGCGCAAATCGAGCAGCAAAAACAGAATCAAGGTCTTGCAGGGGTTGCGGATCCGAAAGAAAAAGTCGTCCAGGCAAAAGCTGAGTTGATTAAAAACGTTATGGCGAACAAGCCTGTCTCCCAAGAAATTTATCAAGCGTTGGGAGACGATAACACAGGCGGAGGAAAATTCCTACCAAAAACTGTAGCGAATGACATTATTTCCGAACCACTTGTCAAAAACCAATTGAGGGAAATTTCCACTTTTACTGCTATTACAAACCTGGAAGTCCCAAAGGTTAATTTTACTCTTGATGATGACGATTTTATCCAGGACAAGGAAACGGCAAAAGAGTTGAAAGTTACTGGTGACGTTGTTACTTTCGGACGTAATAAATTTAAAGTTTTTGCAGGGGTTTCTGAAACTGTTTTACAGGGAACTCACACTAACCTGGTTTCTCATGTGGAAAATGCTCTACAGTCCGGGGTAGCGGCAAAAGAAAGGAAAGTAGCTTTCGCTGAAACTCCTAAAACCGGTGAAGAACACATGTCCTTCTACGCGGTAGGTATTAAGGAAATCGAAGGTGACGATTACTATCAAGCTATCAGGAAGGCAATTGCGGACTTGCACGAGGATTACCGTGAAAATGCAACCATCGTTATGCGTTATCAAGACTATTCTGACATTATTGAGAAGCTGGCGAACGGAAATGCTACGCTCTATAGCGCTCAACCGGAACAGGTCCTTGGAAAACGCGTTGTATTCAGTGATGCGGCGGTACACCCAATTGTAGGAGATTTCTCTTACTCCCATTTCAACTACGACATTGGCACAACGCTTTACGAGCGTGATAAAGATGTCAAAACAGGTATCGAGCAGTTTGTCGTGACAGCTTGGTTTGACCATCAAATCAAATTGAAGTCTGCTTTCCGGATTGCAAAAATTAAAAAGGATGATAAACCCTAACAAGCCCGTAAATCTCAAGGCGGGTTCCAAGACTGATACAGAAATTACATTGTCCTGGGACCAGCCTTGAGCTCAGGGCTTTTTCACGTAAAGGAGGATAAGTATGGCAACAACTTATAATGTGTACCGGGACGGCAATAAAATCAAAACCGGCCTGACTGAAAAAACATTTACCGATACAGGTTTGACGCCGAATACAGAATACACGTATCAGGTAAGTGCTGAAAATAGTGTTGGTGAGAGTGAGTTATCTGATCCGATCAAAGTTAAAACAAATTACAGTGATCCAACTGCTGTTGATATTTCGCCGAAAACAAACAATCTTGAAGTCGGTGCTACTCGAAATTTATCAGCAGTTGTTACACCGTCTACAGCCAAACAGACGGTTACTTGGGCAAGTTCAGATACAAAAATCGCCACCGTCGATGCTAACGGAAAAGTTACAGCCGTTGCTGCTGGAACTGCTACGATTACTGCTACATCAACCGAAAAGACGAGCATAAAAGGAACAGCAACTGTGAGCGTGACTGAGCCGGAACCGCCCGAAGGTGAAGGGTAATGTTGAATGATGTTAAGGAGTTTTTGAGGGTTGATGGCACTTATGAGGATGGTGTCATCCTCTCATTGATTGAAGCGGCAAAAGCTGAATTAACATTGTCAGGTGTGATAGAAAGAAAAAGCGGAGATCCTGATTACCCATTGTACGAACTTGCCATAAAAGTCCTTGTCACGCAAAACTATGAAGATAGAGGGCTCGAAAAACGTGACAATAGAGTGCTAGAAACATTGATTTTAAAACTGAAAAACTTCTCAGTCGCGGTGAGTCCAAATGAGTAATGCATCTGATTTGAATACGCGTATTCAGTTTTTTGAATATGCCCCTAGTGAAGGGCCTGAACCTGGCGAAGTTGAAAAACGGCAACTGTGGGAATGTTGGGCCGAAGTCTATGAGCCTTCCATGAAAGACATTGAGTCTTTAAGCACAACCAATGTTCTCTATTCCGTAACAGCTCGATTCAGGGATCCACGGGGCGAGTACAAGCCTTCAAACAAACATTATTTAGCAGTTCTTGATGATGCCTACCAGGACGATGAAGGGAATTATGTTCGCTTCAATATCAAGAAAATGCATCCTGACGTTAAGAATAAGCGTTTTATTAAAGTTGTAGCGGAGGCGACAGAATGGGCGTCAAAGTAACTGGCCAAGAAAAGTTAATTGCCGAACTTGAAAAACGCTTTGGCAAAGCCAAGATGCAGCAAATTAGTGATAGGGCGTTGAAAGCAGGGGCGGAAGTGTTTGTCAAAGAATTAAAGGCACAGCTGGCAACGTTTAAAGATACCGGGGCAACCATTCGTGAGGTCACCATATCCGAGCCATTCACGCAATCAGGCGTCCGCACAGTTAAAGTCCACTGGCGTGGCCCAGACAACCGTTATCGCATCATCCACCTAAACGAATGGGGAACGATCCAAAATCCACGTCCGAGAGGTAAAGGAAAAATAGCACTCGCTATGCGAAATGCAGAAAATGCTTACCGGGAAGCGATCAAAAAAGCAATAAGGGAGGGAATCTGATGGATATTCTTGATGAAGTTTATAAGGTGTTGAAATCAGATCCCTTCATTGCTGCAGAGGTCGGTAATCGGATTAAATATTACGAATATCCAGCCACAGGGGATATAACCGGTCCTATTATTGTATTGGAGGAAGTTGGGGCAGAAATGCCGGGTGACTATGCGGATGGTCAATGGCTCACAGAGGATTACATGGTTCATATTGAAGTGTGGGTGCAAGGAGCTGGCGGCAGGAAGAAGCGGGATGCTATTGCCCGGCAGATACGAAATATCATGTGGGAGAAATTGGGGTTTTCTCAAGTTGCCAGCATGGACCCGGAATGGGATAAAGATACCAATACCTACCGAGACGCCCGTAGGTATCGAGGAAAAGCATACAGGGAAGATTTTGACGCCTTATAGGGTGTCTTTTTTAATTTTAAAAGGAGTGATTTACATTGGCAACAAACGGAAAAAATTATAAAGCAGCCATCAACGTAAATGATTTTCATTATGCTGTGTTGGATGACACCGACAAAGTTAAAGGAGAAATTGAAAGGGTTAAATTTTTGCAAGAAATCACTGTGGAGGCACAGCAGGAAATTGTAAAAGCTTTTGGAGACGGGGAGGTGGCAGAGATGGCCACGTCCAATGGCCCTATGACGGTAAGCGGACAATTCCACAAAATTCCGGAAGAAGATAAAAGCGCTTTGTTTGGATTAACTAAAGTCGGAAACCTAGATGCTTATGGCCCGGATTCAAACCCTCCATACGTTGCGGTTGTCTTTACAATCGAAAATCAAGACGGCGGAAAAAGCTGGTACGGTCTTGTGAAAGGGAAATTTACAATGCCATCTGTGTCTGGGTCAACAAAGGAAGAATCCATTGAATTCGGAAATGAAACGGTAGAAGGGGAATTTATGTCCCGCGTGATTGAAGGGCAGAAGGTCATGCGGTTAAGAGGGACAGATGCCCCAGGCGAAACAACTGTACGGGATGAAATTTTCCAGGCGGTTTTTGGTAAGCCATATCCTGGTGCAGAGGTAACACCCTAACAAGCCCGTAAATCTTAAATCAGATTCCAGGACGGATACAACAATTAAGCTGTCCTGGGACTGATTTAAGCTCAGGGCTTTTTTTTGCGTTAATTATAATCGAAAGGATGTAATAGAATGGCAAATTTAAAACGAAATATGATTGAACTCATTAAGAATCCAGAGGAGGTAATCAAAGGCGGGGAGCCCGAATTTGATAAATACTGGACGTCACCATTTATCCCTCTTGATGTAACTTTAGAAGCTGTTGATTTTGCAGAAAAGCTGGAGAATGGAGAAATAACGGGAAGCGAATCCATATTGGA
This sequence comes from Siminovitchia fortis, assembly GCF_003605365.2. Taxonomy (GTDB): domain Bacteria; phylum Bacillota; class Bacilli; order Bacillales; family Bacillaceae_C; genus Siminovitchia; species Siminovitchia fortis. The sequence goes on from NZ_QYTU02000034.1 coordinate 28,451, forward strand.
GATGGCTGATTTTGTTGCCCAAAAAATATTTAACGGACAATTTACCAAGGATGATATTAGGCAAAGGCTCCATGCGCCGGACGCAATTGATGAATTGCAATCTCAAATTTTCTTTGTTGCCCGTGGAGAACAATCTGATGCAACAAAAAAATTCCTGGAGAAGAAGCGTTAATGGATGAGGACTTTTCTTTCTCCAAGCAAAAGGAATACTTACAGAAACTCATCCTTGATCTAACAAAAGAAGGAAAAGACATAAATGAAATTATGAAAACGCCTTTTCACTTTTTAATCGAGCTGTTACGTGAAAGAAACAAACCTAAAAAGGTGACGTCTGTTATGGACCTTCCTTAAATAAGCCCGCATCATTTTGCGGACTTATTTAAGTATTCGATAAGGGCTGTTTCTATTAAGTTATTTAAACTCCTGTTTTCTTGTTTTGCCCGTTCCTGTGCCTGTTCTTTTAAATCTTTTCTTAGAGTTAGCATAGTCCTTGTCTTATCACTCGAAATTGTCATTATGACCACCTCCAGACACATTATAAGGTGTAATCATAATATTGTAAAGGTGATAACACCATGATATAATATGGGTAGAGGTGAGGGTCTGTGTTAAAAGATTTAATAGAAAACGAAAGTAACAGGTTTGCAAAAGAATTCTATCAATCTTTACTCAGTGACGGATATAGTTTATCGGGGGATTCAAGGTACAAAACATCTAAAGATCGCGTAATGGTTACGTGCCCCAAAGGTCACACTTATGGTGTTACACCATATAAATTTAAATTAGGGCGAAGATGTGTGGAATGTCATCTTGAAAATAAAAGACTTCATTTTGCCAATGAATTCTATGAGAATTTAAAGGAAAACGGTTATGTGATGATAGAGGGGAACAAATATGTGGACTCAACGACTCACGTAAAGGTTAGATGCCCTAACGATCACCTATACGATGTGTCCCCTCGCGTTTTTAATAATGGCTATAGATGCAAAGAATGTTTAAAACTTAGTAAAGTGAAAAAGTTTCACGAGGCTCTACAGAAGGCCCGGTACACTTTAGTAAATGGCAGCAAGTATGAATTTGCTAAAAAACAAGTGGAAGTAATGTGTCCGAACGGACATGTGTATAAAACCACACCTGACAATTTTATGGGAAGCAAAAACAGAGAAGGTAAAAGGTGTACCAGGTGTCACGGTTTCCATAGAATGGCTCATGACGAATTTAAAGAACTTGTTAATAAAGAGTTTGAAGGTGAAATAACTGTTATAGGCGAGTATGTAAATAGCAACACAAAAGTGTTAGTTCGACATAATAGTGATAATTGTGATAGATATGAGTGGACAGTTCTTCCGTCAAACTTAGTGCATAAAAGACAAATGTGCCCTAAATGCGCCGGTAACGCCAGAGAAGGCATTGAAGGATTTAAGAGGAAAGTACGAGAATTGGAAGGCGATAATTACACTGTGATTGGTGAATATGTCAATGCTGACACTCCAATAAAAATACGTCACAATAATAATAGTTGTAATTATTTCGAGTGGGAAGTTGTTCCTTTTAATTTCACCACCCATGGTACTCGTTGTCCTGCGTGTAACCAATCGCGCGGCGAAAGGGAAATTAGCAAATACCTCATAAAAAACGGTATTGATTATATTCCACAATTTAAGTTTGATGATTGCAAGTACAAAAGACCTTTACCTTTTGATTTTTGCATATTTGAAAATGAAACATTAATTTGTTTGATTGAATTTCACGGCAAACAGCACTATGAACCGACAAGGCATTTTGGTGGCGAACATCAATTTAAAGTACGTCAGCAGCGCGATGAAATAAAAAGGATTTATTGCAAAGAAAATGATATTCCGTTAATCGAAATTCCCTATTGGGATTTTGAAAATATAGAAACGATTTTGAATAAAAAACTGAATGAAATCATGAATAAATTTCAAGCAATCTCTTAAAGACTACCTAATTTTTAGGCAGTCTTTTTTTATTACATAAGAAAGGAGGTAAACCATGCAGAGAATTGAGGGTCTTTCGATCGGCTTATCCCTTGACACACTTAAAGTTGACAGCGGGCTGAAAGATTTAAAAAGAAAGTTAAGCCTTGTCAATTCAGAAATGAAAGCCAATCTTTCCGTTTTTGACCGTTCGGAAAATTCCCTTGATAAATATCAAGTCAAAATCGACGGCCTGAACAAAAAGCTCGACGTTCAACGAAAAGTTACTGAAAATGCAAGAAAACATTATGAAAAAATGGTCAAGGAGCACGGAGAAGGCTCGGCAGAGGCAGAAAAAGCGGCTCGTGCATACAACAATGAAGTAGCAAAGCTGAACAATTTGGAACGCCAAATTAAAGACGTTACTTCCCAAATGAAGGAGTTTCAGCGGCAACAAAAAATACAAAATTCCACACTGTTCAAAGCTGGCGACTCACTTATTAAATTTGGATCCGGCCTGAAATCAATGTCCGACAAAATGAAAGACGTTGGAAAGAGCCTGACAACAAAAATCACTGCGCCTGCCGTGGGAGCAGCGTCTGCACTGGCGGGCGTTGCGCTTGTCAAAGGGTTTGATCGCCTTGTGGGCATAGATACAGCCAGAGCAAAGTTACAAGGTCTTGGCCATGATGCAAAAGGCGTAGAAAAAATCATGGAATCGGCCCTTGAATCCGTTCGGGGCACATCATTCGGAATGGATGAAGCTGCAACAACCGCGGCAAACGCCGTAGCCGCAGGTGTTAAAGAGGGGAAAGAGTTAACAAGGTATCTTTCGTTAACTGGTGATGCGGCGGCGATCGCTGGCTCAAGCATGAGCGAGATGGGATCCATTCTGAACAAAGTCAAAACGTCCAACAAGGCATACAACGGTGAACTGCAACAGCTATCCGACAGGGGCCTGCCTGTTTATCAATGGCTGGCTAAAGAAGCTGGAGTGGCCGCAGACGCGGTTTTTGATATGGCAAGTGATGGTCAAATATCGTCCGAAATGCTGATGAACGCCATCGAAAAGAACATCGGTGGCGCGGCAAAAAAGATGGGTGAAACATCATTTACCGCCGGGATCGCCAATATGTGGGCAGCGGTTGGCCGTCTTGGGGCATCATTTTTGGATGCAGGAGGAAAAGGCGGCGGTTTTTTCTCGCAATTGAAGCCGTTAATTGCGGACTTTACGGGTCGAATTGACAGCATGGGTGGTATTGCAGAAAAAGCTGGTGTGAAATTCGGGGAAATGTTTGCTGGCTTTGTGGATAAAGTAAAATCAGTAAAGTCATGGTTTGACAGCTTATCTCCATCTATGCAAGACATCATCAAAAAAGGTGCATTACTTGGCACGGTGGTAGCTGTTGGGGTTGGTCCGGCTTTAACGGTGCTGGGATCCCTTGGCGGCATGATAGCCAATATATCAATCGGCCTTGGCACATTCATGAAATTTTTGGCGCCAGTAACTAAAGGATTTAGTTTATTTGGCGGTGCAGCAGGAACGGCAGGAACATCCGTCGGATTCCTGGGAAAAGCATTCGCCGTATTGACCGGACCGATCGGCATAACCGTAGGAATTATAGCAGCCCTAACTGCCGGATTCGTTCTTTTATATAAAAAGTCTGATTCATTCCGTGAAAGTGTCGGGAAACTTACTGCTAGTTTAAAAGAGCTTGGCGGCAAGGTACTCGGACATCTCAAAGATAGTATAGGCGCGGTCACTTCATTTTTTAAAGACCAACTGTCAATGATTAAGGGGTTCTGGAAATCGGATGGCGGGTCCATCATTAGCGCTGCCGAAAATATAGGCAATGTCATTACCACAGTTTTTCGCGGAATCTTTAAAGTGATTGACTTTATTATGCCGGCGGTTCTTGCCATCATCAAAAGTGTGTGGGGAAACATTAAAGGCGTAATACAAGGTGCTTTAAAAGTGATTATGGGCTTAGTGCAAGTATTTTCCGGCCTCTTTACCGGCGACTTTAAAAAAATGTGGGAAGGTATCAAAAACATCTTTTCCGGCGCCTTGCAGTTCATCTGGAATTATGTGCAGCTGATGTTCTGGGGAAAAATGCTAAAAGGCATTATTAATCTCGGGAAACTATTAGCAAATGCCTTTAAAAATTCATGGACCGGAATAAAAAATATCGTCTCCAATCTCGTAAAAAGTATCGTTGATTTTGTCAAAGACCGGTTCACGAAATCGAAAGATACCGTTAATAGTATTTTTCTGAAGCTGAAAGATTTGACGAAAGTTGCATGGAATCTGACGAAAGATATTATTATTAATGCCGTAAAATCAGCGGTCAATACTGTGCGTTTGCGTTTTTCGGCGGCGCGAGACAATATCCGGACAATCTTTGAAAAAATCAAGGAGATTACGAAATCAGCCTGGGATTCTATCAAAAATCGAATCGTCAATCCGGTGAAATCGGCGGTTGATACAGCACGTAGTCGGTTTTCTAATTTCCGTCAAGCGGTATCTGATATATTTCGAAAAACGAAAGATAAAGTCGGGGAATATGTCTCAAGCATGGTCAAAACCGTGAAGGATATGCCAGGAAAAATGGCAAAAGGCATCAAGGATATGGGTTATAAATTGTATAACTCTGCGAAGGGAGTAGCAAATCGACTTGTAAAAGGTCTTGGATTGGGCGTCAATGGTGTAATCACTGGCGTGAATTGGGTCCTAAAAAGAGTCGGTGTGGATAAGAAACTGGATCCATGGCCTGTGCCAAAATACGCAAAAGGTACAGACGGGCATCCCGGAGGTCTTGCTCGTGTGGGTGATGGCGGCATGAAAGAGCTGGTCCGCACACCTGACGGCAATATGTTTTTATCACCAAACAAAGACACGCTCGTCAACTTGCCGAAAGGCACATCCGTCCTATCCGGACCTGAAACAAAGGCTCTACTCTCTATGTTCCCTGCTTATAAAAACGGTATTGGCGATGTATTAAAAGACATGTATAAAAGCACCAAGAATAAAGCTGGCGGGATTGTCAAATCAGGGATAGATAAAGTTAAGTCTGCCGGACAAAAATTAAAAGAAATCGGTCTCGATGTGTGGGATTATATTTCCAAACCGGGAACGCTCATGAAAAAAGTATGGGATAAGTTTATTCCTGACATGGGTCTATCCGGCATCCAAGGTAGTATCGCAAAAGGCGCAATCAAGATGATTAAGAGTCATGCGCTCGAATGGGTAAAAGGCCAAATGCCGGTAATGGATGTAGGTGAAAGCTTTTCATTCGGCGCCCCCTTCCACCGGACAAGCGGATTCGGTATGCGCTGGGGCAGACTCCATAAAGGCGTGGACTGGGCGGCACCTGCCGGTACCCCTATTCCTGCTGTTGCAGGCGGAAAGGTTATCTTTTCCGGATTCGGACGGAGGGGAAGCGGGTACGGCGGTTACGGGAACGTCATCCACATTCAAGGCGCTAACGGTCTATCTTATCTGTACGCTCATAACAGCAAAAATAAAGTCAAAGTCGGCCAGGCCGTCAGCAAAGGCCAGATCATCGGATTGGTCGGAAGTACAGGTGATAGTACAGGGCCACACGTTCATTTCGAGGTACGCCGAAACGGACAGGCCATCAATCCCGACACATTAGGCGGTGGCAACGTCAGCGGAAGTGTCAAAAAGTGGATAGCACAAGGAATGGCCCGTGCTGGTGTTTCCGGTTCTGATTGGCTTAATGGCTTATCTTGGATCATCCAAAGAGAGTCCAGCGGTAATCCGAGAGCTGTTGGTGCCATGACCTCCACAGGGACAGCCAAAGGGTTGATGCAGCTGATGGACTTTAACTATACCGGCAATCCGTTTGATCCAGTCAATAACATTTTCCACGGAATTCGCTATATAAAAAATCGTTACGGTTCGATTGGCAAGGCGGTCAGCTTCTGGAAAAGAAATAACTGGTATGCCACAGGTGGCAGAATTAAAAATCCTGGCATCTATGGGTTGGCTGAAGGCGGATGGCCTGAGTACGTTATCCCAACGGATCCGAAACGCCGTACAGATGCCATGAAGTTGCTTGCTTTGGCAGGCAGAGAAATTTCCGGGAATAAGCGTCCACATCAATTGCCGAATGTGGGAGGAAATGACGATTCCGTCTTGATGAAATTGCTTGCTGCCACCATGGAACAAAACGAAATTTTAAAACAGATTCTCGCTAAAAATCCTGACCTGTACATGGACAGCGAAAAAGTAGGAAAAGCCGTTGAACCTACAGTCACAAAGCAACAACAACTGAAAGCATACCGGGGAAGGAGGGCACCTGGATTTGCTTAAATCAATGTCTTTTAACGGGCAGAGGAACAGCAGCATCTATTTGTTGAGAGGGCGGTCCAAGTCGCCCTTTCATCCTTTGAATCGGGAAATAGTAAGTACAAACGGCCGGCATCGTTTGAAAAAGACCGAACGCGGCTTGCTTGAAATCAGCCAGCCGATTGGCTTTGTTGCAAAAGAAGATCAGACACAGATGGATATTATTAAAAGTTTGACGAGCTGGCTGATTACTAATAATTGGGGTGTTTTATCGTTTGATGATGAACCTGGAAGGCGGTACGTGGCTTTGTTGCAAAATGACATGAATGATTTTGAAAAGATTTCTTGGTTAAGAGAGGGAACGTTGCAATTTGTCGTCAAGGAAACCCTAGGCGCTGACAAAACGATAAATATTGGCACAGAATTTGCTAATTACACCATCACAGGTCAAACAGAAACACCCTGGACCAGCCGTACTCGGTTCACTGTCCCGCAGTCGAGTTTCACAATCGAAACAACCAAAGGCGGCAAGATCATATTAAACTATGACTTTATCGCTGGTGACATTTTAGAAATTGATTATGAGACACGGGATGTTCGGCTGAACGGTAAGGACCTGGCCGTATCTATTGCGCTGGAAACCGTGTGGTTTGAGTTGGAACCGGGGCAGGTGCAGATCAAGGCGAGTCATCCGACGGAAATGAAATATACGGAAAGATATCATTAGGAGGCGGTAAGGATGGAAAAGAAAACTTTGGAACAGCGCGTTAGTGAATTAGAAAAGAAGATGGACGCACTCCTGAACGGTGATTTGTCCACCTCTTTTGAGAAAGAATTCGTTTCGACATTCAACCAAATCGGCAAAGAAATTGACGAAAGGTACGAGGAAAATCTGCGTAAACTTGAAATGAATTAGCTTTCCTCATACTTTTGCAATGCCTTGGCGATCATCTCGGCATTCAGTTTAATCATTTGTTCGAATAACTGTTTCGTTCCGGGACCTTCAATCTTTTCGATTGATTGTAAGTATTCTTCTTGAAGGTCTCTTTGTATTTTCATTATCTTTTCATTCATAACTTCCACCTCCTCCCCGTAGTCATCATTCGACAGGAGGGGCTTTTATCCTGCAAGAAAGGAGGAAACCTATTTGGCAGAACTTTATATTTTCAGCCAAGATGACGTTTTACTCACAACACTATCCGAATCCGCAGGGCTTGTCAGTGCGCCGTTTAAAGACCAACTAAACAGCGTACCCGACGAGCCTTTTTCCTTTACCGTGGAAGCCGATGCGGAACGGGCTAAATATGTCAAAGAGGAAAACCAAGTCGTTTTTCGTGACAAGGAAGGCGACTTGCGGCTGTACGTCATTAAAGAAATTGACGACGTTGATAACAACGATGGTCCCCAGACAACAGCAATATGTGAACCGGCTTTCATGGAATTAAAGGAGCATATTGTTGTGGACCGTCGTTTTGTCAATAAGGAAGCACAGGAAGCGCTCAATGCTGCCTTGGAAGGCACACGTTGGACAGGTACAGTCGAAGTTTCACTTGGCAAAGCAACGACTAATTTTTATTACATTTCTTCCGTTGACGCCATCTGGAATATTCTTGAAGTATGGGGAGGCGACTTTAAAGACGTTGTCACGTTCGACGGCAACAAGATTACAAAGCGTGAAATCCGAATCAAACAGCGTCTGGGAGCCGACAGGGGCGCCAGGTTTGAGATTGATCACAACATCGAAGAAATACAGCGCACGATCCTGTCTTATCCAGTCACAGCGTTATATGGCCGCGGTGCATCCCTTGAAATTGAAGATGATGAAGGCAACCATACGGGTGGTTACACTCGCCTAATTGACTTTGCGGATGTTGAATGGAAAAAGTCCAAAGGCGACCCTGTAGACAAGCCGAAAGGACAGAAATGGGTCGGGGATCCGGATGCTCTTTTGAAATATGGCCGCAAACACAATGGTCAGTTGCTACATCGTTTCGGCGTATGGGAAAACGGCGACTATGACGACCCGGCTAAGCTGTTACAAGCGACTTGGGATGCCTTACAGGAAGCGAAAAAGCCCGAAGTACACTACAAATTGTCAGTCGATCTACTTGATAAAGACGTAAGCCTTGGCGACACAGCCCGAGCGATCGACCGGCAATTTGCCCGTCCTATTGAAATTCAAACAAGGGTCATTGCCATTGAATATGATCTTTTAGACATCGAGGGCACGGCCATCGTTGAAATGGGCCAGTTTCTGTCTGCCCACTATGATGATGTTTACCGGGAACTTGACGATTTAAAAAAGGAAATCAATAAACCACGTCCAACAAAGCCTATTGATAACGGCAGTTTCCCGGACAAGGTGCCCGGAACTCCCGTAAACGTGGAAGCCGTTGGCAGTTTTAAAACGATACAGTTGTATTGGGATTATGATAGCGCCGTATATATCAGCCACTATGAAGTTTATGGCTCACAGGTAAAAGACTTCGTACCAGATTCACAGCATTTGCTTTGGCGAGGTAGAACTTCTGCCTTTGTCCATGAGGTTGATACTGACCAGGTTTGGTATTACCGTGTCCGGGCGGTCAATACGAGGGGTACAGCAGGCGGATACAGCCAGCAAGTTTCAGCGTCCACTGTGCGGATAATATCCGATGACATCCTTTTTGGGCCCGACATAGCAGCTGAATTGCGGGAATTAAGTAAGACGGCGCAATTGCTTGCTGACGGTACGATTGACCTGTCGATGATAGGCGAGGATGTTACCGCCGAAATTGACACGGCAAAAGACAGAGCGCAGGATGCCGTAACGAGAGCCAACCAAGCTATGGCTGATGCACAGGCGGCCATTGCGAATGCTCAATCAGCTTTTGACGAAGCTGTTAATGCCCATACTATCGCAGATGCCGCAAAACAAGCTAGTGAAGCTGCAGGAAGAGTAGCGGGCGAAGCGCACGATCAAGCAAGTACGGCTTTGACAGATGCTCAAAAAGCCATGACGGATGCACAGAGCGCGTTGACTGGTATTTCGGATTTACAGACAAGCGTTAATATGGAATTTCAGACTATTAACGGTCAATTGTCATCAAAGGTAAGTCTGACAGAATTTAACGGGCTTAAAGGTACCGTCACCAACCATACGACTTTAATCCAGCAAACACAGATTGACATTAAATCTAAGGCTGATAAAACGTATGTCGATACGATTAAGGGCACAGTTGATAGTCACAGTACGCTTATCCAGCAAAATGCCGAGGAAATACGGTCGAAGGCCAGTCAATCAAGCGTAAACACACTGTCAGGAAAAGTAGAAACCCATGAGTCCCTGATTTCCCAAAACGCCCGTGAAATTGCTTCGAAGATTAGTACCGTTGATGCAAATGCGAAGTTTGCTACACAGTCACAGTTGACCCAGACTGCTGGTAGCTTGACAAGTCAGATTACGGCTGTACAGACCAATCTTGATAATTTGGAGATTGGTGGAAGGAATTTATTATTAAACAGCGCATTTTTTTCTGGAAATTATTCTAATTGGAGTAATATAGGAAGTCCGTCCACAAGGACTGTAGTTGATATAAGTGATCTTACTGGATTTCCAAAAGCATTTAAAGTTACTACATCAGGAAATAACCAAGGTATTCAACAAACAGTTAAAGTTGATCCCAATGAAGAATTCACGCTTTCTTGGTGGGCAAGAAAAGCTGATGATAATTTGAATTATATACAAATAATTTATACGAATATCACAACGGGAACTACCAGTTATATTGTTGCTGGCGGGACGCACACCAATGAGTGGAAGAAATACTCATTTAAGTTTAAATATAATACATCATCGGTAATCATTAGACTTGGCTGTGGAAATACCACAAAGTATGGAACATCTTATTTCACTGGAGTCAAACTTGAAAAAGGCAACAAAGCAACTGATTGGTCACCAGCCCCCGAGGACCTAGTTTCAACTGTCCAATTCTCGCAATTACAACAAACCGTTGACTCTATCAACGGACAGATCACGAAAAAAGTAGACAAGACCATTTACGATGCCTTTGTCCAGCAGACGGCACAGTCTTTGTCATCAAAAGTTAGCCAAGGCGAGTATGACAGCAACAATAATCTGATCAACAATCGTTTTTCGTCCATTACGCAAACTGTGCAGGGGATACAAGCCCAAGTCCAGGATAACAAAGGCAATATATCAACGGTGACCCAGTTGGCCAACGCTTTGCAAACTCGGATGACTAACGCGGAGGGTAGTATCAGTACGCTCACGCAGACTGCAAGTAGTTTGCAAAGTACTATAACGAGTGTGATAAATGATTTAGAAGGTTTGGGGAATAGTGGTGCAAATTTACTCCCAGACGGTAGTTTTGAAAATGGCGGATTCGGTTGGGGAAAAAGTAGTAGATTTTCAGTTATTTCTAGCGACAGTCATACAGGAAGTAAATGTTTAAATATAGCCAGTGGTAGTGGTGCTGCTCAAATAAAAATGATTAACACTATTCCGGTTACTCCTGGAAATAAATATGAAATTTCCTATTGGTATAAAACCAGTTCTGATGCCAACGGAAAATCTGATAACCAAAAATTAAGGTTTGGAAGAGCAGATGGGAGCCATATTATTTCGTATGGTTGGAATGGTGCTCAAACAACGTGGAAAAAATATACTGCAATTTGGACAGCGCCAAGTGATGTAAAAGAGGTGCAAGTATCCATTATTGCGAATCATACAACAGGTTGGGTTAGATGGGATGACGTTTCAATTGTTGATGTTACTGAGAGGGAGGCAACCCAATCCCAAATCAGCCAGCTATCGGACGCCATCAATTTACGTGTCGAGAAGAAAAAAATTATCAACGAGATCAACATCAGTACAGAGGGCATCCTGATAGCCGGACAGAAAATCCACATCACGGGGCAGACAAAAATAGACAACGGAACTATAAAAACGGCCATGATTGCGGATGCTGCCATCAACAGTGCAAAAATAGCCAATGCTGCAGTAGGCACAGCCGCCATAGCAAACGCAGCTATCACTAGGGCAAAGCTTGGTACGGCGGTAGTGGGTACTGCTCAGATTGAGGATGCGGCTATTACAGACGCGAAAATTCACAGTCTGAGCGCTGATAAAATTAATGCTGGAGCTATTCGTGGTATCGACATCTACGGTTCAAAATTCCGTTCATCTGCAGGAACAGACTACATGGAAATTGTCGGTGGAGAAATTAATTTAATGCTTAATAACGGGAGACGAATGTTCCTTAGCCCAACTGGTTTATATGGATACAACGCTGGCGGAGATATCAGATTCCAGGCAGACCACGCACGAGTCACCTCATCAGCTTTTGGCACATCAAACGGTAACGTCTATCTAGCGGCGGCGGACGACACAGGCAGTGGGGTAACGGGAGAGGCGAGGGTAGTCAGATACAGCTCTCTTGGCGGTAGTGGTTCAGCAGAAGATTACCGTTATTTACCATTAAGGACTAATGCTTTAAAAGGACCACCCGGCTTAAACCTATACGTAGGGACAGACAATGAGTTCAGGATAATGTCCGAGGGGCTGACGTCTGGTGGAGTTTATAGAAACGTTCGAGCCAACGGCATTTATGCTAACTTCATCGAAGCCCACGGAGATGCTAGTAATCCAAACATATATGTCAGGTCTTTTAATGGCGGAGAACTCAGAGTGACGGCTAAAGACAGCGTGGATAACTTTCAAAATATTCGTGCTAAATATTTTTATGGGAGTAGAGTCGTTCTTTCTGCTGACTTTACAGGTGTTAAAAATTTTCATATCCAAACAGCAGGAGATGGGGAAGTTCAAATAACTGCACGAGCAGATACATCAGCTTTCCGACCAATCCGAGCAAGCTCATTTCCTACCGGAACCTCCTTGCGAGAAAATAAAACTGATATAGAAACATTCGATGATGACGTATTATCCGTTATTAGGGATGCCAGTGCTTATTTATACAGAATTAAAGGAGATGAATATAGAGGACAGAAACAGCTAGGTCTGATGGTAGACGAGACCCCGAGGGTACTTCATGGAGAGACAGGTGACAGTATCGAAATGTACGCTTTGGGTACCTATCTATGGAGAGGTGTACAGCAACTTGATACAAAAGTTACTGATGTTGCCGATGATGTGCAGCAACTTGTAACAAATGTTACTGACATTGCCGATGATGTGGAGTGGCTCAAAATCGAAAACCAATATCTAAAACAAAAAATTAAACAATTGGAGGATAAAGTAGCATGAAAATAGAAATCGAAAACAGCAATTTAGTCCGCGTCATTAATTTTTTAGACAGTCTATCTTTGAAAGGAATGAAGTCCATCCATCGTACCAATCTCAGTCGTAAGCTAATGGAAAAGCTGAAAACAGTTGGTGACAACGAAAAGCAGCTACGAGAGGAGTTGAAAGATGAACCGGAAAAACTTAAAGAAGAATTGGAGAAGTTTTTTAAAGAGAGAGTCGTCATCGATGGTGGCGACTCTCAAACTATGTTGCAATCCGTAAAGTCTGTGATTAAAAGTTTAGTAGCAGAGGATAGCGAATATGAATTTAAGGACAATGACGCTTATGCTTTAGCTTGCTTGTACGATCAATTTGAATTAGACAAGGAGGAAACAGCATGAAAATTGAAGTGACCAATATCAATGTAAGACGTGAGGGCGGCGAGGTAGTAGGTTTACAGGTTTATTTTAACGGACGGTTGGGTGATCAGTCTATTAATCTAAACGGGTATATCCCGTTGGCAGAGGGAGAGTTTGAAAGCCATCTGGATATGCCGGCTATTGAAACTGCCGTCCGTCAGAAAGTTGTAGATAGAATTTTGAGCGGAGAGAGTCCTACTGAGTAGGGCTTTCTTTTTTTATAGGGAGAAAGGGGGCAGATCAATTGGAGGCTGATGGCATGGATGTTTGGAAAAATCGAGTGCAGGACGATATTAGCGAGCTGAAAAACAATCAGGCGCAAATCAGGAACGAGCAAATCAACATGAAAAGCGATATTGCTGATTTAAGGATGAATGACCGGTTGCAAGATCAAGAAATCAAAACATTGAAGGATGCTCTTTTTGAGATTAAAGATGATACCAACTGGATTCGCCGGAAGATAACGGGGGCGATCATTACAGCTGCCGTTACTGCGGTTGTGGCCGGGATTATTGGTGTGGCAATTACGAAAATATACGGAGGGTGATTTTATGGATAGGTCAAGTGTAGCAAGATTTGTTGTATTGGTGGTAGCGGTGATTAATGCCGTATTAAACTTGGTTGGCTATCAGACTATTCCTGACGATTTTGTCAATGATTTAGTGGCTGTCGTGTCCGGCGCTTGGTTCATTTGGGCAGCTTGGAAAAACAATTATTTGTCCAAAAAGGGGCAGAAACAAAAGGAGCAATTGAAACGAGCGGGGCTTGATTAAGCCTTGCTTTTTATTTTTATAAAGGAGAGGATATAAGTGAGTAGAGTATCACTTCAAACGTTAATCGATAGATCAACCAAAAATATGGGCCTCGTTCATCCCGTCGTAAAAGAAACAATTCTGGAGGTAATCAAGCGGGCCTACAAAGAGGGAATCAATGTGCAGATTTCCAGCGGTTACCGGTCCAATGCGGAACAGCAGCGCCTGTATAATCAAGGGCGCACCACTCCCGGTAAAATCGTTACCAATGCGAGGCCTGGTCAATCCATGCATAATTACGGCCTGGCCGTTGATTATTTCTTAACCAATAAGGACGGTACAAAAGCTCTGTGGACCGTCAATGCAGACTGGCGACGTGTTGCGGCTATTGCCAAATCTCTCGGCTTTGAGTGGGGCGGAGACTGGCGGGGATTTGTTGATTATCCGCATTTGCAGATGACCGGTGGCCTTACTTTATCACAGCTGCAGGCAGGCAGACGGCCTAATTTGGTAAGTAGGGTAGGCAAGTTATCTAATAAGCCCACAGCTGATAAAAAGCCTACTGCACCTGCCAAGAAACCAGCACAGAGCAAACCCGCATCCACAGGCGGATCTATTGTGGATTACCTAAAGAGTATCGGCGTAGATTCCAGCAAGGAAAATCGCAAAAAACTTGCCAAGGAATACGGAGTTAGTGGTTATGACTTTTCTGCCGAAAAAAACTTGGAGCTATTAAACAAGATGAAAGCAGGAAAGAAAGCTGTAAAACCTGCCGCAAAGCCGAAACCGCAAGCAAAAGGTACCGTACATCTGCCCGCATCAGCAAAGACTTGGCGGACATATAAACTTAACGTAAAGCCAGTCAAAGCAAATAGCGATTGGAGCTTGACGCCTTCCCGGTATGGCGGTTTGACATATGATGTCTTGGACAGACCATATCCAAATGTGGTAACGATCATGACCGGACGGGGCAAACGAAATATTTATGTTGGGCCAGAGACTGGCGCGGTGATTAAATAAAAAACGGCCCGGCGCTGACCGGGCTATTCTTCCAAAACTCTTATGCTGCTGCCCCCACACTTAGGGCATTCCAGGATAGCTGACTCTTCATCCTCAATCATTTTTTCGCCACACGACAGGCACTGTACCAAGGCCATCAGATCACCTCATATCCTACTGTTTCAAATTCGCCTTCCACTTCTTCCGTGATCGGCGTGATTTCATATCTTTCCTCGCTTGCTTCCATTTTATCTTCTCCCACACACTCCCAGCAATCCGTATGTTTCTCGCCGTTCCAGCCGTTCAGAGCGTATACCTTGCCGTCAATTTCAACCAGTTCGATATCCTTGTCAGCCCACCAAGTTCCGACCGTTTTAAAGTTTGTCATTTTTCTTCTTCCTCTCTGTTTTGGATTTTCTTGATTCTTTAATACGGCCCATGTTTTTCCGATTTTTTTTGCCTGCACATTGCCATCCCTGCAAAGCTTCTTGACATGATCGGGGGAGAGGCCCCACATGTCCGCAGCTTCCTGGACACTGATTATATTGTTTAGTTCATTGCCTTGCTTGTAATAGCCGATCAGGTACTCTCTACCCAAAGGCTTATCATTAAACTCTGACGCGCTCATTTCCGATAAGATTTCATCAAACAGGCCCATTAATTGTGATTCTGTTTCGCCAAATTTATGGCTGTATTCCATCAGTTCGGTGTGGATTTTCGTAAAAACTTTCATTGGCTCTTGACTGTATTTTTTCCAGTTGATTTCAGATATGGTTGGTTTCCCTTCTTCAAAAACTCTTTCCCCGATAACCCTTGCAACTGCCAACAATTGGCCGAACTTCATTTCTCTATTCATTTTGTTTCCTCCTTTTTTATAGTGAGGAGGGGACGCCCCCTCCTTTATAATTAAAAGTTTTCGTCAATTGCTAACCATGCTGCCCTATAGATGTTTTGTGGATTATTTTTGTCAGCGTTGTTCTCTTCCAAGATTTCAACTGCCCTGTTAATTAGACTTTCTTTGTGTCTGACAACCCAATCAGGTAGGTACCCTTCCGGGAAGCGAGTGAGCCTTTCGATTTCTTTTCTGATTGCCGTTCTTAATTTTTCGTTCATTTTCGTTTTCCTCCTTTATAACCGCCATCGGTTATTTGTTATATTAAATATAACACGGATAGTTATAACCGTCAACGGTTATTATAAACTTTTTTCACTTATTCGTTCGACAAAATACGACAATTTTTACCACTTGCATATCAAACATTTGTTCGCATATAATAAACACAAACATTCGTTCGGGGTGATGATATGAATAGTTTATTAAAACGTGCAGCAGGATCAAGGCAAAGGTTAGAAATGATCTACATAAATAAAAGTGGCCAGCTGTCTCAACGTATCATAAAAGTGATTGCTGTGACTGATTCTGCAATTAAAGCCTACTGCTATCATAAGAGACAATTCCGCACCTTTTTGTTAAGCAACATATTATCAGTAGCCCCGGCAAGGCAAAGGAGGGGAGCATAAATGAGACCAAATAAGTTAACGCCGAATGAAAATCTCCGTTGGCAATCTAGTCGAATGATGCTGCCGGAACATGTGGAAAGATTACAAGAGCTTGATGTCGAAAGGGAAAAAAA
>NZ_QYTU02000035.1 GCF_003605365.2 Siminovitchia fortis
AGTAAATTTACTTTCGTAATTTGGGATCATCATTTCTAAGCTTATATTTTTCGATCGAAAATAAACACAGATACAGCGGTATCTTCCTCCGCTTTAAAAATCCCCTGATTGGAAGCGGCCCAATAAAGTTAGACAGGTTATTTCGTTGGAGGCATGTTGGGCATGGACCCGATACTGTATTGGGCTCATGCCTTTTAATTTTTCCTTAATCCGTCAGTTTCGATATATTGTCCAATTTTTGGCCGGTATCATCATTTTTATCCTAAAGACATCGGTTACCAGGTAAAAGGTTCACAGGAGGGACATTTGATGAACGGATTCTATTAAGTCAATTGATACTGGTTTAAAACAATATCTAGTTTTTGACTTAATTCGATCGTCTTTTTATTATTTAGTCCTTTAGTAATACCTTGGATTATCATTTCTCTCCTCAATGAATTGATCTCATCCAACAATGTTTGCTCTATTTTAGTGTTTATCGTTTTCTTCACTCATTAACTCTCCTCTGTAGTTTTATTATCTGTGCAGCCGGGGAGTTTGATAAAAAAGCTGCACAGGAAAACCAAAGGTAAATGGAGATGAAAAGTTGAGGAAGGATCCCTCCCGGCTCATCAATAGGATAAAACGATTATACCATATGTTGTTATTTGAATTCTATAGATATACTATATATAGTTGAAAATATTTGAAAAATAGTGTTGTTTTGGAAAAAAATCGAGTTTTTTCGTCAAAAATCCCAATTGGTCTGCCTGTAAAATAGGAGAAAAAGACTAAAGAAGAATTCATAGAGGTTTTGTTGGGTATAGTGTAGACAATGTTGTAGGAATCCGATATACTTTTATTTAGCTTCCCGAAATAATTTATTCGGGAGAATGTTCAATGAAGCCGCCGTAAAGGCTGTTTTTTTGATTAAACTGATGTATCACGCATATATGAATCACCCAGTCTTGTGAAAAATTTCCCGGTATTTAGGATAGAAGGATGATTTGATGCAAAAAGAAAAACTTTGGACAAAGGATTTTATTTCAACTTCGATAGTGAACTTTGTGATGATGCTGTCAATGTACTTGCTGCTTGTTATAATGGCGCCTTATGCAACTGATCAATATGATGCATCCGCCAGTGCAGCGGGATTGGTTGCCAGTATTTTTATTTTGGGGGCATTAACAGGACGATTATTTGCTGGAAGGCAAATTGAACGCTTGGGAAGTAAGAAAATGCTGATTGCCGGAATTGTTTTCTTCGTAGTTGTCACAGCCGGTTACTTTATTTCCGCCGGTATTTATTTCTTGGTTCTTATCCGTTTTTTACATGGAATTGGAGTCGGCCTGGCAACAACGGCAACCAGTACGATTGTAGCGCAGATCATTCCTCGAAGCAGAAACGGGGAAGGCATCGGCTACTTTAGTTTGAGTGTGGTGTTGGCAACAGCTATCGGCCCATTCGTGGGGCTTACTCTAATCAAATATGCAGGTTATACGAGTGTTTTTATCTTTTCTCTTTTGATGGGGATGATCAGCTTCATCATTGCCCTTCCGGTTAAGGCGCCAATTGTTGAACATACGGCAAGTGCTGACACTAAGGGATTCAAGCTTTCAAACTTTTTCGAGATGCGGGCATTGCCCATTTCTATCGTCATGCTGATCGTAAGCCTGGCTTATTCGGGAATCCTGTCATTTATTACTTCCTACGCCCAGGAAATGAATTTGATGACAGCAAGCAGCTACTATTTTCTCGTTTACGCCGTCATTGTATTTATTTCACGCCCCTTTACAGGAAAGCTGATGGATAATAGAGGCAGCAACAGTGTGGCCTATCCCGCATTGGTTTTATTTGCGATTGGAATGTTCATGCTCAGCCAGGCAAACACTAATTTCGCCTTTTTACTGGCGGCGGCTGTCATTGGGTTGGGCTACGGCAATTTCCAATCATGCGCACAGGCCCTGGCCATTAAAGTTACACAGCCGCATCGGATGGGGTTGGCAAATTCAACATACTTCATCTGCATGGATCTCGGTCTTGGAGTGGGACCGTTAGCGCTAGGCTTTCTCGTTCCATTGGTTGGATTTAAGGGGCTGTATTCATCAATGGTTTTAGTGATTCTGGCCGGCATCGCCGCTTATTATCTATTGCATGGAAGAAAAGATAAGGAAACCTCTCCTTCATTTAATCCGGCGAGCTCCAAGTAACTGTTAAGCATTCGTGGAAATTAGTGCCGCGAATGCTTTTTAGTACACCCTGAAGGCCGCCCATTGATGGTATGATTGAAATGATCAAAGGCAAACAGGAAGGTGAATGACATGTCATTGGAAAGTGTGAAAGACCATTTACAACAATGGAATCGGCAAAATGATGTGATGGAGTTCGAAACAACCAGTGCGACAGTGGAACAAGCGGCTGAAACAATCGGTGTCATCCCGGCGCGGATTGCCAAAACCCTCTCTTTCAGAGGGGAAGAGGATCAGGCAATCCTGGTTGTTGCTGCCGGAGATGCCAAGATTGACAATAAGAAGTTCCGTCATCTCTTTAACTTCAAGGCTCGCATGCTTTCGCCGGACGAAGTATTGGAGCAGACGGGACATGCCATTGGCGGCGTTTGCCCATTTGGGCTGGCAAATGATTTAAAAGTGTATTTAGATATTTCGCTGAAGCGCTTTGATACGGTATTTCCTGCTTGCGGAAGTACCAATTCGGCGATTGAGCTTACCTGCGATGAGCTGTTTGAATATTCCTCTGCCGTTACATGGGTGGATGTCTGCAAAGGCTGGGAAGATGAAAAGCATGAAGAGGAAGCGGCTGTCAGCAGCAGAGGCCAAGCTTAAGAAGCAGAAAAGGTCCCCGAAGGATAACGGTTGGGGATCTTTCGGTTTTCCATGCAAAGAAAGGCGGTTTGAGGATGCGAATCACTCCCGAATATGGCAACAATGTTATTGTCGGAGTAAATTATCATAATAGTTTTTCCTGGTATGTGGCTGACAAGGATTATTGGATACTGGATTTAGAAAAAAGAAGAGCGGATTTTATAAAAAATGGATTTGAATACGATGCCGGCGATATTTTGGCAACCAGATTCAATATTGAAATTGTCAATGAGAAGTCAGCAGGCGACTACTTATCTTTTTTAGAACCATTTAAAGTGGCGGCGCCTGAATTAAAAGGATTCATATTGAATCAACAATATGAGGATACGATTCTGTCGTTAAGTCCGTCTTTATACATTGATTTTGACCAAAAGAAATTGTACTCCGCCTATCCGGAAGGTCTCCCTTTCGAGCGTTATGTGCCGGACGGATGGACCGGACAATATGAAAATTTCACTGACCACATTCCTGAAGGGGAGCAGTATTGGATGGTGGATGATGTTGATTTAATACTGAAAATATATGATGAAGAAATGAAAAGATTTTTTGATGATTCAGCGGAATAAAGTTATTTAATTTTAAAACCTTAAACACGCATAACCTCGCCCTAACTATTGGACGAGGTTAAAATAAAGTTGTTAAATTTTTGATAAAAACACTTCACCTAAACTTTAAAAGAACAATAAAGTCGTTTAAAAATCTAGGTTTTATTCAATAATCGAGTCCGATTGCTTAATACAAACAGACTGAGGTTTTAGCACCTTTAATATGTATATATGTATTTTTTATAAGATACTTAATTATTTCTTAAATATTATAGCCGATGATTCATCTTCTTTGGTAATGGTCTGGATTCCAACCACTATTCATAGATTCAACAGTTATAGACTGTTCATCAGAAGAAAGAGTTACGATTAAAGGTTCAGATGCACTAGATACCTCACCATCAAAATCAAGATTTATACTATTTTCGTTTTCCGTCCATTCCCCTTCAGACTCTTTACCATCTTTTTTGTAAATAACAGATCCATTTTTATTAATAGTAATTTCTATTTTACTCCCACTAGTACTAGTTCCTCCATAAGTACCTAACCACTTACTAGATCCGCCACAAGCAGATAAATTCATAATTACAAAAGCAAGTAAAACACCAACAATCCATTTTTTCTTAATGTTCATTTCAAGCCTCCTCTAATATATTTCTTCTTATTTTAACATACAATCTTAAACAATATGGCCCGATTGTTGAATAGCATGACTGTCATTTTTAAAATGATTTTATTATTTTTTTAACGACTTTACTGTAATTAAACAACTTTATTGACACTCAACAGCATGAGGCATCGAATAGGAAGAAGAATATTTTGCAAAGAAAAACAGGAATTAAAGACGGCCATTGAAGGAGCCTTTTAATTCTTGTTTTTTAGTTATCCTGTCAAATGCAAATCAAGGTTAAAGCAGACTTCTCAAATTTGAATTATAATAAAACCATGAAACAACGAGAGGGTTTTTTCATGGTTTTTGTACTCATTGCCCTTGCAGCCATCATCAATCTTGTATTTTATCGAAAAAAGATATATATAAATACCGGATCTATGGCGGTAGTAATGACATTGGGCATTATCAATTTTGGCATTCTTCATTTGCCTATTAATCATTCTTTGATAAATACTGTCGGAAGCGGGGAAAATCCCGGCAAAAGAAAAAATATGAAACGGGGCTGGCCTGATGCTGACTGTTGAAAATTTATATAAATCTTATGGAGATAAAGTGCTGTTTGAAGGAATAAACTGCGTTATTCGGAAGCGGGAGCGGATCGGCCTGATCGGCGTGAATGGGACGGGCAAATCCAGCTTTTTAAAAGTTTTAGCCGGGATTGAGGCACCGGATCAGGGTGAAATTAATCATGCCAAGGATTACCGGATCGAATATTTGGCGCAGGAACCGGCGCTTGATCCAGATTTGACAGTTATAGAGCAGATTTACTACGGAGAAGCGGATATCATGAAGGCGATGCGCCAATATGAACAGGCGGCCCGTAAGCTGGAGCGTGAGCCGGAAAGTGAAAGGGCGCAGGAGCTGCTGTTTTCTATGCAGCAGAAAATGGATGAACTGGAGGCGTGGGATGCCAGCGCCCAGGCGAAAACTGTGCTTTCTAAGCTTGGCATCCAAGATTTTGATCAAAAAGTGAGCACTTTATCCGGCGGCCAGAAAAAGCGGGTGGCTATTGCGAAAGCGCTGATCCAGCCTGCCGATCTCCTGATCCTTGACGAGCCGACCAACCATCTTGACAATATAACGATTGACTGGCTGGAAAAACATTTGACCAGCTATCCCGGAGCCTTGCTGCTTGTCACGCATGACCGCTATTTCCTCAACCGTGTGACCAACCGGATCTATGAGCTGGATAATGGACAGTTATATGCGTATGAAGGAAATTATGAATTTTTTCTTGAGAAAAAGGCGAAGCGAGAAGCGGAAGAGCGGTCAAGCGAGCAAAAACACGCCAATACACTACGAAGGGAATTGGCATGGCTGCGGCGTGGTGCGCGGGCCCGTTCGACGAAACAAAAAGCGCGTATTGAACGGATCGAAGAGATGCAAAACCGTAAATTCAATACGGAAAAAGAGAAAGCCGCTTTCCAGGCAGGAACGAGCAGGCTCGGAAAAAAGGTCATTGAACTGAAAGGAATCGAAAAAAGACTTGATGGCAGAGCGTTGATCACCTCTTTTGACTATTTGCTTAAACCGGGTGACAAAATTGGAATCATCGGACCGAATGGTGTCGGAAAAACGACGCTTCTAAATATCATGGCCAAGCGGATCAAGCCGGACTCCGGAGAAATTGAAACGGGTGATACTGTAAAAATCGGCTATTATACCCAGGGGGACGAAGAACTTGATGGGGATCAGCGTGTCATTGATTATATGAAAGAAACGGCAAGCGTCATTCATACAAAAAGCGGAGAACCCATTACGGCGGAGCAGATGCTGGAGCGTTTCCTGTTCCCGCGTCCGGTCCAGTGGACGTATATACGGAAACTTTCCGGTGGAGAAAAACGGAGGCTTTACTTGCTGAAAGTATTGATGACAGAACCCAATGTGCTGTTTCTGGATGAGCCGACGAATGATTTGGATACGCAGACGCTTGGTGTCCTGGAAGAATATCTTGAAAATTTCTCCGGTGTCGTCGTTGCGGTATCGCATGACCGCTATTTCCTTGACCGGGTTGTCGACCGCCTGCTTATCTTCAAAGGCTCAGGCATCATTAATGAATTTTACGGAAATTACAGCGAATATCTTGAAATCAGCTCCGAAGAGCCAAAGCCTGAAAAGAATGAAAAGCCGGTGAAGGAGCAACCGGCAAATAAAAAACCAGCAAGATTAAGCTACAAAGATCAAAAGGAATGGGATGTCATAGAAGATGAAATCGCCGAGCTCGAAAAGCAAATTGAGGAGCTTGGTGAAAAGATCGTCGAGGCTGGCAGCGACTCCGAAACAGTACAGGAGCTGTTCACAAGGCAGCAAGAGGCTGAAACCGCCTTGGAGCGGAAAATGGAGCGGTGGGAAGAACTGTCGCTGATGGTTGAAGAGATTGAAAGCAACAAAGCATAAGGTCTGTGTCAGAATTCGGGATACCAAATTACAAATCAGGCTGCGAAAACGAATCGTTTTCGCAGCCTGATTTATTTTACTGAGTAAAGTATAAGATTTTTTAGCTTTAAAATTTTGAACAAAGCCTTTTGTTGTCTAGCTTCGACGGACAGGAGGTCCTAGTGCCGCCGACGCCACAGGACGTGGCGCTTTAAGGCGGCCAGCGCCTATCGACTAGCAGACTTCGCACCTCCTCCTACGATAAGTCAACATCGGCTCGTTCCTCGCCGTGTTTCCTTTATCTCGTCGGAGGCACTCCAGTCTGTACGTCGATGGACAAGGCGCTTGCGCTTTTCTTAGTTCCGGATGTCCTCACGCCGTTTATTTTCTAAAATGCAAAATAACAGTTGAAAGTGACGTTACGTCACCTTGTATACTGGAAGCAACATATGAAACGAGGGTGGTGTATCAAGATGCTTTCCATACAGGAGGTCAAGAAGCAGACCGGTGTAACAGTTCGAACACTGCGCTATTATGACCAGATCGGACTGCTTCTTCCGGCGGACAAAACGCAAGGAGGGCACAGGCTGTACGGGGAAAAGGAAATGATAAAACTGCAGGAGATCCAATTTTTAAAGTCATTGGGCTTCAGTCTCAGCGAAATCAAAGAAATGCTTTCCGATGAGAGGGATTGGAAAGAGTGTTTGCAGGGGCAGTTGGCTTATGTAATCAATGAAAAGCTGAAGCTTGAACAAATTGAACAGATTTTGCAGGGGTTGTTAAACAGCATGGCCATTGACGGAAAAATTGACCTGTTGGAGGTCCAGCGGTTGATTCAACTGTATACGAAGGATCCGCAAAGCAGAGAAACATACAGAAATCAGATATTTAACAAATCCGAAATGGAACTGTTGAAGCTTCTCCCCAATGTCAATCGGGCAGACCCTGATACGCTCGAGTGGGTTTCCTTGCTTGCCCAATTAAAAAAACATATGCATAAAGGAGAGGGGGCGCCGCAGGTCCAGCAAATCATAAGGCGCATGTTCGAAAAGCAGGAAGAGGCTTTTGGGGACAATGATGAATTTCTTGATAAATTATGGAATGTCAGAAAATCCCCTGAAAAGTCGAAGAAGGCGGGGTTTTATCCGATTGAACCCGAAGTGTTGGATTTCCTTGAAGGAGCTTCCGATATTTATTTAAGGAATATTAAAAAAGGGAAGGGTGATTCCGGATGAGCACAGCCTTATTGCTTTCAGTAGGGGCATTGGCCTTGCTGGATACACTCAGCCCGACAACATTGGGGGTCACTGTATACATGCTGCTTTCGGAGCGTGGAAAAATTGCAGGACGATTACTTGTCTATTTGAGTACAGTTGCCTGTTTTTATTTTATTGTCGGCGTTGTTCTGATGTTGGGACTGGATACTGTGACTGATGTCATTTCCGGTCTTGGCAATAATGCTTTATTGAGCCGTTTCATGACCATTCTTGGGTTGGGTCTATTGATTGGCAGCTTTTTCATTCCCACTAAAAACTCCACCCCCAAAGTACGTAAACCGAGAAGTAAAAGCATGCCTGCAATGGTGGCACTCGGATTGACAACCGGCTTGATTGAAGTGGGAACGGCCCTGCCATATTTTGCTGCCGTTGGAATTATGACGGCCGCCCGCTTGCATCCCGTGGAGTGGCTTCCCATTCTGGCCGGCTACAATGTCATAATGGTTCTTCCGGCATTGATTCTGATGGTGGCGCATTTCCTGTTTAAAGGCTGGCTGCAGAGGCCATTGGAAAAAATACGGATTTCGATTGAAAAAAACTCTGGATCAACTCTTTCATGGATGATGAGTATCGCCGGACTGATTTTATTAATCAATGCATAGAGGAAAAAGGAGGCTTTCAAATTGAAAAAAGTATTCGTCTGTTTATTCCTGTCAGCCATTTTGCTCTGTTCTGGTTGCTCAGCAGGGGAAGGAAGCAAAGTGGAAACAGCCGATCTCGACAATATAGACTCCATCTATATCGACCATGGCAGTACAAACGTCCATATCAAGAGTGTGGATCAATCCCAATTGGAGATATCCCACCAAAAACCGATCATTGATATGAAAAAAGAAAAAAGCGGCATAGCCATTAATGTAAAGAAAAGAAAGTTTCATATTGGCCCCAAAATTAATTTAAATAAACAGCTTCAAGTGGACATTCCCAAGGATTATAAAGGCAAGGTGATTATCAATGGAGGTTCGGGCAATATTAAGGCGGAAGGATTGGAAACGGAATATATAGAAGCTATTTCAAAAAGTGGAGACATCTCCCTGGAATTTGAAAGTTACCACAGTCATGTTCAAGCCAAAACAGCAAGCGGAAATATCGATCTTTCCGTCAATAAAAAAAATCCCGACGTCCATCTAACAACCAAGACGGCAAGCGGCCGTCAAATAGTCACTTTGCCGCTTTCGATCAGCCGCGAAAATGAAAAAGAGATCGAAGGTACATTAGGAGATGGCACGTATGATATTAAAATTGAGACGGCTTCAGGAAATATTACAGTTGAGTAACGAGCGGCTGTACACGAAGTATATCAGCCGGGTGCCCGTTTATAAAAAAAAACACTCATGACTCCGCTGATAAAGGAAACCACCATAGAAAACGAAAATACCCGCGGTTTCAATTAAGAGAGATTTTTTCCCGCCTTGCAACGTCCAGCCATAATATTACCCCAAATCCTTCAAACCTTTCCAAAAGAGGCCATACTTCCACTTCTATCTTAGTGCTTGTATCCTCTATGTTTATGAAGTTTTTACATAAGATGTTATAGACTTCACTGGAGAAGGAGGATTACTTTATGTCGGTTGAACACTTTCATTCGATATGTAACAGACATATGGGGAGAGCCGTGGTAATCAGGACCCGGGATGGGAGGTCTCACAGGGGCATCATTCGGCATGTTTCGCCCACAAGAGTTTTTTTGGAGCCGATAGGTCCCAGAAGAGGCGGTTTTGGATACGGTTTTGGCGGATTCGGATATGGCTGGTGGGGCTTCGGTGCGGGTATTGCCCTGGGCTTTATCGCCGGAGTTTCTTTACTCTGGTGGTGGTAGCATTTTAACAGTGCCCACCCCCTTAAATGAACGCGGTTCAACTGGCATTCTTGCTGGTTGGACTGTTTAGTTTTTATTAGCAATGCTTGCAAACTCCTCGGAATGTATGCTCAGCAAATCTTTGCTTGATAAACCGGTTGATTCCATATATTTCTTCACCAGGTAATATCCGACGCAGTAACCTGCCATTTTGGGATAAGAACGCAAGCCGTACAGGATGTTTTGATGTTTGGGACTTGTCTTTAAAACATTTCTATTCGGATACACCAGCCTTCTCCATATTTTCTCCAATTTTTTATTGGGGTAGTAGGAGGTCCAGTTGGACATAAATTCCGTTCCCAATCTTTCACGGACAGCATTTTCAGCCATGCCTTCCAAAATAATCGTATCAAGCAGGACATAATCTACTTCGTCTTTATGATATTTGGATAAGCGGCATGCGTGATTGTATTCATGCGTAAATAATGACCTGATTTCCGCATCATTATTTTCTTCCGAGACAAACAAGAATAATTTATCTTTAAAAGCCAGCCCCGACTTCCCGTGAAATTCCCGTTTTAATACTTCATTAGTTGTATCTGACGGAAAAATGAAAACCGGTATACTGGGCCCTTCCCATATCTTTTGAAGTTTCTGTTTTTCGTTTTGGACAATGTCCCACACTTTATTATCCCTTAACTTTTTCACTGCAATGTTTCCGTTTTTTTGCGGAGTATACATTCCATGGAAAGCTAAGTAATCATAAATTTCAGAAGCGGAAGCCCCATCAAAATGTACTTTTAATTTTTTACATATTTTTACAGGGTCATCATATAAATCCGTCAGCCATCTATCAGTCCTGATCACGCTCATATCAACCCACCCTTAAACGACTCGCCATCTTTCTATACAGTATGCATTTATCATATTGAGTTGCGAAAATGTTTTTTATCTGCAATAAAGGATTTGGCAACTTTCCATAAACATCCCTTTTGAATACCCTATAACAGATTTCAGATAGGGCTGCGTTTTTAAGACGCACTTAAACCGAAAGGAGATGGATTAGCAGATGACCATCAGAAAAGCCACCAGCCGCGAGACCCAAAAGATTTTGGATTATTCCCTGGAAGTATTAAAAGAAGCAACAATGGGGCATGTGAAACCGGACAAAGAAAAAGCCAGTGAAATGGTGTCGCCATTTTTGGATGCGGGAGGATTCTACCTCGTCCATGTTGAAAATAACGAAGTCCAGGGCTGGATAGGTGTCGGGAGGACAATGGACTATCACACAGATGAAATGATCGGGGTCCTTCCGGAAGTATACGTGTATCCTCAATACCGTAAGCGCGGCATCGCAGAAAAGCTGTGCAATGAAGCATTCAGGCATCTTCAAGAAGAGGGGGTTAATAGGGTACAGTTATATGTATTTGAAGGAAACATCTCCAAACACCTGTGCCAAAAACTGGGCTTTCAAGAAATAGTCACGTTGATGGAAAAACAGTTAGACAACCATTTTTAGTGTTACAATTCCCCGGATGCCTGAAGAATGCCCCCTAATCCTGTTTCTTTTGGGGCATTTCCGGCCCTTTTGAATACCATATAGGAGATTTCAAAGCAAAAGGCGGGAATCAATATGGAAAGCACATATTTAAATTGTTTGGCATTATTCGGGGTTGGAGGTGCCCATCCCGGGGGCCTTAATCTTACAAAAAGGATTTTATCCAAGGAAAAAATTGATGGCTCTTCTAAGATTCTTGACGTCGGCTGCGGAACAGGGCAAACTTCCGCATATATTGCAAAGGAATATGGAAGCCATGTCACAGCATTGGATAACAACAAAATCATGTTGGAAAAAGCCGGAAGAAGATTTCAATCCATGAATCTTCCAATCGAAATCCGGCATGGCAGCGCCGAAAATCTGCCTTTTGAAAATCACACATTTGATTTCATCCTATCTGAATCCGTCACGGCATTTACCGACGTCTCAAAAACGGTTCCCGAATTTAAACGGGTTTTAAAGCCGAATGGAGTTTTACTGGCCGTTGAAATGGTCCGTGATAAAGACATTTCCGGGCAGCAAATGAAAGAAATCCTGGATTTTTATGGGGTGAAACAATTGCTTAGTGAACAGGAGTGGCGAAGCGCTTTCCAAAAAGCTGGCTTTGAACAGATAGAAATGGAAAAAGTTGAGCTGCAGCCCGATATTCAACAAGTGGGTGTTTCAAATGATTACTCACTTTCAAAGCAGATTCATCCTTCGTTTTATGAGATTTTTGAGAAGCATCATCATTTGTCGATCGTTTATAAGGATATTTTAGCCTGCGGTAAATTCAGATGTACAGTATGAAGCCATTTAGTCAAAAACTCTTGCTGTGATTTTCAGCGGGAGTTTTTTCTTTTACGTAATTCATAAAGTGGACCTCATTGCATTTAAGATACTAAAAATATTAGCTTTTTTAATTTTATTTCAAAATTCCTTTTAATTTTCCTTGTAATCTTTCGCACGCGTAGGTGATAATTAAGTATAGGAAGATTTACAGCAAGGGGAAATGAATCGATGGATGTGGCAGCACTTTTTCAGAAAAAGGGAGTAAAACGCATTATCATCTTCGGGCTGATTGTTCTGATTTTGTACAGCCTGAGAAGTATGATCAACTTGATTTTGCTGACCTTTATTTTTTCATACTTAATGAATCGTCTCATAGAATTCACCGCCAAACGGATTCCTGTTCCAAGGCGGGTGCTTGTGCTGTTCATGTACGTGGCAATCGTGGGCATACTCACGTATGGGCTTGTAAAATATTTTCCTATCATTACTTCGGAAATCAGCCAGTTGATCGTACAGATTACGGCCTTTTACTCACAGCCGCATGAAAATGCCATTTTAAGCTTTATTGAGGCAATCATATCCAAAAACCAAATTGCCGCTTATTTGGAAAATGGATTATCGTTTTTAGTGAAATCTTTTACAGATATTAGCAAAACAAGCGTCCAAGTGATTGTTGCTTTAATATTAAGTCTGTTTTTCCTTCTGGAAAAACCTCGCTTGAAGGAATTTACCGCAAAATTCAAGGAAAGCAAATTGGCGCCGTTCTATTTTGAAATTGAATTTTTCGGGAAAAAGTTCACCCGCACGTTCGGAAAAGTCATCGAAGCACAGTTCATCATTGCTCTCGTCAATACGCTTTTGACGATCATAGCACTCTCCATCATGGGCTTTCCGCAATTGTTCGTGCTGGCGATCATGATTTTCTTTCTTGGCCTTATTCCGGTTGCAGGTGTCATCATTTCCCTGGTTCCGCTTTGCATGATTGCCTATACGATCGGCGGCTTCGTCAAAGTTGTATACGTCGTTGTTGCCATCACCATCATTCATGCGGTGGAAGCTTATATATTGAATCCGAAATTGATGTCGGCCAAAACCGATTTGCCGGTATTTTATACGTTCATCGTTTTGATTTTCTCGCAAAACTTCTTCGGCGTGTGGGGATTGATCATCGGCATTCCCGTTTTCGTGTTCCTGCTGGATGTTCTTGAGGTGACAAATAAGGAAAAAATTGCCAAGACATAGCAAAAAGAACAAAGGCGCAAGCGCCTGTTTATCGACGTACAGACTGGAGCGCTTCTGACGAGATAAAGGAAACACGCGCAGCGGAGCGGAGCGATGTTGACTTATCGTAGGAAGAGCGTGAAGTCTGCTAGTCGATAGGCGCTGGCCGCCTTAAAGCGCCACGTCCTGTGGCGCCGGCGGCACTAGGACTTCCTGTCCGTCGGAGCCGGACGCAGCACTAAGTGACAAATAAGTTACTCACAACCTGAGCATTTTATAATTTCCAAACAATAAAGAAAGGCCTGCTTTGTTGCAGGCCTTTCTTTTCTAATCCCTATCCTTGGGTTTTTTTTCACCATAAAATTTTACGTTACCCGGTGTCTTCAACGGTTCGGTAATTTTATTATCATGGACCTGAACCTGATAGGTTTTGCCGTTATGCACATATTTAAATATCCCGTTGTTGAAATCAGTGCCGATCTCCTTATAAAAGATGCCTTCATAGCATATTTCTCTCATGCAAGTGAAACTTAGCACATAATCGTCTCCCTCTTTTAGCAGAAAACAGCGTACGCCGCCTTCAAAAGAGGAATCTTCTTCCGTGTGTACTTCACGGTCAAAGGAGACGATATGAATATCAATGAAGGACATTACCCTTAACAGGACATTTACAAAAGATCCTTTTGTAATCTCTTCCCATCTGTTTTGGGCAGTCTGCCCGATAACAATTTGAGTTATATTGTATTTGTGCGCGACCTCCGCGATGGCCTTGGCTGTCGGGCGCTTTTCATTATCCATGAGGATGAACTCTTCCGCACCCAATTCGTCAGCCAGTTCTTCCCACCGGTCGACATACCCGGATTTGTCCGCATCGAATTCGTCATATGGAAGCGGATCGACAGTCAAAATATAGAAAGGACAATCCAGCATGTGTGCCATTTTGGCTCCGCGCTTGATCAGCCGTTCTCCATTTGGACCGTAATATACACAAACGAGAATGCTCTCATCCATACGACCCTTTTTATTTTTCACGACGATCTTCACCTCTGCATTAATATGGCAACAGTATCTGAACTGGCCAACTAATAAAGTACAGCTGACTTATTATAATGAATCTCCTGCGTTATTTCAATTGGATAAACGTGGATGCAGAATTAGCTTATTTGCAGCAGCCAATCCTGTTAAGTGCAGATCTATAATGTTTAGTGTATAATTTAATAGGAAAAAATTATTCTGTCTAATGTTATTCCACATTTTCCGCAAATAGGTTTTTTCAAAGTTGAATCTGGTCACATGGTTTAACCGCAGGTCCCCAATTTGAAAAAGATTCCAAGGAATCTCATGTTCAACCGGTCAAGATTGGACACCTCTCATCCTTTATATTTCATAAGAGTACCTTATGGATTCCCATTATCCCGCTTACCGGCTAAAGAGTCAAGAGGGGAAAGGTGTTATTAGGCTTTAATGTTAAATTAATTATAGGAGTTGCGGTATTGTATGCATGCTCGTTTTATTGTGTGTGTACAAGAATTAAATGGCAATTAACGGAAACCTAAACGATAATTTCGTAACAGTAAATGCAAATCCAGCATGAAAGTGAGGTCCTGTTTTGATAACAATGAATTTGGTCATCATGATCCCTTTTCTAGCCGCTGTTCTTATCCCTATTCTAATTAAAAGAAAATCCCCTATACATATAGGCTGGCCTGTATTCCTTGTACCGGCGGCTTTATTCGTGATTCTTGCCCGTTATATCCCATCCATAGCAAACGGGGAAACCTATTTGAACACGATGAAGTGGATCCCTTCCTTTGACATTGACTTTACTACATACTTTGATGGTCTCAGCTTAATTTTTGGACTTTTGATCACTGGGATTGGAAGTCTTGTTATCCTCTACTCAATTTACTATTTATCCTCTGAAGAATCTTTGCAGCACTTTTATATCTATTTGCTGCTGTTTATGGGCAGCATGCTTGGTGTTGTCTTCTCAGATAATTTAATGGTTTTATATGTATTCTGGGAGCTTACAAGCATTTCATCATTCCTGTTGATCGCTTTTTGGTTCCATAGAAAAAGATCAAGATATGGTGCACAAAAGGCCATGTTGATTACTGTCAGCGGCGGACTGGCCATGCTAACCAGCTTTATCATGATTTATTTGATGACAGGAACAATGAGCATAAGGGAAATTATAGCGGTTGTTGATATCGATCATCCGCTGTTTATCCCTGCCCTTGTTCTGCTGCTCGTAGGTGCCTTCACAAAATCAGCCCAGTTTCCGTTTCATATTTGGCTGCCCGACGCGATGGAGGCGCCGACGCCGGTCAGTGCTTATTTGCATTCTGCCACGATGGTGAAAGCGGGGATTTATCTGGTCGCCCGGTTCACTCCGATTTTCGGCGGAGGCGAACTTTGGTTTTGGCTTGTAACAGGAGTCGGGATTGTAACGCTTTTCTGGGGCTCTTTTACGGCAGTCCGCCAGACTGATCTAAAGGCCCTGTTGGCATATTCCACGATCAGTCAGTTGGGGTTGATTATGAGCCTTCTGGGAATCGGTTCTATATCCATGCATATGGGGTCAAGCATGGAGGCTGTTGTATTTACACAAGCGACATTTGCCGGGCTTTTTCACCTGATCAATCATTCCACATTTAAGGGTGCCCTGTTCATGGTGGTAGGGATCATTGACCACGAAATCGGAACAAGGGATATCCGCAGGCTGGGAGGGTTGATGTCTTTCATGCCTGTTTCGTTTACGATCGCGATGATCGGGAGTTTTTCTATGGCCGGGCTGCCGCCGTTCAATGGGTTCTTGAGCAAGGAAATGTTCTTTACCGCTGTTTTGAATATATCACAGCTTGACTTTTTTGCACTTGGCACATGGGGCGTCTTGATCCCGGTGATAGCGTGGATAGCAAGTATTTTTACATTTGTTTATAGCATGATTATCGTTTTTAAAACTTTCCTTGGTACGAGCCGGCTTGAAACCGGAGACCGCAAAGTACATGAAGCGCCTGTTGGGATGCTGATTTCACCGGGCATTTTGGCTGCTTTGGTTTTGGCTGTTTTCTTCTTTCCGAATATCGTTGGGGACTATTTATTGCGTCCGGCAATGGCCGGCATTTTCCCGTCGTTAGCTGACAAAGTTGAATTAAGTCAGCATATTTCGATCTGGCACGGCTTTAATGCCGAGATTTTAATGACGATCGGTGTGATTGCCTTCGGGTCTCTTTTATATAAATACATGCGAAGATGGAAAGGGGTATTTACACTTTTTCTGGCTTCATGGTCGTTTGATGCTCTTTATAACAATATGCTGCTGAGATTGGAGAGCGGTTCTTCCGGATTTACGAGGTTCTATATGACAGGTGTTCTCCGGGATTATTTGCTATATATCTATGTGTTTTTCATATTGGCCGTTGGCGGATCCTTATTTATGACGGGAGCGTTCTCTATTGATCCGATTCACCAGGCACCCGTACGCCTATACGAGTGGGTCATTATTTTGGTGATGATGGCTGCCGGAATTGCCGTACCGTTTGTCAAAACGAGAGTAACAGCCATATTGCTGAATGGAGTCCTTGGCTATGGAATGGCCGCTTTGTTTGTCATATTCCGCGCCCCGGATTTGGCCCTTACTCAAATTGTCGTTGAGACGGTGACAACCGCTTTGTTCTTGCTATGTTTCTTTTTCCTTCCTAAATGGGAAAGCGGGAGAGCAAAGGCTGCCCCAAGGATAAAATCGATCAATTTGCTCATCTCAATTTCTGTTGGGGCCATTTTTGTCATGACGGCACTTTCCGTTCAAAGCGGTAAATTATTCAATACTATTTCCGGGTTTTTTGAAAAAGCCGATGAACTGACCGGCGGAAAGAACATTGTCAATGCTATATTGGGCGACTTCCGTGCTTTTGATACGATGCTTGAAGTCGTTGTCCTCTTCATTGCGGGAATCGGCGTATTTACATTGACAAAGTTGAAATTGGGCAAGGGAGGAAAGAACGTTGAAGATCAATGATGTCATATTAGAGACGGTAACGAAAATCGTCGTGTTTATCATATTGACTGTCGCCGTCTATTTGTTTTTCTCCGGACATAACAGTCCCGGTGGAGGCTTTATCGGCGGTCTTGTCCTTGCCTCTGCCTTCGTCCTTCTGCTCCTTGCCTCTGATATTGAAACGGTTCAGAAGGGGATTCCTTTTGACTTTAAAAGAGTTGCAGCATTGGGAGTGTTTATTTCGGTGACAACTGGCCTGGGGGCGCTT
Organism: Siminovitchia fortis; assembly: GCF_003605365.2. Classification (GTDB taxonomy): domain Bacteria; phylum Bacillota; class Bacilli; order Bacillales; family Bacillaceae_C; genus Siminovitchia; species Siminovitchia fortis. Next base: position 17,349 of record NZ_QYTU02000035.1, read on the forward strand.
CTGTTTGGAGCCCCCTTTTTAACCCAATCACATTTCACTTTCCACCTGCCTTATTTCGGCGAAACCGAATTTGCAACGATTACCATTTTTGAAGCGGGTGTGGCCTTGACGGTTGTTGGTGTAGTGGTTTCAATCATTCTAAGTATAAGTGAGGATGTTTAAGTTTATGGAAATATTAATCACCATTCTGTCCGGCGTCCTTGTTACAGCGGCAACTTATTTAATTCTTTCCAAGGACCTTTTGCGTGTTATATTGGGATCAGCGATTTTGTCCCATGCTGTTCACCTTCTTTTGATGGTCATGGGAGGATTGAAAAGAGGCACGGTCCCGCTGTTGGGAGAAAAACCGAATACATATACCGATGCTATTCCTCAGGCGCTTATTTTAACAGCCATCGTCATCAGTTTTGCAGTTACTGCCGTTTTTCTTGTTATGGCTTACCGGATGTATCAGGAAACCGGCGTTAGCCGCCATGCTTTGTTAAGAGGTAATAAAAATGAATAATGTGATTGTTTTTCCGATGGTTCTTCCGCTTTTGACCGGAATTATTCTTGTTTTTTTTCGAAAGCACATACAGCTCCAGCGCTGGATGAGCATAGGAGTTATGGCTTTTGTTGCAGGCATTAGCTTATATATTTTGAATCTTATACAGACCAAGGGAATTCTTCGCCTTGATTTTGGGGGGTGGGAACCGCCTTTCGGCATCCTGTTTGTTGCAGATTCTTTCTCGGCGCTGCTTGTATTGACGGCAAGCATTGTAACTGCGATTTGCCTGTTGTATGCATTCTTTTCCATTGACCGCGCCAGGGAAGAAATGTTTTTTTACCCATTTGTCCTGTTAATGGTTGCAGGAGTAAACGGCTCATTTTTAACCGGGGACATTTTCAATCTTTTTGTTTGCTTTGAAGTGATGTTATTGGCTTCCTACATATTGATATCCCTTGGGGGAACGAAAATTCAATTGAAGGAATCAGTGATTTATGTAGCGGTAAATGTACTTTCTTCCTGGTTCTTTCTCGTAGCGGTAGCTTATTTGTACGGTACAGTGGGGACTTTGAATATGGCGCATTTGTCCCAGCGAATAGCTGAATCCGGACAAACTCCGATTCTAACTGTCATTAGCATTTTATTTTTGATCGTATTCGGCTTGAAGGCAGGATTGCTGCTATACTTCTGGCTTCCGGGCTCTTACAGCGCCCCCCCGACTGCCGTGGCCGCTTTGTTTGGCGCATTATTGACCAAGGTGGGCATCTACTCGATGTTCCGGATGTTTTCGTTGATCTTTTACCACGAACCGCAGGTCACCCATACGCTGATTGGAATCATGGCTGGGTTGACACTGATAGGCGGCAGTTTGGGGGCTGTAGCTTATCGGGATATTCGCTTGATTGTTTCCTACAATGTCATCATCGGAGCCGGCTTTATCCTTGTGGGGCTTGCTGTTTCAACACCCGCTGCTATTGAAGGTTCAATCTTTTACCTCGTTCATGACATGATTTCAAAGGCTTTATTATTTCTTTTGGCAGGCACGATGATAGCTCTTACCGGACATGCAAAAATGGAGCGGATGAGCGGACTGATTCGCAATTATCCGGTGTTGGGCTGGTTATTTTTTATTGTCATGCTGTCCCTTGCAGGCATTCCGCCATTAAGTGGGTTTTTGGGAAAAGTTCTTGTCAGTCAGGGCGCTATTGAATCCGGCTCATATATTCTGCTTGCCATCTCTTTGATATCGAGTCTTTTTGTGCTGTATTCGCTGCTTCGTATTTTCAAACAGTGCTTTTGGGGTGAAACGACAATCAGTGAGGATGAAGAGGTTCCTCTTGGAAAAGGGATGTTGATTCCAGCCGTATTGCTTGCTGCTGCATCGATTGGTCTCGGTTTGGGGTCGGAACTGCTGGCTGGGTATGTTCGTGATGCAGCGGTTACCCTTACGAATCCAAATGTTTATATCGAAGGAGTTTTGGTACAGGATGAGTAACAATATGCGTGAGGGAGGGATGCAAATGCCTGCTCAATTTATACTCAATTTGTTTATAGCATTCCTTTGGATGGTACTGAATGACGAGGATGAATTAAGGTTTTCAACATTTTTCATCGGTTTTTTGGCGGGAATCGTGATTGTGTTTCTCATGCATCGTTTTTTTGGAACGCAGTTTTATCTGCAGCGCTTCTATTATGTTGTAAAATTGGTCTGTATCTTTAATTGGGAACTGTTTCTATCCGCATTTTTGGTGATGAAGCATATTGTCAGCTGGAAAGTGGATGTAAAACCAGGGATATTTTCATATAAGACCGAGTTGAAAACCGATTGGGAAGTGACGACGCTTGCCATGCTTCTGACTTTGACTCCTGGTTCGGTTGTGATGGAGGTTTCACCTGAAGGGAATGTGTTCTATATACATGCGCTTGATATTGAACGCTATAAAGATACATTATTGCGATCTTTAGGCAAATTTGAAAAAGCGATCATGGAGGTAACACGCTAATGATTGAAATGATGCTGGGAACAGCACTTGTTCTTTTTGCTGTGGCGATTGCCATTGCCCTTTTTCGGATTATCCGCGGGCCTTCCATTCCTGACCGGGTCGTCGCCATGGATATGATTGTAGTGAATCTAATTTCCGGAATAGCTGTGATTTCGGTTTTACTTAAGACAAAAGCCTTTCTTGAAGTGATTCTCATTTTGGGGATACTGGCTTTTATCAGTACCATTGCGCTGTCAAAATTTATCGAGAGGGGAGTTATCATTGAAAGGAAGCGAAATCGATGAATTCATAGGAGCTTTTCTCATTTTAATCGGCGGGATTATTTCGGTGATCAGCGCATTGGGCATTATCCGGTTTCCGGATGTTTATACACGGGCACATGCAGCGACAAAAAGCACCACTTTGGGGGTACTGTTGTCGCTGGTTGGAGCGTTTATATATATATGGATGACTGAAAGTCTTATCAGTGTACGGCTCATTCTGGGAATCGTGTTTGTTTTCATCACTGCACCGGTATCCGGGCATTTAATAATCCGGGCCGCCTACCGGTCGAAAGTAAAAATGACGGAAGACACGGTTGAGGATGAGTTGAAAGAGGTTTTGGGGAATAAACCAGAAGCCTGAAAAAATATTCTTATTGCGTAATAGGCATCAGACAGCGTATGCCCGGCTGAACAAATGTGAAAATTGGGGAATCCGACAGGTGAAGAGCGCATATGCCTACTGAACAACGGTGGAATCTGTATATTCGGTAGGCAAAGGGCGTGTATGCTTCCCGAGCACCGGTGGAATCTGTATGTTCGGTAGGCAAAGAGTGTGTATGCCTGCCGAACACCGGTGGAATCTGGATATTCGGTAGGCAAAGAGTGTGTATGCCTGCCGAACACCGGTGGAATCTGGATATTCGGTAGGCAAAGAGTGTGTATGCCTGCCGAACACCGGTGGAATCTGGATATTCGGTAGGCAAAGAGTGTGTATGCCTCCCGAACGCCGGCGGAATCTGGATATTCGGTAGTCAAAGAGTGCGTATGCCTCCCGAATGCCGGCGGAATCTGAATATTCGGTAGTCAAAGAGCGTGAACACCTCCCGAGCACCAGTGGAATCTGAATACACGGTAGGCATGGACCTCGTATGCCTGCCGAACAATCATGGAATCCGGATACCCGGTGGAGACTTTTGCTTCAACATGAGACTCTTTTCCTGAATTCTGGAAAAATAAAAATATGCCAATCTGCTAATATCCGGTTTGGAGGAACATACATGGCAAAAACTATTTTTACAAACGGAAAAATTTATACCCTTGATAAGAATCAGCCTTTTGTTGAATCGGTTGTAGTTGAAAATGGAAATATTTTAGATTTGGGCGCACACGAAGACATGATGCTGCAATGGGGAAGAGAGGGCACGAAGATCGTTGATTTACAGGAAAAAATGACAACCCCCGGCCTGATTGACAGCCACATGCACCTTTCCGGAGTTGCGTTTCAGTTCTTGGATTTGAATTTGACAGGGGTTACATCCAAAAGGGAGATGATTGAAAAAATAAGGGAAAGGGCAAATGTCACTTCTCCCGGAAAATGGCTGACAGGCCTGGGTTTTGATGAAAACCTTTTCGATGACGGTGGAATGCCGACGATTCAAGAGCTGGATGAGGCGGCACCGCATTGCCCGGTTTTTATCAAAAGGATCTGCCACCACGCTTTCCTTGTGAACAGCAAAGCGCTTGAAATGGCCAATTATCATCCTTCAATGGAAGTGCCGACGGGCGGAAGCATCGTTCTTGATCCCGATACGAAGAAGCCAACGGGATTGTTACTTGAGTCGGCTTCCACGCTGATTACTGATCGCATGCCAGAAAAGACGTATGAAGAATTGAAGCATGGATTGTCATTGGCGATGGAATACGCTATGAAGAGCGGACTGACAAGTATTCATACGAATGATCCCCGCTATTTGGGCGGACTTGATCAAACATACAAAATGTATGATGAATTGCTTAATCAGGAAAGAAAAGGCCTGCGCTGCAACCTGTTGATCGATTATCCATTCTTGGATCGCCTGAAGGAAACAGGAATGTATGCGGGGTATGGGAATGATACGCTGCAGATCGGGGCGGTCAAAATTTTTGCAGATGGTGCATTTGGAGGAAGGACGGCGCTCCTTTCGGAACCTTATCTGGATGCGTCGGGTAAGTATGGGGAAGCAATGCATGACCAGGAAACGCTTTTCCAAATGGTCAAAGAGGCGAGAGACCATTCGATGCCGGTCGCCATTCATACAATCGGCGATCAGGCGGTGGAAAATGTACTGCAGGTACTTGAGCAATTCCCGAGTGTGAAGCATCGCGACCGCATCATTCATGTATCGCTGCTGAGAGAAGACTTGATCCGGCGACTGGCCAAACCATCTCTTGTCGCGGATATTCAGCCAAGATTTGTCGTCGGTGATTATCCTTGGGTACAGGACAGACTTGGCAAGGAAAGAATTAAGTATTTATATGCTTGGAAATCCCTGTTATCCGCCGGTGTGATGTGTGCAGGCGGCTCAGATGCGCCAGTGGAACCTGTTGACCCGCTTTTGGGAATTCATGCGGCCGTCACACAGAGGCATCCAAGGGAAACCCACAATGGCTGGAATGAAAAAGAAAAACTGTCTATGCGGGAGGCTTTGGAAGTATTTACAATCGGCGGAGCCTGCGCGACGAACGAAGAAGGTAGGAAGGGGACGATAGCCCCGGGAAAATTAGCGGATATGACCGTCTTTTCACGGGATTTGTTTGAGATAGAGCACCCGGATGAGCTGTTGGATACTGAGATAGAGATGACGGTGATTGGGGGAGAGATTGTGTATCGGAAATAGATGAAGCGTTGCGTCCCGTAAAGGGGCGCTTAGTTTTTATTGAAATTGTGTGGAAAAAATGAATCTTTTCCTCCCCTCACCCAGTATATATGTTTAGAATAATTTTTAAGGGGTGGCTGTAATGGGTATTTTATCAAGGTTTAAAGATATTATGTCGAGCAATATCAATGCATTATTGGACAAGGCGGAGAATCCGGAGAAAATGATTGATCAGTATATGAGAAACCTGAATAGTGATTTGGGCAAGGTGAAAGCTGAAACGGCTTCGGTTATGGCGGAGGAACAGCGGTCAAAACGGGCGCTCAATGAATGTTCGGCAGAGATTGAAAAGATGCAGAATTACGCGGTCAAAGCATTGGAAGCAGGGAATGAAGACGACGCACGAAAGTTTTTGGAGAAAAAATCGTCTTTATCTGAAAAAGAAGCGGAGCTTCAGAAGGCATACAGTTTGGCTGCTTCCAACGCAGTCCGGATGAGAGAGATGCATGACAAGCTTGTTTCTGATATCGGCGAGCTGGAAGCTCGGAGAACGATGATCAAAAGCAAGATGGCCGTAGCGAAAACGCAGGAAAGGCTGAATAAAATCGGTTCCTCGGTATCCGGCGCCAACAAGTCCATGTCGGCTTTCAATAGAATGGAAGAAAAAGTCGAGAGGGCGCTGGATGAAGCCAATGCGATGGCAGAATTGAATGCAGCTCCGGAAGATGGCATAAATGATTTGACGGCGAAATATGATAGTAAACCGGATGTGGAAGACGAATTGGCTGCCTTGAAGGAGCAAATCAAGAATAAAGAGTAATTTTCGGCGCAGGGGCTTCAGAAGCAATTAAACAGAAAAGACTTGAGCTGTAGCCAAGGCTACAGCTTTTGTTTGAAAAAGGGGGGATCTCATTGGTCACTCATTATAAGTGTCCGAACTGCGGTGATGATATGGCTTTTGACAGTGAATCAGGAATGCTGACCTGTCAAAGCTGCGGAAGGCAGGATCAAATAGAAGATTATTCAGAGGACTTAAAGACAGCGGTATTTTCCGAGGATGAGGCGAAGGAATATCACTGTGAAAACTGCGGTGCCATGCTGATTACAGAGGCGGAGACCGCGGCGACGACGTGCAGCTTTTGCGGGGCTGGCGTGGTTTTGCAGGAACGTCTTTCCGGTGCGTTGGCTCCGGCAAAGGTAATTCCTTTTACCATCAGCAAGGAAGAGGCGATGCAGGCATTTAAAAAGTGGTGCCGAAACGGACGCCTGACTCCAAAAGGATTCATGACAGCTGACCGGATCAAGGGCATCACCGGAATGTATGTCCCTTTTTGGCTTTATGATTTAAACACGAAGGCAAAGGTTGAAGCGGTTGCTACGAAGGTGCGGAAGTACACAAGAGGAGATTATGAATACACTGAAACGAAATATTACGATGTGTACCGGGATATCGACCTGTCTTATGTTAAGGTCCCCGTCGATGCATCCGAAAAAATGGACGATAAAATCATGGATAAATTGGAGCCTTTTCCCTATGATCAATTAAAGGATTTCAAAACCCCCTATTTGGCGGGATATATTGCGGAAAAATATAACTACGACGATAAACAATTGTATCCCCGGGTCGAATCCAAAATTCAGAAATTCATAGATACGTATATCAGTTCCACGATTTCAGGATATTCCTCCGTCAGTTATAATCATAAGCATATCAACACGAAGAAAGTCCGCAGCTATTACGTCCTTCTTCCTGTCTGGATGGTCTACTATGATTATGATAAAACGGAACATACTTTTGCAATGAACGGCCAGACCGGAAAGGTGGTCGGGAAGCCGCCGATAAGCTACTCCAAAGTGGCAGCCTGGTTTGGTGGCATTGCGGGGACGTCATTCATAGTATTGAAGCTGGCCGCCTTGGCTATGGGAGGTGGCCTGTGGTGAAGAGCGGCTTTTTCAAAAAAACGTTGATCCTGATAGCTTTCCTTCTAGTATTTCCATTTGCCTTTGCGGCCGCCGATTCTCCTTCCAAGCAAAGAATCTACGATGATGCCGGGCTATTAAGTGACAATGAGGTCAAAGAGCTTGAAAAATTGGCGGAAAAACATGGGGCCAAGCGGGGTACGGATTTTATCATACTGACCTCCAATAATGAAGAGAACAAAGATGTCGTGGAATTCATGCAGGAATTTTATGATAAAGAGGCACCCGGCTATGACAAGCCGCACGGAAACACGGCTATTTTGACGCTCGATATGAAAAATCGGGATGTGTACGTAGCAGGTTTTTATAAGGCGGAAACCTATCTGGATAATCACCGGGCGACCCTCGTCCGTGAAAAAATAACCCCGGATCTATCAAATGGAAATTACTACAAAGCTTTTCAGTCCTTTATCAAGACTTCTTCCAAATATATGGGAATCAGGCCGGGAGTGAACCCGGATAACATATTATTCAATCTATGGTTTCAGATTATTGCATCGCTTGCTATTGCCGGGGCGGCTGTTGGTATCATGGCCTTCAATACAGGCGGAAAAGTGACTGTCAATGCACGTACTTATCAAGATAACGAGAATACGAGAGTGAACCATAGAAGGGACCAGTATATTCGAACAACGACCACAAAAAGAAGGAAACCCTCCAATAAAAGCAGCGGCAGCGGCTTCAGCGGCGGTGGCGGCGGAGGAGTCACAAGAGGCGGACATTCCCACAGCGGCAGCAGAGGGAAATTCTAGGTTCGAAAGGAATGAATCACAGCATGGTATTTTTTAAAAATCAATTTGCCAACGTAGTAGAATGGGAAGAATTCAGAGATGATATGATCTTTTGGAAATGGAACAACCGCGAAATCAAAAAAGGAAGCCGGCTGATCATCCAGCCGGGCCAGGACGCCATTTTTATCAACAACGGTAAAATCGAAGGGATTTTTCAGGAAGAGGGGGACTATAACATCGAGTCCCAGATTATCCCGTTCCTGTCGACTTTAAAGGGATTCAAGTTTGGTTTCAACAGCGGAATGCGGGTCGAAGTACTGTTCGTCAACACGAAGGAATTTACGGTGAAGTGGGGGACGAAAAATGCCATCAATATCCCTTCGCCGCAGCTTCCCGGTGGCATCCCGGTCCGCGCAAACGGTACATTCAATTTTAAAGTGAACGATTACATCGCCCTGATTGATAAAATAGCCGGGGTAAAAAACAGCTATCTTGTCGAAGATGTGAAAATCAGGATCACTTCCATCCTGGATCAACTGCTGATGAAGTGGATTTCCAAAGAAGGAAAAGACATGTTCAATCTGCAGGCCAACGCTTTTGAAATTGCCCAGGGGATCAAGACAGATCTTGATATGCAAATTATCGACAGCGGCATGACCATCACTGGCTTCAACATCATAAGTTTCAACTATCCGAAAGAAATCCAGGACATGATCACAAAAACCGCTTCGCACGGCATGATCGGCGATTTGCAGCGTTATCAGCAGGTATCGATGACAGATGGCATCGCTTCCGGAAAGGTAAAGGGCGGCGGAACTGCCGCAGATATGGCCGGAATGATGATGGGAATGGGCATGGCCGGACAAATGATGAAAAATATGAATCAGATGCAGGATCAAAGTGGCGGGCAACAAGCGCCGAACGAAGGAAATCAAGCGCAAAATGCTCCGGACCAGGCCGGGCAGGCGTCGTCCGGGGAAGGAAAAATACCGAATTTCTGTCCGAACTGCGGAGAGAAGACGAGCGGCGGGAACTTCTGCTCGAATTGTGGGCAGAAGCTGGTGTAGGAAATGAATAGCATCATAGTAAAGGCTCCTTCACAGGATCGGTGAAGGAGCCTTTCGAATTTAAATACAGGGGCTGTCCGGAAAGTGGAAACCCCCTAATACTCAATAATTAAAAATGCTGATATATCAAGGTTTTTAGAACATGAAAAGGGGTGCCCAAAAGTCAAAATTATGACTTTCTGGACACCCCCGATATATTTTTTCATCCAAAAAACGCATTGACAATCAAAAGCATGATAAGAGAGGTTCCCCATGCCAATGTTGTAGGGACAGACCAAGTTAGGATCTGCTCCTTAACATTTTTTATACCAAGCATACGATTTATAACCCAGAATAAACTGTCGTTGAAGTACGAAAATACCATCGCGCCTAGAGCCGCAGCTTGTGCAGCAAGTGCCATATTTACATCCAGACCCGTCAAAATAGGAGCGGAAATCGAGGCTGCAGTAATCATGGCAACTGTTCCACTGCCTTGAATAAGGCGAACAACCGAAGCGATAATAAATGGTATAAGGATGGCAGGCATATGGATGCTTGCAATTTGCTCCGCGATATAATCGCCGCTTCCGCTTGCACGTAAAACGTTGCCCAGTGCACCGCCTGCCCCTGTTACAAGCAGGATAATCCCGGCGGTCTGAATACCTTCTTCCATTCTATCAAGAGCCTCGGATTGTTTTACATGCCCATATAGTCCATAAATAGCAAAAATCAAACCAATACCGACTGCGATGATTGGTGAACCTATAAAAGTAATATAGTCATAAATTCCGCCAGTTAACTCAAGTGCCGCAAGAAGCGTATTTGCAAAAATCAATAGTATAGGAATAATAATCGGTAAAGTGGCCCGGGTAAGTGAAGGGAGATCTTTTGATTCACTGGAAGCCATATACTCCTCCACCGTAATTTCTTTTTCAGGACGGATGTAATCAAGGCCAGTCTCATCCGGAATTTGGTAGATCTTTTTGCCGAGCCATTTAGCATAAAGTACGCCTACGATGATGATTGGAATTGCCAACACAAGTCCCCATAGGATCATCATCCCGATATCGACCCCGAAAATACCCGCAACACCAAGCGGACCAGGAGTCGGCGGCACGGCATGATGTGTGGCGGCTAAGCCGATGCCAAGAGCGACTCCAAGAGAAAGGACCGATTTACCGGTTTTCCTGGAAAGCGCTTTAACTAATGATGATAAAATAACAAATGCAGAGTCAACAAAGATAGGAATGGAAACAATATAACCTGTAATTGCAAGCGCCCATTCTTCCTTGCGCTTTCCCAATATCTTTACAATTGTATAGGCCATTCGTTCAGCGGCACCGGAAACCTCGAGAATCCTTCCCATCATTACCCCAAAGCCGATAACGATACCTATAGAACCAAGTGTGGAACCAAATCCATCAGTAATCGCGTTTACTACATCTGGAGCCTTCATTCCCCCTACGAGACCGGTCACGGAAGCGGAAAGGATCAGTGCCAAAAAAGCATGGATTTTTGTTTTTAAAACCAAGAAAATTAAAATAACTACCCCTAATACTAGGCCTAACATCATTTGTCCGCCTGAAGCTGTGACTTCTGCCATTTTTTAACCCCCTAAATAAAATAATATTTTATAGTCCCTCCCGGGAGTTGCTCCCAAGAGGGAAAAAACTATACTATGACCGGAAATCCAAAGCATATTTGGCCGCCAGTTTGATACATTCTTCCATGCTGATACTGCTTGCGATGTTTTTGCCTGCAATATCAAACGCAGTCCCGTGGTCAACCGATGTACGCAGGAATGGCAGGCCGTTAGTGATTGAAATCGTCCGTTCAAAATCGGTCATTTTTGCCGCAATATGACCTTGATCATGATACAAGGAGAGAACGGCATCATATTTTCCTTGAAGAGCTTGATGGAAAACAGAATCTGCCGGAACCGGCCCAACCGCATTATGTCCTTCTGCAACGGCCATTTCGATGCCAGGCTTGATTTCATCAACTTCTTCACGGCCGAACAATCCATTTTCTCCGCTATGAGGATTTAATCCTGCCACTGCAATCAACGGATTTTCAACACCCAGACGTTGCAAAGCTTCTTCACAACGGCCAATGTAATCATATACTCTTTCTTTTGTCATTTCAGAAATTGCATCCTTTAAGGATAAATGCCGGGTCAGGAAGAAGATGCGCATGTTCCTCACTTCAAACATGGTTAAAGGATCGTGTGAATTCGTCAGATCCTCAAGCATTTCTGTATGACCGATATATGGGACTTCACCGGCTTTAAGAGATTCTTTGTTGATTGGAGTTGTAGCAATAGCCGTAACCTCACCATCAAGGGCAAGTTCTACTGATCTCTTAATATAATCGAATGCAGCCCGGCCGCATTGAGCCTGGACAGTACCCCACTCGAGAGTATCCATATTGAGGTTGTCAAAATGAATGATGTCAATGATACCATGTTCATATTTGCCCTCTGATGGCTTAGAAATTTCATGTATTTCAAGCTTTGTGTTTGTGACAGCCAAAGCTTTTTTAATTACTTCGGTGTTCCCGATAACAACTGGCTTGCACATGTCATAAATTTCAGCTTTATCCAGTGCTTTTACAGTGATTTCGGGTCCTATTCCTGCCGGATCACCCATCGGTACTGCGATATATGCTCTTTCTTGATTAACCATTTAGCACGCTCCCTTTATGATTTAACAACTTTGTTTCCAAAAATTTGATGCTTTCATATATTGCCCTGTTATCGCCAATCATTCCGCCTTTAGTAACGACATTGAGACCATCAAGATGTCCTCCTGTAAATCTGCCGTATGCGGTGAGAGGCAGAACCTCATCTTCAAGCTCTATACCATTCGCACGGCCAACAGTACATAGTGAAGATGTTACATCTCCGCCGCTTGAAAAGATTCCGGAGATTTTGTATTCCGATTTTTGGATGATCTTGTAGGTTATAGCAGCAAGCCCATCTGTAATACGCTTTGCCAACGCATCCTCTGAAACTTTACTGGTCTCAGACATTGACTTTAGATCAAGGCGTTTGTTTATAGGGTGATGGGTAGTTATGATAAGGATCGATTGGCCTTTTAACGCTTCCAGCCCCAGACGGACTGCTCGTTTCACTTCTTCATTCCAACTGTCACCAGAGCGAACGAGCTCTTGGGGGTCAACAAGAATTGGTTCTGTATTTGTTTTAGCATATAAATAATGTAGCTGCCTTCCTGTGACAGAGGTAACACTGCCAACCGTCACTAATAGTTTTTCCTCAGTGACTTTTTTGTGTAAAAAAGCTTTTGAATAATATGCGGTTAGCGGGCCAGGGTCAACGGGTACAATCAAGTTTCCCTGAACATTGGCCATTGCTGCAGCAATCATTTCAATCTGTTCGTCATTAACCGCATCTAAAACAATAATCCTGTTTCCTTGATTTATTTTTTCTTGAAGTTTTTTTGTAATGGCATCCACGCCTGACAAAGTGACATCAAGGCCAATAAGAGTGACCTTGTTGCTGCTCTGATCTTCAATAATGGATGGAATGTAGGACTTTTTAATAGGTGTAATGGGATCATTGGCTGCATCCGTTTCTTGGACTGGCACTCCATCCACCAGCAGATAGCCGCCTGTAGTGATTCGCCCCGAACTTGGAAAGGCAGGGACGACAACGGCTATGGCTGTATCCCCGAGCTCATCCAGAAACGCATCAATTTCAATGCCAAGGTTTCCTCGGACTGTGCTGTCAATCCGCTTGCAGAAAACTTCTGACCCTTTTTCTTTAAATTCCCTGATGACTTTTTTTACACGTTGTTCAGCAATTTCACCGCGTATATAACGGCTGTCTGTATCAACACAGATTGCATCATATTTATCTGTTTCGGGTAAAGGTGCATCTTGAACGACTGTTATGGTTTTAAAGCCTTGGTTAGCCAGGCTGACACCTGTTGCATTTGCCCCTGTCAAGTCATCTGCAATAACTCCGACTCTCAATTGTGTTCGCCTCCACAATAGTTGATGGCAACATATTCTTCATATTCTTCCCGAATATCTAAGTCTAAGCCATCATCCGTAATAATGCCCTCCAGGCTGGTAATCGGGCAAACTGTAGAAAATGATTTCTTATTAAATTTACTTGAATCTATTAATGCCCAAGTGACTGCAGCTGAATCCAACATTAATTTCTTTATCAATGATTTTTCAAATGAAGGTGATGTGATTCCTGCTTTAAGGTCAATCGCGTGTACACCCATAAAGAAGAGATCGACATGAATTTTTTTGAAAAATTCTTGTGTCGGCCATCCTGACAGGGCACCTACATTTGTCTGCAATTCGCCTCCGGCAACAATCACTTTTAGCTCGCTATCCATCAATTCCACTGCTATTTTGATGTCGTTCGTAATCACAGTTATATCATTTCTGCTTTTCAAAAGCTTTGCCAGCTCCAACGTTGTGGTTCCAGAGTCCAAAATGATATTGGCGTTTTTGGGTATCAGTTGCAGTGCGTTTTGTGCAATTACTTTCTTCTGGTTAATATTTCTGCTTTCTTTAGCTGAATAGGGAACTTCCCTTATAAGCGAATCAGGAGAAATAGCGCCTCCATGTGTTCTGATTGCTTTTCCTAACCGTTCCAGTTCAGCCAGATCACGCCGTATTGTCATACTGGACACATTTAATTCATTCGACAAATCCTCAATTTCCACTTTCCCGTTTGCAAGTATTTGAGATTCAATCCAATTACGCCGTTCTAAAGGCAGCATACAGGTAACCCCTTATCAACTTTGTTCGAATTTAACATTTTACACGTTCAATTATGTTATATTTGTTTGAAATTGTCAATTATAGAATTGAGTATTTTGAATAATAGGCCATTAAGAGGTGTAAATTCCCTTTATCTAGACTTATAAACTGCATAAACTGAACTAAACAATTTTACAATTATCACCCGGTTCACGGCCCTAAAAACAGCCACTAAATTAGAACCGTAGCAGCTCGTTCTATACGGTTGAGTGTAAAAACGGTAACTAATCCGGCCGATAGGTTCCCGTTTTAAGCGGTTCATTCCTGAAACGGGGAGTAAAAAGCCCGGAATTAGTCCCAATTAGCGGGCTTGCCGGAAAAGTGGGATCTAAGTTCATTGATGAGCTAATTAAGCGCCGATTGCATGCTGGGAGTCTATATGTACAATTTTAAAGTTCAATTTATATAGTTAAAAATAAAGAAAGCAAAACGCCAAGAAACATTCTTGGTATTTCGCTTTCTTAAAAAATGACAGGTTATTGCTCAAACTCTTTTAATAATAAGGCGAAATCATAATATACACCAACACGCCGGTCAAGCTGACATACAGCCAGATCGGCATCGTCCAGCGGGCGATTTTTTTATGGCGTTCATTCTCCATGTTCCATGCCCGTGCCACACTTGTTAAGGCAAGCGGTACAATCGCTGCAGCGAGCAAGATATGCGTGATTAAAATGAAATAATAAATACCGGCCAACAGTCCCGCTCCTCCGTATGGGGTGGAAGGGGAGAGATAGTGAAACGTCACATATGTGATCAGAAAGAAAAAGGTTGTCACAAACGCCGCATAGATAAACCGGCGGTGAACCTTCACATTGCCCTTCAAAATCGCAATCAATGCTGCCGAAAGAAACAAAAAGGTGAAGCTGTTCAAAATGGCATTCATTAAAGGGAGGATCGTGACATCGAATGCATCGAAGTCCTCCATTCCAGGCATTCCGGCAAGCACGCCGATCGCGCCGATCAACACGACAGAAATCGCGATAATCGCGGGCCGGTAATTCCGTTTTACATGTGACGTGGTGCCAAAGCTGTTATTGTTCATATGTACGGTACACTCCAATTTATTTTCCGATGTAATCAAATTAAGTGTACCATAACTCAAATGGCCGAACGTTCTGCACGCGAAAGGTTCACAGTCTTTTCGATTATTTCAAGAACCGTCAATGCAGTCGGTTTTGGGGACAGCCCCTTTAATTTATTGAAGAAAACGAAAGAACACGTCCGCGTCCACAAAATCGGCATGATGCCGAAAGGCTTTCTCAGCATTTTATTTTTCAGCTGAATGTGGAAAAAGTTTGTACCGTCATCCGATTTACATCAATTGAAAGGATAGGCCTGAATGAACAGGAAATGTAGAAATGGAACGGTAATGATACATAATATGGTGGTCAATAATACACCAAGGGAGGCAAACAGGGTGTCTGCTCCGTATTTTTCCGCATATAGGCAAATTGTCGGGGCGGAAGGCATGCCGGAGACAATAAAGGCAATCAATAATATTGGAAATGGAATCGGCAAAAGGGTGAAAGGAAGCAAAAGCATAGGGAAGAGCAGCAGTCTGAGAACGGAGGACTGCCACAAATATCTATTTTTCAGTGATGAGAAAAAGACTTTCAATCGAACGTTAGCAACTAAAGCCCCAACCAAAATCATCGAAAGGGGGACAGTCATTTTCCCGACGTTTTCCAGGGCGTCGGCTAGAAAAATAGGCCATGTGAAAGGAGAGAATAAGAGGATTAATCCGGATCCAGTTGCAAGAATACCCGGGTTCACCAAGATTTCACGCCAATTGGCGGCATCTTTTTTTCGCGTAAATAGATGGATTCCATACGCCCAGATAAAAATTAAATAGCATATATTAAATACGGTGAGATAGATAATTCCCTGCTCTTTTAGCAAAATAAAGCTTACGGCATATCCGATGTACCCCTGGTTACCAAAAATCATGAGACCTTCGTACACCGATTTTTGTTCTGTTGGTAATTGCGACTGCTTTCTTAACCAAGCAGCCAAAAGGGCTGAAAGGACTGATAGATAAGCAGACATGGTTATCAGCCAAATGAAATCTTTTACAAAACCCAATGATAGTTTGATGTTGAGGGAATGTAAAATAAGGGCAGGCAAAGTTATGTAGAGAAGGAGTCTGGTCAGAACACCGACGGAATTTTTGTCCAGAATGTTCCTTTTTCTAGCCAGCCAGCCTAATATGGCGATACAATATAATGTAAGCATTTCCTGTACAAAAATACCTGGTGAAATCATCAAGATCCCTCCCCGCTTTTTTACCATATGAAGGGCTCTTGGTAAATGTTCAGTGAACAAGTCAATAAACAGGTATTAATCTTAAAAAAGGGGAGAGCGAGGAGTTAAGATGTTCAGACGCTATGTCATACCATTGATCAGTTTAATCGGAACAGCTCTTGTTATGATTGGCAAAAAGCTTCAAACAAAGATCGCATATCCGAAAAGCTTCCCGATTAAAGCGGTTGAGCAGACAACAAACGAAATTATTTTTCATTTTAAAAGCGAAAAAGGACCGTTCCGGATATACAGGGAAGGCCGGCTGATTTATGAAGGGGAAGATGAATCCTTTACGGACAGTGAATTGGCTTCGGGGACTACTTATCTTTATACGATCGAAATAGGATCCAGAAGAGGTACGCCGGAGCGGATGAAAGTCCAGACATCAACGGCCGCGGAATTCAGGGAATCAGAGAATAAACTGGAGGACTGCACTCAAACCGCCGTTATTTCACGGTCTTTTGTTGGGATGGAGTGGGAGCCGATTGAAGGGGTGGAGGAATACCTCATTTACCGGAACGGGAAAAGAATAGCCAAAGTGGAGGAGCCTTTCTTTGTCGATCGCTGGGTAAGGGGCCAAGTGGAATATACATACCAGGTTTACGCCGAACGGCCTTTGGAGGACTTTGAAAAAGATCCGGATGAACGGGAGTCCAGAGTAAAGAAAAAACGAGCGAAAGACCAAAATGCCGTCATGGAAAAATTCCAAATGACGAAGATGCTGGATCCCTTGGAAGAAATTTTAAAATCGGAAAATGAACCATTTGAGAAAAAGGAATGGCAATTCCTGTATAAAACTTTTTCAGGAAGAAGTTGGATAAAAAATCCGAATGAAGCATCCCCTTATCGCTATTTTAAAGGCGAAGGGCGCGGATTCGACCCCGCATCCAAGGAATACCGCTCGATGGCCGAAATCGTTGTAACACCTGACGGATCTGAGATCAGGTTGAACAAGGACATAGGGACAACGAAAGGATACGGGATGCTTCGAATTTTGAAGAAAGAAGAAACGGCTTCTGATGAAGGCATCCAGTTGGAAGATATCGAGACGGGAGAGGAGAAGGTTTCCTTCATACTGAATCACTCAGTCCAAAATCCTTTGGACGATTTGCCCGCTGTTGATTATCGAGTCCGGGCTAATCTGTATCGCAGCGGATACTTTGATATTGCGGGTGTACATGAGCAGACTCCTGATCATGAAGTTTATTTGAAGCACGGGGTCCAGCGTTCATGGACAACCCTCCATCAGTCGGAGGACGAAGGGGTGGAGAGGATGGCACCCATGCATTGGAGAGTGTCGAATTTTAAATAGGAAAAGAGAAAGGTTCTGATGAAGGATCCAAGCCTTTTTGGTTAGATGGATTCACAATTTTACATTAGAACCTCTTTTTGAACCTTTTAGTATGCCCGTTCCGTAATGTACTCAAGCCAACAACTGACCACACAGAGCACAAAAAGTCATGAACGGCATAATCCACACTGTTAATCTTTATATAAGGAGTTGATTGGCATGGCATTGGTTGAATCTTTGCAAAAAGCTATCGATTATATGGAAACGCATTTGTTGGACACAATTACGGCTGCCGATATTGCGAAACAGGCGAATGTATCTTCCTTTCATTTTCAGCGTATTTTTATGATCTTGACCGATATGTCAGTGGGAGAATATCTCCGAAGGCGGCGCCTGACATTAGCGGCCCAAGAATTGTCCAGTACAGATAGCAAAATTATCGATCTTGCCTTTAAATATGGCTATGATACTCCTGAATCTTTCTCAAGAGCTTTCCGAAAGCAGCACGGGATAACCCCAAGTGAAGCCAGGAAAGGGATAGGAAAGCTGCAGTCTTACAATCGTCTGGTAATACAAGTAAATCTGAAAGGGGCGGAACCAATGAACTATCGTATTGTGAAAAGAAATGCGTTTGAAGCAATAGGTATTAAACGGAAATTTCAATGTGGGGAAGAAATGGGGATTCCAGGAGTCCCTGAATTTTGGGAAGAAACAAACAGAAATGGGGAAAGTGCAAAATTATTGCAATTGAACAATGGCCAGATCAAAGGTCTGCTGGGCATTTGTTCCAATTTTAACATCGGGAAAAACACAACTGATTATTCGATTGCTGCAGAACACAACGGAGAAATACCTGATGGATTTTCGACTTTTCACTTCCCTGCAGCCAAATGGGCTGTTTTTGAGGCCAGGGGACCTGTCCCGGATGCTATCATAGATACAACGAAAAAAATTTATTCGGAGTGGTTTCCTTCAAACGGCTGTGAGCCGGCTGAAATAGCTTCCTTCGAAGCGTATATAGACAGTGATCCGTATAAGAAAGATTCCTATAACGAGATTTGGATAGCAATCAAATAGTTTTTTTGGAAAAAAGCTGTTGGCAGCGGGACTATCCCGAACTCCGCAGCTTTTTTATCTTACCTCACTACTTTAACGCGTTACCTTGTTGGGGGCCTGTCCCCTGTTTTCTGTCCCCTGTTTTCAGAACTCTGCAGCTTTTTATCTTCCTGCAAATGATGAAAGGGTTTGCCCCCCTAAGTATTAGGGAAAATCATAACTAAAGCTTTTATGCTATAAAAGAGGAGGAATGTATATGCCCGCGTCAATCATTTTGAATCTGCTAGCAGCCACAGGTTTGTTATTTTCTTATACCCCTGGGGATTCCAGCATACATACTCCACAGGCCATCCAGCTCAAGGACAGCGAAGCGAGCGGCGTTACTGATAAAAGAGGGATGGAGATAATTGCTGTTGATCTTGCAGACGATTTTATTCTTCCGCTTCATCCTGATGGAAATAGCCTTGGCTTAAAAACGAAAGAAGACTATATGAACTATTATAAAAATATAAGTGACCCAGATTTGGCAGAAGAGTTTCTCAACGCCTTTTTTATAGAGGAAAATGGAGTGATGGAACACATCCCGACTGAGCCTCCGCTTTGGTTTGACAGCAGCCTTCCATATGAATTCAAACAACTAAGCGATAAAGAGATGGCAATCAGCCAGTTCAGCTCCATTGAATTATATGGGCCTACGACTTTGACTGTCTTTTATAAAAAGAGGGACGGAAACAAATGGATCATTGATGATGTGCATTATGAAACGGAAAGGGAAGGGTTGAATGAAGTTTGACCCGTTTATTAAGAAAAGCGCAAGCGCCTTGCCCATCGACGTACAGACTGGAGTGCCTCCGACGAGATAAAGGATAAGGAAAGGCGGAGAGTGCCTGCTTATCGGCGCAAAGCTAGACGAGCGCTGAAGAAGGCGTAGTTTGCCTTCAGCAGCGATTGGCTTATGACCTCGAGCCGATGGCACTCGCAGCCAGACAACACGGCGAGGAACGAGCCGATGTTGACTTATCGTAGGAAAGCTTCTTCTTCGAGAGTCTTCCTGAGCTTTGCGACGAGCTGAACAAGGCTTCCTTGATAAGCTATGGCGCAGGAGCACCAGAGGTGCGAAGTCTGCTAGTCGATAGGCGCTGGAGCTAGACAACAAAAGTCTTTGTGCAAAACTTTAAAGCTAAAACATCTTATGGTTTCTTAAACAGCGATAAAGGCGGCCTTCGCATGTAAGGCCGCCTGACCGGTTTAATAAATCGGTATTAATATCTCCGCCGGTTCTTCCTCGGCATTTTCGTCAATATAATAAATTTCCACCGGGCTCGAATGGTTAAACCATTTCTCCTTGTATCCATGTTCTTGCATCCAGGCGTAAACGGCGTCATACCCTTCGCTTATTGTTTTGTTTGAGCACGATATTTTTGCATATTTCGTCATCGGGAGTTTGAACCCGATCATTCCTTCAGGAATTTGGTCAATCTCATCCACTTCAAGGCAGGCAAAATATGTTGCGATAATTTCGTTGCACATAAACGGGCTGAACAATATTTCTTTATGTTTTGCGTTATGAATCTCGTCTGTTCTTTGTAAAAATTCCTCTTGCACTTTGATGGCAGCATCGGGGAAGGAGTCCGGGAAGTTTGCGGTGATACTTTGGCCAACCAGCTTCAATTCTTTCTGAACGATCTCACATTCAAAAGTGGCAATGGTTTTTTGTTGCATAACCGTCATTCCTCTCGTTTTTTTCTTCCAAATATAATCATTCGATGCTGATTAGCTTTTTCCTCTTTTTTTCACGAACCTGCATATTTTAATGTAACAGGCCTGGAATTCTCCATTGTTGCCTTATAAATGCTGATATTACCGATTGGCGGCACGAGAGATTCAGATTGTATCCTAAAATTTTCGTTCAGAGCAATTGTCCACATCGCTTCATCATCGTTGGTCAACACAATCGCCAACGTTCCAAATTGTACGGCTTGCTCCCAGTTAAATGTATCGATCCCGCCGCTATGGATCACCTTTATTCCTTCCTGGCCGCTTATAACCTCAATATTTCCACCTGACCAGCGGCCGTAGATGGATGGCCCCACATAATAATAGCCTCCGCCGCCGCGGTCTCCATAAGTGCCTATGTATTGATGAATGCTTTTGTCGGTGGACTGATACGTCACTGCCGCCACATCGTTGGCCAGCCATTTCACCTTAAAATCGCCGGCTGTTTTATAAGGAAGGCTTTCTTTTGGCCGGGCAAGAATATGGTAAAACGTTCTGTAATAAGTTGCCTGCCCCTTTTCTTTATTTTCTTTGATGGATAAAACATGTTTCAAATCCGGGGAAAGACTGACAATATTGTGTGTTTTTGTTAGATCAATAGTGAGAAAAATCCCATTGGCAAAAATAAATAGTGCAATGAAGACTCCGCCAAGGAGTCTTTGCTTTTTGCCCATTTGCAGTAAAAGGAGGAGAGCCAGCCAAAGAAAGATGGAACTTAATATGTTGATCAAATAGAAAAGTCGGTTATCGGTGTATTCAACCTGAAACCGGGCATACAAAAACAAGAAAGCCATTTGTAAAAGGAATAAGCCTGTGGAAATAAGAAATAAGCCCCATCCTCCGATATTTTTAAGCTTCTTATTCATCAGACTGTACCTCCCCGTCAAATTCCCATGTTTTACCCCCATCCCTTGAAAGAAACTTTCCTTTTACCTTCCCGCCTGAATAATCACCGCTGGGGCCTTGATTTACTAACATTGCCAATTGATTTCCTTCTTTAAAGGGCGTTTCAGCAATCACAAAAATTTTATGATATTTCTTTGGAATTCGAATTTCCGCTTCACTCCAGCTTGCACCGCCGTCTTGAGTAACATGAAGTTCGGGCTGTTCAGGATTCAGGATCCCAAACGATAAAAAACCGGTTTGCCCATCGATGAAGCCGCCATCAGCTACCAATCTTGTGATATTGGAATGATTGGCTTCCTTCCAGGTATTTCCGCCGTCATGGGTTAAAAAGACACTCGACATTTCCTGTGACATGGTGCGGTCACCGGAAATGATGACATAGCCAAAATGGTCATTAAGAATATTGATTTTTCGAAACCGGATGGGCGGATAATGTTCGGCAACGACTGACTCCTGCCACGATTCACCCTGGTCACTGGAAGATAGTATTTTGATGCTGTCCTGTTCCGAGTATAGGAAGGCTGTACGCTTTTCCGTGAGGACATAGCTGTTCTCCATTAATTTTTCTTGATTACCGGAATATTCCCCATTAAAAAGGTTCTCTTTTTCAATCGGAACGGTGAGCCAGCTTTTTCCCTTATCAAATGTGATGTTCACTTCATTATTTTGTAAGGAATAATCAACTGCCTCATCTGCATACAAGGGCTGCTCCATAGGCGGTTCTTGAACATTTGGTTCTTGTATCTCTGCAAGTTTAGAAGGCGAATGGTAAAAAATGAACCCGGCGATCAGGCCGGTCATTACAGTGACGGCCGTGCCCAAGATAAAGTTTTTCATTGACAGCTCCCCTTAATTTTAAAAAAACCAGTTTAATAGGTTAGACCTGATAAATGCTGTATAAAGCCAAACTGGTTCACGATAAAAATCTTTCCCGGACATCAGGGGAAGGAATCATGCAGCTCTCCTTTTTGCCGAACCATTTATAGCGGTTACTGGCGATAAAATCATAGGCGAGATTCCGGATAGGGGCAGGAACGATGAGGAACCCATATGCCAGCTTCCAAAAGCCCTGTAAATGCCTGGCGATCCTAAGAGCTGCTGTCGATTTATAATAGGCTTTATCCCCCTCAATCAAAATTATACTGTCTATATCAGAGGGCACGTTACGCTCTTTCAGAAGCTTTTGCCCGATATCGCTTTGAAGCGAAGCAAATCGGAATGTTCCTTTCGGGTCATTTTTTATGATGAACCGGACGCTTGCATCACAGAAATTACAAACGCCGTCAAATAATACGATGGGATTCACAATTATTCCTCCTGATCGTAAGCCTTCCTCTATTTTAACCTTTTTATGGCCCGGAAAACATAATGATTTATGTCACTGTATGGGCCAGGTCGGGTCATGTCCGGCATCCGGATCATGCTTTCCTGATTGAAGCTTAAATTTTCCTCTTTTTGGTTCGTCCTATCCGCTTTTATATGATCATATTTCAACGATTAATAAGCATTTAAGACAATTATTGCAGAATATGCAGTGTTGGACGATTTACCTACGGCGATATGTGTTTTTTCACCTATCCCACCAATTTAGTTATCATTCTTTTATCCTTGTGAAAAAGGCAAAATGACTGATAAATATGTTTCTTAGGCACTATTTTTATCAGAATCGATAAAATTTTCTGAATAAAATGATATAATCTCCTTTAGTTAGACAAATTCTAAGGGGAGGTTTAAATGAGGATAAAAAAGTTCACGTCACGAATGCTTGCTGTATCCAGTATTATGGCCTTGACGATGACTTCTTTCGGGGGACAGCCAACTTTCGCGGTATCCAAGGAGCCCGAAAAGGAAGTCGAGTTTGAACGAGAGATGTCACTCGTTCAAACTGTTTTGCCGGATCGGAAAGTGCTGGATGATCTTGTCGCGAAAGGGATTGATATTGCAGGATTGAACGACCGGAACGGGGACATCGAAGTGCAGTTGGTTGTGAGCGAAGCGGACATTGAAATGTTAAAGCTTCAAGGGTTGAAATTGAAAACAATCCAGACTGCACAAGAGGCAAACAAGAAATTAAGAAAACAAGAAAGGAAGATGCAGAGCGTTCAGCAGGAAGACAAGCTGAAAGTTTTCCGGGCGGATTATTTTAAAAACCAGTCAGGGACATTTTTATACCTTGAGGTAAAATCAAGTGCCGGCCCAAATGCCACGATGACGGCTGAATGGACAAATGGCAAAGGGGAAAAACAAACGGGTTCCATGACAAGAAAAGTCGATGCCGGAGAATACCTCTATCATTATATCTTAACTGATATCGATGCGGTTCCGGAGAATGTCATCATCACTACAAAAGAGGGAGGAAAGATTGAAACCAAGCTAAAAGAATGGATTGGTGACGGTACACCTTCCGATGATGACTATTTCAGCGACTTTGTCGACCGTTATATGAACCCTACAGAAGTCACGGAGCGGATTGAGCAGTTGGCTGAAGAGTTTCCTGATTTGGCGGAAATTGTCGAGATGCCTTATAAAACAAATGGTTACCGCCGTCATGCACAGGCAACTATTGGAAGCGAAGCGAATGCTGCTTTCATTCTCACCTCAAAAGCTTGGGGGCATGAGGGAGGAAATGATATAAAGGTTGATGTGAAATCAACTGATAAGGCGAATGCTGAATTGAAGGTGGCGGTAGATGGCAAAAAGATCACGGTAAATTTGGGAACGGATGGTTCATCCAAACCAAATAGTACATCAGCTGAAGTGATAGAGGCCATCAATAAGGCAGCAGGTGATTTGGTGAGTGCGGCCAAGTATAGAAATTCGGATGGAAAGGGGATTGTACAACCTCAATCCGGCATCTCTCTTTCCGATCAATTGAATGCCCCGGAAGAGATTTCCAGGGATCCGTGGACAGTCAAAGCGATTCGGATCGGTAAAGTCCGTGACGGCTCCAAGCCGGGGGTACTTGGGTATTCGCAGGAACACGCCCGCGAGTGGGTCACTCCGCTTGTTTCAGTCGAAACTGCCGAGCGTTTGCTAAGAAACTATCATACGGATGAAAATACGAAGAAACTTGTAGACAATCTGGATATTTTCATCGTGCCGAGCGTAAATCCGGATGGGGGACATTACACTTTCTTCGACTACACTATGCAGAGGAAAAACTTGGTTAACCATTGTGGGCCGGAGACATCTGATCCCGACTACCGGAACTCGTGGGGAGTCGACTTGAACCGGAACTATAAAATCGGCACTGTGTGGGACGGTTGGATTGGCGGATCAAAAGACTGTCTGTCAGGAACGTATGCTGGTCCGGAACCTTTCTCAGAGCCGGAAAGCCGGAATTTGATTTGGCTGGCTGAAGAGAACCCGAATATTAAGTTTGCGATGAATATCCACTCAAACGGTGGTTACTTCATGTGGTCACCTGGTGCATATGACGCCAACCGCGTGACACTTCCGCGTCCGACCGCAGGAGAGGAAGCCTATTACTGGCAGGCGTCGGAGCATATTTTGAAAAAAATTAAAGAACATCGTGGAACGGTCATCATGCCCGGAAGGACCGGCCCGATTCCGGATGTATTGTATTCTGCGGGAGGAAATTCCGCTGATACGCTCTGGTATGAATATGGCATTTATGCGTGGAACTTTGAAGTAGGAGCGCCTTTATGGGATGCGGCTGCGAAGCGTTGGGTGAGCGTCGGTTTCCAACCTGAGTTTGAAGAGGGACACGCTGAAGCAATGGAATTCGCCAATGGATTAATCGGCATGTTCGAAGTGGCACTCGAAAATGCTGATGATAATGTGAATCCTGAATCAAATCTAAACATTGAAGCGGGGACATACAACGAACCTGTTGAAGTCAAGTTTGAGACCAGTGAGCCGGCCACCGTCTATTACACGCTTGACGGGTCAAGACCCACATTGAAATCCAAAGTCATTGGGGTCGCGGGTACAAGGGATGGAGCCGAAGCATTAACGATTGACGAAACGACAACAATCAAATGGTTCTCCGTGGACGCGGCAGGCAATATCGAAAACGGTTACAACCCGGATGGAAAAGAGAACAATTACAACGAAGCGAAGTTTGTTATTGATTATTTGCCTGACGGCGTTACAGCCAATGGCATGAAATCACTCGTTGAACGTTTTGAGAAAGAGGGCGAATTCGCTAGTGAAGTGGCTGCCCGGGCGTTGAAAACGCACTTGACGGCAGTTGCATTATACGAGAAGCAAAACGATGCTGAAAAAGTGGCCAAGCACATGAAGAGTTTCAACTTACTGCTGGAACAGCAGGAGAAGAACAAACTGGTTTCCGGGAAAGTGGTCCGCATTCTCAAATCCTATTCAGATCAACTGATTGAGAAATGGGATACACAATTCAGCTCTGAAAAAGCGATGAAACACATACAGCATTTGAGTGTGGATATTGGACCGAGAGTGACAGGCACTGCCGAAGAAAGACAAGCTGTTCAATACATTAAAAAAGAGTTTGAGAGTCTGGGATACGAAGTCTCTACACAGGAGTTTGATATTCCGGATCGGTTTGGCGGAGAATTGAAGGTTGTTTCCGATAATAACAAAAAGCTGAACATGGCGATTTCAAGCGGCTCGTCTCAAACAGATGAGAACGGACTCACAGGGAATGTATTTGATGCAGGTTTAGGTAAGAAGGAGGATCTTTCAGGTGCAGAAGGAAAGATTGCGCTAATTCAGAGAGGAGAACTCAGTTTCTGGGAAAAGGTTGAAAATGCAATCGAAGCGGGAGCTGTAGGTGTAATCATCTATGACAATACGGACAGCGCCTCCCCAATTAATCCGAGCCTGGGAAATAATAGGAGTACCATCCCGGTAGTCGGCATTACCCAAGCAGATGGGAAGGACCTGCTATCAAAAGCTTCCTCAGGTGAGGTAAAAGTTAATTTAATGGTGCGTACTTTTACTAATCAAAAGTCACAAAATGTCGTCGCAGTGAAAAAACCGAAGGGCATTTCAAATCCTGAAATTGTGTATGTTACTTCTCACCTGGACAGTGTACCCGGTTCTCCTGGCGCGAACGACAACGGATCCGGAACAGCCACCATTCTTGAATTGGCCAGAGCCATGCAGAATATACCGAATAATAAAGAAATCAGGTTCGTCACATTCGGTGCGGAGGAAATCGGGTTAGTCGGATCCAGATATTATGTCAGCCAATTGTCCAAAGATGAAATTTCCAGAAGCATTGCCAATTTCAACTTGGACATGGTCGGGACAAAATATGAGCCTGCTTCCCAACTATATGTCAACACGGTTGATGGGAAATCCAATCTTGTATGGGAATCAGTAAAAGCGGCTTCAGACAGGTTAAACATAGACGACAATGTGTTAAACCTTTACCAATTCAGCAGATCGGACCATGTGCCTTTCCATGAAGCCGGCATCGATGCTGCGTTATTTATCTGGATGGAGCCTGGAACAGCAGGTTTGGAGCCTTGGTACCACACGCCGAACGACAAGATTGAAAACGTCAGCCCTGAAAGAATTCAAACAGTGGGCAATATTATTCATTCAGCTGTATCCGAGCTCATTACCCAAAAACAGGGCGCACAGTCGAAAAAAGCATCTTAATATTCGGACAACCGGGCAGTTCTTTGTGAGATTCCCTTGCAGGAACAATCAAAGTCTAAAATCAGGGGACCTGTTCCCCTGATTTTTAGTTGTTTTAGGAAATTATCACTAGCGTTGCATTAAATTTTCAAG
>NZ_QYTU02000036.1 GCF_003605365.2 Siminovitchia fortis
TCTTGGGCGACTTTTCTATTATACCGCACTCACCTCGGATTGTCAATAACTTTTTTAGTTATTTTTAATCTCGTTTGAGGCGACTTTTATATATTACCATCGGACCGACAATCCGTCAACGTCTTTTTTAAAATTAATTTTCAAGATGTTTAACTTCTCTATCGGACAGGTAATAATATATCATAGCATTTTAGAAGACGCAATACCTTTTTATAAAATAATTTTATCTTTTCATCTTCTGTACAATCAGCACATAAATATAATAGCAAACATCTATACATTTTGGAAGGTGATTATTATTTTAACTGGTATTGCTCTCACTATTTCTTTCATAATGGCTCTTTATCTTTTTTCCTATTCGTATATTGAAGCGATTCGGATCAGCAACTCAGATGATAAAGTTGAAGCAGGGACTTTCATTTTCATGTCCTGTATGGCGTTTGTTTTTTCCGGCTTTACGTATGTATTCATGTAAGAGATCAGTTTTTGTCCTCACTAATAAATAGAGAAGACACCCAAAATGATAATCAAACCGCCTGCTATTTGCAGAAAGAAGACTTTTTCTCCAAGTTGGTTTTCAGTGTTTCCATGTACATCTTTCCTTTATATAGGGGTTCCTTGATTATATAGTATAATAAAGTAAGCCAAGGATTAATTTTCATTTCCAAATCAATAGAAGACAGGAGAGATGATAATGGAAATGATTGATATGGAATTGCTGATAAAACTGTGTATATCTGCGGCTCTTGGATTAGTGATCGGGCTCGAAAGAGAATTAAAAAGAAAGCCACTAGGTTTGAAAACCAGTCTTGTCATCTCGATCATAAGCTGTCTTTTAACGATTGTCTCTATTGAATCGGCCTATCTTTTTCCAGGCAGCGATGAGGTCAGAATTCAAATGGATCCACTCCGTCTCGCCGCACAAATTGTTTCAGGCATCGGTTTTCTGGGTGCCGGCGTCATATTGAGACGAGGGAATGACCATATTTCAGGACTGACGACCGCCGCCATGATCTGGGGAGCCGCTGGAATCGGGATAGCAGTGGGAGCCGGCTTTTATATCGAAGCCTTTGCTGGTGTTGTGCTGCTCATTATCAGTGTGGAATTGATCCCTTATGCTTTGACAAAGATAGGTCCGAGAAAACTTTTGAAAAGAGATCTCCTCATTAAGATTACAGTGAATAAAAGGGAAAGTGTTGAACATGTTCTTTTAAATTTAAAAAAAGAGAAAATCCATATCACCCACATGCGCATAAAAGACTTGAGGGAACAATCCGCTCATTTATTGGAGTTGAAAACACGAGTCAACGCAAAGAGATCAGTTACAAATATCTATTATACGATCTCCCATATGGATGATGTTCACGAAATTGAGATAATCAGCTAAAAATTTCTCTTGCACTTTTAATAAAAGTTTATATAATAGAGTATGTGTTCAATTTTAACGGGGCATTAGCTCAGCCGGGAGAGCGCTTGCATGGCATGCAAGAGGTCAGCGGTTCGATCCCGCTATGCTCCATCTAATATAACCCCTGCATCTTCTGAAGATGCAGGGGTTTTTGATGTCATCAAATACAATATTTCGTATGAACTTCATTTTAAAAACTCATACTATCCTCCGAAAGGAGATTGAGTCATGGAAGAGCAAAATTTTACAGAAGCTGCACTAAAGGAATACAAAAATGGCATCGGTGTCTTCACCAAGAAAATGCCTAAAATAGCCGAAGCCTATAACCAATTCACGCAGGCATGCTTTGAGGAAGGGACGCTGTCTCAAAAAGAAAAGCAAATGATTGCACTTGGAATCAGCATCTATGCCCAGAACGAATATTGTATCATTTACCATACGAAGGGATGCCTTGATCAAGGCTGCACTGAAGAAGAGATATTGGAAACGATCGGCGTGACCGCCGCCTTCGGGGGCGGCGCTGCGATGAGCCAGTCTGTAACGCTCGTGCAACAGTCAATAGAAGAATTAAAAGGAACAACACATTAAGCACAACAAGCTGTCCCTGCAAAAGGACAGCTTGTTTTCGTAAGCGTTTATTTAAATGCCGCAGGATATACGGTTAAATCCACTCCCCACAGTACGGGAAGTATTAAGAATACAAATGCCACAATTAAAATCAATGTAAATACATTGACCCAAAATCCGGCCCTGATCATTTCGATGATCTTTAATTTTCCGGTCGCAAACATAATCGCATTCGGCGGGGTACCAACAGGAAGCATGAATGCGCAGTTGGCTGCCATAGCTGCTGGGACCATAAGCGCAAACGGATGAACATTGATTGCGAGAGCCAGCGAAGCCAAAACAGGCAAAATCATTGTAGCTGTTGCCGTATTGGAAGTGAATTCCGTCAAACCAAGCACCAAGGCCGTCGAAAGCAGGATGATCAAGATGAAGTGGACTCCTTGAAGGACTGTCAGCTGGGTTCCCATCCACTCGGCGAGACCTGTATCGATAAAGCCGCCGGCAATAGATAAGCCCCCTCCAAACAGCAACAATATTCCCCATGGGATATCTTTTGCACTGTCCCACTCAAGCAAGCGCCCTTTTCCTTTTTTGGCAGGGATCAAAAACAATATGACAGCGGCAAGGATAGCAATCAATGTATCAGAAAGCGTAGTGATGCCGATGACATTCTCCCAAAGGAATGTCCTTGTGATCCACATGAATGCCGCAAATAAAAATACGAGCAAAACCATTGTCTCTTCAAAGCTGATTTTTCCCAATGCTGTTTTTTCTTTTTCAATCAGTTGTTTCCCACCCGGCAATTCTTTCAATTTGACGGGAAAAGCAAACTTTGTAATATAAATCCAAGTTGCAATGATCATGATGATCACAACTGGGGTTGCGAAAGCCATCCAGCCTGCAAATGATATTTGGACACCGAAAAGCTTATTGACCGTTGCTGCCAAAATAATATTCGGCGGTGTTCCGATCAGCGTACCGAGCCCTCCGATTGTTCCAGAGTAGCCGATCGCCAAAATGATCGCTTTTTCGAAGTTGCGGTTATCTTCAGCATTTGCCTGGCTGCTCCCTTTCATGGCCACAGATGCCTGATAAACAATGGCAGTCCCAATCGGAATCATCATCATAACCGCCGCGGTATTGGAAACCCACATCGATAAAAATCCGGTTGCCACCATGAATCCCAAAACGATTCTTTGGACCTTTGTTCCTATAAGGGAAATGATTGTCAGCGCTATCCGTTTATGCAAATTCCATTTCTCCATGGCAATGGCAATGAAAAAGCCGCCCAAAAACAGAAAGACAATCGGGTCACCGTATGAAGCGGTTACATCAGAGCCAGCCATAGCGCCGGTCATTGGCAGCAAAATAATCGGAAGCAATGAAGCCGCCGGGATCGGAATGGCTTCGGTCACCCACCATGTCGCTACCCACAATGTGACAGCAAGAACTGATTTTCCCTCCGTGCTCAGTCCTTCAGGTACAAAAAACAATTGTGTCAATATGAATAATAAAGGTCCTAATATCAATCCGACTTTTTGAGAAGTTTTATAAGAACTAGGGCCTTTTCCGTCCCTTTTCTGTTGATCGGCCCTATCATTTTGTTCTGATTTATTTTTATATTTATCTGCAGCTTTTTTCCCGGGCATTGCAAACATCAACAAATCTTTCGTTCGCTGATGCGATTTCCACAGAGCTTCCCATGCAGAAAGCACATGTGATCTTTCCATCGTCACCGTCTCCTCCTTTTAAATTAATAGAAAAGCGTTTTCATTAAATCCAGGATAATATAGCATGCCGTCCCCCTATTAATGAAGCCTGTTAAATTAATTTAAAAGTTTTGTAAGTAAAGAAAGCAAAGCGAGCGGTGATCAAATATACTGATTGACCACCTCCACATGTTCTTTGCTCAGGCAATACTTCTTAGCAGGACGCCCCTTTGTTCCATAGTCTACCCTTTTATCCAAAAATTGAATCTCAGACAAAAAGCTTAAATATTTGCTCATGGAAACCCTTGATATTCCCACTTCCATGGCGAGTTCTTCCGTAGAGAAAGAACGATCCTTCTTTTCCATGATCTTTTTGGTTACCTTTTCCAAAGTCTCCTTTGTCAACCCTTTTGGAATGTCAGCCGAACCGTGAGGGTTCCCTTCCCGTTTGAATAACTGGTCAATTTCATCCTGCA
Source organism: Siminovitchia fortis (assembly GCF_003605365.2). GTDB lineage: Bacteria > Bacillota > Bacilli > Bacillales > Bacillaceae_C > Siminovitchia > Siminovitchia fortis. The sequence goes on from NZ_QYTU02000036.1 coordinate 4,161, forward strand.
GCAGCCGTTGTTTCCGCTCATGCAACAATTGTTTATTTTTCTCATATTTTCTTAGCGAATCCTGAAATCGCTCAAATTCAAACGGCTTGATTAAATAATCAAAGACTCCGAGATGGAGGGCCGACTGAATCGTTTCAATATCGCTGGCAGCAGAAATGATGATAACATCTATCTCTTTTCTTTTCTCCCTTATTCGGGACAGGAGTTCCAATCCCAGTTCACCGGGCAGATAAATATCCAGCAATAGAAGGTCGGCTTTGATGCCTTCCAGCATTTTCAACGCATCGTCTACATTCGCAGCAACGCCGGCGCATGTAAATCCGGGGACAGCTTCCAAATACCGTTTATTGATTTCAGCGACCATTGGGTCGTCTTCCACAATTAATACCTTGATCAAGTTCATTCATCCTTTTCTCTATATGGGAATTTCACTGTAAATGAAGTTCCTGCTTTTTCTTCAGTTTCAAAAGTAATGGTCCCGCCCAGCGCCCGGACACTTTGCCGTACATTAGATAAGCCGAATCCATTATAGGGGCCTTTGGTGGACTTCGCTTTTTGAAAAATATTGTCCCTTATTTCTTGATGAATTCCCTTCCCATTATCTTTTACCGTCATTGTGCAAGCCAAACCATCATAATCAATAGTGACGGAAACATGCTTTTCAGTATTTTCCTTTACGGCATCAAATGCGTTCTCTATTAAATTGCCCAAAATTGTAATCATATGGTGGGTCGTATTTGGATCGGCGGAAACCGGCAAGGGAATATTAGATGAAAAGGTAAGCTTCACCAGATTTTCGCGGGCGTAGCTTCTTTTGCTCAGTAAAAAGCCCGCGATGACCGGGTCCTTTACAATATTGGACACCGATCCGGTTTCTGATTGGTAAAGCCTGGTTTGTTTCCGCAAATATTTTTCCAGCCCGTCATATTCCTTGATGTGCACCATTCCGGTAATTACATGCAGGATATTCATGAATTCATGGGTTTGGGCGCGCAGTGCATCTGCATACGTGCGCACCCCGGTGAGCTGCTCCGCCAGTGCCTTCATCTCGGATTTATCCCGAAATGTGGAGATGGCACCTACAATCTGTCCGTTTACTTTTACCGGCACCCTGTTAACGAGTATGGGCAGTCCGTTAATATCGCTTTCCTGATCGTACTCGGGCTTGGCGGATTGTAAAATTCTTATTAACCGGCTGACCGGCAAATACTCATCAACCTTTTTCCCTACCGGATCAGGCGGGAGGCCCGCTTTTTGAAAAATCCTTAATGCCTCCGCATTGGCCACAACAATGGTGTGCTCTGGATTGACAGCAATGATTCCTTCCCGGACCGATTCAAGCATGGCGTTTCTTTCTTCAAGCAAATTGGCAATTTTGTAAGGTTCAAGCCCAAATAAAATGCGATTGATCCTTCTTGCCAAAAAAACAGCACCAATAACACCGAGCAAAATTCCGACACCCATTCCGGCATAAATGATATTCCGGCTTTTATTTACAGCTTCCTTTACGTTTTTAAGGGAAATCCCCACCGAAACAGCTCCGATTTGCTTCCCTTCATCATTATAAACAGGGTGGAAAGCACGGAGGGATGGACCGAGTGTCCCTTCAGCAATGGATGTATACCGCTTTCCTTTCAAGGCATGAATTTCATCACCACCAACGAACGGCTTGCCGATCAATTCGGAATTCGGATGGGTCTTCCTCTTTCCTTCCATATCCATGACCACGATAAAAAGCATGTTCGTATCCTGCCTTATTTTCCTTGTGAAAGCCTGCATTTCTTTGGGATCTCCGTTTTCTTCCAGCGATTTCTTTATTAATGGAACTGCACTGACTGTCTGCGCAATTCCCATCGCCTTTTCCGCCTGATGCTTTTCAATATTGTCAGCGGTGGCACTTGCCAGAAGAATGCCTGTTGCAGTGAGCGCAGCGATGACGACGGTGACAACAAAAATGATAATAACGGTTTGAAGTGAGATATATTTTTTGCCGAAGTTCATGATTTTCCCCGCTTTTTCAGTAAAATTAAAAAGCACAACCGTTATGCAGTTAACCAGCTGCAAAAGGGAGTTAGCTCAAATAATGGGTGTTTTCGCACGATAAGTTCATTTTTCACATAATTAATTTGAAATTCAACAATGATGCTTAGTATGGTGCGGCAGGAATATCCATATATAAAGAAGGAAAATATTTTACCTATAAAAAATTATGTCTCATCTGATTAGTGACCACTTTTCGTTGGCGAACCTAAAAACGGGCACCTTCATGCCCGTTTAGTGACCGTTTTCAATTGTTGAACCCAAAAGCAGGCATCCATTAGGTAGAATGCCTGACTTTTCTTTTGGCTTGTCCTCTTTTGTTCACCAGATATCCAGCCAGCAGAATGAATGCGGTGATTCCGCCGGTAACGGTATAAGCCTCCAACTGATTGGATATATCGGTTACACCTTGGATGTATTCGTCCCTCAAGATCATTTCTCCGGCCGTCCAAGCCAGAATTCCCGATCCGATATAGGCAATCCAACCAAACCTTTCCATTGCTTTTACGATAAAAACCGATCCGTATATCATAACCGGGATACTGATGGCCACACCAAGGGCAACCATTAAAATGTGTCCGTTCGCCGCTCCCGCAACTGCCACCACATTATCCAGGCTCATGACCACATCTGCAAGAATGATTGTTCCAACTGCTTTTATAAAGCTGTTATGTGCAGAAACAGACGTCGCATCTTCTCCGCCGACAAGCACTTTGAAAGCAATCCAGAGAAGTAGAGTCCCACCGACAAGATCAACAAAAGGAACCTTCAACAGCCAGACAATGATAACCGCAAATATGATTCTTAGACTTACAGCCCCTGCGGTTCCCCAAACAATCGCCTTGTTGCGTATCTCCCTGGGCAAGTTTCTTGTCGCCATCGCAATGACAACAGCATTGTCGCCTGAAAGAATGATATCAATCGCGATAATCTTCAACAGTGCGATGATCGCTGTCGACGAAATAGTGATTGCAGCTATCCCCATATAGCTTCCTTCTTTCCATAAGATACTTAATTATAGCATAGGTTTCAGCTTGGACTTAAATCTAACATTAATGGTCGTATATCCTTTTCTTCCTATCCATAAACTATCATCTGTAGCATAACATTTGGAAAGCGAGGAATTGACATGGGTATCTTAAGCGGAAATCCCAAGAATGAACCGATGCATTATGGGGAGGTTTTTGCGATTTGGATTGCATACTCCGGCTGCAAAACAATGGCAGCGGAGTATCAAACACTTTTCAATCATGCGGGGACGGAGACTTACAAGAATTGTTGAAAGAAACCATTGAATTATCCGAGAGCGACAGCAGAGAATTAGAGGTTTACTTAAAAGAAAGTGGCGTCTATCTTCCTCCTTCACCTGCGGAGCGGTCAAAAGCTGATCTGGAAGACATTCCCGCGGGCGCTAAATTCTACGATCAGGAAATCGGGGCAAAACTGTCACTTGATACAGCTGCAGGTTTGGCTGCTTGCAGCCAGGCGATGGGGATGGCCATCCGGGAAGACATCGCCATGATGTTTGGCCAGATGCATGTAAAAAAGCACAGTTGGGTTTAAAAGCTTTAAGACTGAATAAGGAAAAAGGGTGGCTGATCCCTCCTCCATTACATTTAGCGGTACCAGAGAAGGATTGATTATCCTATTAGGCAAGGCCACACGCCCTTGTCTTTTTATATTTTAGTGAGAAAATGTTTGTTTAAAATAGTTAGTTTGGCCAATCAACTCTCCCCATTTGTCATATCTATAAACTAAAGGCCAATTATACTTAGGAGGGATAAAATTGTTGCATGAAGAGCAGTTGAAAGAAATGCTTGATGAACCATGCAGTTGCTCCACGAACTTTTCCGAAGGATACCACCCTTGGTGTGATTTATGTTTTTTAAGTGAGGTCAAAGAAAGCTTTTACTGCCCTGAACACGAGGTTGAATCTCATGATGGCTATTATGAGGATGATGAGTCATCGGAAAACGAGGCACACACAGGCGAAAGGCGGCCGCATGATTGTTACTGCTGCGCATGCGCGCTCCTTCAAGACTTTTCCGAGAATACACCCGTAGAAATATCTACTCGTAAAGTTAAAAATGTCCCCTTATATTTTAAATCAATCGATCCCGAAGAGTTTCGTGTTTCGTTCCTGGATCCTGCCAGTAAAAGAATTGTTTCGACGGATTGCCGTAATATTACGAGTATCCGATATAATAAATATGAATAGAATAAGCGACTTCCGAAGGGACCAAAGCCTTTTTTTTTAAACAAGGTTATATCCCTTCGATTTTCTTTATAAAATGTTAGTTTTGAAAATCTTTAAACTCCCTATTCCTGGTCTCCTTTGAGAAAGACAAAAGTCTTTTTCAAAAACAAGGCTATTCCCCAATTATTCCTTTATCATTTCAATAACCTCTCATAAACAACACTCATTATTTCAAAACAATTGTAAGAAAGGAAAGATGATATATGAGGTCTGATGAACTTTCGGGCAAAAAAGATAAGTTATGCGGAAATGATGCGATATTTGAAAGAACATACGCATCCCAAAAAGTGCTCCATAACCTTGAACATAACATGAATAGTAACGTCCTTGTAAATAAAATCGTTTGCTCCAAGCAAGTGCATATCGTTGCCGAAACCATCATTTCTTTATCTTCATTGGGAATCACCCTTCCACCTGGGGCAACAACCATTCCTCCCATTACCGTGACACCGGATCTTTCCGGTATTGTTCAAAACAGCATCATTTTAAAGGATGAAGTCATAACGACCGGGTATGTGCCGGCAACAATCACTGTCGAAGGACTGCCAACCACTGTTACAGCCAACCTGCCATTTCAACAGCACATTCCATGCCCTGGTGCCTGCCCTGAAGACATTTTGTCAGTGGCGTCGCTGGAAGTCGTAGGCATTATCATCCAGCCGGTTCCGTCCGTCGTTTTCGAAAGGTCTGCATTATTTATAGTCATCTTGCGTACGAGGATTACCGTGACTAGGCCGACGATAGGTAAACCGGATCAAAAAAGTTTCTCCTATTTGAACGACGTTGCCCACCAACGTACAGAAAAAATACCGCACATGGTACCATTTACACCCTTTGGTCCACAATGTACAGCACCTGATGTGGCGGATGATGTTCTTGTAAATAAAATCGTATGTTCAAGACCAGTTCGCATCACAGCCGAAAGCTCTTTAATTGTCTTCACCTCCCCTGAATTGTTGCCTTTACCAATTACATTAACACCGGACCTTGAGGGAATTGTACTGAACAGTACGATTTTAAAGGACGCAGTAGTAACCGCCGGATATGTGCCAGTATCTGTTACTGTAGGTATATTAACTACCGTAACACTTGATCTGCCCTTTCAACAGCTCACACCTTGTCCAGGTGCCTGCCCCGTGGATATTTTGACAGCGGCACCGGCAGAAATTGAAGCTATTATCATTCAGCCAATTCCAATAGGTGCTCCCGACGGAGTAGTAGAACTATCCATAATGTTTAAAGTCATCCTGCGTACGAAGATTACTGTTACCAGACCAATGATAGGTAAACTAAACCAGAAAAGCTCATCGTGTTTAAAAGGTGTTTGCCCGCACCATCCTGAAGTAGAACCCCGCAGGGTACAATTTCCTTTGATAGGCGCAGAAAATGCAACATTGACGACAGAATCCGATATAGAAAACCTGAAATGGACAATTCCCTATGAAAGGACAAGAGCCTTTTTTTAAAACCATGGTAATTGTCCAACCATTTCCATTATAGTATCAATACAATATAACGTAATCAGCCAACAATAGATTAAAAGCAGGTCGTTAGTCTATGAATTTTGGCTGACTCTAAAATCAAAAGAAAGGATGGAAAATATATGAGGTTTGATGATTTTTGGTGCAGAGATGATGACTTTGAATTTGCACCATGCGACAGATGCGGATCAACCGAATCACCTTGCAGATGCAACAGAAGACCGCGCCAGCCTGATCACGAAGTTCTCGTAAATAAGGTCGTTTGCTCAAAGCAAGTCCAAAAAGTAGCCGAAGCAATTATCCCTTTGACAGCATTGGGAATCACACTTCCACCCGGAGGAACTCTTCCTCTTATTACTTTGACACCGAACCTTGCCGGTATTGTTCAAAACAGTACGATTTTAAGAGACGAAGTAGTAAACACCGGATATGTACCAGCGACTATTACTGTAGCCGGAATTGCAACGCCCGTTTCAGTAAGCCTGCCGTTCCAACAGCATACTCCATGCCCAGGCGCCTGCCCGGAAGACACTTTAACAGAAGCGCCGCTGGAAGTTGAAAGTATTATTATTCAGCCGATTCCATTGGCAGTTGTAGCAGGTACAGTAGGAGTAGCTTCCGCTTTATTCAAGGTAATCCTGCGCACGACTATTACAGTAACTAGACCTGTGGTAGGTAAACTGAATCAAAAAGATTTATCAAACTTATGCGATGTGAATCATCATCGATGCGAAGCTGGTGCTCCCCGTACGATTCAATTCCCATTGACAGGTGCTGCACCAGGTCCAACACCCCCTCCAGCTGCGGCTTCAGGACCAACAGAAACAGAATAACCACTTGCAAGCGGACGTTTAGGTCCGCTTTTTTGAATTTTTAACCTTGAAGTAAGGCTTCAAGGTTTTTTACGAGATCCCGGCCTTTGGAAATGTACTTATCGTCTAGTGAACCGTCCGGATCTTCCGGTTCCGCAAATTGATTGAAGGAAGCCGTCATATTTCCTGAATTGGGTCCATCGTCAAACCCTCCTTGATATACGTGGTTCAGTACGAACGGCTTGCCCAATTCAACAACTGCTCCTCTTTTATCCAACTGCCCGTCCACAGCCGTAAAAGGAATGCGTAAAAATTGATAGCCTTCATCGTTTGCCATTTTATAATCGAAAAAGCCTTTGTCATAATCCCAATTTCCACCGATTGTATAGCCGCGCGGTTTCAACAGCTGCTCAAGCTTATGTAAATTAAAGCGCCTGCCTTCAATAGAGGATTCAATTCGAATCATTGTTTTCACTCCCAGGGTATATTCAATATTATTGTTCCTCAGAAGGAAGGGGATATACTAAAAACTGCCGATACAAAAGTATCGGCAGTTACTTCTACTTATACCCATCCCCTGAAGCGGGACGCTTCAGCGACGTTGCGCAGTCCGAGCATATATGCGGCCAGGCGCATATTGACTCTTCGGCTTTGGGCAAGGTTATAGACATTATTAAACGATTCAACCAGTTTTTCCCTTAGTCTCTCATTAACTTCCTCTTCCGTCCAGTAATAGCCCTGGTTGTTCTGAACCCATTCGAAATAGGAAACTGTAACCCCGCCGGCGCTTGCAAGGACATCCGGAACAAGGAGAATGCCGCGCTCGGTTAAAATTTTTGTTGCTTCCTCTGTCGTCGGGCCATTGGCAGCCTCGACAACGATGGATGCCTTGATATTCGGGGCATTTTCCCCGGTAATTTGGTTGGCTACTGCTGCCGGAACGATGATATCACAATCAAGTTCGAACAATTCCTTATTCGAAATCGTATTTTCAAACAAAGTCGTCACTGTACCGAAGCTGTCTCTTCGGTCAAGCAGGTAATCGATATCCAATCCGTCAGGATCGTGCAACGCACCGTAAGCATCGGAGATTCCGACAATTTTTGCTCCGGCATCGTAAAGGAACTTAGAGAGGAAGCTTCCCGCATTACCGAAGCCTTGAATGACGATTCTTGCATCTTTTAGATCAATGCCGCGTTTCTTTGCAGCTTCTTCAATACAAATGGTTACACCTTGGGCAGTTGCTTTTTCCCTGCCTTGAGATCCGCCAAGAACAATCGGCTTGCCTGTAATAAAGCCGGGAGAATCATTTTCACGGAGACGGCTGTACTCATCCATCATCCAAGCCATGATCTGGGAGTTTGTGTATACATCCGGTGCCGGAATGTCTTTTGTAGGACCGACAATCTGGCTGATTGCCCGAACATATTCACGGCTGAGGCGTTCAATTTCACCCATTGACATTGTGCGCGGGTCACAAATGATACCGCCTTTTCCGCCGCCATATGGGAGATTCACTATTCCGCATTTGATGGTCATCCATAGGGACATTGCCTTTACTTCTTCCTCTGTCACTTCGGGATGATAGCGGACTCCACCTTTTGTGGGGCCGACTGCATCATTGTGCTGCGCGCGGAAACCGGTAAAAACTTTGACTGACCCGTCATCCATTTTCACTGGTATTCTGACAGTAAGCATACGAATCGGCTCTTTCAGCAGTTCATACATTTCCTCGCCAAATCCAAGCTTGTGAAGGCTTTCTTTTATAACCTCTTGTGTTGATGTAAATAAGTTCAGATTTTCTGCCATCGTTTTTTCTCGCCTCTTTGTTTTTGTAATCAACTATCATTATAGCACTAGGATAGAACTTTTTTAATACGTTCGAGCGCCCAATCGACTTCTTCCCGGGTTATGACGAGCGGGGGTGCGAATCTAATGACATTCTCGTGGGTTTCCTTGCATAAAAGACCTTCGTCTTTCAGCAACTCGCAATATTTTCTGGCCCCCTCATGCAACTCCACTCCGATAAACAATCCTCTCCCTCTTATTTCTTTAATTATTGGATTATCAATCTCTTTTAATTTTGACACAAAATAGTCACCAAGTTCAAGTGAATGGTCAGAAAGGCTTTCATTTTCAATCACTTCGAGTGCGGCAACCGACACCGCACACGCCAGTGGATTGCCACCAAACGTCGATCCATGTGAGCCGGGATTAAAAACACCCAGTATATTTTCGTCGGCACATACGCACGAGATCGGAAATACCCCTCCTCCAAGCGCCTTTCCCAAAATATACATGTCGGGTTCAACGCCTTCCCAGTCACAGGCAAACATTTTTCCCGATCTGCCGAGGCCGGCCTGTATTTCATCCGCTATAAACAAGACATTATTTTCTTTACAGACGTCGTAGGCGGCTTTTAAAAATCCTTTCGGCGGGATCACTACCCCTGCCTCACCCTGGATTGGCTCGATTAAAAATGCTGCGGTATTCGGCGTAATGGCTTTCTTCAAAGCTTCCAAATCTCCATATGGGACCAGCTTGATCCCAGGCAGAAGAGGCCCAAACCCCCGTTGGTATTCTTCTTCCGAAGAAAGCGAGACGGCTGTCATCGTCCTTCCATGGAAATTACCTTCACAAGCGATGATTTCCGCTTGGTTGTCAGGTATCCCTTTGACATCATAGGCCCAGCGGCGTGCTGCTTTAAAGGCTGTTTCCACCGCTTCCGCACCCGTGTTCATAGGCAGAGCCATTTCCTTATTGGTCAGCCCTGTGATTTTTTCATACCATGGTCCCAACTGATCGTTATGAAAAGCCCTTGATGTCAAAGTGATCTTGTCTGCCTGATCCTTCAATGCCTGGATGATTTTGGGGTGGCGATGCCCTTGGTTGACTGCCGAATACGCACTTAGCATATCCATATAGCGATTTCCCTCCGGATCACGGACCCAAACGCCCTCCGCTTCGGAAATGACAATCGGCAGAGGATGATAGTTTCGTGCTCCGTATTTTTCAGTCTGCTCAATGATTTGATCTGTTTTCGACAATGGACTCAACCTCCTGAATATATAAGAATAGCGCTTTTTTGTCTCCCTCTTTTGAAAAATCCGTAAACTGTTCATGCCTGTAGGGAATCACCCTGTTTCCCTTATCATTATTTCATTAGGGTACCTAATAGACAAAGATATAAACGCGGTTTAAAGTTTGAACTCTTGCATATATAAGGATGAAGAATGTCACAGTATTTTTCAAGTCATATTGATCACCAATTTTCAAAATTTCAAAATGTATTTTAATAAAAGCGGGGCTGCATTGCATATGGCCTAAAAGCACCAAAAAAAGCCGAATTCCATTTCGGAACTCAGCTTCGCTTGGAGAATATTATTTTTTAATCAAATCATCCCGTTCAGATTTTTTAATCCATTCTTGAAGCTTGTCTTTTAATGTATTAAATCCTTCACGGTCCACTTCGTCAAGCTTTACACTGCCCTGCCTGCGCGCCCGCGGCTTCCCTGCTGCCTCTGCAGGAGGTTCCTCTTGCAAAACTCTGATGGAAAGGCTGATTTTCCCTTCCTCTTCATTAACCTGAAGCACTTTCACTTTCACTTCATCTCCGACAGAAAGCACTTCGTTGATGTCTTTGACAAACCCATGTTTAATCTCTGAAATATGGACAAGGCCCTGGGTTTCCTCGTCAAGCGCTACGAACGCACCGTAAGGTTGGATGCCTGTCACCTTTCCGGTCAGCACGTCGCCTTGTTTATATTTTGCAGTCATGAAAACACTCCCAATATATATTTAATTTTCTCCTATGAACGCAATAGAAAATACTAACATAAAACGAAAAAAAAAGCAAAAATGGACCTATACCATCTGCTTCCCCAAAATCGGACATGCTAAACTTTGAAAAAACATGATATTATGTGTTTAAAATAGCTGTATAGCGGCAATACTTATATTGTAGGACATTCCAATATTCCCCCTTTTTATGAATGGTCGTGGCTTTTTTGAGCCACGAATTTTTTCTTTTTCGGGGTCAAGCCAGGAGGGATAATTGTTGCAAGGAAAAAAAGCATGGGTCAACGGCATACGTCTGTATTATGAAGAAGGCGGGAATTCCCGCGCACATACCATTGTTCTTCTGCATGGCTTTTTATCATCTTCCTTCAGCTTCCGTATGTTAGTCCCCTATTTGGCAAAAGATTTTCATATCCTATCGGTAGATCTGCCTCCTTTTGGCTTCAGTGACAAAACAAAAAAATTTCATTACTCATATAAAAATATGGCCGTAACAGTTTTACGGCTGCTGGAGGAAGCTAATATCGAGCGTTTTTCGGTCGCAGGACATTCCATGGGAGGACAGATTGCCCTTAACATGATGCTCCAGTCACCTGAAAAAATAGACAAGGGCATCCTTCTTTCAAGCTCCGGCTATTATGCACGTGCAAAAAGGCACCACATACTTGCTTCCTATCTGCCCTTTTTCCCCGTCTTCATCAAACATTATTTGGCAAAAACGGGTGTAGTCGGCAATCTGAAAAGCGTTGTCCATGACCAGTCTTTAATTGATGGACCTATGATTGAAGGTTATGCAGAGCAGTTTGAAGATCCGAGGATTTTTCCTGCACTGGCGAGATTGCTCAGGCACCGGGAAGGCGATTTGTCTGTGGAAGCTTTGAAGGAGATCCAAACGCCCTGTCTTTTAATTTGGGGAGATCATGACAAAATTGTTCCTCTCAGCATCGGAAAAAGACTTGCCCAAGATTTGCCGCACGCCCGGCTTGTTATTTTTAAGGAAACAGGGCACCTCGTGCCTGAAGAAAGGCCGAAGGAAGTTTATGAGGAAATCGCATCTTTCTATAGTTAAGACCTGATAGCTGACACCCTTCTAATAAATAGCATATAATGAGGGCTAAAATGAACAGGAGAGGTGTTTGACAGTTGATTAACTTTGATGAAAACATCGATCGAAAAAATACACGATCCCTAAAATGGGACGGTATGAAAAGTGGATTCGGCAGGGAAGATCTTCTCCCCATGTGGGTGGCAGATATGGATTTCCGCCCTCCGAAAGAAGTCATTGACGCTTTAAGAGAAAGAGTGGATCACGGAATATTCGGCTATACGATCATAACCGACAGTTTAAATAGGGCGATCTGCGATTGGACAAGTACACGACACGGCTGGAATATCAAACAAGAGTGGCTCTTATACAGCCCTGGCGTAATTCCATCTGTACATACAGCGATTCAGGCATTTACAGATCCCGGCGACAAAATACTGGTACAGTCGCCTGTATATACGCCTTTTTTCCAAATGATCGAAAGAAATTCCAGGGAGGTGGCCAATTCACCGCTTGTTTTAAAAAATGGCCGCTATGAAGTGGATTTCGACGATTTCGAAAAGAAGCTCGAAAGCGGAGTGAAAATTTTCTTATTGAGCAGCCCGCACAATCCTGCCGGAAGGGTTTGGGAAAAAGAAGAGTTGACAAAAATGGCGGAGCTTTGCAGAAAATATAATGTTTTGATCGCTTCCGATGAAATCCACGCTGATCTCGTACCAGCACCCCATAAGCATGTTCCGATCGCTTCATTGGACGAGTCATTTGCCGACATCACCCTGACATTCATGGCGCCGACAAAGACTTTCAACCTGGCAGGCGTTCAGGCATCTTTTATGGTAGTGCCCAATAAAAAGCTGCGGACAAAAATGGCCGCTGTACAGGCTAGCGACGGCTTCTCCATGTTGAATACATTCGGAGCGATAGCAATGGAAGCAGCATACAGACATGGGGGCACATGGCTCGATGAAGCTTTGAAATATATCCGTTCCAACATTGATTATGTGAAAGCAGAGATTGGCTCCCATCTTCCGGATTTGGAAGTGATTGATCCGGAAGGCACCTATTTGATTTGGATCGACTGCAGGAAGCTCGGACTTTCAGATGCTGAACTGAAAAAGCGCATCCTGGAAAAAGGGGAGCTGGCCTTGAATTTCGGCCATGCCTACGGCCCCGGAGGGGAAGGGTTCGTCCGCATGAATGTTGCCTGTCCGAAAGAAACAGTGATAGAAGGCGTGAAAAGGCTCCGGACGGCGCTGGGTGAATAAGTTCGGAAAGGAAGTATGACAAAACAGAGCCAATACGCCGGGGAGCAGAAATGGACCAACATTTGGGAATCTATTGATTCGATTGGTGACCGTTTCTTCTTGATGATCCATGACTCGGGCATTTTTCCAACCGATTGATGACCATTTTTTCTGGATGAACCATGGTCGGGCATCTTTCCATTTGATTGGTGACCATTTCTTCTTGATGGACCAGGTTTCGGGAACCTTTCCTATCGATTGGTGACCGTTTTTCCAGGATGAACCATGGTTCGGGCATCTTTCCAACCGATTGGTGATGCCTCATGCTTGTCAAGTCAACGGAGCATCCTTTTCTTTATTTTGCCGGCTTTCTGTTTTTCGTAATTTCACCGCAGGCAATCCTGTTCCCTGAGTCTCCCGAAGGTTGTGACGTTCCGTCATCAGCTTGCTCATGGATGACAAGAGAAGTCCCGTCTTTCGTGTAAAGAGAAGTTTTCTTTTCCTTGAATGTGACATCTTTCGCTGTAACATCCACTTTGGCTTTTCCGTCCTCGTCCACAGTGAGATTAGGCAGATCCCCGGCATGGGGGCCCTTTTGATTCATCAGGCCGTGTTCTTTTTTAACCGGATTGAAATGGTCGCCGGCGGATGAAAAGTCCGGCGGCTTACATTTTCCCTTTTCATGGATATGCATAGCGAGTTCACCTGGGGGAAGCCCCTTCAATTCTCCTTTAAGCTTGATCCCCTTCGCCTGCTCTTCAAAAGTGATTTTCCCAAGGGAATCGCCATCCGTATTTTTCATGTCCACGTCAAATTTCCTTGGCGGCTCGCTCGTACAGCCCGCCATTATAAAAATGAGAATGAAAATAACAATAACGTTTCTCAAGTCCTATCCCCTCCCGGCTTCGTTTCTTCCCCATTTTAACCAAGGCGAAAATTGTTTATTCCCCAAGGAAGCCCTTTCCGAAAAACTCTTGCGGGGAAGAGTTTGCGCAGTTCTCCTTCAGTTCATACTAAATTTAAGATCCTTTTATATGTAAAGGAGGAGAAGATGTTTTCTTTTCGTGGTGATGGCCATAAAATATATTTGCAGTTACGAAAACAACAAGATATCAACTCGATAAAAGAGCTCAAAGAAACGGAAGAAGTTAGAAGCTTTTACGAATCCCTTGACAGCCGTACACTTCAGTTGGCACGCTTCCGTATGATCAAAGAGCAAAAAGGCGTAGGCATTATTCCAATCTTTGTGACCGCTATTCCTTGGCTGTTATTTTTATTTTCAAGCAAACTTCAAAAGTTCCTGTTTAAGGACGGCAGCATGCTTTGGGCAGTTTTTGCCTTTCTTTATCTCATTGCTTTAACCTTGAGTGTGCTGAAACACTTTAAAGAAAAGGCGTGGACCGCCTTTCATTTGGAAATCATCCAGGATGTATTGGCTGACAGAGGCAAAAACTTCAAATAAAAAAGCACCCAATCAGGTGCCTATACGTGTTTGCTGTTTCTTTCGCGATTGATGCGTTCTTCGATTTCTTTCGTTTTCAGTTCCTGCTTCTTTGATACTTTTTTGATCAATATGAAAGTCAAAACGCAGGCAGCGCCAAAGATAGCCATTGAAATGGCTGCCGGAATATATTCCGTTTTATCTTCCGGAAAATATAAAAACGGCATGTATAATACAAATGACTGTAAAATGGACAGCACGTTGAACATCCCTTCCTCTTAAGAGCATATATTTTCATTATAACCATACGTGCGCTTAAGTTCCAATAGAGGATAGGTGGCAAATATGTGAAAGCCGCCTTATGGGGCGGCTTCTCTTACTATTCTTTAATCATATCGATACTTTCAATTACCACATCATCCACAGGTTTATCTGCCATGCCCGTTTCCACATTGGCAATTTTATCTACGACATCCATACCTTCAATAACCTGTCCGAAAACAGTATGGCGATGATCAAGATGCGGTGTGCCGCCATGTTCCATATAGGCATCGACGATTTCTTCCGGGAAACCTGCGCTTTCCATTTGTCCCTTCATTCCGGGGTCCATATGGCTGTTTTGAACAATGAAAAATTGGCTTCCGTTTGTACCAGGTCCCGCATTTGCCATCGAAAGAGCTCCGCGGAGATTAAAAAGATCCATGGAAAACTCGTCTTCAAAGGGCTGTCCGTAAATGCTTTCGCCGCCTCTTCCCGTTCCTGTAGGATCGCCGCCCTGAATCATGAAATCCTTGATGACACGGTGAAAAATAATTCCGTTATAATATCCGTCTTTACTGTGCTTCACAAAGTTCTCCACTGTTTTGGGCGCTTGTTCGGGGAATAATTTTATTTTGATGGATCCAAGATTCGTATTCATTTGGACGACTTTCTCATTTTCCGCAACTTCTGAAGTCAATTGAGGATATTTTACTTGTTCTGACATATGTACATCTCCTTCTATTTTTTCGGATTTTTCTTTTTGGCCGCATCCAGCCGCCAGAAATAAGATTATCCAACAAACGATTAAAAGATTCCACTTTTTTCACCTTGCAGTCCTCCAAGGATTACTTTACAGCATGCAAGCCGAAAAATCATCATTCTTCCATTTTAACCATATGTCCGCCATAATAATAGCATAGAGGTGATCATTATATGGAAAATGGCCAAATTGTCAGGGCTTTTAGAAAAACAGGATCATACGTAGGGGAAATTACCGAGGCCGGGCAGGATGTCTGTGTTGTACGTGTGCTGGCTGTTTTAAAACATCCGATGCAAGGAAACCTTCATCATCCGCGGGAAGTGGAAGTTCCCTTTTTCCATGAACGAAAGGCACATGCATTCAGGGAACAAATCCAGGTTCCTGCCAACATGGTTCGCCCATATAAAGGTGATATTCCCAAGTACGAAGACAGTTTGAAGGACGCGGTGCAAAACCTTCATGATGAACTGGCCGCAAAGCCCGACGCCCCATTCAGCAAACGCAGTCTGGAAGCCTTAAAAGTTTTGATTCCCGAATATGAATTGATGTACGGCATCCAGTGGCCAAACATTGCAAAAAGCTGAATCGTTAGATTCGGCTTTTTTTCATGCTTTCGGATAGTCCATATCAAGAGCCATCCAAGTTGAATATTTTAACAATTGGAGTATAATATATTTAGATACACGAAACAAATAACAATGAGAAGGTGTTATTATCAGTATCGAAAAACGCAATTTATGGATCATGTGGATCTGCAATTTTATTATTGCAGCCAGCATGACGATGGTATTGCCGTTTCTTTCATTGTATATCAGTACATTTGGAGACTTCAGCGCCGAATATGTCCAGCGCTGGTCAGGTTTCATTTTCGGGGTTACATTTGTCACAGCTTTTTTTATGTCTCCCATTTGGGGACGAATTGGAGATAAATATGGGTTCAAGCCGATTTTGATCATCAACGGTCTTGGGATTGCGTCAAGCATTTTCTTCATGGGGTTCATGCATCACGTTCATGGACTTTTTTTATTGAGGCTGTTTATGGGAATCGTCACAGGTTTCATTCCGACTTCCGTTGCACTCATTGCCAAACAGACGCCGAAGAAAGAAGCGGGTGAAACTCTTGGCACTTTACAGATGGGGACTGTGTCCGGAACCCTTTTCGGTCCTCTCATCGGAGGTGTCATGGCGGATACTTTCGGTTTCCAATATACATTTATCATCACTTCCTTGTCGATTGTTCTGGCAACCGGTGTAGTCATCTTTGGAATTGTTGAAAAATCACATGCAGGCCGGAACGAAGCGAAAGAGCGGCCTTCCCGAACAGCTGTCATCCAGCTCATTTTACAGCGAAGGATGCTTGTCAGCGTCATGGCGATTGCATTCATTGTCCAGGCGGGATTGTTCAGCATCCAGCCGCTGCTCTCCCTTTATGTAAGTGAGCTGACGAAAGCGGACAGCGTGGCCTTTTTATCCGGGCTTGCCTTTTCGGCAACAGGATTCGGCAACCTGCTTCTAACGAGGAAATGGGGAAAACTTGGCGACGACATCGGCTATGACAGGGTGTTGATGATTCTGCTCGTATTGGCCGCTGTGCTGATCGTTCCGCAGGCTCTTGTCACAGATCTTTGGCAGCTGGTCATTTTGAGATTCCTTTTTGGAATGGCAGTCGGCGGCATGCTGCCGTGCATCACGGCCTACATCAGAATCGAAGCCCCTTTTGAGCTCCAGGGAGAAGTCCTTGGTTATAATCAAAGCTTCCGCTTCTTGGGCAATGTCGTTGGCCCGCTAATCGGCGGTATCTTCTCAGGTTATATGGGCATTTCCTCTGTTTTTTACGTAACCGGATTTTTATTTCTGCTGGCCTTTGGGCTGTTATGGTGGAGCATGAAACAAAGCCAGGCAAAAATCAGAGAAATATATTAAAGTTAGAGGCAAATAGATTTCCCGCCCATATGGGCGGGATTATTTTTTTACGGTTTAAAAAAGTTTAAAATTCAACTAAATTTTCTATATGGAATGATGTGAGACATGTCCAGCTTCAGGCGCCATCGGCGCAAGGATTAAGCCAATCCCTCCTGAAGGCAAACTACGCCTTCTTCAGCGCTCGTCTAGCTTTGCGCCGATAAGCGGGCGCCTTGCGCTTTTCTTATAAAATTTGTTCCAGCACTGAGGCAAAGCGATAAATATTCGCCTCATCGAAAGTTTTTCCGACCAGCTGAATCCCGATTGGGAGTCCGGTTTCCGAAAAGCCGCATGGCATGGAGAGACTTGGCAGGCCTGTTAGATTGAACGGGCCGGTAAACCGGTTGAGAACCAGACTACTATGAATTTTTGAACCGTTCAAGACGATTTCCCGCTCACCGATATTTACAGGGAGGATAGGGACAGTCGGGGTGACGATGATATCCACCTCTTTAAAAACTTTCTCAAAATCCTTGATGGCCTGCTTTTTGATTTGCTGTGCTGCAATATATTTTGCTGCATGGGTGTCTTTGGCCGTGAATAAACGGTCCCTGACTTCATCGTCCCACTCATCTGAAAAATTTTGCAGCCGTTCTTCATGGACGGTATATGCTTCGCTTGTCAAAGTTGTCCTGAATGCAGCCAGTATTTCCTCCATATCCGGCAGGTTAACTGATTTTATTTCTGCACCGGCTTCCTCAAACTTTTTGACGGCCTGGAGATAATGTTCCTCAACCTCCGGATCTCCTCCTTTGAAGAAATCCCCTGCAGGAATTCCAATCACCGTACCCTTTATGTCCGTTCCGATTAAAGCAGTGTAATCCTCTGTTGGTATATCGATTGAATATGGATCATTTTCGTCGTATCCTGCCAGCACATTCATTAAAATGGCATTGTCACGGACAGTCTTCGTCATCGGCCCCACATGATCGAGTGTCCAGCCAAGGGGAAAGACACCGAAGTTGCTCACTCTGCCGAATGTCGGCTTCATTCCAACTATCCCTGTAAATGAAGCGGGAATCCTGATGGATCCTCCGGTGTCGGTTCCAAGCGCTCCATAACAAAACGAAGCAGCCAGCGCAGCTCCGGAACCGCTGCTGGAGCCTCCTGTAATTTTATTGGTGTCGTGAGGATTTTTAACAGGCCCTGCAAACGAACGGTCTCCCGATGTCCCATAAGCCACTTCGTGCATATTCAATTTACCTAAAATAATCGCACCGGCTTCTTTGAGCTTTTTGGTCACCGTTGCATCATGGCCGGGGATATATTCCTTGAAAATAGCGGATCCCATTGTTGTATTGATTCCCTCAGTATAGACATTATCTTTTAGTGCAATAGGAATTCCATGCAGCGGCCCTCTTAATTTTCCATCTTTGATTTCGCGTTCCGCCTTTTTTGCCTGCTCCATCGCTTCTTCATCTGTGACAGTTATAAAAGAGTTGAACTTCCCATCTTCTTTTTCAATCTTTTTCAGCAGTTGGCGCGTCACCTCAACCGGTGACAGCTGTTTATTCCGAATCGCCTTGGAAAGTGTTGCCAAATCCCATTTTATAAAATCTTCTTCGTATGTATCGGACATTCCTTGCTCCGGCTTCCTCACCTATACCTCCACCCTTCAAACGAAATATATATTTAAATTATATCAAGTGATTGGTTTATTGCCAGGGTGACGGAAAAAAAGCCGCCCATTATAAAATGGGAGACTTGCAACGTTAATCATATAACCGGTCAGAAACGGAACCATCCGTCTTATGGATAACCAACGTCCCGTCATGGTCATTAACATATTCTTTGGCTTTGTCCAAAAGATCTTTTTTCGCATCTTCTCTCATTATAGCTTTTTTGCCATCCTTCTTTTTTAAGATCCAGTCCTCCCCATCAGGCTCCGCATGATATTCCGGCCGGTCGTCATCTCCTTCAATGTATTTTCGGGCTTGGGCAATTCCGATGGATATTGCTCTTCCTTCGCTGTATTTATCCTCGAGGAGTGCGTTGGCAATTTCAATCGCTTTATCCCGGACATCGTCGGGAAGATTTTTCATCGAGTCCGGATAATCATTTTTTGACCAAGGCATGTTCATGACCTCCTTTTACCTTGTCCATTGTTTTCCCGGAAGCATGCATTTCAAACAAAAAAAGCTGAACACTGGAAACGGAAGTTACTGTTTGAGTTTACTCACTTCCGTTCTTTTTAGCTACGATAGCCACCGTACATCTCGATATGCAAATAAGTCGGTCTTCTTCGTCCTTAATCCGAATATCCCAGACCATGGTGGTTTTTCCGCGGTGCACAGCCTCCGCTGTTGCCGTTACCACTCCTTCCCTTTTGGGGCGGACGTGATTGGCATTGATCTCCAGGCCGAAGCAAACCTCTTTTTCCAAATCGATCAAAGCTGCAGTCCCAATGCTGGCAGCCGTTTCCGCCAATGCAACCGATGCCCCGCCATGCAAATAACCGTAAGGCTGCCTTGTGCGTTCATCTACAGGCATCGTTGCCGTAACCTTTCCATCTCCGATTTCGACGAGCTCTATTCCCAATGATTGATGCAATCCCTTGAATTTCATATGTAATCCTCCACCTAATGTATTTTCACATTCTGTTCAAGTTTTTAAAGAAGAAAGCCCTCCGGCTTACTTACCGATGGGCTTACTGAATATCACAAGACTATCAATCGACAGTCACAAATCAATAGCCGTATGGTCCTCCAAATCCAATAGGTGCGCCATAGCCATACGGGACTCCCCCGTAAGGAACCGGACCATAAGGGTAAAATAATGGACGCGGCCTGAATATTGCGCTCCCGATGCCGGCTCCGATACCGCCGCCTATTAAACCGCCGATAAAACCGCCTAGTAAGGGAGCGCCGAAGAAAAAGCGGTTTCCGGCATAGGGTTCCAGATTTCGATAGTACATCATTACAGGTAGCCTCCTTTATATAAGAGCTCGAAAGCCCTCTATACCTGTGTATGCGGCAAACGCACAGATGGCATGGGCAAATTCCACAAAAACAAGCCCGTTCCTTCTATTATTCCTGCTTATTTTCCCCTATTGCAAGCAGAGCGAGTGTCCGTACCATCACTCCTGTAGCGCCTGAAGGCCCAAGATCGTATCCCTTGTCGGTTGTTGCGGTTCCTGCGATATCCAAATGGACCCATGGGGTATTTCCCACAAATTCCCCGATAAATGCTCCGCCCATGATGGCATGCCCTTCCCGGCCGGGCGAGTTATTCAGATCGGCAATCTTGCTGGAACGCACCCTTTCCTTATCTTTTTTTGTATAAGGCAATGGCCAGATAAATTCTCCAGCCTTTTTGGAAGCCTCTTTCACTTCCTGATAAAATTCCTCATCATTCGTGATCGCTCCCGTTTTATCAAGGCCAAGGGCAATGATGACTCCGCCTGTTAAAGTAGCCACATCCACCAGGCGGTCGGCACCATGCATTTTCGCATAAGTGACCGCATCCGCCAGGACGAGGCGCCCCTCTGCATCTGTATTTAACACTTCAATTGTTTTCCCGTTCATTGATGTGATTACATCGTCCGGCTTGAATGCTTTTTCACTGATTACATTATCAGTGGCCGGAATCACTGCCACAACATTCCGCTCAGGCCTCAGACGGCCAATGACTTCCATTGCCCCCAGTACGGAAGCCGCCCCGCCCATATCTGTTTTCATCCCGACTATTCCATTCTTCGGCTTGATGGAATAGCCGCCCGTATCAAAGGTGATTCCTTTTCCGACCAGCCCAAGAACGTCCGTCCATTTTTCTTTACCCTGATATTTTAATACAATCATATAGGGCGGTTCTCCGGATCCCCGATTCACTGCAAGGAATGCGCCCATCCCAAGCTTTTCGATGTCCTCTTTGTCCAAAAGTTCTATTTCAAATCCATATTCATCTGCCAATTCAGCGGCGTATGCAGCCAAATCGGAGGGACGCAGCAGGTTGCTTGGCGTGTTTACCAGCGTTCTTGCACGGTTTACCCCGGTACCGAATATCCACCCTGTCTTCACAGCGAAATCGATGGTCTTTTTATCTTCATTTGTAAAAACAGTTATTGTATCTATGATGACCTTAGGCTCATTTGACTTTTGTTTGTAACCGGGGAATTCATATGATGCCATGGTAAATGCTTCACTCACGGTCCATGCGGCTTTTTCAGCAGTAATTTCCCCTGTGGTGAATGTGTCCAAGGCGATGGAAAACGACTTCACCCGTAAATCTTTTAATTTTTTGGAAGCTTTACCGGCCGCTTCACGCAGGCGTGCAACTGTCAGCTTCTTTTTTCTTCCCAGCCCGATAAAAATGAATCGTTTGACGGGTGTGTTTCCCAAACTATGTATGACAGCGACTGATTTATATTTGGCGGAAATATCACCTGTTTTCACAAGCTCAGTCAATTTGCCGCCAAATGCTTCATCAAGCTGTTGCAACTTTCCGGAAAATTTTTCGGGCTGATCCAGCAGACCGACAAGCATGCATTCCTGCTCACTTTCATATGGATTTCCATTTGAAATATGAAACATGCAAATCCCTCCCTTTTTTAAAATTATAAAGGAAACATCCGGAGGTTTCGAGTTTTCCAAAAAGGGATTCCTTTTTCGGCTGATGTGGTAATATAGAACAAGAATGGCTGTAAGTGTCCGCTTATCGGTGCAGACGCGGCATATACGGAACGCCTCAACAACAAGAAAGGATGTAAATTGATGGACCTGTTTTTGAACTTCCCTCTTTGGTTTGCTCTCACTGCGATTTTCTTTGCCCAGTTTGTGAAAGTCCCCCTCCATTTCATCGTTACGAAAAAATGGGATTGGTCCCTGCTGACATCAACAGGCGGGATGCCCAGTTCCCACTCCGCCGCGGTTACTGCCCTTTCAACGGGAGTTGCCCTTCAGGAAGGGCTTGGGTCACCTTTGTTTGCTGTATCTGCTGTTTTTGCCATTATCGTCATGTTCGATGCGACGGGAGTTCGAAGACAGGCCGGTGAACATGCGATTGTTTTAAATCAGCTCACTTCCGACTTCCAGCGATTTATAGAAGAAGCAAAGGATTGGCCTGATAAACCCGAACATGAGAAAAGGGACGAATTAAAAGAACTGCTTGGACATAAACCGGTTGAAGTGTTTTTTGGGGGATTGACCGGGATCGGACTTGCACTTATTCTTCATTATTTTTTCAACCTTTAAAAAGAAAAAGGCTGCGGACTTTAAATCCGCAAGCCTTCAATTTTAATCTGCAGTTTTTAAATAAGACTGCCTGAACACCTGCATTGCCTCGTCTTCATTTAGGGCAGTCAACTCTTCTTCCGTTACCTTTCCGGATCCCATTTTAATGATATGCACGTCCAGCGTCCGTTTGCCCCAGTTTTTATATACCTCGTCAACAGTCTCGTAATAAAGGTCAATTTTATTGCCTTTGATCGCTGAACCTGTATCGGCTACGACACCATATCCATATCCCGGAATAAACAAAATAGTGCCGATCGGAAATACCTCGGGGTCCGCCGCTACCGTTGAATATAAGTCTCTTTTCACTTTAACTCCTGAATATGTAATGCCGTAAGACGGATGTCCAGGCCTTTTTCCAGTAGATTCCTCCCCTGCCGTATAACCAGTTGCAATAACCTTTTTTGCCGGATATTGAGACCAATCGAACGCCTCCTCCAATGGCGGGGTATCTTGTGCTGCACCTTTCCCCGCTTGTATTGCCGGTTCGGACACTGGCTCATCCTTCAACTTTTTTGAATCTGAAAATAACTGGGCAGTCGTTCTTAAATCCATGCCCGACAACGATTCAAATGTTGCCCCTAATGCTGCTGTAAACAAAAACAGCATCAATATTCTCCTGGCATATAGGTAACGCGTAAACATTCATTCACTCCTCTCAAGGGTATTATTTCCCTGTTTTGAGAGGGTTTATTCATATTATATAAGTGAGATAAATGATCGGGATTCATATTCAGGGGATACAATTAAGGTTTGGTCCCCAGGAGGATAGTTGAAATTGATTGTCCGGTGCACTTTTACGACAAGGAATCATTAGATTGCCGAATTTACAGTTTATCTCCCGCTTACCAATGATCCCTTACCGAGTTTACGGATTTTTCGCTTCTTCGGGGAGGAATCCTGACTGCGGCAGTGTCTCCAGTGACCACGCAATACCTTTTTCGTTGATCCCGGTCACTGGGTGTGATTCCTGCCCGAGTACACCAAAAAACACCCAGGATCAGCTTCCTGGGCGTTTTTCTTCGGTTAAAACATTCGATATCCTTTTTTCCGCAAAACCCGCATGGTGAATCCTGCTACGATTGCTCCCGCCAAGCCGCTAACCAAAATGATCAGATCGGCTGCGCCAAGATTGGAAATACTTGTTCCCAGGCTTGAAAAAGAAGCTGACGGAGATGTGATGTAGTCAGTAAATTTCACTTTATCCACAATCAATATGGCAACAATCGGATAGATGAACGCCATAATCCATGTCATTCTCAGCAGCATATTAAGTAAAAATCCAATGCCGAAAAATAGGACAAAAAATAATAGTATAGATATAAGCAGGACTGGAAGTGGCATCTGCATGGCTGTGTTCCCCCTTGAATTCACTTTCATACCAAGTTTACTGAATGACTGACAGAGCGTCAATGCGAAGACTCGGCGAATTCATGACAAATAGAAAAGCGGAAGCGCCTTGATTAGCCCCGACAAGCATAAGGCGATTCCCGAGGAGGCAGTTCTTCAGCCACCACAGGGAATTGGCTTATGACTTCGAGGGGCTAGGCGCTGAAGCTGGACACAAGAAAAGCGGAAGCGCCCATCGTACCTACTGCTCCCCTATTTTTTCAAAGAAATAATTTATACGCTGTATACCCAAACTGACTGCCCGGATTGATGGCATTCACTTCTTTTTGAAACGGCCCGTACCCTCCTTTTATCAACTCCGTGATCATAACAGAGGTATGTTTGTCTTCAAGCAAACTTTGGGTTGCCATCCAGCAGGCTTCCTCGAGTTCCTTTTCCTGAACGAGGATCGTTGTATTTTTTGGTTTACAGGCAAATATCACCATATTATCGCTAATAGAGGATTGCAATACACCCGTCCTTACACCCAGCAGGCCATCCACTGTGCAAATGATCCCAGTTTCTTCAAGCACTTCCCTTTCAACCGCTTCATCCAATGTTTCTCCAGGTTCCACAAAACCTGCAGGCAAAGTCCATTTTCCTTTGGCGCCGCCGTACTTCTTTTTCACGACGAGCCAACGTCCGGCCTGATCTGTCACTACACCGCAGACCGCCAGCCAAACCTTTCCCCGGTCTTGGCTCATCCTTATTCCCCACACTTTCTATAAAAAAGCTATTTACGGCAATAATGCCAATTTATTCCTCTAATCTTCCTAAAAAAGGCAGAATCCATTTAGATTCTGCCTTCATCATTCATTATTTAAGCAAATTGAATTTCCCTTTTTTCACTGTCAGTGGAATACCGCCAATCATGTAAAGGGCACGGTTGTCAATCATTTTTTTCATAAAGGATGCTTTCGTACCTGTCAATTTCTTTCCGAAGACAACGCCGATGGCATCGTCATCGCCAAGGGAACAAACAGTTCCTTTGTTATCAAAATTAAAGCTATCAAGGTTTGTTTTTCCATTAACAAGCTTTGCCAAGTTGCTTGCCACCAATTCCCCTTGCTGCATCGCAATTTGAGCAGTTGGCGGATATGGCCGGTTGATTTCTTCGTTGATGACGAGTGAGCAGTCGCCAATGACGAATACATCGGATAAACCAGGTGCACGAAGGTCCGGCTCAACTTTTACCCTGCCGCGCATATTTTCAATCCCTGATTCCACTATGATCGGGTTGCCGCGCACCCCGGCTGCCCAAACCACTGTTCCGGCTTTGATTTCTTCTGTATCGTCTTCTCCTTTGGCAACTACGATTCCTTCCGGCGTAGCTTCCTTGATGGCTGTGCCGATACGGAATTCCACATTTTTTCTTTCAAGCAATGCCGTCGCATATTCAACAAGTTCAGGATCAAAACCAGGAAGAGCTGTAGGAGCAGCTTCCACACAAATCACTTTTACCATATCTTTTTCAATGTCATATTCCTTGCAAAGTTCAGGAATGCGGTTGCCCAGTTCTCCCAGGAATTCAATTCCTGTAAAACCGGCCCCGCCGACGACAATTGTCAAACGCTCAGGTTTTTGATCTACTTTATAAGTCGCGAATTGATACTCAATATGTTCGCGGATCTGTCTGGCTGTATTGACATTCGTGATAGAAAATGCATACTTATCAAGGCCTTTGATTCCAAATGTTTCCGGAGCCCCGCCTAAAGCGATTACCAGATAGTCATAAGAAAGGTCGTCCCCTTTTTCAAGTTGAACTTTTTTAGCTTCCGTATCAACTTTCAAAGCTGTGTCTTTAACGAAATCAACCTTGCTTCTATCGATAACATTTGCAATATCATAACGGACCTGGTCAGGGGTCAATGTACCGGCAGAAGCTTCATGCAACCATGTTGTTTCATAATGGTAATCGTTTTTATTTACTAAAACAATGTCGGCATCGTTGCTTCCGAGTTGTTTTTGAAGACGTGTCACTGTCATTAATCCGCCGTAACCAGCGCCTAATACTACTATCTTTGGCTTTCTCAATCTAATCACTTCCACCTTTTCGTCTTATTATTAAACATTCGTACGGCTGAAATGCATATTTGAAATGATAATAATATATATAAATAAATGTGATGCACTTCACGTACATTTGCAAAAAAAATGTCATAAAAAATTGATATATGTCTCAATACATCATATGGCTTTTATACTCTTTTTTCAAGCGGTTTCAAGGAAGAATAACAATTCTGAATATTTAAGGCCGAGCACTGTTTGATGCTTCTTTTTTTCCCCAGGCCATGGGCGTTTTATATGACAAAATTAAGCATTGTGTGGCACAATAGGAAGGTGTTAGAGACAAAAATGGAGTTGTTTATGAACTTAGGAGGGATTTTCTTTGAAAGAAGATCAGCAAGTTTTTGATATGACCATCATCGGGGCAGGTCCTGCCGGGATGTTCACCGCCTTCTACGCAGGGATGAGAAATTCGTCGGTTAAAATAATAGAAAGTCTTCCCCAGCTAGGCGGTCAATTGGCAGCCCTGTATCCGGAGAAATATATATACGATGTGGCCGGCTTTCCAAAGATTAAGGCACTTGATCTTGTCAACAACTTAAAAGAGCAGCTGAAGCTATTTTCTCAAACCATTTGCCTTGGGCAATCCGTCCAAAATGTTGAAAAGCTGGAAGACGGAACTTTCAAATTGACAACGGATCAGGAGATCCATTATTCCAAATCCATTATTATTACCGGTGGGATCGGTGCCTTCCAGCCGAGAAAACTGGAATTGGAAAAAGCTGAACAATATGAAGGAAAAAATCTTCATTATTTCGTGGATGACATGAAAAAGTTCGAAGGGCAAAGAGTCGTCATTTTAGGCGGAGGAGATTCCGCCGTTGACTGGGCATTGATGCTTGAACCGATTGCCGAAAAGGTGACGCTTGTCCACCGCAGGGATAAATTCCGCGCCCATGAAAGCAGTGTTAATCAATTGAAGGAATCCTCAGTCGAAATCAAAACGCCTTTTGCTGCTTCAGATATGATCTGCGATGGAGAATCCATCAATAAGCTGATCATCCAGGAAGTCAGAGGAGATGCGGTAGAGGAAATCGAGTTGGACGCTCTCATCTGTAACTACGGATTCGTTTCCTCACTCGGACCGATCAAGGATTGGGGCATTGAAATCGAAAAAAACTCAATTGTCGTTAACTCCAAAATGGAAACTAATATTCCGGGCATCTATGCTGCAGGAGATATCACAACGTATGATGGAAAAGTAAAACTGATCGCCACCGGGTTCGGCGAAGCGCCGACAGCAGTCAGCAACGCGAAAGCATACATCGATCCAAAAGCAAGATTGCAGCCGATGCATAGCACTTCCCTTTTCGATAAGTAAAAAAGCTTACAATAAAGGCCTGAACAGCAATAGTTGTTCAGGCCTTTAAAATTTAGCATTCTTCCGGCGACCCCGCCACTTTTGCGGTACGGAAAGATGAGCCGCACCCGCAAGATACAAGTGCATTAGGATTATCTATCGTAAAGCCGCCGCCCATAAGAGATTGTTTAAAATCGATGACAGTTCCGGCGACAATCGGCGCAGTCTCTTCGTCAATGACAACACCTATTCCGTGCTGTTCAAAGAATGTATCTTTTTCAGTTCTCTCCTGGTCAAGACTCATGCCATATGATAAACCGCTGCACCCGCCGCCATTAATAGAAAAACGGAAATAGGCTCCTTCTTCTCCATTTTCCTCGATCATTTTTTTGATCTGCATTGCAGCTGCTTCAGTCAATTCAATAAGATCACTCATGAATCTGCACCTCCTTATGCAAGAAATGGAGTCCTTCCTTTTATTATAAACCCCAAATGGTCTATTCTCAACCAATCGGTTTCGTTAAAACATCGGATTATCCTCTATATATTGGTAAATGTTTTTCACCAGATCATCAGCGCTTTCACCCGTCACAACTTCCCCATTGACAAGGGCGTACAAAGTTTCAGCGCACAAATCGCAATGGTCCAGGCAGCCATATTCCACAATGTCCAAATCGGGATCTTCCTCGAGCTTTTGCAATGCTTCGTAACCACCCATGCCCAGGTTGCTGATGCAAAATTCAATAATAGGATTCATTTGCTTCACCTCATTACCGTATTTATCCTACTCTTTTCGCTTGGGTTAGTCAATTTGAATGGCCGATTCGGACCATTCCCACAGACCAAGACACACTAATCCTGTTGTATATCAATGTAGATTCCGCTATACTTTACGTTGGATATAGAACTCATAAAATTGATACAGATTCGTTTCGTTTTTCTTTTATAGGATAAATAGACAGCAAAAGGAGATTATTTGCATGAAAAAGTTAGTACTTCTGGGCGGAGGATATGGGAATATGCGGGTGCTGCACCGTTTGCTGCCAAATAACTTACCGGAAGACGTATCCATCACACTGATTGACAGAGTGCCATACCATTGTCTTAAGACAGAATACTATGCACTTGCTGCCGGTACAGTTTCGGATCAGGAGGTCCGGGTACCTTTTCCGGAACATCAGCGCCTTGAATTGAAGTATGGTGAAATAACGGGCATCGACCTTGAGAAAAAACTCGTCCACCTGGACGAAGGTGAACCTGTCCCATATGATGATCTTGTTATCGGTCTTGGGTGCGAGGATAAATATCACAATATTCCTGGAGCCAAGGAATATACACATAGTATTCAAAATATAGAAAAGGCCCGTAAAACATATCAAACATTGAACAACCTGCCGGCTAATTCCGTTGTCAGCATTGTAGGCGGGGGCTTGAGCGGAGTGGAGCTTGCAAGTGAGCTCAGGGAAAGCCGTGAGGATCTGGTCATCAAATTATTTGACCGTGGAAAGATTATCCTTTCTGCATTTCCGGAAAGAGTCAGCCGCTATGTACAAAATTGGTTCCAGACAAATGGCGTTGAAGTCATCAATGGAGCAAATATTACGAAAGTAGAAGACCGCACGCTTTTCAATCATGATGAGCCGGTTCATACCGATGTGATCGTTTGGACTGCCGGCATCCAGCCAAACCGGATTGTACGTGAATTGGATGTTGAAAAGGATAAGCAGGGCAGAGTCGTATTAACGAAATATCATAACATTCCAGTCGATGAGCATGTTTATGTCGTTGGGGACTGCGCAAGCCTCCCTTATGCACCTAGTGCTCAGCTTGCTGAAGGACAGGCTGACCAAATTGTCCATGTCCTTCAAAAACGCTGGAGCGGACAAGAACTTCCAGCGGAATTGCCTACCATCAAGCTGAAAGGTGTACTTGGCTCTCTTGGTAAAAAGCAAGGATTTGGGCTGATGGCCGAGCGTGCCATCACCGGACGCATCGCACGGATTCTGAAATCAGGAATTTTGTGGATGTATAAGTATCATAATGGCTAATAAGAAAAGCGAAAGCGCCTTGATTGGCGCGGGCAAACAAGACGATTCCCGAGGAGGCAGTTCGTAAGCGAACAGGGAAGCGGCTTGATCCTTGCGGAGCTAGGCGCTGGATCTGGACAAAACTAAACAGCCGGAATCAGACTTTTTCCTGATTCCGGCATTATTTATTCCGCATGATATCCGTATTCTTCCATCTTCCTGTACACATCTTTTAACCGAGGGTTTCCCTCTCCGATGATTTCATCATCCATCGTGACAACAGGGTAAAATAAATCTTCTTCGATTACCCGCTCTGCAAATTCTTTAACTACTTTTTCTTCAGGCGGATTAAAAATATCGATATATCTTATTTTAAACGGCTGATCCGGAAATTTTCGCGAAATAGCTGCTTCCAGCCATTCATATGTTTCCTTTGAAGAAGGCAGGTTAACGCAGCTTGCGCAAATCTGTTCGGCCCCATATACAAGTATTTCAGCTTCCTTTTTCATCCCTTCCACTCTCCTTTTCTTCATTGTACCGCTTTTATAGAAAATTCCAAACGACATTAACCGCATGGCGCATGGTATTGATCAGTATGGTTTGGTAATATAATAAGTAATTTAAGGTGAAGGGGATGATCAAATGGCCATTCCAAATGAAAAAGAGAGATACACGTATGCCGATTACCTGAAATGGGATGAAGGTGAAAGGCTTGAGCTGATTGATGGAAAAGTTTTCAATATGACTCCTGCCCTTTCCAAAAGGCATCAACAAGTTCTTAGAGAGTTGTCCACAGCTTTTTCCATTTTTCTGAGAGAAAAGAAATGTGAAGTTTTTTTTGCACCGTTCGATGTACGTTTGATGGGTGAAAACAAGAAGAATGAAGATATAAATGATGTTGTTCAGCCTGATTTGTCGATTGTTTGCGACCAGGAAAAGCTTGATGATAAAGGCTGTAATGGGGCGCCGGACATGATCATAGAAGTTCTCTCTCCTTCATCTGTCAAGATGGACCGCTGGATCAAATTTCGGCTATATGAAAAAGCGGGAGTAAAAGAGTATTGGCTTGTTGATCCAATGAACGATTCCATAGAAGTCCACCTTTTAAACAATGGGATTTTTGAATTCCACGGTGTATTTACGAAAGAGGACACCATCTCTGTTCATATTTTCCCAGACCTTAAACTTGACCTTCACCAAATATTGCGTACCCAAACATAGCCATAGATTTTTTTTTCGTTTCTGATTATAATGGGTATTAGGAAGGGAGTAGATCTGAATGTCTGAACAAACCATGTACAGCCAAGTTCAAGAAGTACTCGATAAATTACGGCCTTTTCTCCTTCGTGATGGCGGTGACTGCGAACTCGTAGATGTAGATGAAGGTATTGTCAAACTTCGCCTTTTGGGTGCTTGCGGTACATGCCCAAGCTCTACGATTACATTAAAAGCCGGTATAGAGCGGGCATTAGTTGAAGAAGTGCCAGGCGTCCTTGAAGTGGAACAGGTATTTTAATTTGCGATTCGGATTTTCCGGATCGTTTTTTATTGTTCTTAAAGCCATTCAACTGCCGGAAGGCTTTTTTTCACTCCGGCCATCGCATAAAAAGAACGGAGAAACCTTTCATAATCCTGCGTATCCCTCAAATATCTGACAAGCGTTTCTTCCAGCCGTTTTTTTGCGGAATGTGAATTTGTGTTGTAGTATTCTTCCACACAGACAAAATAATGAAGTGGAAACAATAATCTTGCATAGACAAGCCTCCAGCCGAACGGTGATATCGGTGAAAGGGATTGGTACTCATATAAAAATTTCGCCATGTCCGGGCGGAGTGTCCGGCTGCTCTTAAAATAACGATCTCTGATCCATTCCGAAATGTCCCTTGACGGGTGATCGAGAACCCAGTCGAAAGGGTTTCTAATATTATGTTCACTCTTCCACAACTCATCGTGAAAACGTTCATGGCAAATGGTTCCATAATCAAAACGATGAAGCTGCTCGTCCAGTTCTGTATCTGTCACATATTGGATGGCGTTCTCGCACAGCCCCATATAATACGGAAAAGATTCAATGAACAGCTTATCAAATTCCTCCCTCGGCGGTTCATGGATCAACCCGGACCATACTTTCTCCATTTGATCAAGCCTCGCGGCCCAATAATCCTTCCACTCACCTGCCCTGTTCAAACTTTTAACGGGTGCCTGCAGCCTCTTTCCTCTATTATGGAATCTTGCCAGTTGGCGGCCGGTCTTTCGATTCCGGTTTACTGTATGAAATTGATTTTGAAGGACGACATAGTCCTCATTTTCGTGTGTGACTAAATACTTTCCATCCTTTCCGGCCACGAATCTTGATACTTTTTTATCGGAATGCTTTGCCATGTGCTCTGACATTTCATATAATTCTATTAGAACTTCCTGTTCCACATGTGTCACAGAAACAATTGTATACAGCAAACCGTTTGAAACATAGCGTGTCTGCCGTCCAATCTGGATCGATTGATCTGCTTTGATATTATAATACTTCTCCAAAATATCCATAGGCATAAAAACATCCCTCTCTTATCACTTTTTCCCCTATACAAGTATATGAGCGAGATCAGTTAATTTGCTGAAGGTTTGTTTTTTTACATGGAAACTGTTGGGGAGGAAAAAATGAATCTAAACAGAACTTCACGACATAAAGGGTGAGAAGAAATGAGTGGAGAAAGAAAAATGACAAAACTGGAAGAAACCGCACGCCGCTTATTGAATGAGCGCGGCGTTACCATCGAAGATATCGCGGAACTAGTAATGTATTTGCAAAAAAAATACCATCCCGACCTTACAACGGAGGAATGCATAATTAACATTGAGGGCGTGCTTCGTAAAAGGGAAGTACAAAACGCCATATTGACCGGCATCCAGCTTGATATGCTGGCGGAACAGGGAAAGCTGGATGAACCGCTTCAAACGATCATCGGCACAGATGAAAGCTTATACGGAGTTGATGAAATTTTAGCCTTCTCTATAGTCAATGTTTACGGATCCATCGGATTTACCAATTATGGTTATATTGACAAGCAGAAACCCGGCATTTTGGAACATTTGAATGACCATTCAACAGGTGAGGTCAATACTTTTCTCGATGACATAGTCGGCGCCATCGCGGCAGCGGCTTCCAGCAGGCTAGCCCATAGCGCTAAAGGCGAGGAATAGGAACAAAGGCGCAAGCGCCTGTTTAT
>NZ_QYTU02000037.1 GCF_003605365.2 Siminovitchia fortis
GGTTCACTTTTCACTTGCGAAATACAAATAGCCTGATTTGCCTATTTAATTTGTTCGGCGGGGGCCTGCCTTAAAAGTAAAAATACCTGGATCTAGGCGCCAGGTATTTTTTCCGTTAATTATAAGTATTACTATGCTGAAACAATTGTATTTGTTTCAATTTTAGTTACTGAAATCATGCCCATCGCATCCATGACACTTTGAATGCGTTCGATTGTTGCACCAAAATACTCATTTTTTTCGTCCCGAGAAACTTGGGATGGTGAGACTCCTAATTTTTCTGCTAATTCCTGTTGTGACATACCAATGTAAATTCTATAGGCTATAAGCGTTTTACCTATCGTTTGGAGATTAAATACAGGTCCGAACTCCCCGCGCTTAATCTGCTCGTAATATTCAACCTCTTCTTTCAGTTGCTCATGAAAAGTAATATATGGCTGCATGGCTAGCTCAATATGATCTTCCTCTAGGCCCATTTCTAATAATTTCTCTCTTTTTTCCTTAATAAATATTTTGTCCTGTTTAAGTTTCTCAACAGCTTGCTTATAAGCACTCTCTGTTTTAATCATGTAAAAATCACGCACCTTTATGTTTTTAAAAGGTTATTTAATAGGGATCTTAATAAGCCGCTTAACTATCTATTATTTTCACGATGCCTTTTGGTCTAAATGTATCTCTTGTCTGCCTAAAAGCGGATGGGAATAACAAATCATGTCCATATTGATCCTGAATTCCGGAAAATTGACCGTAATGCGGATATAGCTCTACGCGGTATTTATGCCACATCGGCAATTGTTTTTTTGTGAAGCCTTTGTATGGCCTTCTGCTTTTGTTATCCCAAGTCCAAATTTTATCCGGTTCAAGAATATTCAATTCTCTTACTAGTGTGGGCAAATCCCGGACATCACATTCAAAATAGCCATCAATATCATTTGGGTGTGCTTTATCTTCTACAAAAGATCCATCGATATAAATTTCAGTAATGCCTACTTTCCAAAGCTGATTTACCATCAGTGATAAATTTTCAACTAAAAAAAGTCTCCATTCCTTATCCCAAAGCTTTTCATCTTTTGGTCCATTCACCAAAAACGATTCCTTTAACTGATCAATGGTATATTCATGATCACCGGGGGCTAATAAACCAAAATGATTAAAGTCCATTTTCGCCGTCCATCCCCTTTTATTAACTTATATGTTAAGTTGACATATTTGTTATTTTTATTTTAACACATGAAAATTATTCGTTCAAATTGTGATTTCAATAATCCGATAATTAAATTCTGTTTGGGACCCGTCATACAATTTGCCCACAATCTACGTTAAGAGGGACTGTCCCCAAAAAACAAAAAAAGCCCCCCCTCTTAAAGCACAAAAAAGCGCCCTCAACAGCGCTTTTTTTCGTCATGCTTCTTCGTGATTTAACTCTTTTTCGTTGGCTTCTGCAGTCGCTTCGTCTATGATTTCTTTGAACACCTCGACGAAGTGGATTTGGTGTCCGTCCGATTCAGTGACTTTGAAAGCAAAGCCATCGGAATGGAGGGTTTCCCCTTCCAGCACATCAAATTTTTTCGATAAAATCCACCCGCCAAGGGTGTCGACGTCTTCGTCGGAAAGTTGCGTTCCAAGCAGGTCGTTGACGTCCGGTATCAGTACTTTTCCGCTGAAAATAAAGTGGTCTTCTCCTACCCTCGTGATATCTTCCACCTCATCCGCATCAAACTCGTCCCTGATCTCCCCAACAATCTCTTCCACAATATCCTCAACAGTGACAAGGCCCGATGTGCCGCCGTATTCGTCGAGGAGGATAGCCATATGTGTATGCTCCTTCTGCATTTTCAGCAGCAGGTCGCGGATTGGAATCGTTTCAATTACATGGATGACCGGCTTGATAAATGCTGATATCTCCAGTTCGCTGTCCGAATCCCTGTTTTTGATTTGCTCCAATAAGATATCTTTTATATTAATCAACCCGATAATATTGTCTTTATCGCCTTCATGTACGGGATATCGGGTGAATTTCACATCCTGGATCACATCCACCCAATCGTCAATCTCTTCATCAGTTGAAAATGTAACCATTTCCGTACGGGGAACCATAATTTCTTTTGCAACTCTGTTATCAAATTTAAAAATATTGGTCACATATGTCAGCTCTGTCTGATTGATCTCTCCGCTTTTAAAACTTTCAGAAAGTATAATTCTGAGCTCTTCTTCTGAATGGGAAACTTCATGCTCTGATACCGAATGAAGGCCAAAAATTTTCACCATCAAGCGGGCAGAACCGTTCAGCACCCAGATGAACGGGAAAGCAATCCGGTAAAACCAGATCAGCGGCTTTGCAGTCATTAAGGAAATTTCTTCCGCTTTTTGAATAGCCACTGTCTTAGGGGCCAGTTCACCGACGACAACATGTAAAAAGGTGATGATCAGAAAAGCGATTGTGATTGAAAGTATATGGGTGACAGCCGGTCCGAGCTCCATTTTTGCAAACAAAGGATCGAACAGCGATTTGACGGCAGGCTCACCCAGCCACCCTATTCCCAGGGCTGTGATCGTAATCCCGAGCTGGCACGCCGATAAATATTCATCCATATGTGTGATGACATGCTTTACCGCCTTGGCAGCAGGTTTTCCTTCCTCGATCAACTGGTCAACGCGGGTACTTCTGACTTTTACAATAGCAAATTCAGCTGCTACGAAAAAAGCAGTCAATGCGATCAATAATACGATTAAGAGTAAACTGACAACGTCCAAATGGTTCGCCTTTCAAAAAAAGGCGCACACCTCCCAAGAATTAAGTTTGCCTGTCCGCCTTTTGGCCGAACACACTTTTATAAAATATTATACTATACGTTTTCTTAAGTTCATATATTTAATGCAGGCATGATTTTCGACAGCCGCGTAGGAATGGCGAAAAAAAAAGCGTCTAATAGTAAGAGTGGACAAGTCTTGAAGACCGCATTCGGAAATCTCCTGTTTTCTTTTTCGACTTTTACATGTAAAATGAGGCCAGTGATTTGAAAGTGAGGAAATAATAGAAATGAGCATCTGGGAATTCATTGTTGCACTAATATTGGGTTTTGTTGAAGGCATGACAGAGTTTGCGCCTGTTTCGTCGACAGGCCATATGATTATTGTTGATGATATTTTATTAAAATCGGAAGAGCTGCTGAAGTCACAGGAAGTGGCCAATACGTTCAAAGTGGTCATCCAGTTAGGCTCCGTTTTGGCGGCGGCCATCGTTTTTTGGCCGAGGATTTTGAGCTTGGTCGGAATCAGGACTGCGAATTCACCCGCACCGGAAGAGGGACATTCCCGTCTTCGTTTGACGCACGTAATCGTCGGCTTGATTCCAGCCGCCATATTGGGATTTACATTGGAAGATTTTATCGATACATACCTATTTTCAGTGGAGACAGTTCTAATCAGTCTCGTGGCCGGAGCGATTTTAATGGCGGCAGCCGATTGGAAAGCAAGATCCTCTTCTTCGGCGACGGAAAGAACAAGCCTTGATGACATTTCAATCAAGCAGGCTTTTTTGATCGGCCTTTTTCAATGCATCGCCTTATGGCCGGGCTTCTCCCGATCGGGCGCCACGATTTCAGGCGGGGTGCTGCTCGGATTGAGGTACCGTGCCGCGGCAGATTTCACCTTTATTAT
Source organism: Siminovitchia fortis (assembly GCF_003605365.2). GTDB lineage: Bacteria > Bacillota > Bacilli > Bacillales > Bacillaceae_C > Siminovitchia > Siminovitchia fortis. The sequence continues at coordinate 3,661 of NZ_QYTU02000037.1, forward strand.
GGCTGTGCCGATCATGTTCGGGGCGAGCGCCGTCTCTTTATATAAAAAAATGGATGTTCTCACCGTGGACGTCATTCCATTTTTTGTTGTCGGTTTTATCAGCGCCTTTGTTTTTGCGTGGCTGTCCATCCGTTTCTTCCTGGCATTGATCAGCAAAATCAAATTGATGCCTTTTGCAATTTACAGGGTTGTCTTGGCTGCGGTGATTTTGATAATTTACATCAATATCAAATAGTGTGAGGGGTCAGGCCCGAGGACCTGGCCCCTTATCTTTTATTCTTGCCGCCGCTCTTTCCGCATACATTTATCATATGACTTGTTTAGGAGAGGATGTTTATGATTATTCATGTTGTCAGCAGCGGGGAGACGCTATCTGGGATCGCCCGCCGCTATGGCAGCAATGTTTCTCAAATTGCAGCGGCAAATGAATTGCCTGACCCTAACCGCCTCACTGTCGGCCAGGCCCTTGTTGTTCCGATTGCGGCCCGTCAGCATGTCGTCCGGAGCGGGGAGACGCTTTGGCAGATTGCCCAAAGGTATGGTGTCTCGCTGGATGCCCTTGTGCGGGTAAATCAACTGGCAAACCCGAATATGCTTAAGATTGGTACTGTCCTGGTTATCCCTGCCCGTATCCATACTGTTCAATCAGGTGAAACTCTCTGGCAAATTGCCCAGCGATACGGAACGACTGTACAGGAAATTGTAAAATTGAATAGGATTCAAAATCCGAATCTCATTCAAACAGGTGCTGAGCTGACGATTCCTTTTCCAAAGCCTGTCATTGATGTGAATGCCTATACCATCAATATGGGCGGGACCGGCGCCAGGGAAGTCCGGGAAGTGGGGCGGCACCTTACGTACGCATCTCCTTTCGCCTATATCATGAAGGCGGACGGAACCCTCGGATCAATCAACGATACACCCATCATTCAAGCAGCGATTGAAAGACATGTCGTTCCGATGATGTGTATCACAAATTTTACAGCCCAAAACCCCGGAACAACGCTGGCTCATACGATTCTTTCAAATCCTGCCCTACAAGAACGGATGCTGACAAATATCATCAATATCATGAATGAAAAAGGCTACCGCTTATTGAACGTCGATTTTGAGAATGTACGGCAGACGGACCGGGAATTGTATAACCAATTTCTTCAACGTGCGGTCGACCGCTTGCATCCGCTCGGATATTTTGTATCAACAGCCTTGGCCCCTAAAACAAGCAGTGAACAGAAAGGACTTTTATATGAAGCGCACGATTATGAAGCGCACGGCCGAATGGTTGATTTTGTCGTGTTGATGACCTACGAGTGGGGATACCGCCTTGGACCGCCGCAGGCAATTTCTCCGCTCAACCAAATCCGGAGGGTCATTGATTACGCCGTTACTGTCATTCCAAGGAATAAAATCATGATGGGGTTCCAGGTGTACGCCCGCGACTGGCTGCTTCCCCATGTTCAGGGACAGGAAGCCGAAACGTTTGATATGCAGGAAGCCGTCCGCCGGGCATTGCGGTACGGTGCCGCCATCCAATATAACGAAAGGGCGCAATCCCCGTTTTTCCGGTATACGGACGAACAGGGACGCCGCCACGAAGTCTGGTTCGAGGATGCCCGCAGCGCCCAGGCAAAGTTCGATTTAGTAAAAGAGTACGGATTACGCGGAATAAGCTATTGGGTCCTCGGCTATCCGTTTCCGCAAAATTGGCTGCTGCTTGAGGATAATTTCATTATTAGAAAAATGTAGCCGTCTGGAGGCCTCCTCCCCGGCTTTTTTCATGTAACCGGTTTTTCCATAACTTTAGTTGCATCAGCTCGCGGGTCTTTCCCTGCATTTAAAAAAAGAACAAATGCAGCACATACGGTTGCAAGCCAAACGATGATCAGGAGGCCTGCAAGGATCGGCAGCAAGGAAAGTTCAAATACAGATCGGCCCAGAACCGTTTGAACCCCTATCAGTAAAATGGCCGCCATCCAGGCTGCACTTCCATAATGAATGAGTCTTTTTTTCAATGGATCCCTTCCTTTAACTTTTTCCAAAAGCCAGACGGACACAATCAATGTTTGCAAGGCATGGAATCCCATCCCGTGCAGCACGATCAGGTTTCCTGCACCTCCAACGAATCGGCTTTGCAGCAGGACCATGCCTACACCTGCGAGATTGGCAGCAAATACAGATAAAAATGCATAACGGATGCCGAGTATGAGAAGCGGCCTATGCGAAACTTTGAAAAATTGAATCAAAAGCAATACACACAAGGTTACGAGCAATAATGAAACAACGCCAAAGGCCATTCCGGCAATTGCATCAACCGCGCCCCCCTCACGTGAAAACCGGGGATTCAAACCGCGGAAATGCTGAATCGTTTCGATAGCATAAGCATACAGAGATGAGAAGATGAACAGCCACCGGACCGTCCTCCTTTTCCTGTGACTGAACCCGGCCAACGGCAGAACCGCAGCAATCGAAAGAATAAAAATACCGATAGCAGCGTTAAACGAAAATGCATTCCCCAGATCACCTTCAGGCAAAACAATAGGCCCACGTATGAGAATGGCCGAACCAGTTAGTGCCGCGAGCAAAAAACCTATCAACCCAGCGATGACAAGCCCTTTTTCTCCATTGAACATTAGTTTTCACCCTTTCTTCTTATTTATCAATCAATAAATATTATTTCAAAAAAAGAAAGCTTCATCACTTTCTTTTTTTACTTAATGAGTTCCGGTAAATCCAATACTTCCGCAACCGTGATCAGCAAGCCTGTGCCAATAAAATGTGCCGCTGTCTTTTTGGCCTCAGGAATTCCTGCTCTCTCAAATTTTTGCGTCAATGCATCAAGCATGGTTTGGTGCAATTTGCGGACATGCTCCCTGATCCCTTCTTCTGGAATCGAGTGAGCCTGCATGATCAGCAATACCTCATCCCGGTGAGTCCCGATAGTTTCCGAGAAAGCGCAGCCCATCGCTTCAATCAACTGATCGGCAGGTGCTGCCACTTCGGCAAATGTATCATAAAGCCGGCTGAACGCACGGTCAATCACCGTTTTGAACAGCTCCTCTTTATTTTGGAAAAAATGGAACACATACGGCTGTGTTACGCCGGTTGCCTTTGCCACCATTGCGGTAGTCGCTTTATAGTAGCCCATCTCTGCAAAAATTCCTACGGCATTTTCTATGATCAGTTCTTTTTTATCTTCTTTTGCCATGTGATCATCCTTTTTATTTATTAATAAATAAATATTATAACGGATACAAATTTATGTCAATTAAGAAAAGCGCAAGCGCCTTGCCCATCGACGTACAGACTGGAGTACCTCCGACGAGATAAAGGAAACACGGCGAGGAACGAGCCGATGTTGACTTATCGTAGGAGGAGGTGCGAAGTCTGCTAGTCGATAGGCGCTGGAGCTAGACAACAAATGGCTTTGTTCAAAATTTTAAAGCTAAAACATCTTATACTTTCTTACTCAGTAAAAAAAAACGCGCAACGAAATAAACTGCACGTCTCTTTATTCATTTTCCTTCTCCTCTCCCTTTGCCTTAACCAATAATAATTTGTTGAAGGAACAGGTGAAATTCACATCTTTCCATATAGGGGGCCTGTCCCCCGCCGGGGTAACGCGTTAAAGTGCTGGGGGACAGGCCCCCAAATTCTTTTCCAAACTTGACCCCCGTCAAGGAGCCAATAGCCAAAAGGCCTTAAGATAAGGATAGAAAGAGATATCAACAACAAAAACAAGGAGGGATTTTAAATGAAAACTGTCAAATTTCAAATGGATGCTCTCACTTGCCCGTCCTGCATTAAAAAAATCGAGGGAGCACTCAACAGACAAAAAGGCGTCCAGGAAGCAAAAGTGTTGTTCCATTCCAGCAAAGTCAAGGTGGTTTACGATGAAGCTGTCGTTTCAGCAGACAAACTGCAAGGAATCATTACAAAACTTGGGTATCCAGTTTTATCCAAAAAAATCGCCTGAGGAGGGAGAATCATGACCGGACAAACAAAAGCCCGCATCGCAGCGGTCACCGGATCGCTGCTCGCGGCAGCTCTTCTTCTCCATTTGACAGGGTTCGAGGGATACAAGAGCTATTTATTGATCCTTGCCACCGTGATAGCCGGCTATCCCATCGTAATCAAAGCGGTTCAGTCATTGCGCATGAAAGCTTTCAGCATTGAGCTGCTCGTATCCATTGCTATTATCGGCGCGCTTTTTATCGGCGAATATGTAGAGTCTGCCGTGGTGTCTTTCCTATTTTTATTCGGAGCTTATCTGGAAGCCCGCACTTTGGAAAAAACGAGGTCTTCCCTTAAATCCCTTATCGACATGGCTCCTATGGAAGCCACCGTTCTCCGCAACGGCGAAAAGGTCACCATCCCTGTGGATGAAGTGAAAGAAGGCGACCGCGTCTTTATCCAGTCCGGAGAAAAAGTGGCGGTGGACGGAAGAGTTGTCGACTTCGGAAGATACCGAAAAACGGATCGCTGCCTATCTTGTGGAGCTTGCCACCGACCACGATTCCTCCTCCATCACCCTGCCCATGCCAAAAAAAGACATTGCCTCTTATTTGGGCACGACACCGGAAACCGTGAGCCGGAAGCTGGCAGAGTTCCAGGAAAACGGCTGGATTGAGCAGACTGGCCAGAGAAAGATGAGGATTATAGATATAGAAGCATTGGAAATGCTGTGATAATGAAAGAATTTTAAACACTGCGATTGGAGGCACGATGGTGATAGCACACATTAAGCAAACGGGGGAAACCTGCATTGCCAGATTTGAACGTCACTTGAATCATTCCGTCGAAGAAGCATGGTCCTGGTTGACGGAAAATGAAAAACTCGCCCAATGGTTTCCAGAACTGCAGGTTGGCGACCTTCGGGAAGGCGGCTTCATGCAATTTGATATGGGGAACGGCACCTTTGAGAAACTTGAGATTACGGAGTTTGGGAAGTTTTCCGTTTTGGAATTTGCATGGTGGGAAGACAGTGTCCGCTTTGAACTGCATCCTCTTGCTGATGGCTGTGATTTAATCTTGGTTGAAAAAATCAACAACATAACGGATCACACACCCAAGGATCTTGCCGGATGGCATGTATGCCTGGATGTGATAGGCGCATTGCTGGATGGCCGTGCAATCGACCGTACAGAAGAATGGAAAAAGTGGTATGAACGATACGTGCAGGCGATAAAAAGGATTAAATGAAATGAAGCCCTCTATTGGCTTCATTTCATTTAAAGAGTCTTCGGATCATATTCCTGGCTTTCGGCTTATATTAAGCATCCTTTGGATCATAACCTTACCAACCCGGTTCATATTTCATCTTGGATCATATTCTTGCAACCTCGAATCATACTCCATCAACCTCGGATCATTTCCTCCCCGCCCCGATCATATTCCATCTACCTTAGACCACACCTCCTTCTTCGCAGACCAAATCATTCAGACATGTTCCTTCCCTTCCCATACATATGAGCAGCCGTCTCTTCATATATATTTTTAAAAGACCATCTGCTGAAAATGAAACGGGGTGCCGTATGTTTATTTATGTTGTGAAACTGGGGGATTCTCTGTTTTCAATCGCGGCCAAGTACCGGATTTCGATGGACAGCCTTCGCATCACTAACGGTTTGAGAACGGACCGGCTCGTTCCCGGCCAGGATTTGCTTGTCCCTTCGAATGTATATATTGTGCAGCCTGGCGATTCGCTTTTTTCCATTGCCCAGATGACTTTCATTCCGGCGGAAACGATTCGCCTGTACAATGGACTTCAATCCGATGAATTAACCGTGGGAATGGAGCTTTATTTGCCGCCGAGAGAAAAATATACGGAGGAAGGGCTCAGTTATTTAACCCCTGCTACGCCCGCGCAAAACCGGATTAACGTACAAACCTTTGCACCGATCATTACGAATTTCGGTGTGTTTGAATATCATGTTTTAGAAGATGGAAGTTTAAGTGCTTTGGATGACCGTCAGCTCATTTCCCTCATCAGAGAGAATGGTTCCAACCCGATTGCGGTTATCACCAATTTGACAGAAACCGGGTTTAGCCCGCAATTGACTAAAAGAATTTTAAATAACCCTACACTCCGGCAGAGAGTAATCAATAATATTTATAATTTGGTCAAGAGTAAAAATTACGCTGGTGTCAATGTGGATTTTGAGCAGGTCCTCGAGAGTGAACGGGATTTGTACAGCGGATTCCTGGCAGCCCTCAGGGACCGCCTGAAACCGGAGGGGTTCAGTATCTCCGCGGCTGTTCCTGCAAAGACTTCCGACAACATCCCGTGGCTGAGAGGATTTGATTACGGCGGTATTGCAGCTGCGGTCGACTTCGTCTTTATCATGGCGTATGACTGGCATGAGGCCGGAAGCGATCCCGGTCCGGTAGCCCCCATCACAGAAGTGAGAAAAACACTGGACTATGCCCTCACAAAGATGGGAAGGAATAAAATTGTGTTGGGCGTCCCCCGCTACGGATATAATTGGACGATGTCAAATGGCTCAGTTGCAAGCGCCAGTGCATTTTCCGTTTCCAATGCATATGCGACAGCAATGAGGTACCAAGTGCCGATCCAATATTCCACAGAATATCAGCAGCCCCATTACACATATTGGGATGAAAATGGAAGAAGGCACGTCGTCTGGTTTGAGGATGTGCGGGCACGGGCAGCAAAATTTCAATTGGCCGTAGATTACAAGATAAGAGGGATAGGCGCCTGGCAGTTGGGCTTGCACTTCCCCCAGTCCGCCTTTTTGGTCCGGGAGTTTTTCAGAAAAAAAAGGTAAGCATCTTGCCTATAGCTTTGGAATATGCGCCGGGTAGCCGGGGATATGCGCCAAAACTGCAAATTATGAGCCCAGAAACTGGGATATGTACCTAAACCGGAAATTATGAGCCGAGAAATAGGGATATGTGCCGGGACCCGGGATATGCGCCAAATCCACAATTTTATAAGCCAGCCCCTGGTATAAGCAAAAAGATCTCCCTAAAAAAGGAGATCTTTTCTATTACTTTTCGTAAACTTCGGCATCCCATTCCGGCTTGATTTTCACTCCGATCGTATCAGCCACTTCCTTGTTCACCATAAACTTCAATGTTTTCGGCGGCTCCGCAGGAATGTCGGCAGGCTTGGCTTCCTCTTTTAAAATTTTCACTGCCATTTCACCTGCTCCGTGGCCGACTTCAAAGAAGTCTACTCCAAATGCAGCGAAGGCGCCTCTTGGAACGGAATCAAGATCGGCCGCCAGCAGTGGCACCTTTGCGGTAGTCGTAACGTCGGCAACTGACTCAAATGCAGATACTACGGTGTTGTCCGTAATGCAATAAAAAGCATCGACCTGATCGGCGATTGATTCTGTCGCCTGCTTTACATCCGCACTTGTGGAAACTGTCGCTTCGACCAATTCCAATCCATATTCATCCATCTGTTTTTTGATTTTATCGATTTGGGCGCGCGAATTTTGCTCTCCCGCATTATAGACGGTTCCGACTTTCTTGGCTTCCAATTCATTTTTCAAATACTCCAGGGCTTTCGGAATTGATTCCGGATGATGGTGGCTTGTCCCGGTGACATTACCACCGGGTTTTTCCATGGAATCGATCAATTCCGCACCGACCGGGTCAACAACAGATGTAAAAACTATCGGAATTTCCGTTGTTTTACTCAATGCTGCCTGGGCACTCGGTGTTGAGTTGGCAAAAATAAGGTCCACATTTTGGCCGACAAAGTTGGAAGCAATCGTGTCATTGGCACTGTTGTCGCCTTGGGCATTTTGCATGTCATACTCAACGTTAAGCCCCGCTTCCTCAATCGCCTTCTTGAACCCTTCAGTTGCCTGGTTCAATGCCGGATGTTCCATAAGCTGGGTAACGCCGATCGTATATGTCTCCTTGCTTTCCTTTTCACCTTCGTCCGCCGGCTCCGATTCGGGCGCGGAGGAATTGCTGCTACATGCCCCAAGGATGAATGCAGCCCCTAACAGTGAAAGGACACTCTTTTTAAATCTCATTATGTAAAACCCCCATTTTTTTGAAACTCCCCTTTGATAAATGGTTCACTCCCCCCCTTTTAAAAATAGTCTGAAGTTATTGATTTTGAAAAAAATTATAGACTAGTGTGTATGCACTGTCAATTGAATTTTTACCGGTTTAATTGGATCGAAAAATCACGAGACGGCTGGTTATATTAAATGGAAACCGTCCAAAGCAAGATTGTTTTAGGGCAAACGCCCACCCTTTGGGCAATAGCGGAGCATAAGATGAAAAGGAAATGAAAATATTTGAAAAAGGGGTTGCCTTCTTTTATGAACAAGGAAGAATGTGCATGTTGTGAAAATTTCTTTTGGAGAAATCAACTATCGCTGCTGCCGAGTGATTGGAATCGTCCCCGCAAAAAATACTGTCCGCTATGCTATCCCGATATCCTAGAGAATTATACAAAGCTTCATTTTGATTATGAGTATTAGATGAATAATGACGATAAGAAAAGCGCAAGCGCCTTGCCCATCGACGTACAGACTGGAGTGCCTCCGACGAGATAAAGGATAAGGAAGTGCGAGAGTGCCTGCTTATCGGCGACAAGCATAAGACGAGCGCTGAAGAAGGCGTAGTTTGCCTTCAGCAGCGATTGGCTTATGACCTCGAGCCGATGGCACTCGCAGCCAGACAACACGGCGAGGAACGAGCCGATGTTGACTTATCGTAGGAGGAGGTGCGAAGTCTGCTAGTCGATAGGCGCTGGAGCTAGACAACAAAAGGCTTTGTTCAAAATTTTAAAGCTAAAAAATCTTATGCTTTCTTATTCAGAAAAAAAGAAATAAAAAATTCCCGCCGGTGCAATGTCAAAATGTCCCCGTTTTGACCGATCGAAACGGTCAAGCCGGAACGGCTATTAACGGAGCGAATAGTAAAGTGACCGTGGTCGACGATTAGTCTCTTGCGCGGGCACTGGAGACTCCGAACAGTGACCGCGTTCGCCGGTAAGCCTCCTGTGCGAGCGCCCGGATCAGGGTCCTCTATCCCTTTAATTGAAGAATCCATCATGCAGAGGAAAAGATTCGTTTTTCTCCGCTTGATTTATTTTAGGGGGCTTTTTAGACAGCTCCAAAAGAGTATTTATAGATTGTGTCTCCGAATATCATGCCTTCCTTCTGCATATTACAAACCCATTCGTGACAAGATAATACCAGTATGTTTTCAGCATAAAGCATAGCTCGCTTTAACACTTTAATGTGGTGGGGGACAGGCCCCCAAAAGGAGATTCATACATATGCGCAAAAAAATCCCGATCATGTACACTCCTTCTGAAACGATCAGCTGGATTGAGGAGGAATTGAAGGGTTCCTTTGATTTTGTACATCAACCGCTTCACACCGATAAAAAACATATTAAGCTTATATATATTAAAACGGTCGTTGACGGCCAGCGTTTACAGGAAGGCATCATCAGGCCTTTTTTTGAACTGTCTTCCATGAATGATGTGGAAGCTTACTTGACGTCTCTTCCAAATCAGATCGACATTGAATCAAAGGAGCAAATTTTGCTGGAGCTGACGAAAGGCAGTCTTTTAATTCATGTCAATGATTCCCTTCTTTTGTTTGACTTTAATTTGGTGAGCAATGATATGGTCCTGGAAAGCAATGTGGAGCCTAGCATTCAAGGGCCCCAGCTTGCTTTAAGCGAGAGTCTGATGACCAATATCAACCTTATTCGGCAGCGATATCACCAGCCTTCTCTTACGATTGAAATGATAACAATCGGAAAAAAATCCAATCAGTCATTGGCGATCCTATATGATCGGGACGATGTAAAAAAAGAGGCGCTGGAAAAGGTAAAAAAAAGAATCAATGCCCTTGACAGGGATATCGTCCAATCCAGTTCCGAATTATTATTTCTGATTAACAACAAAAGATTTTCATTATTTCCAAGCATGATGATGACGGAAAGAACGGATCGGATGGTTTACAATCTGGCAGGAGGAAAGGTGCTCCTCCTTCTTGATGGGGACTCCAATGTTATCATGGCTCCCGCTATATTTTTTGATTTCATGACAGCCGCCGAAGACAGCTACCACACTTATTGGGTGTCCAGGTTTTCAGTTATGCTTCGATATATTGGTTTTTTCAACTGTTTAATTTTGCCGGGATTATACGTGGCGGTCACTTCCTATAATCCGGATGTTTTTCGCGCGGAGTTGGCTCTATCTATAGCAGGCAGCCGGATTGGAGTGCCTTACCCCTCATTCATTGAGGTCCTGATCATGTTGATTGTCATGGAATTGCTGACAGAGGCAAGTATCCGGCTGCCAAAAATAGTGAGTGCAACAGCCACTACAGTCGGGGGACTCATTTTGGGCACTGCTGCAACAGAAGCGGCCCTAACGTCCAATGTGATGGTTATAATCATCTCTGCGGTGGCCATTTCCACCTTTGTCATTCCCATCAATGAGATGGGGCTGGCCATCAGGGTCTTCAGATATGTCATTTTATTCTTTGCCACTGTATCGGGCATGGCCGGATTAATGCTGGGTATTCTTGGCCTGATCATGTATTTGACGAATAAAAGCAGCTTTGGGGAGCCTTACTTGAAATTTTTCTATAAAGGAAGGAATCAAGAGATTAAGGGGAGCCAATCATGAACCGCTTTATGTATTACCTTTTGTTTGTCAATATGACTGCAAACATGATATCGGCAGTACCGAAAATCCTTCTGAACGAACGGTTAAACGGTGCGATCCCCTCCATGCTTCTGTCAGTCATTTTCGGTTTTATTATCGTTTACTCATTTGTAAAGTTTTTCAACAAGTTCCCGGAAAAAGGCTTTCCTGAATTATTGAAGGAATATGCCCCTTCCTGGTTTTACTATCCGTTTTTGACATTCATCATAGCCTTTTGGTTTGTAGGCGGTCTCATTACTTTAATCACTTATTCTTTTATGCTTAAACGATATCTGACACCGGATATGTCATTGTTATGGATTGCCTCCAGCATTTTAATTTTTGTTTCTTTCGGGATTTTGATGAATACAAAAACCGTTCTGAACACCGTAGAAAATATTCTCTTTATTACAATACCCGTCATTATTTACATGATGATAAAACCTTTTTTCAGTGATCAATTTGAATGGGACTTTGTGAGGGAAGCGATTATGCATACGAATCACCTTCCCAATTACAGTGCTTTTTCTGCCTCCTCCTTTGTTTATGTCGGAGTGATGAATATCATCATTTTCAATCGTGCCTTTACTCAAAAAAAGCGCCGTCTGACCTGGAAGCAATTGCTTTTGATTGGAGTGGCCGGCATTTCCGTGTTGTCTGCCGCCTATTTCATCCCGATCGGCTTAAATGGCTTCAATCATATAGACCATCTTGTCTATCCTGCTATTACTACGAGTGATACACTTCGGATGAAATATGGCCTTATTGAGCGGCTCCTTTATCTGTTCATGCCGTTCTTTCTGGCCATTTCTTTCTTAAGTATGCTGATTCATTGGCATGTAGCCATTGAAACATGTAAGGATTTCATTTGGTTCAAGCGGTTTCAATGGAAAAAAATGAACTTGACGCCTTATCTTTACTTGGCCGTCTTCTGGATCATCACACTAAAGCTTATCACAGCCCTTTCCGAGTATAAGCTGTTATTGTATTCAAGCTATTTCTTCAATGCTGTACCCTTCCAAATTGTCATTTTCCTTTTAGTCTGTTGGTTCATAAAAAGGAGGGCAAAGGCGTGAAACGACAAATTTTCAAGATATTCCTTGGGCTTGCCGCCTGTCTTTTCCTTTCAAGCTGCGGGTTCAAAGATATTGATAAGCGGATTTTCGTGCAGGCCATAGGCATAGACCATTCGGACAATGAGAAAGAGCCATATAAGGTGATTTTAAAAATAGCTGTTCCATCGGGTGCCTTAAAGGAATCAGGAACCAAATACGCTTATATTTCAAAACAAGGTTCCAGTCTGTCAGAAGCCATCCGCTTTCTGAAAAGCCATACAGATAAGGAACTGGATTTTGGCCATGCAAAAGTGATTGTATTGGGAGATAGTGTTTTGGAACACAGTCTGCATGATGTCTTGGACTTTTTTTTCAGAAGGAGGGATATCCAAATGATTTCATGGGTAGCTGTTGGGAAACCCTCCGCTGAAAAAGTATTGAAAGTTCATCCCAAAACGGAAATGTCCGGAACATTTGCACTCAGCAACTTTTTTTCCGACAATGGCGTTGAAAGTCCCTATATTGTCTCAAGCTTTCTGTTTGATGCAAGAAGAAGAATAGTTGAAAGCGGGTTTGATCCGATTCTTCCCATCATTCAGACAAAAGGGGACAAGCATAAGCTGATGGTTAATCAATCAGTGGTTTTTTCAGGAGTCAAAAATACTAAGACATTACAGCTCTCCTCTATGCAAACAAAATATTATAATTTATTGGCCAATAATATAGATAAAATGGACATTAAAGTGGGCAAAGGGCAGAAGGAATTCACCTTTTCCGTTGATAGTGCAAAGGTAAAATATAAGATTATCACTTCCGGTAAAAAACCCGTCCTGAAAATGGATATTTTAGTCGGCGGCATTATTGAAGAATCAAAGTTCGATATGTCACCTAAGGATTTAAACAAATACAGCCGCCGGGCAGCCAAACACACGAAAAAAGAAGCCTTGAAGCTTTTGACACTCTTTCAGGATAAGGATGTCGATCCTTTAGGCTTTGGTTTAAGGTATAAAGCGACAAGATTAAGCAATGGAAAAAGGATTGAAGAATGGAAAAATTTATACCCTGACTTGACTTTTGACGTCTCCGTTGATGCAAAAATTATGAGTACCGGGACGATTGAATAGGGGAGCGCCATTATGTTTGCACAATTCTCTATCATGCCCCGGCCGGCAGAACTGGTGAAGGGCAACATGCAAAGAGCATGCCCCTTCGCTTATTTTATTGGATTTGGCCAGCCGGAAATGTTTCCGAAAAATACTCCCCACTTTCGAAAAAGTACCGGGCCTAAAGTTTTTTTAATTTCTTTACATTCCACATCAGCGAATCGGCCCCTTTGGAAAAATGGACAATCGGGGCCTCTCCGGAAATATCTAGGTTTAATGGCGAAAAGAGTGTGTTCCTTTCAGTTTGGAACTCCGCTCTTTGCAGCGGCCATGGAGGGTGATGAATGTCACCATGAAAAACATCTGCTTTGTTGCCGGCTGTGTAAAAGCAATATTTTTCTGTAAGAAAATGCTCAAGGGTGCCATTGGCCGCAAAAAAATCCTCCTGTTTCGGTGTACAGCATCCTTCAAACCGGACCGGCCGATTTTTTCGCACCGATTCGTAAGAGATGGTACTCCCTTTCCGTCTTATGGAGATGTCCGCCGAATGATATGGGAGGCGGTACCATCTTTTTGCAATATTCAAAGAAGCCCAGTCGTTCACATCGAGAGAAATGAAAAATACGCCGGGTTTGCCCTTATATTTTACATAAGTACGAACATTCACTTCGGAAAAAGGAGCAACCACAGAAAAGAAAGACAGTCCGCGGAAATAGATTCCCTCCATTCTGAACGCCACGATTCCGATCCATGCTGCCCCGTCATATGTATCAATTTCCAGCAATGAAGGAATAAAGGGACGGAGCTGCTCCGGCTGAATGGGCCAATGGAGAAATAATACATCCCGCCATGTCTGCCGCATGATCCAATTATTTGGAGGCAAGGGCAGCGGACGGTGTGCCGATTTATTGTATATATCCACGGTCTCATCTCCTTTCCTTTCAGGGTTAATTTGCGCTTTTTACTTGTTTTCTATGCTTCATCACTATTTTTCAAAGGCGTGACATAGTTTTTTCCATCTGAGAAACAATAGAATCAAGCCATATGAGATTGGAGGACAAGAGCATGGCAGATATATTGTCCTATATTACATTTGGAATCGTTGTTTTTTTATTTGTCGTATTTTTGATTGTGATATTCAGCTGGCGCCCGATCATGAAAATGATTGTGAAACAGACGGGAAAAATCATTTTTACCGACAGTTATCAGGAAAATATCATCGAGATGATGCCAGGCTTCAAGCATATGGGGATTCAAAATGCACTCGAAAACAATCTTCGCACCGAAAGCGGTGATCTTCTTCACCGCCCGCTCGGCTCTTCAAAGAATTGGCCCCATTTGGATCCGATAACCTTTATCCCTGCACAGACTTCTCCGTTTGCTGTTTCCAGCGAGGACGAGGTGGACGTCAGTGTCACGATCGGGCCCAAAGCAAAAAAACCGATGAAAATAGATATTCCGCTCATGATCAGTGGAATGGCCTACGGGGTCGGAGTCAGCGCGGAAGTCAGATTAGCTTTTGCACAAGCCGCGAACAAGACCGGTACAGCTGTCAATTCCGGTGAAGGAGGCATTATGCAGGAAGAGCTGGATGCGGCCGGAAAATACATTTTGCAGTTTTCAAAGACGGAATGGGGAAAGGATGAAAAATTCATTAAGCGTGCAGACATGATTGAAATCAAGCTCGGACAAGGTGCGAAGCTTGGAATGGGTGCAAAGATTTCACCCAAAAACCTGACTGGCCGGGCCCGTGAAGTGATGGGCCTGAAAAAAGATGAAGATGCCATCATCCACGAACATTTTTTTGAAAACCAGACATTGAAGGATTTAAAGGAATTGGTTGATGAACTCCGTGACCAGTCAGGCGGCGTTCCGATCGGGGCCAAAATGGGAGCCGGCGGAAAAATTGAAGAAGATATCGATCACCTTCTGGAAATGGGTGTCGATTATATCGCAGTGGACGGCGGACAGGCGGCCACTCACGCAGGTGCCCCGGTTTTGTCCGATGATTTCGGAATACCTACATTACATGCGGTGGTCCGGGCTTCGAACCATTTAAAAAGGAGGAAAGTGAAAGACCGGGTCAGCCTGGTTGTCTCAGGCGGACTGGTAATCCCCGGCCATTTTTTAAAAGTTCTGGCCCTTGGAGCTGATGCCGTTTATGTGGGATCGGCCATACTGTTCGCAACGGCCCACAGCCAGGTAACCAAAGCCCTCCCTTTCGAACCGCCGACGCAGGTCGTTTGGAATGAAGGGAAATACAGTCATCA
The DNA here is from genome assembly GCF_003605365.2 of Siminovitchia fortis. Lineage (GTDB taxonomy): Bacteria > Bacillota > Bacilli > Bacillales > Bacillaceae_C > Siminovitchia > Siminovitchia fortis. The sequence continues at coordinate 18,743 of NZ_QYTU02000037.1, forward strand.
ATTTAAGGTGGAAGACGGGGCGAAATCGGCGGAAAAGTTTCTAAACGCCAGCATCGAAGAGATGAAAACGGCTTTGAGGGCAATGGGAAAACGCTCATTGAAGGAGCTTTCAAGAAAAGATCTTACTTCCTACGATGAGCTGACGGCAAGAATGATCGGAATACCATATACCTTTCAGCCCCTGGGCGGAAAAGGAAAATAATAAGAAAAGCGGAAGCGCCTTGCCCATCGACGTACAGACTGGAGTGCCTCCGACGAGATAAAGGAAACACGGCGAGGAACGAGCCGATGTTGACTTATCGTAGGAGGAGGTGCGAAGTCTGCTAGTCGATAGGCGCTGGAGCTAGACACATAACAACGAAAAAGAGGTAAAAATGGATGTCTTCACTTTTTAAACGAACAAAGAAAAAGTTGTTTGGGAAAAGCGAAAAAAATATTAAGGAGCCCGATTTCCTATCCCCTTCTCTGCCGGAGAACCTGGCATTCATTAAACAACAAACGGGAAACAGTCCGGACATCATTATAAGGACGTTAAAGACAGAAGAATCCCCTGTTGCCAATTTTGCGATTGTTTATGTCGATGGGATTGTTGATGAAGCAGCTATCAATGATTTTATTTTTGAATCGTTCATGGCGAACCCGCATCAATATGAAGGGGCGCCTGAGGAACTTCTGCAGCAGCTGGCAGACGAAGGGGTCGCATTGGGAAGCCTAAAAACCATTCATGAATGGAATGGCTTTTTTCAGGAATTAATGGATGGCAACACTATTATTCTTACCGATGGGACAAATCAGGCGATTTCAGCAAATACACACGGCGGGGAACATCGTTCCGTAGAACAGCCGGAAAGCCAAGTGACAGTCCGGGGACCGAGGGACGGCTTTAATGAGTCAATCCAAACAAATCTTGCCCTTGTCAGACGACGGATACGGAACCCGAATTTATGGACGGAGTCAATGAAAATCGGCCAAAAGACGAAAACCAACGTGACCATCATGTACTTAAAAGGTGTCGTGAACGATAAAATTGTGGATGAGGTCCGCAGCAGATTAAATAGTATTGATATAGACACCATCCTTGAATCCGGTTATATCGAGCAATTGATTGAGGACCAGACATGGACAACCTTTCCCACCTTGTATCATACTGAAAGGCCGGATGCAGTCGCAGGAAATATACTTGAAGGCAGAATAGCGATCTTTGTCGATGGAACACCATTTGTCCTTATTGCTCCAGCAGTCTTCATCCAATTTTTCCAGTCCGTTGAAGACTATTACGCGCGCTTTGATATATCTACCGCCCTTCGCTTCCTGCGGATATTAATATTTTTCATTTCAATCTTTGCCCCCTCCATTTACATTGCAGGGACAACATTCCATCAGGAAATGATACCAACCGAGCTGGCAATCAGCATTGCAGCGCAGCGGGAGTCGGTGCCGTTTCCGGCTTTTGTGGAGGCAATTATGATGGAAATCACATTTGAAATTTTACGGGAAGCGGGTGTGAGAATGCCGAGAGCCGTGGGATCGGCCATTTCTATTGTGGGAGCGCTTGTCATCGGCCAGGCGGCAGTGCAGGCAGGGATTGTTTCCCCTGCGATGGTCATCATCGTTTCAATCACAGCTATCGCAAACTTCGCCACCCCATCCTTTGCAATAGCCATTTCCGCCCGTTTAATCAGGTTCTTGTTCATGGTGATTGCTGCCACTTTCGGGATGTACGGAGTCATATTGGGAATCATCTTCCTCACTGTCCATTTATGCAGTCTCCGGTCATTCGGCGTCCCGTACACGTCCCCGCTTGCCCCATTATCAATCGGTAATTTAGGAGATACAATGATCCGCGTACCTTTATGGACAACAAGGAAAAGGGCAAACCTTATTATGGAAGGCGAACAAATCCATGGGGAACATATGCATAAACCGAAGCCTCCCGGTAGCCGGGAAATGACCATACGCCAAAAAGGACAAGGTGGTGCCAATGAGACGTAAAATATGGTTCAGCCTTTTCCTTTCCATTCATATGTTTATACTCTCAGGCTGCTGGAGCAATAACGAATTAACAGATTTGGCCTTTGTCATGGCGGTAGGTTTTGACAAAGGTGAAGACGGAAAGCTTGTCGGCACATTTCAAATTGTAAATCCGGGCAATGTGGCCGGGGGAGTGGAGGGAGGGTCAATGGGGCAAGGCCCGGCTGTCACTGTTTATAAGGCAACCGGAAAAAATATTTATGAAGTAACCCGGCAGGCATCCAGTAAACTGTCAAGAATATTGTATTATTCACACGCCAACCTGGTGGTGATTGAAGATAAGCTGGCGAAAGAGGAAGGCCTATACAGAGTACTTGATGCCCTTGACAGGGATATCCAATTCCGGAACACCGCCAAGGTCGTGATTGCCCATGAAACAAAGGCAGAAGATATTTTAAAAATTACTACTCCTATCGATAAAATTCCTGCCAATAAAATAATGAAAGCACTGGATTTTTCTGAAAAACTATGGGGGGCCACGTGACGGTCAATATTCGGGAAGTACTGGAAAGCCTTACCGTTCCCGGAAAGGAAGCCATTATACCGGTCTTTAAAGTAAAGGGGAATTTAAAAGAAGGCAAAAACATCGGCAACCTGGACAACACTGAACCAAAAGCTGAACTTTCGGCCGACGGCCTGGCCATTTTCAAAGGAGACAATATGATTGATTGGGTGGATAAAAGGAAAGCAAGAGGTATTGTATGGACGCTGGATAAAATAAAGGAGACGAACGTACCGGTCGATTGGGGAGATAAAAAAGACGTGATATCCTATCAGGTCATAAGGGAAAAAACAAAAGTTACCTCCGATGTCTCCAAGGGCGAGCCTGTCCTGTCCATCCTGATTCGGGTAAAAGGAAATATCGGGGAGGTGGATGTTCCCATCAACCTGAAAGATAGATATGTAAGAAATGAAATTGACAAAAAGGTGGAAAAGAAAATTAAACAGCAAGTACACGCATCGATCAAACATGCACAATCAAACCAGTCGGATATTTTCGGTTTCGGAGAAAACATATACCGCAATCACCCGCAGGCATGGGATCGCCTACAAAAAAATTGGAACGAAGAGCATTTCCCGGAATTAAAAGTAAAAATATCCGTTGATGCTTCCATCATGCGTACTGGTTTGAAAAACAACCCTTACCTGTACCAAATGAAAAATAACTCCGAATGATGGCTCGGAGTTATTTTTTTCTATTTTTAAAAAACGCGATAATCAAAAGTATTAAAGGAATAATAATTTGAAAGGGGAGCTGTAAATTAATAGAAATAGCCTTAACCCCCTCTTCCACATGTTCTTCCATGTTACTGGCAATCGCTATCGAGAAAAGCAAAACGACAAATCCAATTGGAGAAACAAGCTTCGTTGGTTCTTTTACATTCCATATGTCAGCCATTCCGATCGTAATCGCATAAAAATACATGCTGAGCTTAAAAAATCCCAGAATGATTAATGCAAGCATAAAAAAAATATCAAGCCGCTCCAAAAAATCAGCAATTTCAATGGATTGGATGGTGCCAAGGAGGGGGAATTGCGATCTTTTAACCTCAAAGGCTCCGAGGACACTAATGTTTATAGCCGTACTAATGGCCAAGTTAACGCCACTTAAACCCAGGGCAAATAAGCTTGAAAATTTCACCTTTTTCCGATCGGCAATATAAGGGAAAATCATGGAGAAAACAAACAATTCCCCAAACGGAAAAAAGATTATCTGTGTCAAAGCCACTTTTATAACCGGCCAAATACCGTCTTCAAGAAACGGCTTTAATCGATCCAAATCAATTAAACTGGAAAAAACAATCAATGAAAATCCTGCGAGTGCCATTAAATAAATCAATACAAACAGGATTTCCCCGGTCCTTGCCAGGACTTCGATGCCTTTGCGGACGGAATAGGCCACAACGAAGATCAATAATAGGTGGTTGATGACTAATGGTGTGCTTGGATACCCAATCACTGCGAGCATCTCACCAAAATCCCTGAGTATTCTGGCAGCGAAATATGTAAAGTAAACCATAAATAGAGTAGAGCAAATTCTTCCAAAAAACTTCCCAATGATATCCTGGACATATGTCGTCGGCAGGACATCAGGATAAATCAAAAAAAGGCCGTAATAAATGAAAAAGATTAAAAACCCGCCCAAGGTTGCGATAAGTATAGCGAGCCATGCGTCCTGATTTGCATCGATTCCAAGCGGGAACAACAAAGCACTTCCAAGCTGAAACAAAAGTAATAGGACAAACAATTGGTAAGAACTGATCTTGGCCTGTTCCATGGATGGATCACTCCTGTTTAGTGAATCCTAAAGGTGAACTCACTCACCGTTTTACCCAAAATAAAGCACTTTTATAACCATGATCCCCAAGGGAAGAAAATGTGCAGGAAGGGATGAGGCAGGTTTTGAAAATAATCATTATTTTTTTATTAATGATGGTAATGATGATGGTACTATCCATAAGCGCCGACCTGCTTGTCGGCTTTGGTTTTAAGGAAGCCATCCGTGACTGGGTCCGGCCTTTTCATGTCATGACCGTTTCGGAAAAAGTACTTTACACCCTGCTCCCTTCCATTATTTTATTGCAGCCCATTATCTCCCTTTATAAAAAAAAGAAAGCAGGAAAGGAATGAATAAACGGCAGATCATCTTCTGCCGTTTTCACTTTGCAGCCAGGATTTTTTTCAATAAAAATCCTGTCAACACCCCGGGAATGACACTGATCATCGGAAGCCAGATTGGACCCAGCAGGACACCGAAAAATCTTATTTTGGTTGAAAAAATGACCCCCAAAGTCACGAAATAGGCTGTGAAGGCAAACGGGAGAAAAGAATAGGGTTCTTTTCCGCCTCCTGCATCCTTATAAGCATCCCATATCGAGAAAAAATAAATACAAGGGTAAAACATCAGCCATTGGAAATCGGCCTGATCGATGGCTTTGCCGATCTCGCCATGAAAACTGAAAATAATAATCGAATTAAAGTTGGACCGCATATTCACCAAGAATTCCAATATAAGCAATACTATTCCTTTAATATATTTACCATTTAAAAATTGTCCAAATCCGGGGAATGCAATACTCCAAAATAACTTTTCCTTCGAATTCACATCTTTTAACCCTTCGTCAAATCTCGCCTGTCAGGAGCCGAAGGCGGTTTTTCAAGCCATCCATTGGAAATCGTGATTTGCGTTCCTTCCGTTATATATTCGCCAATTTCAATCATTAAACGGCTGTAGGCTGTACCTATATCTCTCCGCGGGCTGGCTGCCATGCTTTGGCCATAAAATCCGATACTGGCAATATTTAAGGAGTTTGTATGGAACATCAATAATTTATCGGAAAACACGGGAGTCCTTGACTCTGTTACAGTTAAAACCCATGGAAGCGGAGTGGAAATGTTGCTTTCAGATAAAAACTTATTAAATACAGTCTCATGATGCTTGGCAATCTCTGATCCCCTCACCATGAATTTACGGACTTCTTTTGACTCTGCAACTTGCGCAAAGCCTGTTAATAAAGCCCCTCCAAGGTTGTTTCGCAATAAATTCATATATAAAAATGAGATCTCTGTGCTCGTCAAAGGTCTTTGTTTACCCACCCACCCTGATAAAAAATGCTGCTTTTTAACAAATTCGGTGATTTCCGGATATGGAATAAAAGGGGAACGGATGAATAATCCTTTTTCCTGCAAGATATTTGCCGAACGGTTATATAGCTCAGCTGCCGATTCAAGGCACGAAGTAAAATGTTTTCGCACATCCGGACGGGCTGAATTCGCAACGGAAACGCTGTAGGCGCTCATTCCCACTATCCCTAAATTCGCCACGTACTGGAGAATCAATTCATCACTAAACAGCCTTGGAGCTTTCACATTAACGTCCTGCTCTATAAACCCTGCCGGAGTAGGAAGCCCCTCTTTGTCAAATAAGTTCCTATCCATGTCAACATGCATTTCCGACAGCTGCAATGCGTATTCAACAGCTTCTTTAATATCCGGGTCCTCCACATGCTCACGGAAATAGGACAGTACACACACTTCCATCGTGTCCCGCAAATACGATATGAAAAATGTGGACAATTCACTTGCGGTCAGTTTTACATGATCATGATTTGTCATAGAACAGACCTCCTTTTGATTATTGAATAGTATTCCCTTCCGCAGAAAACTTATAATGCCGCATGCCAAATGCTTAGCAAGCGTTTTTTGTGGTATAAAAAAGAATAATTGGAGGAGGTTTCAAATGCTCTATCTTGATACTGTCATCAAATTGGCATTGGGCCTTGGGGCTTTGCTTGCTGTTACACGGCTGCTCGGAAAGAAAGAGCTGGGGCAGTTCACCCCATTTGATTTTGTATATGCACTTATTTTGGGCTCATTGCTTGAGGAAAGCCTTTACGATCATAAAATATCCATTTGGCAAATGCTGTTTGGTGTTGCCGTATGGGCTGTGTTAATTTATATAGTGGAGATTCTTGTCGGAAAAAATGACAAACTGAGGAGGCTTTTCAAAGGCAGCTCAACGAGGCTGATGAAAGACGGAAAGCTGGATCTTGAAAAATTGAACAAGAATCATATCGAAATGGAACAGCTTCGTACAATGCTTCGCCAAAAAGGAATATTTTCATTAAAAGAGGTGAGGGATCTCTATTTGGAGACAAGCGGTACCATCAGTGTAAAGAAATATTCATCCGCTGAACCGCCGACCGCGGGAATGCTCCGGATGGAAGTCAAAGACGAATCGCCATCCATCTTGCTGGTAGATAATGGAAGAGTACAAGAGGACATGCTGAAGTTTATCGGAAAAACGGCCGATTGGCTGCAAGAGCAATTGAAAAAGGAAGGCTGTTCCGACACGAGCAATATTTTATACGCAGAATGGTCTGAAACAGAAGGGTTTTTTATACTTACAACGAATTAAGGAAGTCAACCAAAACATATTCTTGAGACAGCAATAAATAGACAAAGGATGTAAACCATGGACAAAATTATCGTAATCGGCGCCGGAATTTTCGGTGCATCCACTGCTTATCATTTGGCGAAAGCAGGAGCGGATGTAACGGTCATTGACCGCAAGGATATGGGACAAGCTACTGACGCCGCTGCAGGAATCGTGTGCCCCTGGCTGTCACAGCGCAGGAGCAAGGACTGGTACAGGCTGGCGAAAACAGGAGCCGCGTTCTATCCCGGACTCATAACGGAGCTGGAAGAAATCGGAGAAACGGAAACCGGTTATGCGAGGGTTGGGGCCATCAGCCTTCATAAAGACCGGGAAAAACTGCTGCAGATGAAGGAGCGGGCATTGAAAAGGCTGGAGGACGCTCCCGAAATAGGGGAAATCAAACTGCTGGACGCGAATGAAACGCGCGCGCTTTTCCCTCCATTAGCGGAAGGGTTCGGCTCCGTTTATGTCAGCGGCGCGGCGCGTGTGAACGGCCGTAGGCTGCGGGAAGCCCTTTTACGTTCGGCGGAGCGACTGGGGGCGCATAGGGTCTATGGAGATGCAAAGCTTGTTTTGGACGGAAAAAAGGTTGAAGGTGTTGAAGCAAATGGAAGTTTTTATGATTCAACAAAAGTCGTGATTACAGCTGGCGCGTGGATCCGGGAATTGATGCAATCCATTGGGGTTGATTTCCGCTCAAAAGATTTAAAGGCCCAGATTGTCCATATGGAACTGCCTGAAACACAAACAGGAAATTGGCCGGTAATCATGCCCCCAGGAAGCCAATATATTGTACCATTTGAAGATGGCCGGATTGTGGCAGGTGCAACCTATGAAAATTTCACTCATTTCGATTTGCGGGTAACGGCCGGCGGAATGCATGAAATATTAGAAAAAGCACTGGAAACAGCTCCTGGTCTCATCGACAGTACCATTTTGGAAACGAGAGTCGGCTTTAGGCCCTATACGCCTGAATCGATTCCGGTCCTCGGAAAGCTGCCCGGATTTGAAAACATCTTGATCGGAAACGGGCTGGGGGCAACCGGTCTGACCGCAGGACCTTATTTGGGGTCGGAACTGGCGTGTCTGGCTTTGGGAAAGGAACCGAAAATGGACTTGAGCCTGTATCGGGTAGAGCGGGCGTTGGAGTGAGGGATCGGAACCCAGCCAGCGAATACTTAGAATGATGTGTCCGTGTTGCCATAAGCCGGATGTGAGCCCCGCCCAGTGACCGGGTGCAACGATTAGCCTCTTGAACGGGCGCTGGAGACACCGTTCCAGTGACCGGGGTCTGCGTTTAACCGATTGCGCGGGCGCTGGAGACGACGCCGGAATCCGGGAGATTCCCTCCCGTAGGGAGATAAGTCTGTGATTTCGGTCAATCTAATGATTCCTTGCCGTAAAAAGTGCACCGGACAATTTGCAACTATCTTTCTGGCAGTCAAAACTTAATTATATTCCTCTTAATACTAATCGCGATAACTTTTATCAACTTATATAGATTGTATGACTGCGGGACACACAGCAAAACCGGGCTGAACAAACAGCCCGGCTCTACGCTTTTAGCCGGCATCCTGCTTTTTAAAGTCATCACTTTCCCAGAAGTCGGCGTTTTTAATGCCCACTTTTTTAGGATCGAAGACTGGGTCCAACCCTTGTTTTTTCTGCGCTTCATAGTCTTTTAAAGCAATCATGGCCGGTTTATACAAAATCAGGATGGCGATCATGTTCAACCAGCACATAATGCCCAGTCCGATATCTCCGAGGTCCCAAGCCACTTTGGCCGTACGGATGCATCCATAAAACGTACTTGCCAGCAAGGCGATTTTTACGATAAACATCGCAATTTGCCCGTTTCTTCCTCTTGTTAAATAAGCTACATTCGTCTCGGATATATAGTAGTAAGCCATAATTGTCGTAAATGCAAAGAAAAAGAGTGCGATCGCCACAAAGCCCGAACCGAATCCCGGCAAAACGGATTCTACCGCAGCCTGGGTATAGCCCGGCCCCGGCTCGACATCACCGAGACGTTTGACAATAAAGCTATTGTCCGGACGAACCGTATTGTACATGCCTGTGATAATAATCATGAATGCGGTGGCGGAACATACAACAAGAGTATCAATGTAAACAGAAAAAGCCTGAACGATTCCCTGTTTGGCAGGGTGTGATACTTCGGCTGCCCCCGCAGCGTGAGCTCCCGATCCCTGGCCGGCTTCATTTGAATAGATTCCGCGTTTTACCCCCCAGGAAATCGCCATTCCCAGAATGCCGCCGAAGGCGGAATCCAGGCCAAAAGCACTTTTAAAGATCAATGCAATAATAGCCGGCAATTCCGTAATGTTAAACGCAATGACTATCAGTGACACAAGAACATAGCCGATGGCCATAAACGGAACAACCCATTCTGCCGTCCTCGCAATTCTTTTTATGCCCCCAAAAATAATGAAGCCAAGTAACAGAACGATAAAAATACCTGTGACGACAGTGCTGAGCCCGAAAGCATTTTGAAGACCGCTTGCAATGGAGTTCGCCTGCACCCCAGGCATAAGAAAAGCCATTGCTATAGCAGTTGAGACTGCGAAGATAACGGCATACCACTTTTTCCCCATGCCCTTTTCAATATAGTATGCAGGTCCTCCGCGGTATTCGCCATCTTGTTTCACCTTATAAATTTGCGCCAGGGTTGATTCAACATACGCTGTACTGGCGCCGAGAAAGGCGATCGCCCACATCCAAAAGACGGCCCCTGGACCCCCAAATGCAATGGCAGTTGCCGTTCCGGCAATATTACCGGTTCCGACGCGCCCCGATAGTGCAACCGACATCGCCTGGAACGAGGAAATCCCGGCATCGGAGCTTTTCCCCGAAAATAGTTGTGTAATCATGTCTTTGACAAGGCGGAGTTGCATAAAACGAGTCATAATAGAAAATAAGATGCCAATGCCCAGTGCCAAATAAATAAGGGGAGAACTCCATAACACACCATTCAGCCATTCAACGAATTGTACCATCCACATTCCTCCTCTGATATCATTATATTAATATATGTGTAAACGTTTACAAATAGAATTATATACTGCTATAAAAAATAAATGACCTTTTCAGTGCCATTGACCGGCTAAAGTATTTTTCTCCAAACGTGGGCATTGGCTTGCGGAGCCGTTGACCGACTAACGCATTTTTTATCAAACGTGGGCATTGGCTCGCAGAGCCGTTGACCAAGCTATGCATTTTTCTCTAGACGTGGGCATTGGCTTGTTTCAACAGTACAGGAACCCGCGTTTCGCCTTAGCATAATGGAGGAACAAACCCAAAACCTGGAAGCGGAAGCAATTAAGGATAGTAAAATGCCTGCCAAAATTTTTCACAGCCAAAAAAGTCCGATAATGACGAGCGCTCCCAGTAGGATACCGCCAATTTGGCCGATCATCGCAGGGGTTACGACTGGCTTCGGCGTGAAAAATTTAATGTCCTCGATGTCCTGTTCGAGTTTTTCCATTTTGGCCTTCATTTCTTTTACTTCATTCAGCAATTGTGTATTTGTTTCTTCTCTGGCCTTCAGTTCTTTTAGCTCATTTAATAATTGCAGACTTGTTTCTTCTTTTTCCATCTTTTTTACCTCCCGTTCATGTTAACTTTGATACGAACTTGGCTACAACAAAGTTTCATTCTGTCTTAATCTGTGTCCCGACTATGAGATCCTGCGGGCCCCTTCTCCCCTTTGTGCAGAATAACCAAGTGATGTAAATTAAAATGAGTACATTCGGAACGTAGATCCAATGATTTGGTTCGGCTCCCGGTTCCCACCACGGCACTGGCACCAATACGATGAGATGTGTTAATTCCCAGGGAACAAGCTTGATGAATGTTCGAAGACATGCCTGCCAAAGTGTTATTCTGCCCCCATCTTTCCGGATGACATGAAGCCTGGATAGTTGTTTTCCGATCGTCTGTTGCCTTAGATATTCATATACAATGAAATACATCCATGCGGGGAGGGACATTGTACAAAGGACCCAAAGCTCAATTTGCGAGCCATTCCGGAATTGATTAAACGGCCATCCTCCGGTTACTAAGCTGATAAGCAGCTGCAATCCTGTTAAAATCGTTGCAAGGATTAAAAAATCAGCCATGTATGCAGCAAGCCTTTTTAAAGCCAGCAAATCTGCACTCCCTTCCATGCTGAAAAATCACTTCTCCCCCAAAATAATGGATGACTTGCGTTTCACTTTACCATAGCGCTTGATCGTGACATTTTTAAAGCCGCAGTTTTCAAGCCACTTTTTTACATTGGAATCCGTGAATTTTTCGTAGACCTCTCCTTTACCCGTCCGTACAGTAATAGCAATTATTCCTTTGTTCTTTAATACTCTATAAATTTCTTTTAAATTTGATTCGGGTTGTTCCCAAAAATAGATGCAATGAATACTGTACACCTTATCGAAAGACTTCTCACCGAAATCCAATTTGCCTGCATCACCTACAAGAAGGTCAACGATCCCTTGATGAATCCATTTCTTATTTTTCCGGGAGGCCACTTCAAACATGGCATCTGAATGGTCAACGCCGACAATTTTCCCATTTTGAATTTTATCCACAGCCAAACGAATCGCCTGGCCTGTTCCATATCCAATTTCCAGCACATGGTCATCCGGCTGCAGATCAAGAATTTGTATTGTTTCCTCATGTTCAACCTTATTGTATTTGTCCATCATCCATCCGAAAAATTTACCAATCGGACCTGCCGGCTTTCCAAATTGCCCTGGATCAGCCATCTAGAATCCCTCTTTTCTTCAACTCTCATCTTTACTTAAACATGGTTCATGAACTTTCGCAAGAGTCAAAATTGATAAAATAAGTTGACTTGGACGCAGAATTGTTCTCTGTATGATAGACTATGAGAATGATTAGAATTTACACAAAACGGGGGGATTTTGTTGAAAGCGATCGTTCATGAAGGCAAGCCGGGAATGGCAGGTCTCTCTTTGCGGGAAATGGAAGTTGGACAGCCTGGCCCGGGTGAAGTACGGGTTAGACTGAAAACAGCAGGGATGAATCATCGCGATTTATTCGTTCTTCACCGCCATAAACAGGCTGATCCGCCGCTCATTATTGGTTCAGACGGTGCCGGCATTGTTGATGCTGTTGGCGAAAGCGTTGAAAATGTCAACATTGGCGACGAAGTCATTATTAATCCTGGACTCGGCTGGAAGGAAAAAAGCGATGCCCCGCCTGATGGGTTCGAGATTGTCGGACTTCCTGACCACGGAACATTTGCAGAGTATATTGTCATTCCGGCTGAAAATGCGGTACCCAGACCTGAACATTTGATTTGGGAGGAAGCGGGGGTATTCGGACTTGCCGCCCTTACAGGATATCGCGCCCTGTTTACAAGAGGAAAGATCACACCTGATATGACTGTCCTTCTTCCTGGAGCGGGAAGCGGCGTCATCACTTTTATTTTAAAATTTGCCAAAGCAGTCGGAGCGACTGTCTATGTTACATCGCGCTCGGAAGAAAAGCGGCAGCGCGCCCTTGAGCTTGGTGCTGATAAAGCGATTGACAACAATGGTGATTGGGATGAACAGTTAGGCGGCGAAAAAGTGGACTTGGTTATAGAGTCTGTCGGAGAGGCGACTTTCAACAAATCTATCGGACAGCTTCGTCCGGGCGGAACAATCGTTACATTTGGCGCTTCTGCAGGAGATGAAGTGAAGTTGGATCTTCGCAGCTTCTTTTACGGACAGTACAACATGCTTGGGACCACCATGGGAAGTGCTGAAGAATTCAAGGACATGATTGAATTTGTGGAAAAACATAAAATCAAACCGGAAATCGAAGCCATTTTTCCGTTAAGCAAGTACGAAATCGCCTTCAACCGTTTGGAAGAGGCCGAGCAGTTTGGAAAAGTTGGTTTTTTGATTGATTGAGATGATGGACAGGGTGAAACCCTGTCTTTTCTATGCCCAAATGTGGATAACATTGGGGATAAACCCATTCCTAACCTGTTCATGTGTTAGTAACTTGCAATTAGAAGGCTTGATTTTACTGTGATTGTGGAAATGCTGGAAAGTTATACAGATATTGTGGATAACTTAGCGGCGGATCTGAGGATATACTTAAATTTTCTTCCGAGTTCCATTCCTTTTCTGTGTGTTGTTTGCATCACAAGCTCATTTATAATGTGGATAAGTTTGGCGAACGCGGGTATGATCATTACAAAAAGGAGCGTTTAAATATGAGCGTAACAATCAAACAGCTTCAATCGCATGATGAGATCATGTCAGCCTTTTCCGTTATAAAGCAACTGCGGACCCATCTGGATGAAGACTCATATCTTGAATTGGTCATTGAAGCACAGGAAAAAGAGGGCTACAAAATGTTCGCCCTGCTCCATGAAGGGAAAATCGTTGCGGTAATTGGTTTCCAGCCCATGATCACTCTATATTACGGGAAATTCGTTTGGATTTGCGATTTAGTTACGGATGCCAACAGTCGTTCAAAAGGATACGGTGAACAACTTCTTTCATATGTGCATAAATGGGCAAAGGAAAACCAGTTCGAAAGCGTTGCGCTGTCTTCCGGGCTGCAGCGGACGGATGCACACCGCTTTTACGAAGAAAAAATGGGCTATGATAAGGTTAGTTATGTGTTTAAAGCAGGTTTATAGTAATTGTCATGATCCATCATGACCAAGAGCTTATGATATGATTTTTATAGTTGCGCCTTTTTATTGAACAATTCATATCAGCCCGAATATAAGTTATAATAAGAGTAGAATTCAACGGAGGTGTATGATATGTCTATTCCGGATAAAATTATCAAGGAAATTGACATGTTAAGTGAGAAAGAAAGAAAAAGAGTGCTCGATAAGATTAAAGAAAAATATATGTCTGGGGATGTTATTTTACTAGGAGAAAATTATGCTTGGTGGGATAATGAGGAGGATGACATATACAATGAGCGGTAGGATGAAGCAGGGCGATGTTTGGTTGGCAAATGTCCTTTTTAAAGGAACTCGTCAAACTAAGCAACGCCCTGTTGTTATTGTCGGAAATGAATTGGCATTGGATGTGGATGTTATTATTTCCCCAGTTACCAGCCAACAGCCCAGAAATTAATTTGATGTTGTTTTTTGGAGTATTGGAAAGATGATATTAAAGTTTTCCCTTTTTATGATAATTTAATCATCCGTTATGGAAAAACATCATTTTTTAATTTTTTAAGGACAAGACTTCGTGATTTATCCGAAAAAAAGAACCCCCGCTCAAGTCGAGGATTCCCATTTTCCCTTTATCTTTTCAACAAAGCCGCACCGGCGATTCCCGGGTTGGTCATTTCATGTGCATCTAAAATTTGATCAAGCTCTTCAGAAGTCAGCACGCCTAGCTCGAGGCAAAGTTCGCGGACGGAACGGCCTGTTTCAATAGCTTCCCTGGCGATGGCTGCAGCGGCTTCGTATCCGATATGCGGGTTGACTGCAGTAATGATGCCCACGCTTGATTCAACGTAATGTTTCATTCTTTCCTCGTTGGCGATGATGCCTGAAACGCAGTATTCAGTGAACACTCTGAAACCGTTTGTCATTACTGTGATAGAGTCCATCAAATTGTAGACAAGGACCGGCCCCATCACGTTCAGTTCAAACTGCCCCGCTTCTGAAGCCAGGCTGATAGTCTGGTCATTTCCGACCACTTGGAAAGCGATTTGGTTGATTAGTTCGGCCATGACCGGATTCACTTTTCCGGGCATGATGGATGAACCCGGCTGCCTTGCGGGAAGACTGATTTCCGCAAGGCCCGCTTTCGGTCCAGACGCCATGAATCTCAGGTCATTTGCAATTTTGGACATGTTCGTCATACAGATTTTCAACGCGGCAGACACCTCTGTGTAAGCATCCGTGTTCTGCGTTGCATCAACCAAGTTTTCCGCTGCAACCATCGGCAGTCCGCTGATATCCTGAAGATATTCAACAGCCAGTTCGATATATTTTGGATCAGCGTTTAAGCCTGATCCGACTGCTGTTGCTCCCAAGTTCACTTCGTAAAGCCCCTCTTTTGAGCGGCGGATCCGTTTAATGTCCCTTCCGATGACACGGCTGTATGCACCGAACTCCTGGCCGAGACGGATGGGAACAGCATCCTGTAGATGAGTTCTTCCCATTTTCACAACATGGTCAAATTCTTTTTGCTTATTTTCAAAAGCGGCTTGCATCTCTTCCATGACTGACAGCAATCCATCCAGAACATTCAGTACTGCTACATGGATGGCTGTCGGAACACTATCGTTAGTAGATTGGGCCATATTCACATGGGAGTTGGGGCTGATGGAGGCGTAATCGCCTTTGTTTTTGCCGAGCAATTCAAGCGCTCTATTCGCAATGACCTCGTTGGCATTCATATTCATCGAAGTGCCTGCTCCGCCTTGAATCGGATCCACGATAAACTGGTCATGCAGTTTCCCTTCAATGATCTCCTGCGAAGCCTCAACAATCGCCTGCCCGATTTCCCCCGGCAGCAATCCGACTTCCGTGTTCGCCAATGCCGCAGCTTTTTTAACAATGGCCAATGCTTTAATCAGCTCTTCATGAAGCTTGTTTCCCGTGATTGGAAAATTTTCCACAGCCCTGAGTGTTTGAATCCCGTAATAAGCATCGACGGGTACTTCCTTTGTTCCCAAAAAGTCTTTTTCCTCTCGTGTTTCCATGACTGACACTTCCATTTTTTCCGTCCTCCATCTGGTATACTTTATGAATGCATAAAAGTCTGCCCGGATCAACTTTCAAGATCCGGGCTATCATAGATTAATCCTGAATTACGAAAGTAAAATCT
>NZ_QYTU02000038.1 GCF_003605365.2 Siminovitchia fortis
GGTATTGGAAAATCCGAAGACCGAAAGGCTGCAGACATTTCTTCAGCATTTTCGAAATGGATATTGAAGAAAGCATGCAAGGGACAGGTTGAATGGTCCTTGCATGCTTTTTTTCAGCCATTGATAATATGTCTCTATGCTCTTTTTAATGCTATATTAAAGGACAATAGCCATAATTGGTTAACTCAAGGGTGGTCGGCGCACTCTCGAAAGGGGATGATGCCGATGACAGTTGCAGAAGGATTGATGCTCATGGCGAGTTTTGGGGCGTCAATCGTTCCCGATCATGTCAGAAAAAAACAGCAAAAAAAAAAACCCACCCTTTAGTGAATGGCTCATTTAGGGTGGATTCTATTCCCAAATCGTGCCGATCCCCTTGAAGGGAACCGAGCTATTGTATGACTGAAGGTGTGTCAGCACCTTCAGTCTCTTTTAATTTATTCATTTTCTATTTATAGTATACCCTTTTTCACGGAGAAAGAGAACACCAAAAGAGTAATCATAATCGAACAAAATGGCTGCAATTATCTTCATTCGATTGCCTGAAATAGTGCAACTCCTTGTTTTATCG
This sequence comes from Siminovitchia fortis, assembly GCF_003605365.2. Classification (GTDB taxonomy): domain Bacteria; phylum Bacillota; class Bacilli; order Bacillales; family Bacillaceae_C; genus Siminovitchia; species Siminovitchia fortis. Next base: position 572 of record NZ_QYTU02000038.1, read on the forward strand.
ACGAATTAAATACTTTGTAGATTGAATTGATTGCTTGTTGTATGATGGGGTTAAGTAAGTTTAAAGGAGTTAAAGATGGACGGTATTGTTATTTTAAGTGAACAATGTTTAACAAGCATAATTAAAGAGAGTGTAAAAGATGGTTAAAAATTTTGTTTGGAATTCTCTCTTTCTTGATTTATTTACAAGCCGATTAACATTAGTCTTTTCTAAGGAAGCCAATTAATATTGACAATACCCCTAGCACTACTAAAATAATACCCCAGATAAGGAGTGGCTGGGTTTGCGGTGAGGGCAATTGTCCCCCCACGCTGTTTTCCATTAGCCTAATCATACCAGAAGTGATGTACCTTGCTGAATATAAAATTGAAGCCGAAATGAAAAACACACCTGCCAAAATAAAATACTTCATTAGAGCTTACCCCTCTTCTTCATGTTGTAAATATCATATCATAAAAATAATTTTTGCAAAAGTAAAAAAACATTGTCTTTTTCATGGAATCATGGTATTATTTTCTGAAATTACAAAAAACATAAAGGAGGAAATGTGGAATGAAAAAGGTATCGCTTGCTTTTCTATCTTCAATCTTTGCATTTTTCATTATGGGCACGGCCGTGGGAGCCGAAGAAGCAAATGACAATAATGTAGACGTCAACAAGATGCAAGCCACAAAGGCTCCTAACATTTTTTATGACAAAGAGAATAAGGGGTACTATGATGTAGACTCAGAAGGATACATCGAAGTATTCAAGGTCGAAGACGGGGAGGTTGTTGGAAAGGTCGATATGAATGAATATATTGATAGACAAGCATCTGATCCGAACCTAAAAGAAGATGATATTTCTGACAGCATCTCCTTAAATGATAAAGATGACACTGAAGTTGAAAACGGCTCTACTATTTTTGCTCCACAAGTATACTATCGATACACAGAGTCCAGTAAGTCAACAAAAGTAGTAACTGGTAAACGGTCTAGTATTATTCAGAAAAACCCTGCAAAGAATGGTGGAAGCGACACCTTTACTTTAAGTTATTCAGCCAGCCAAGGGCATTCCTTTAGCGTAACATTAAACTCTGGTGAGAAATCAGCAGTAAAAGGAAATGTTGGTTACACATGGAGCAGTTCTGCAAGTATATCCAGTAGTCATGCAATGACTATCAAACCTGGCTGGCAGGGATATTGGAGGTTCGATCCAATGATTCGTATTTCAAATGGTACAGTTAAGCAATACAATCAAGGGTTTGTTATGAGTTCAAAGAAAGTAACAACTAAGTATCCGAAGAAATTAAACAAACACTTGGACGGAGAGCTAGTCTCTGTTAAATCCAAGATTTAGTACGACCGCCATCTCATTTTGTTTCTAGTTCCTTAATACGCAAATACAAGACTTTTAACAGGGCATTCTCATTGGAGATGCTCCTTTTTTCATTTTCCTGAAGCTGGAATGGATGCTTTCCACGGCGTTCGCCTTCTCTCACGATTTCAAGTCCTAATAATTCCTTGTTCATCTCTTTTGAAAAATATAGATATTAAACGTGGCAGATTTTAAATGAAGCAGCTGCAGCATGCAATGTTCCCGGACCGATCGGGACCCGTACTTTAAGAAAGACTTTTGGTTATCATTTCTATCAAGAGCATAAAGATGTTGCTATGCTGTAAAAGATTTTGGTCATTCTTCGCCATCCGTCACGCTGCGATATATCAGGACTCGGCCGGCACTTTTACCTTTCCTCCTGGCTTCCCTTATGGAATACGCCGAAGCGATCCCATGCCGCTTCTATTTTTTCAAGGCGGGATTCGGCCTCTTTCATCCTTTCTTTCCCGACACTGACGACAAGCGCGTTGATCAGGCTGAGCGGAGCGGTGAAAGAATCAATAAATGTCGGCATCTGGCTTGTTGCAGTCAACACGACATCGGCATGGCGGATTAATGGTGAAAGCAAGCTGTCTGTGATACAAATGGTCTTCGATCCTCTTTCTTTGGCAAAGGCGAGCGTCTGAATGGTACTGTTCGTATAACGCGGAAAGCTGATGCCGATGACTACGTCCTTTTCGTTGAGATTGTACAGTTGCTCAGAAAGATTTTCGATGGAACGAACCATCTCTGCATTTCCCAGAATAATGTTTAAATAGTATTGCAGGAAGATGCCCAACGCTGCAGCACTCCGGTTGGCGGCGATATATATTTTGTTGGTATCCTGTAAAAGATCGACCGCCTGATAAAATTTTTCAATGTCCAGCTTTTCCATGGTTGATTTTATATTTTCCATATCATCGTAAAAGATGTCATATATCCAGCGGTCCTGATCATTATACACATCGGTTGTCATCTTCAGCCTTTCGGCTGTGGTCAGCTGTTTTTGAATCGAGCTTTGCATCCGTGACTGCAGCTCAGGGTATCCCGAATATCCGAGAAAGGAAGCGAATCTCACAACCGTTGCTTCACTTACGCCGGCCTTTTTTGCCAGAGTAGCCACGTTAAAAAAAGGGACAACATTTGTGTTGTGTAAAATGAAATTGGCAATTTTTTTGTGGGATTTGCTCATTTCCGGGATTTTTTCCGCTATATGATTGTACACATTATCATTTTCCATTTCATACACCCTTAACTAAGCATTTTTCAAATCTCTCAAGTAAGGAATTTTCTTTCTTGTTTCGGGGATCAGATCAAAGTCAACTTTATGGATCAATATGTGCGCCTCCTTGGTTGGGGCTTCATCCAGCACTCTTCCGTCAGGGGCGACAAGCTTGCTTTTCCCGCAGCTCCCTTCAAATACGGTATTCACGCCTAAAACAAACACGGTGTTATCAAGGGCTCGTGCAGGCAGCTGTATATCCCATCTCGGTTCGGCGGGAATGCTCCAAACGGACGGTGCGACAATCAACTCGACCCCCTGCAATGCCAAGTGGCGGCTCGGTTCAGGAAACTCCATGTCATAGCATATCAAAACTCCAATTTTTCCTGCTGATGTTTGGATAGCTTCGTACTTTCTTTCCCCGGGTGAAAAGATATCTTTTTCCCTTCCCCATAAGAAAGATTTTCTGTAACAAGCCAGCAGCTTTCCGGATTTCTCAATGACAGCTGTGGCTATATAAAGGTCTTTTTCTTCTTTTTCAATAAAAGGCACGACTAACACCACGCCCAATTCCATTGCAAGTCTTTGAAACTGTGAAATAGCAGGTCCTTCCCGGTCTTCGGCCAAAATCCCGAATTCCTCTTTTGATAGGCGGTAACCGCTTTGCCAAAGTTCCGGAAGCGCGATGATCTGAGCGCCTTGTGCTGCCGCATTTCTAACCATCTTAAAAGCTGTATTTACGTTTTTCAGAGGTTGGTTCGGTACCGAATGCATTTGGATCGCAGCCACAAGAACGGACAATATGAACACATCCTTTTGCTTTCCATTAAAGATATTATATTTAACGCCATTATGCAATATTTATTACATTTGCGTTAAAGCGAGAAATTTTTATTTTAAATGGGTGTTAATGGGTTATAATGAAATAAACATTTCATAGTATATAAAGTTAGGAAATAAATATTACCTTAAAAGAGGTGCTTATGAGTGGCAATCAGTGAAAGAGGAATGGGGATCAAACGCTATACAAAAAAAACTCCGAAATCATTGGAGTTTTATAAGGAAGCATGTAAAGTCATGCCGGGCGGAACGACGGCCAATATTAAGTTTTTTGCCCCTTATCCCATCGTCATGGATAAAGGAAAGGGGAGCCGCCTGTATGATCTCGATGGAAACGAATATATTGATTACCTGCTTTCCTATGGAGCATTGATTCTCGGGCACGGGCATCCCAGGGTACTTCAGGCGGTACAAGAGCAATTATATGATAACGGCACCTATTTATTCGGGACTCCGCACTTGCTGGAAGTCGAAATGGGAAGGAAAATTCAACAGCTTTATCCAGGCGTCGAGCTGCTGCGTTTTACAAATTCAGGAACGGAAGCGACTTTGCTTGCGATTCGCCTGGCATACGCCTATACAGGAAAAAATAAAATCGCGAAATTTGAAGGCCATTACCATGGCGGATACGATCAGGTTTTAGTGAGCGTAAACCCGTCCATAGACGAAGCCGGCCATCCCCATCAACCGAGATCGGTTGCGGAATCCAAGGGGATGGACCAATATCACGAGGAACATACGGTCATTTTGCCGTTTAATGATTTGGATGCAGCTTCGGACATTCTGAGAAAAAGAAAGGATGAACTGGCTGCGGTCATTGTGGAGCCGATTCAAGGAGGATATATCCCGGCTGAGAGGAGTTTTATGGAAGGCCTTCGGAAATTGACGGAGGAATTGGACATTCTCCTCGTTTTTGATGAAGTCAAAACATGTTTCAGATTGGGACTTGGAGGAGCTCAGGAATATTACAGCATTAAACCGGATCTGACTGCACTTGGCAAGGCGGTCGGCGGAGGATACCCGATCGGCATTACAGGCGGAAAAAAAGATATTATGGAGGTAAGTCTTCCAAAAGCTGCTTCAGACGTGTTTGACAGCAGCCAAAGCAAACATTCCAATGCAAGGGACGTGCTTTTTCACAGCGGAACATATAACGGGCATCCCTCGATTTTGGCAGCGGGCCTTGAAACGATCGCAGTTTTGGAGGAAGAAATCAGCCAAATCAATGAGACAGCCGACAGATTGAAAACAGAAATCAGCAAGCTTTTTTTACAGCGGGGAATAGCAGTCCGGACATTAGGCATCGGCTCCATTTTCAATTTGATTTTCACTGAAAAAGAGCAAATATTGAATTACCGCGATCTCCAAAGTGCCGACTTTGGTTTAAGGAGAGAATTGGATTTTCAATTAATAAATGAAGGAATCTATACAAAACCGTTGAACCGATACAGCGTTTCAAGTGCACATGGGCAGGAAGAAATTGATCAAACGTTGGAAGCCTACGATAAGGTGATCAAAAGGCTGTAATAATTGCTCCGCTTCTCGATGCAGAAGCGGAGCTTTTTTTAAAAAATTCATGCAAAACGGCAAACATTATTCATTTTTGAATAACCTTAAGCAGGTTTAATGAAAAAAACGTTATCATCTGTCCCTTTCATCGTTTGGCACAAATCTTGCAGAATATTTATGACAACGCTGTATTTCAGCGAATACCGTCAGCTGTTACCAGTACCTGTCCGGCTTTGTTCCTGGAAGGGTGTATGCTGCCGGGAAGAACGTGCAGCCGGTTAACTATGGTAACTGCTGCGTGCTCTTTTGAAAAGAATTTATCGAAATTTTGGCTTTTTCAAAAATGAAAGCGATTCCTTTGGCATGAAGCTGAAAAATCGGTTAAAGAGGGGGAGGATAGTGTTAAATGGAAGAAATGATTATAAGCCCTTGTGACGGAGTCCTTGTCACATTCCGTATCCAAGAGGACCTGAGCCAGAAACGCTGTAACACATTCTTTAAAATCAAACAAAAGGATGATACCGTTCTGGAGATCAAAAAGACCTATCAAGGAAGAATTTCATCAGTGGAGGTTCGGGAGGGGGAGGAAGTAGTCAAGGGCATGGTATTGGCGTATGTTGAGGAATATGCCCTCGAAATATAAGGGCAGCTAAATTCGCAAACAGGCCTTCCGGCTGGAATCATCGGCCGGTAGAAATTCCATACATCTAAAGGAGAATGCCCAAATGAGATTCAAAAAGTTCAGTTTGCTCGTATCAGCCTTGGCGTTTGTTCTGCTGGTTGCAGGTTGCGGAGGCAGCGGATCCGGCGGCAAGGATGAAAATGTGGTCAACATTCTAAACTGGTCTGAATACTTGCCAGAGGAACTAATCAAGCAATTTGAAGAAGAGACAGGAATTAAAGTAAACTACAGTACAATCTCTTCCAATGAAGAGCTTGTCGCGAAGTTGAACGTTGGGAATGCCACTTATGATATAGCTGTCCCTTCGACTTATTTTGTTGAAGTGCTGATCAAAGAAGGCCAGTTGGAGAAAATCAACAAAGACAATATACCAAACTTGAAAAATATCGATGAAAAGTTCATGGGATGGGATTTTGATCCGGACGATGAATATTCTGTCCCGTACATGTGGGGAACAGAAATTATTGCATACAATGAGGATCTGGTAGATTTTGAAATAAAGAATTATAAAGATTTATTTAATCCTAAATTAAAAGACGGACTTGTCGTGCTGGATGATCCTCGCACAATGCTTGGTGCGATGCTGGAAATGCTCGGATATTCCGTAAACAGTACAAATGAAGATGAAATCATGAAGGCTGGGGAGGAATTGAAAAAGCTTATGCCGAATATAAAGGCATTCGACAGTGACAGCCCGAAAAACCTGCTTGTCAGCGGAGAAGTGAAAGCCGGAGTCGTTTACGGGGCTGAAGCAGCGCTGGCGATGAGGGAAAATCCAAGCATCAAAATGGTTATTCCTGAAGATCACCTGAGCTTGTGGCAAGACAACTTTGTCATTCCTAAAGATGCACCGCACAAAGAAAACGCAGAAAAATTTATAGATTTTATTCTTCGCCCTGAAATAAGCAAAGAAATTACAGTGGATTACCCATACCATAACCCGAATAAAGCAGCACTTGAATTGCTCCCTGATGATATCCGGAAAGAGCTGGAATTGACAGATGAAGATTTCGAAAGAGGTGTCCATGCAAAGGATGTCGGGGAAGCGATCAAGTATTATGACCGCGCATGGTCTGAGGTTAAACAATAAAATATTTAAAATGGAAGTTGAAAAATTGAAGGAGTGGAAGCATGAGCAGCAAATCGTTGTGGAAAGCAACAGCAAATGATATGAAGAGAAGGCCTGTCCAGCAAGGCGAGGAAACATGTGACGTCGTCATCATAGGAGGAGGCTTCACCGGGCTTTCCGTTGCCTATCACCTGCAGCAAAGAAATGTGAAAACTGTAGTATTGGAAGCCAATACTGTAGGATCCGGCGCAAGCGGAAGAAACGGCGGGGAAGTATTGATCGGCTATGTCATGTCCATGCAGGCACTGGCTGAAAAATACGGCAGTGACGCTGCAAGGCAGATGTTTCAAATGTCATTGGACAGTATCGATTTGATTGAAAATATCATTAAGGAAGAAGACATCCAGTGCGATTTTTTCCGTAACGGGAACTTGCTTGCGGCATACAAGCCGTCACATTTGGATGGAATGAGGCGTGAACAGGAATTTTTATATAAAAATTATAACTTTGAAACAAAGATTGTGGAGAAGCAAGATATGCACACTGAAATGGACTCGGACTTTTACCACGGGGCCCATATCGATGAAAAAAGCGCCATTTTCCATCCGTTGAATTATTGTCTCGGTTTGGCAAATGCGGTGGAAAAATACGGCGGAACCATCTACGAACACTCGGAAGCGATTAACATCAAACGTGAATCTCATGATAGAGTGGTTGTAGAGACAAACAACGGCCGTGTTATCGCCAAACAGGTCGGGATGTTCGTCAACGCTTATACGACCGATGTCCACAAGCTGATCAAGAAAGCGATTGTCCCGGTCGAAAGCATTGTTCTTGCGACCGAGACGCTTCCGGAAGACCTATGCGAGCAATTGATAAAGCATAACCGTGCTGCCTGTGATACGAAAAACCTGCTGTATTATTTCAGGCTGTCCGCAGACAACCGCATGGTATTCGGGGGATCGGGGCGTACGACAAGCAAACGGGATGCCCAAAGGCTTTTCGATAATTTACAAGCAGGCATGGTAGATGTCTTCCCGGCGCTAAAAGATGCCAAGGTGGATTACAAGTGGAGCGGAAAAGTAGGGTTTACCATTGAAAAGATCCCTTATATCGGCCAGTTGGATGACGGAACCCATTTTGCTTTCGGATACGCCGGGCATGGGGCTGCAATGTCCACCCTATTAGGCAAAATTGTAGCCATGAATATGCTCAATGAAGGGGATAAAAACAACCCTCTTGACCGTTCAAACCTGAAGCCTATCCCGTTTCACAGCATGAATGCTACCGGATTGGGGATGATGAAATATTACTTTAAGTTTTTGGATTATATTTCCTAAAGAGAAAGAAGGAAAACAACTATGATAAAACAATTGGATCTTGAGGGAACACCGCGTGAAATAGGCGAAAAGCATGGCCGTGAAGGAAAAGGGCAAATCCAGGTCAGCCTGGAAACGTATGAAAAGCTTTTCTACGGCTACCATCAAATCGATTGGAAAGAAGCCCGTAACCGTGCACTCGTCCATCTAAAAGCAATTGAAGCATATGACCCTGAGCTGATAGAGGAAATGGAAGGGGTGGCACACGGAGCGGGTGTGGACTTCGAGGACATTTTAGCATTGAATGCACGAAGTGAAATTGCACTTACAGGGCGGAAGGATAAGATTTTTTCCGACGGGTGCACTTCCATTGCCGTAACGGCTCCTGCCTGTGATGAAACGATCATTGGCCAAAACTGGGATTGGAAAGGCAGCCAGATTGACAGTCTGCTGCTTCTCCGTATCAAACAGGAGGATAAACCGGATATCACAATGGTGACAGAAGGCGGGATTATCGGAAAAATCGGCTGCAACTCTGCTGGAGTGGCTGTCTGTCTGAACGCCTTGATCACGGACAAAAAATCCGATGAAGTTCCCATCCACCTTGGTTTAAGGGCGGTTTTGAACTCTTCTTCCTTCCATGAGGCCCTGTCAAAAGTCAACAATGGCCAAATGGCCTCCGCAGCGAATTTCATGATTGCAAGCCATGAAGGTGAAGGCATGTCTTTGGCAGCAAACGTCGAAGTGTCCCCTTTTGGCATCGACCTGATGGTGGAGCCGAATGGTACGGCCGTTCATTCCAATCATATCCTTTCACCGGAGCTGTTGAAAAACTTGGCTGATTTGAACGAATTTAAATATACAGATTCAATGATCCGGAAGCTTCGTGCCGAGCAGCTTATCAATACAGCGCTGGCAAAGGGAGAAACGATTGATGAGAACAGCTTTAAGAAATGGTTCTGTGATAAATACAATTATCCAAACTCTATTAACCACTACCCGAATGAAAACGCACCGGAGCACCGCCGTTCAGAAACAGTCTTTTCTGTCATTATGAACCTCTCAAAGAAGAAAACGCTGTTTTGTGCAGGCAAGCCGACGATCGATGCATATGAAGAAATTTAATATAAGAGCAAAAACAAATGAGAGCTTCTCTTTTGTTTTTATAAAAAGGAAGGGAAGAGGGTTATTGAATGAGTGAAGTGGATACTTCCAGTTTTCAAAAAGAAATCATCGTCCGCAATATCCGCGAAGAGGATATCGAGGAAGTTGTCAAAGTCGCTAATTTGAGCTTTGGGCTTCCAGGTGTTGCTTTTGAAGCAAAGCATTATAAGAGTCATATTAATATTTTTCCGGAAGGCCAGTTTTGCGTCGAATATGATGGAAAAATCATCGGGGCGTGCTCCAGTATCATCGTCAATTTTGAGGATTATGGAGAAGACCATACAATAGATCAAATTTCTGGAAACGGCTATATCCGAAATCATAACCCCGATGGAAAGAATCTGTACGGATTGGACGTTGTGGTGCATCCCGATTACCGGAAATTAAAGATCGGCCGCCGGCTGTATGAAGAACGGCGGAAACTTTGCAGGAAATTTAATTTGAAAAGTATTTTATTTGGCGGCCGTATGCCTAATTATTACAAATATGCCGATAAACTGACGCCCGAAGAATATGTTGATCAGGTCATCAAGAAAAAAATATATGATCCTGTCATCGTTTTTCAAACAATGAATGGGTTTAAATTTAAAAAGGTGCTGGCAAACTATCTCCCCCATGATGAGGCCTCTTTAGAAAATGCAACATTGATGGAGTGGGTGAATGAGGATTATGCCCCTCCATCAGAAAAGGATTACAGACACTCTTTACCCGTGCGTATTTCTTCCGTTCAATATGATTTTAAAGAAGTCCGGTCCTTTTCGGACTTTGCACAGCAGTGTGAATACTATGTCCGCAGCAGTTCCAAGGTAAGATCGGATTTCGTTTTATTCCCGGAAGTGGTCACGATGCAGCTTGCGGCATTTTCAAATGAGAGGTTTCCAAGCGGCCAGGCACAGGAGGTGACCACATATACGGAAGATTATATACAGCTGTTTTCTGATTTAGCCGTAAAATACAGCATCAATATCATTGCCGGATCGCATTATGTGGAAGAGGATAACGAGATTTATAATGTTTCCTATCTATTTAGGCGCAACGGTACATTCGACAGGCAATATAAGCTTCATGTGGCACCCTCAGAGAAAAGCTGGCTTGGCATCCAGGCGGGAGATGAGGTAAAGGTATTCGATACGGATTGCGGAAAAATCGCGATATTGATCGGTTACGACATCTTGTTTCCGGAGCTTGCACGCCAGGCCGCCGAGCAGGGTGCACAAATTATATTTACGCCATTCGCAGAGGAGAATGAACAAGGATATATGCGGATCCGCTGTTGTTCCCAGGCAAGAGCCATTGAAAACCAGGTATACACCGTTATTTCCGGGGCGTCGGGCAACATGACGAATGTTACTCTGGCAGATGCGAAATATGGACAATCGGGCATTTTCTCCCCGATTGATTTTTCCTTCCCGAATGCAGGAATTGTGACTGAAAGCCGCCCGAACGTGGAAGCTGTCGTTGTCGGGGATGTTGATCTGGAAACACTGCGGAGAAATCGTGAGACCGGATCGGCGACGCCGTTTAAGGATAGGAGCCGGCAGCAGGAGGCAGAGTCCGTCTCGCTTTTATAAAAAAACATCTCAAGTAAACTGCTGCATCACAGATAGTGAGATTACGCATTGAAGCGTTGTTGATCCTTGGACCGAGCTTTGACTCGGTCTTTTATTCCAAATACAGGATTAAATAAAAAATCAGGGGGGAGTTTGATAATGAAAAAGCTTTTTAAGCCATCAATGGTTTTTGTAACCGTTGTCATGATGCTGGGAGTTGTTTTGGCGGGATGCGGGAGCAGTACGGGAGGCTCGAAGAAAGAGGTTGTCAACATCATGAACTGGTCCGAGTACTTGCCGGAACACTTAATCAAACAATTTGAAGAAGAAACTGGGATAAAGGTGAATTACAGCGAAATTTCTTCCAATGAAGAAATGATCGCGAAGCTGAATGTCAGCGGCGGGGAATTCGACCTTGCCGTGCCGTCCACTTATTTCGTTGAACCGCTGATCAAACAGGATAAACTGGAAAAAATCGATAAAGATAATATCCCGAACCTGAAATACATCGGTGAAGATTATTTAGGCTGGGACTTCGACAAGAATGACGAATATTCGCTTCCTTATATGTCGGGAACGGAGATCATTATTGTCAATGAGAAGCTTGTTGACAAAGAAGTGAAATCATACAGGGATTTGTTCGATCCTGAATTTAAAGACAGTCTCGTTATTCTCGATGATCCGCGCACAATGTTGAGCGCCATGCTGAGCATGCTCGGCTATGATCCAAACACTACAAAAGAAGAAGAAATAGTAGCTGCAGGCGAGGAGCTTAAAAAGCTGAAACCGAATATTAAAGTATACGACAGTGACAATGCCAAGAACCTTTTAATCAGTAATGAAGTGAAAGCCGGAGTCGTTTACGGGGCTGAAGCAGCGCTTGCGATGAGAGAAAATCCTGATCTCAAAGCCATCATTCCTGAAGACTTCCTCAGCCTTTGGCAAGATAATTTCGTGATTCCAAAGGGGGCAAAGAACAAAGAGAATGCAGAAAAGTTCATTAATTTCATTTATGACCCTGAAGTAAGCAAAGAAATTGTCCTGGAGCACCCATATGTGGATCCAAATGAGGAAGCAGTGAAATTATTGCCGGATGATGTCCGGGCAGAGATTGAGATGACAGTTGGGGACGGTATCGATCATCCAAAAGCAGCCCATGCGATTGATGTGGGGGAAGCCCTTCAAGTTTATGACCGTGTCTGGTCCGAAGTAAAACAATAATTAATCTAAGTTGTGAGCTGTGTTAATAACGTCTTTTGAGGAAAAATATTAGGTCCTATCAAACAAAAGCGTTGTCACCATAAAGGAAATTGGGTTTCAAGGAGGAGAATTCGATTGGTCAAAGCAGATATGATCATCCGGGGAAATCGTATTTTTACCGGCAAGAAGATGATGGAAGGCGGTATAGCCATCAAGGATGGAAAGATTATCGAAGTATGTAAGGAAGACAGCATGGCGCAATATATAGGCAATGAGACACAAGTTTACAAGTTTGATAATCAAACGATCATGCCCGGCTTTCACGATTTTCATATCCATTTGACACTTGGATGCCTTTTTGAAGATTACGTGAATCTCGCAGATGCACGTTCAGCGGAGGAAACAGCCCAAAAGGTGAAAGATTTTGCTGACAGCCGTCCTGACGATGAATGGATACTCGGCTTTAGCTGGTACCATATTTTTTGGGATAAAAAAGATATGCCTGACCGGACCATTCTGGATGAATTGATACCAGACCGCCCCGTGTTTTTACTAAATGCCGAATGCCATGGGGCATGGCTCAACAGCAAAGCGCTGAAACTGGCGGGAATTGATGAAAATACAGAAAACCCGCCATTCGGTATGATTATGAAAGATGAAGACGGGAAGCCGACGGGGATTTTATTGGAAACGGCGATGAGGCTTGCTGCTGATCAGGCATTTAAAATCCCGGAAAAGAAGGCAGTTGAATTGATGGAACGTTTTTTAGCAAAAGCGAATCGGCTGGGCATTACATCTGTAAGTGATATGCTGCCTCTTCCGGGTTTTGAAGTAGGGGATCTCTCTCTTTACCGGAAATTTGAACAGGACGATAAACTGACCGTCAGAACCTTTTTCCTCAGCCCGCTAAACGGGGACTTGTCCCAGGCAAGAGGGCTGCGGGAGGAGTACCAGTCAGATGTATTGAGGTTTTCAGGGTTAAAACAATTTCTGGACGGTGTTGCGACAACATATACAGCTTTAATGGTCGAGCCATATTCCGACAATCCATCGGAAAAAGGAGAGGCATTCCTGCCGCCTGGACTATTGGAACAATGGATTACGGAGGCTGACCGTGAAGGTTTCCGTGTTCGGCTGCATGCATGCGGAGACGGTGCTGTCCGTCTTGGATTGGACCTGTATGAAAAGGCCGAAGAGCAAAACAGAAGGCGCGACTCCCGGCATACAATCGAGCATATTGAAGTGATCCATCCGGATGATATCCGGCGTTTCCAACAGCTTGGCGTTGTGGCTTCCATGCAGCCTGAGCATATGGCGATTACCGAAAAATATCAGGACAATGTATATCTTACACGCATGGGGCAAGAGCGGGATCAATACACATGGCCGATTAAAACCTTGGGAGAATCAGGTGCGGCCATGGCGTTTGGAAGTGACTTTCCTGTCGTCGAGCTAAATCCGATGCTGGAAATTTACCGGGCTGTTACACGCCGGTTTAACGATGGAGAGCCGGAAGATGGCTGGAATCCAAAAGAAAAAATTCCGTTGGAAGAAGCTTTGAGGCATTATACCGCCGGCCCTGCTTTCGGCAATTTCATGGAGGACAAGCTGGGAACATTGGAAAAAGGAAAGCTGGCAGATGTGATTGTGATGGACCGGGATTTGTTTGCCGTTGACCCGGAGCAATTGCTGGAAGCGAAAGTGAAGTTCACCGTGATGGATGGAAAAGTCGTTTATAAAGATGAAGAATTATAATTAAGGGGGATATTTGATGAAGGCTGAAACTGAATTTAAAAAGGTACTTACCTTGCTTCCTGTCGTACTGTTCGGATTGGCTTATATGGTTCCGATGACTGTTTTTACAACATATGGCATCGTATCACAGCTTACGATGGGGATGCTTCCGGCAGCGTATATTGTCACCTTATTGACGATGCTGTTCACTGCATACAGCTATGGCAGGATGGTAAAAGCGTTTCCGTATACCGGATCTGCCTATACCTATGCGCAAAAATCGCTCAATTCCCATGTTGGCTTTTTTTACAGGATGGATATTGTTGTTAGATTACTTATTCCTTCCCATGATCAATTACCTGGTTCTTGGAATCTATTTAAATGCGGAATTTCCTTCAGTTCCTAATTGGGTTTGGATTATTTTGGCCATTTTGATTGTGACGTTTGTCAATATCAGGGGAATAAAAGTGGTCACAAATGTTAACTTCTTTTTAATCGCTTTTCAAGTTATTGTGATTGCCTTTTTCTTGATCCTTTCTGTCAAAACGATTTTAAGCGGGGGAGGAACGGGGACGTTATTTTCAACATTGCCTTTCTTCAATCCTGAAGGTTCAATCTCTTTAGTTTTTGCCGGAGCGGCCATTTTGTGTCTGTCCTTCTTGGGGGTTGATGCGGTTACAACATTATCGGAAGAGACCGTTGATGCAAAAAAAAACATCCCAAAAGCTATTTTTCTAGTAACGATTATCGGAGGAACTCTATTCATTATTGTTTCTTATATCGGGCAAATGGTCTATCCGGATTATATGTCGTTTAAAGACCCGGATTCCGCACCGCTGCAGATTGCTATCTTTATTGGAGGGAACATGTTTAAAGCTATGTTTCTTGCCGGTTTCGTGTTAGGTGCTTTCGCTTCAGCGACCAGTTCCCATGCCAGTGTATCCAGGCTCCTGTTCGCCATGGGAAGGGATACGATCCTTCCAAAGAAGATTTTTGGTTATATTTCGCCGAAGTTCAGGACGCCGGTATACAGCACAGTCATCGTGAGCCTGTTGGCCCTGTCATCCTTGGTGTTTTCGCTTGATACAGTTGCCTCATTTATCAGTTTTGGCGCTCTTTCAGCTTTTACGATTGTTCATATATCTGTTATCACACATTATTTCTTTAAAAACAGACGGCGGTCAATGAAAGATTCCATTCTCTATTTGGTGATTCCTTTCATAGGAATTGTTCTATGTGTCTGGTTATGGACAAGCCTAAGTCGAGATGCATTTATACTGGGTATCAGCTGGTTTATTATTGGAGCTCTGTACCTGGCCTATTTAACAAAAATGTTCAAGGAAAAACCGCCTGAATTAAGCTTTGATGAAAATGTTTCATAAGGGGGCTTTTCGGTTGTATAAGAAATGGTATGTTTTTGATGGTGACAGACCGGTTGAAGCTGTTATTAGGAATTATACAAAAGATGACTTTCAGAAACTGATCGACGTGCAGAAGGAAAGCTTTCCCCCGCCTTTTCCGCCAGATCTTTGGTGGAACGAGAAACAGTTGAAAGAGCATGTCGAAAGGTTCCCGGAAGGCGCTTTATGCGTGGAGATTAAGGGGGAGATAGCTGGTTCTATTACCGGGCTGATGATCGACTTCGATCCTGGCAGGCCGGAGCATACGTGGTCGGAGGTTACGGACGACGGATATATCCGTAACCATGACCCGAACGGAAACGCCATTTATATTGTAGATATATGCGTCAAGCCCGCCTATCGCAAGTTGGGCCTTGGCAAATGGCTGATGCAGTCGATGTATGAAGTGGTTGTGCATGAGGGGCTGGAACGCCTGCTTGGCGGCGCCCGGATGCCCTTTTACCATAAGTATCAACAGGAAATGACTGCCCAGGAATATTTGAACCATGTCATGGAAGGGGATATCAAAGACCCCGTTGTAACTTTTCTTCTGCACTGCGGGCGAACTCCGGTCCAGGTTTTGCCGAATTATATAGAAGATGAAGAATCATGCAATTATGCGGCTTTGATGGAGTGGAAAAATCCTTTTCTGCATCTTGAGTCATAAACATCCACGTTCTTAATCAAACATTTGGTTAAAGATTGGCAGCCTTTCTTCATTGGCAGACATTTGAACCAATCAAACGTTTGATCAATTTGAGGAAGGGCAGGATCCATACTTTTTTCGGGAAGATAAAAAAAGCATATTTTTAATCAAACGTTTGATCGACATCCCCATTGTAATTGAGCAGAAATGGTATTCTCTTAATCAAACTTTTGATTAGCAGTAAACAGGTGAAATTCTTAGAAAAGAATTCACTTTGATGGATCTTTTTTTATTAAAAGTTAAGATATTTTATTAATGACTTGATAAAAGGGAAGAATTATATAATGTTGCACATTTTATTTGGGAAAAAGAGAAGGATAGATAAGATTCGCTTTATCTGTCCTTCTTTGTACTACATATGAACTCATTTACTACGATAAAATAAGAAATTCGTTGTACAATTAAAGCGCTCGATCGTGGCATAAGCCCGACCAAAAAACCGATTTCCGACGGTAGTAAGGAAATCAGTTTCAGTGTTTTATGCTATAATTTGATTAACGTTGTAAATCCGCATTTTCCCGACGCTGCCTCTACTTGGGATTCCGAAGCAGCGCAATTATTTCTGCGTTATCCCCTTCTTCCAAATGCCTGTCTTCTTTCAACAACTTCTGAAACTCCCCCTGGTCCCGTCCCCTCGGTGAGTCTGCCGTCACCATATGCTTTTCCTTGCTTTTTAGCCAGAGAAAATCAAACAGTACCGCCGGATTTTTAAGGATTTTCCCGCCGAGATAATCAAGGATATCCTTCCTGTCCTGTTCCGTATCCAGTTGCACCTGGTTTTGCCTGACCGTTGCGCGCGTCATCTCCAGGACATATCGTCTTAGCTGCTTCTGATCCTCTTCTGTTGCCATTTCCTCCTCGTTCCTGCGCTTGGTGAGATCGAGCGCCTGGATGACACAGTCATAAATCAGTTTCTGTTCCGTTGCACTTTTTTCACAGGCGGCAATGACACGGTCCAGACTCGACAAAATGGTCTCTGGAGCCGTTTTTTTAGTTTTTTTGCAAAGCGACTTGAACCGGTTGGCCATCTCCCTATACAGCTTCTCAAGGGCCGGTTTTCCCCATTCGACCCCTATGGTAAACATGGAGAGTCCCGATGTCTCGTAGGACGTGGTGAGCAACATCGGACGTTTCATCTCGGAAAAAGAAGGAACGTAGCCGTCTTCACGAATGAACAGCCTCTCACGGGAAGGCTCAAAACCGATGCAATAGTAATTTTGGCCGTTGTAATGAAACCGGTATGGCACGGCAAGCAGCTTTTCATCTCGATAGTTGTATTCTTCCGCAATATTTTTGATATGTTTCGGTAAAGTTTCATATGTCAGCATTTCGTTTATCCTCCCGTTAGGCTGAAATCAATTATCAGCCAATAATGGATGGCGTTTTTATTACTTATTGAAACCGAATCGTGAATAGGGCCGTATATTATTCGGAAGTTTAAAATAAAAATGCTATCTGGAAACGAAAGGGGCGCTTCCCTTGATTTACGCCATTTGGATCGTCATTTCTATAGTCTACTCCATCGTCCTTCTGCGCTACAAGGAGTCGGTCGCATGGGTGTCAGGAGCTATAGGTGTCTTTCTTGTCCTGCTATCCGCAGGAGAAGGAATACTTTTGAAAGTCGGTCTTTTTTTGGCTTCCCCCCCTGATTACAGTTGTGCTCCTAGATTATATTTTGACATATACCATTTTACCAATCTATCACGTTTTCCGGTTTATCTTTAAAAAAAGAAAACGGGAATCTTGAAGATATCAAGATTAATATCAGTCCCGTTACACAATGGACCATCACCGAATGTTCTTTTAAGGAGGAATTGGAATGGATTCGATTGCCATCTTGCTTTCACTATTTTTCTTAGCCTTTATGGTGTTCATGACATTTTTGATGGTGAATGTCGGAAGCAACGGAAAAAGATTGATAAAACTTGAAAAAAAGCTGGAGGCCATGCAAGAGGTATTAAACCAAGCGGCTGAAAAATGGCAGCTATCCGGACCTCCAATCAATGACCAGCTGCAGAAGCTTCTGAAAGAGGGAAAGGAAGTGGAAGCGGTTCGAATGGCTATGAAGGGACTAGGCCTTTCCTTAGAAGAGGCAAAGAAGTATATCGATGATTTTAAAAAATAAAATGGGGATTTTCATTTTTTTCCTTAACCTTCATGAGGCTTGTCGAAGTCCTTCCCGCCAACAAAGGAGAACCCAAGTGTTGATGGACAGCTCATGCACAAGCAAAAAAGTATAGGGGGGACGAAAAAAATGTATACAATATTTGCGCTTATCGTCGCTTTAGGTTGTATTGTAACCCTATTAAAGAAGGGAAGTCCATGGGTAAAGATTTTAGCCGGCTGCTTGACCTCCTTTGCAGCCACCATCATTGTGGCTACTATTCTTTTAATAATTATACTTAATTCGAAATAAAGAAGGGGCTGTTTAAAAGACTTTTTATAAGGCATGAACGGCAAGTGGGGAACACATGGCGGCAGAGCGCTAATTAATCAAGCAAATTACCTTTGAATTATAGTGGTGTCAGCGATGCTGACATTACCCCTTATTATTTAACAAATGCATATTGATCTCCGGTCAAATCTAAAGAAGAGGGACGGATATTTTTTTGGTGAATAGCGAGGCGAAAACATGGGGTGAAGAGCAGAGATTTTACTGATTATTCCAATACAATCATGATAATGCTCTTTTTACAAAGTAATTCAAACTGGATTCTTTATTGTATTTATGGCCACAAAAAATCCTAAAGGACAGCTTACCTTCCTTTAGGATTTTCAACGTATTTACTGTTTTATCTCAGACCAGGCCCTGTCGTAGTCCAGGACGGCTTCGCCCAGATCCTTCAAAAATTCTCCTTTTTCCAGTTCTTCTTCAGGCGGATTGACAGCCGGATGCTTCAAGATTTCGTCAGCAATCAGCTCGTGAGCTGCCTTGTTGGGATTGGAGTATGGGAAATCCTCTGTTATTTCAGCGCTGATTTCCGGTCGCAGTACGAAATCGATAAAGGCTTCTGCCGTGCGTTTGTTTGGAGCCCCTTTAGGAATGATGAAGCAGTCGATTCCCAGGTATATACCTTCTTCCGGCAGCACGGTTTCGATTGAAGGATTTTCGCTGTAGGCAAGGTAAGCCTCGGCACCCCAGACAATTCCGGCTTTGGCCTCACCATTAAGAAGCATCGTTTTTTGCGAGTCACTGTCAAAAGCTTTAATATTGGGCAGCAAATCGATGAGAAGCTCCTTGGACTTCTCAATGACTTTCGGGTCGGTCGAACTCATGGATTCTCCCTGCATTTTATTGGCGATGCCCATCATGACCCGCTGGTCGTCCAATACGACAAGTGAATTTTTGAATTCCGGCTCCCATAAATCTTTGTAGCTCGTAATCTCGGTATCCACAGTATCTTTATTGTAGGCGATAAAAGCGCCTCCCCACATATAAGGGACAGAATATCCATTTCCCGGATCGAATGACTTGTCCAGGAACTGATCATCAATGTTGTTCAAATTAGTGATGTTATCAAGATTAATCGGTTCAAGCAGGTCCTCATTCCGCATGATTTCAACCATATAATCTGTTCCCACGGCAATATCATAACCCGAGGCACCCGCGTTGATTTTTGCCAGCATTTCATCGTTCGATGAATATACGCTGTAATTCACTTTTACTCCATACTTTTTCTCAAACTTCTCAATTACACTATCCGGCATGTATTCAGACCAGTTAAATAAATTCAATTCTCCTGTGATTTGATCCTCTTCGCCGTCTGCTCCTCCCGAGGCCTTTTCCGCTCCTGGGGGACTTTTTCCGCCGCAGCCCGCTAAAACAGCACTGATCAGTAATAAAAAAACAAATGGCCTTGCAAATCGCTTATATTCTATCTTTGTCATTTGCCGACTCCTTTCAAGAATAAAAAATAGATTATTTGGATGTGGTTAAATATTCAATTAATTGTATATAAAAATATAGAGGAGGGAGCCTCCTCTATGTAAAAGCTATTGTGATCCTTTCGCTTCCGACCAGACGCGGTCGTATAATTGGATCGCTTCACCGATTTTTCTTATTGTCCAGCTCCAGGCGCCTTGCGCTTTTCTTATTGCTTGATTTCAGACCAAACGCGGTCATATTCCAGGATGGCGTCCTCGATGTCTTTGAAAACTTCGCTCTTTTCCAAGAATTCTTCGTTGGAATAGACGGCAGGATGTGTCATGATATCATCGTCAATCAGTTCATGCGCCGCCAGGTTTGGATTGGCGTACGGGAAGTCTTCGATAATTTCCGCACTGACCTCGGGTTTTAAAATAAAGTCAATGAAGGCCTCAGCATTCTTTTTGTTTGGCGCACCAGTAGGTATGACAAAGTTGTCGATCCAAATATTTGTTCCTTCATCAGGCAGTACTGTTTTAATGGATGGGTTTTCTTTTTCTGCCAAATAGGCCTCTGCGCCCCAGACTATTCCGGCTTTGGCTTCGCCGTTAACCAGCATCGTTTTCGGGCTGTCACTATCATATGCCTTGATGTTTGGCAATAAATCCATTAACAGGTCTTTCGATTTTTGAATGACTTTGGTATCAGTTGAATTCATCGACTCACCTTGAAGCTTATTGCCGATACCGATCAGAATTCTTTGGTCGTCGAGCACAACAAGGGAGTTTTTAAACTCGAGATCCCATAAATCTTCAAAGCTGGTGACCTCTTTATCAACTTTATCTTCATTGATGGCAATCACTACATTTCCCCACATATAAGGGATGGAATATTCATTGCCCGGATCATAGTCTGGATTCAAAAATTCAGGGTCCAGATTATCAAGCCGTGTGATGTTTTCCTTATCCACCTCTTCAAGCAGGTTTTGTTTCTTCATTATTTCAACCATGTAATCACTTGCCACCGAAAGATCATAACCTGCTGCTCCGGCACTGATTTTGGCCAGCATTTCTTCGTTGGATGAATAAACATTGTAATTGACTTTTATTCCGGTTTCTTCTTCAAACTGTTTGAGTATCTTATCAGGCATGTACTCAGACCAGATAAATAAATTCAGTTCGCCCGAAGCTTTTCCATCCCCGCCGTCCTTTGATCCGTCCTCCTCTCCTGATGTACTGCTTTTTCCGCATCCAGCTGCGACAGTCCCGACAATCAATGCCATAACGAAAAGGAAGGCATATTTGCCGGTTTTTCTTATAAATTTCAAAATATTTACCCCCTTTTTATTTTTGGAAATTCTTTTTGCCTTAATAGCCGGTAGTTCTAAAGTACCGGCTATATTATATTGAATCGGCTTTTTTATTTATTTGTTTAGTCTGAGTTGGGCAAATACTGCAATTGATAGAGTAATCACAAGCATCAATGTGGAAAGTGCATTGATCTCAGGCGATACGCCGAACTTCACCATCGAGAAAATTTTCAAAGGCAAAGTTGTACTGCTTGGGCCGGCGACAAAGAAGCTGATGATCACGTCATCAATCGACAGGGTGAAAGACAAAAGCGCTCCAGCCATGATACCCGGGCCGATGATAGGCAGCGTCACCTTTGTGAATGTGTGCCATTCATTGGCGCCAAGGTCCCTTGCAGCTTCTTCCATTGATGGATCAAAGCCTTCCAGCCTCGCCCTGACAATAACGACGACAAACGGAATACAAAAAGTAATATGGGCAATAACCAATGTCGTAATTCCAAGAGGAACGTTAACAAGCGCGAAAAAGGCCAGCAAAGAAATCCCCATGACGATTTCCGGAATGACGATGGGAAGATACAGCATCCCATCAAGCGCGGTTTTGCCGCGGAAGTGGAAGCGGTACATTCCGACGGCGGCAATCGTTCCGATCATTGTGGCAACAATGGTCGAGACGAAAGCGACTGTCAAACTGTTTTTGGCTGCTGCCAGGATGTCGCTGTTTTGCATCAGCTTTCCATACCATTCGAATGTAAAGCCGGTCCACACGGCATTCAGTCTTGACTTGTTAAAAGAAAATACGATCAAGATGATAATCGGGACATACAAAAATCCGTAAATGAATAATGCATACAGAATCGATGGCAAGCTTTTCAATCGAAGATTCATCTACAACACCTCGAGTCCTTTTTTATTGCCGCCGATCCTTAAATAGATGAGGATAAAGATTAATGTCAGCACCATCAATATCATGGATGCTGCTGAGCCGAACGGCCAATCTCTAGCTGTCAGGAACTGATTTTTAATCAAGTTTCCAATCAAAAGTGATTTGGAACCTCCCATTAAATCCGGGATGAAGAACAACCCGAGGGTGGGGATGAATGTAAGCAGCGCGCCGGCAACAACTCCTGGCATTGTGAGCGGCAAAGTGATCCTTGTAAACGTTTGCCAAGGTTTCGCCCCTAAATCGCTGGAAGCCTCCAGCAGTGACTTATCCAATTGTTCGATTGAAGCATACAGCGGCAATACCATGAACGGAAATAGCGTGTACGTCAATCCGACCATCACAGCCCCGTGGTTGTACAGCATGGCAAGAGGCTCGGAAATAAGGCCTATTTTCATTAGGACTATATTAATAACCCCTTCTGTACGCAAAAGGACAATCCATGCATACGTTCTGACAAGTGAATTTGTCCAGAAAGGGACCATGACGAGCATGAGCAAAAATGCCCGGTATTTCTTTGGCGACCTTGCGATGATATAAGCGAAAGGGTACCCAAAGATAAGGCATAAGATCGTTGTAAAACCGGCTATGACAAGTGAATCCCATAAGATCTTCAAATAAAGGGGGTCAAAAAAACGGGTATAGTTTTCTATCGTAAAACTGTACTCCACTCCGCCATACAAACCCCTTGTGGCAAAACTGATCAGCAAAATGAAAAGAAGCGGGAATATAAAAAACAGTACAAGCCAAAATGTAACAGGTGAGAGTGTCCATGCCATTCCGAACAATCTGCCGCTCTGACGTCTCCTTTTCTTAGAAACGACAGGCGTTTTATCTGCTGGCGCAACGTTTGTATCCATCATGCAATGATCACCGCCTTGTCAGGTTCCCAGTTTACATACACATCTTGATCGACAGTGAATGAATGGGCAACTTCCGGGGTGTCGTTGACAGTGACTTGATATCCGCCGGGAAGGGAAACGACCGTTTTGATGACGGACCCTACATAAATATGTTCGACGACTTTCCCTGGAATGGCGAAGCCGGCTCCATTCATTTCGTTGTGCAGGTGCACTCTCTCCGGACGGATGGCCATTGAAACCTTTTCATCCAATGATACCGGGTTTGCAGGAATGATTGGTACTTTGTGTCCGGAAAGGTCGAAATAAGCATGATGTTCGTCCAGCTCGATAACCTTGCCTTCAAACAAGTTTGTCTCACCAATAAAATCTGCAACGAAGCGTGACGCGGGACGTTCGTATATTTCATCCGGCGTTCCAAGCTGTTCGATAATTCCGCCATTCATGACAGCAATGCGGTCAGACATGGTGAGGGCTTCCTCTTGATCGTGTGTTACATAAATGAAGGTGATGCCCAGCTTCTGCTGCAAATGTTTCAATTCAACCTGCATCTGCTTACGGAGTTTTAAGTCCAACGCTCCCAGCGGCTCGTCGAGAAGCAAAACTTTTGGGCTGTTGACCAGGGCGCGGGCGATAGCGACACGCTGTTTTTGCCCTCCGCTGAGCTGATCGGGCTTGCGCTCGGCAAAGCTTTCAAGCTGGACCAGTTTAAGCGCTTCCAAAACACGGCGTTTAATGTCATCCTTGTTTACTTTCTTCATTTTAAGACCAAAAGCGACATTATCAGAAACATTCATATGAGGGAACAGGGCGTAACTTTGGAAAACCGTGTTAACATCCCTCTTATGCGGGGGAATATTGCTGACATCTTTTCCGTCTATAATGACTTCTCCGTCAGTCGGCTGTTCAAATCCTGCAATCATGCGAAGAGTTGTAGTTTTTCCGCACCCTGAAGGTCCCAAAAGGGTGAGAAACTCCCCAGTCTTTATATCCATGTTAATATTTTTTACCACAACGTTGTCATCGAAGCTTTTCACCACATTGTTTAATTTCACCATGAGCTCACTCAAAATAATACCACTCCTTTAGTCTTAGTTGCAGTCAGTTTAGTCTGAAAATTTCGCGTCGACGAAACTTAATTAATATTGATGCAAGTTATGTGCCAAAAGTTTCATAACCGGTGTAATTAAAGGAAAAGCCTTACAAAGAAGGGAGAAACTTATGATTTTTTGCATAAATTATTCGGAAGGGAATAATGTAACGAATGGTTGAGTTGATTTTTTGAGTTTGTTTAAATGGTAAAAATTATGCAACAAATACCTTGGTAATTCATTTGTGAATAAAAAATGAAAAAATACATAACTGAATGAAATTTTTCTGCTATAATGAGTGAAGAGAACCGACAGAAAATGACAAAAGCGCAAAGGGGAGGATGTCGTGTTTTTAATATCAAAAGATATTATTCAATCAATCGTCAAGCTTTCTGTTGATCAGCCTCAGCAAGAATGGCGTGCCCTTTTGTCTGACAAAAAGAACCGGTTTATTTTTTTGGAGGAAGGCGGAAAGGTCACTTCCTATATTTATTTAAAAGATCTTCCTATGAGTGAACGAGAAGGCGGGGAGCTGGAGCTCGAACAAATCAGGCGGTATGCCCTCCCGGTTACAGAGTTGAGTACATTATCCGAAAACCTGTCTTTTTCTTCAATCTTCCAGGTGCTTGGAAAGGAATTGTCTTTAATTAAAAATGAAAGCGGTTCAATCACGGGGTACGTGCTTCGCGAGGATTTGATCGTCGAGCTTTTCAGGCAGGAAAATGAAGATGCCAATATATTGAAAGTTCTTCTCATGTCCATTCCGATGGGGATATTCATAATTGACAATCACGGGGTGATTGTAGACTGCAACGAATCAGCCTTGGAAATGACACGGTTCAAAGCGGGGGAAGTTTTGAATTATCCTGCTGAAACTATATTTGATGCCGGTCATTTGAGGCATGTTTTTCAGACGGGTGAGACGGTTTTAAACCAGATACAGGTCACAAACGAATCAGGGATTCTTGTTGATTACAGCCCGATTGTCAATGACGAAAAGAATGTGGAAGGGATCATTATCATTGTTCAGGATCTTCCGATGGTCGAACAGATGGCCATGGAACTTGAATCAGTCAAAAACTTGAACAAGGATCTGAATGCCATCCTGTCCAGCATTTATGATGAAATCCTTGTAGTGAATCCGAAAGGGGAATTGCTCCGCTATAGTGAAAATGCCATTCCGGAGTTTTGGGGCGTAGACCTGAAAGAACTGGTCGGGAAAAATATTATAGAACTTGAAAAGAAGGGGCGGTTCATGCCTTCGGTGACTCGTCTTGTCATAGAGAAAAAGAAAAAAGTTTCTGTGGTGCAGGAAACGCCTGAAGGCAAAAAGGTTCTGGCTGTCGGCAATCCGGTTTTTGATGAAAATGGAGATATTGAAAGGATCATTGTAGCTTCGCGCGATATTACTGAAGCGACCCGTCTTCGTGACGAGCTCCGCGAAATGAAGAAGATTTCCGCACAGTATAAGCAGGAGCTTGATGAGATGAAAATGCAGGAACAATTAAGCCGGAAGCTGATTTATCGCAGCCAGAAGATGGAAGATATTATGGGGCAGGTTCATAAGGTGGCCAAATTTTCTTCCACTGTACTGATTCAAGGGGAATCCGGTGTGGGGAAAGAAGTGATTGCCCATGCCATTCATCAATTGGGAGGGCGAAAGGACCGGCCGTTTTTAAAAGTGAATTGCGGGGCCATTCCCGAAGCGCTCCTTGAAAGCGAACTTTTTGGCTATGTGAAAGGCGCCTTCACTGGTGCGGATCCCGGCGGTAAAGACGGTTACTTCAAACAGGCTGATCAGGGGGTATTGTTCCTTGATGAGATTGGAGAACTGCCTCTCAGGCTCCAGGTGAAGCTTCTTCGCGTTCTTCAGGAAAGGGAGGTGGCACCTATCGGAAGCACTCAAACTTTCCCGGTTGATGTGCAAATCATAGCGGCAACAAACACGAATTTAAGGGAGATGGTGGCGGAAGGATCGTTCCGCGAAGATTTATTCTACCGATTGAATGTTATTCCCATTCATGTTCCGCCATTAAGGGAAAGGCATGAGGATATTCCGCTGATTGCTTTTCATTTCTTGAAGCAATTTAATGAGCAGCACGACAGCAGTTACCATTTGACACCTGATGCTCTTAATCTATTGGAAGCATACACCTGGCCGGGAAATATCCGGGAGCTGCAGAATATTGTCGAACGCTTGATTGTGACGGCTGACGACGAAATGATCGATGCAAGCGTCGTTGGGCAAGTTTTGAAATTGAATGAGCCGATGACAAAGGTAAAGCCGATCATTACGAACATCATGCCTTTGCAGGAAGCTTTTGAAGCTGTGGAAGAACAGCTTATAACGCAAGCGATGAATTTATATAAAACGACGACAAGAGCGGCAGCGGCGCTTGGGATCAGCCAATCCTCCGTCAGCAGGAAATACCAAAAAATTGTCAATAAAAGGCGGGAAAGGGAAGATGTTGGAATCCGCTAAACTTTATTAAACAGCCTTAAATGCGAAGTCTTATTCATTTTTGCATAATGGTATTGCGAAAAGAATAAAATATTGTTAGAATGAAAGGGCTTTAACTTTTCATTAAGGCGTATTAACGGATGGACATGGCGATGCCATGCTGGCATGATTATTGCAAGAATTATGAAGGGCAATATTTTACTAATAAGCGATCGAAAATCGGAATGAAGGGAGATCTACCATGTACTACATTAATGGAGAATGGCATGAATCGGACCGAAAAGAGCAAGTCATAAACCCTGCGACGCTGAAAGTCATTGATACAATCTCGGTTTGCGGGGCAGAAGAAACGAAAGCGGCCATTGCAGCTGCTAAAGAAGCTTTTAAGACTTGGAAAAAATCTACAGGCAATGAAAGAAGCACCTATCTTTTCAAAGCGGTCAAGCTGATGAAAGAAAGAGTGGACGAGCTTGCACAGATCATCACGTTGGAAAATGGGAAACCGCTTCCGGATGCGAAAAGAGAAGTATACAGCGCAATCAGCTATCTTGATTGGTATGCGGAAGAAGCAAAAAGAATCTATGGTGAAGTGCTTCCTGCTTCCCATCAAGACAAAAGCCTGATGGTGATCAAACAGCCGGTTGGGGTCTGCGGTGCCATCACACCATGGAACTTCCCGCTTTCCATGATCACAAGGAAAATCGCACCTGCGCTTGCAGCGGGCTGTACAATTGTTCTTAAGCCTGCATTGCAAACACCGCTATCTGCAATTAAAGTATTCGAGTGTTTCCATGAAGCCGGGCTTCCCAAGGGAGTTGTAAACCTTGTCATCGGTCCTGCTGAGGAAATTGGAAGAGAATTGACTTCAAGCACGGATGTACGCAAGCTTACATTCACTGGATCTACTTTCATCGGTAAAAAGCTCGTTCGCGATTCAGCGGATACAATGAAAAAAGTATCGATGGAATTGGGCGGACATGCTCCTTACATCGTTTTTGAAGATGCGGATATCGACCTTGCAGTTGAAGGTGTCATGCTTTCCAAATTCAAAAATTCCGGCCAGACATGCATCAGCACGAACCGTGTGTATGCACATAAAAGCATTGCCAAAGAATTTGCGGAAAAGCTTGCAAAACGTACGGCAGAATTGAAAATCGGTGACGGCCTGGAAGAAGGGACGGACGTCGGTCCCCTAATCAACGAAAAAGCGCTGGAGACAATGAAAAACCAAGTGGCGGACGCGGTGAAACACAACGCCGAAGTCGTATCTGGCGGTAAAGTGTATAACTATGAAAAAGGTGATGGCTACTTCTTTGAGCCTACTGTCATCTTGAATGCGACGGAAGACATGGTGATCGCTACCGAAGAAACATTTGGCCCGATTGCACCTGTGTTCACTTTTGAAAGTGAAGAGGAAGTCGTTGAAAAAGCAAATAATACACTGTACGGCCTTGCTGCGTACTGCTATACAAAAAATCTCGGCCGCGGCATGAGAATGATGAGAGAACTAGAGTTTGGAATCATTGGAATCAACGATCCGGCTCCAATCGTCATTCAGGCTCCATTCGGCGGAATCAAAGAGAGCGGAATGGGCAAAGAGGGCGGAAAGTTCGGCCTGGAAGAGTATTTGGAAGAGAAATTTGTTTCTATTTACGAAAAGTAAAGATTACGGATTGTGCGTAAATCTTTTTACGCACAATCCCATTAAAAAAAGGAGGGGCTGTCTATGAGAACGCAGTTTCTTAAAGCTATAGAAGCAGCAGGAGCAAGATTAATGACCTTAGATGACATCTATAAAGTAAATGAGATGGCAGCCATCGGCTTTGGAGATCCTGCAATCCCATTTAAGCCTGAACATTTGGCCAGTCAGATTGAAATTTTTCCTGAAGGCCAGGTGGTTATAGAGCATGAGGATGGAAATATCGTAGGTTCGTGTTCAAGTGTCATCGTCAACTTTGAGGATTATGGAGTAAATCACGACTTTGACGAAATTTCAGACAACGGATATATAAAGAACCATAATCCGAAAGGGAAAAACCTTTATGGAACAGAAGTGGTTGTACACCCGGATTACAGGGGCCTGAAGATCGGGAAACGTTTATACCAAGCGAGAAGAGCCATTGCACAAGAATTTAACCTGGAAAGCATCCTTTTTGGAGGCCGTATTCCAAACTATCATAAACATGCAAATGAATTGACTCCAGAGCAATATGCACAGAAAGTCGTAAATGGAGAAATCTATGATCCAGTCATGACGTTTCAATTGAAGAATGGATTTGAATTTAGGGCGATTATGCCAAACTATTTGCTGACAGATGCAGAATCATTGAAATATGCAACTTTAATGGAGTGGAAAAATCCGGATTACAAGCCGATGTAACCGTTTAACAAATAATGATAGATAGATATTTTCGGATTGACACGGGTTAATCCGAAAATTATCCCCTTTTCTCAACATAGTACTTTTGAAATGAGTAAAATAAGCTAAATGCAAACGGAAATAGAGGAGGCTGTTACATGGGGACAAACACATCATTGAAAAGATCCCTTGGATTATGGGCAATCGTTGCTTTAGGTCTGGGTTACATGACACCCACGGTTGTATTTGACACTTTTGGAATCGTTTCCAAGCAAACAGGCGGGCTTGTCCCCTTGGCATATATCGTAGGTTTAATCGTTATGCTTTTTACGGCAATCAGTTATGGAAAAATGGTAAAGGTTTTTCCAAGTGCCGGATCTGCTTACACATATACAAGGGAGACGATGGGACCCCGGCTGGGATTTTTGGTCGGCTGGGCTTCATTGCTGGACTATTTGCTTCTCCCGCTTGTAAACGCAGTCATTATTAGACTATATATGGAATCTCTGTTTCCTGACGCTTCCGCATGGATATGGGTGCTCATCTATGTCGCTTTTGTAACAGCCATCAATGCGATCAGTATGAAGTCGACGTCAGGTGTGAACATTATTCTAGTCGTATTTACTATAGCTTTGATGGCAGCTTTCGTGGTACTTGGAGCGATCCAGCTTTATAAAGGAATGGGTACAGGAACCCTGTTAACCATCCAGCCGTTGTTCCAGGCGAATATGCATATAACCGCCGTGTTAACCGGTGCGACAGTCGTCTGTTTCTCGTTTATCGGGTTTGATGCGATCACGATGTATACAGAAGAAGCGAAGGATATCAACATGATGCCTAAAGCAATCGCCTTCACAGTTCTTATTGGCGGCGGTATCTTCTTTGTGGGTGCGTACTTCGCCCAAACATTGTTCCCGGACGTTTCCGTTTTCAATGTTGTAGATGATACACTTCCGGAAATCGCCCTGTATGTTGGCGGTGTCGTATTCCAATTGATTTTCTTGGCAGGTGCCTTTGCGGCAACCACCGCTTCCGGTCTGGCATCACATTCCAGCGTTTCCAGATTGCTGTACGTTATGGGAAGAAATGGCGTCTTGCCGAAGAAGCTGTTTGGATACGTGCATCCGAAATTTAGAACGCCACTTTTCAACGTCATATTCGTAGGTCTCGTCAGCTTGCTCGCCATGGGACCAAGCCTTGAGCTGGTTTCAGCTGTGATTAACTTCGGTGCTTTGATAGCGTTCACATTTGTTAACTTATCTGTTATAGCATACTTTGTTTTTAAGAAGAAACAGTACCAGACTCCAAAACAAATAATCTCATACATCGTCATGCCTACGCTGGGTGCAGCTTTTACTGGTGTTTTATGGGCGCACTTGCATGCCGATGCGTTCATCGGAGGTATCGTATGGGTTGTTATCGGGGTCATCTATATGTTCATCATGTCCAAGGTCTTCAAGAGGGATATTACAGATCTTGGTGTGGATGAAGCTGAGAAGATGACAAGTTAAACCAATCATAGTTAAAAGGAAGAACAGCCCATGAAGTGGGGCTGTTTTTCCTTTTTCGAATGGTCTAGCCAAAAGCCTGGATTTTTAGTATGATAATTCAAATTCTATTAACAGCGGTGAGATGCATGGTTTCATACGAGAACTTTTTCCTATTTATCTTAATAAGTATTTTGTGCCCGGTGATTGGAGTCCTAATTTTAATTATTTTTAATGCATTCGAGAAACAAATATATTTGTTAGAGGTAGAAAATTCAAAGGTTTTATTGGAAAAAGAATTGGAAACGACAAAGTACGTCAGGCTTAATCAACAGATCCAGCCTCATTTTTTATTTAATGCCTTAAATTCCATGTTCGGTTTAATACGTCTAAAAAAATATGACCGTTTGGAAGAAACGTTTGAACATATGGTTTTATATTTACGATCGAAATATGATCAAGAAAAAACACTCTATACCTTAAAAGAGGAAATTGAGTATACAAATCATTTTTTGGCTATACAACAGCTTCGTTTTGGGGGACGGCTTCGTGTAGAGTGGGATGTGGAAGATGGAATTGAGGAAATATTGATTGTCCCATACCTGATACAAACACTAGTTGAAAATGCATTTAAACATGGAATAGAGAATCTTGAAGGCCCGGGAATAGTTCGTATAATCATACAATCAACCAAGCACCGGGTATCAATCATTGTTGAAGATAATGGACCCGGTTTTGCCTTTAACCCATTAGAGGAGGAAAGTGGAATAGGAATTGGTTTAAATAACGTTTCTAAACGACTGCACCTTTTGTTTGGAGAGGAGGCGGATATGGATTTTTCGCTAAACGGTCAACAGGAAAAACGAGGCGGACGAGTAATTGTGTCATTTCCTAAGGTTTTTGAAAGGGTCGAACTTGGAGGTGGAAAATACAATGAACATTCTTATTCTGGATGATGAGCCAATAGAATTGGAGCAGTTAGAGTTTATGGTTCACTTGCACTATCCTACATGGAACATTTATAAAGCTTTGTATGCGTCAGAAGCGATTGGATTAGCAGAGGAGATGCTTGGCAGAGGTTCTTTTCAGCTGGCACTCATGGATATTAAACTTCCGGGTATGAATGGATTGGAGGTTGCAACAAAACTAAAGGCGTTAATGCCAAATATGGAGATCATCATTATATCGGCTTTTCAAAACTTTGACTATGCAAAAAAGTCGATACACTTAAAGGTATTGGATTACCTTGTCAAACCGGTGATTGAAAAAGAATTGATTGGTGCTTTGCAAAATTTTTTACAAGCCCATCCAGAACATGATCGTTACTCAGAGGTTATAAGTGAGGTCATTAAACTAGTTAAGAAACATTATAAGGAGCCTTTAAAGTTGGCTTCTATTGCGGAAAATCTTCATATTAATATCAGCTACTTAAGCCGGCTCTTCAGGGAAGAGGTCGGTGTAAACTTCTCTGATTATTTGCTGCACTACCGTATTGAAAATGCAAAGAAGCTGCTGATTCAAAATAAAAATTGGACGATTCTCCGTGTAGCAGAGGAATGCGGTTTTAATAGCCAGCATTATTTCAGTAATGCTTTTAAAAAAATTGTTAGCTGCACACCAAAAGAATATCGGAACAAGAAAGTAGTTTAAGCCCATGATGAAACCATTAAAGCCTTTAAATATTACTTATTTAATATCAAGCTGGTTATCAATCAGTATGATATTTATCATTGGGGAAGTCGTTATTCGTTTTGGTGTATTTTCCAGTTTAATTATAGTTTGTGCCTTTATATTGGCCTTTGTGGCTTCCTTTGCATTACAAAAGTTCATAGCTTTATACTCGCTCGGGATAAAGAAAAGCCCTATCTTAGGGCAAGTTATATTGGCAATAAGATTCCTGGAAATTTATGTTCTCCATCTTTTTGTATGTGGATTAATTTTTCACACCCTATTTCAAATGAATATTTACATCTCGGTTATCCCTACTTCTATCATTTTATTGGTTTGTGCTATCTACTTGCCAAAAGGGGAAAAACTGCATTTAAGTATAAAAGATACAAGATTTGTCTTAATTAGTGGGCTAGCTATCATCCTTCCTACTTATATCTATTTGCAAAAAGGGCTTGAGTCTTTATATCACAATCTTTTGTACTATCAGCCTCATGTTTTGAATCACGATTCAAAACACCTATGGCTTTTATTGTTAGGCGCTTTTTTTATTTTCTTTTCAAAGTTGTTGCTTCAAGGAGAGGCAATTGTCAATTATACCAACCCAAATGTTAAAAAAGGAATCGGTAAATTGCTCATTGCAGTGTTTATCTTTTGTGCTTTTATACTAGCCTTTGCAACGATGAATATTGTTGCCATTACACAAAATCTGCATGCTTCCCATGCGAATGAATTATTTATATTGTTAATAGAAAAGCTTTCTCCCTCAGTGGTTTTTAAAATTTTTTGTTTGATCCTTTATTTCGTTACACTCGTAATATTAATTGATACGCTTCCCTCAACTGATAAAGGAACAAAAAGAAATAAAATATTTAATGCTTCTTTTGTCCTGATTTGGCTTTCAGTCTTCATATGTGTAGTGCAAAATAAAAGTGCAGA
>NZ_QYTU02000039.1 GCF_003605365.2 Siminovitchia fortis
ATGGGCAAGGCGCTTGCGCTTTTCTTACTTTGTTTTCAATAATAAAAATGGTATTATATTTCACAATAGATCGCAAACTCATAAACTTTTTTCGGGGGTGCTCTTATTGTTATTGGGGAAAAAGCGTAAGCTTGGGCGGCAGATTGGTGAAATCTCAAGAGGCGAAAAGCTGAAGCTGACAGAGAAAATCGAAGATAAGGATCTGTTGCTGTATCTTGGTTTGACAAATGACGCCAATCCGCTTTATATCCAGCATGACTATGCTTCCCAAACACCGTATGAAAAGCCAATCGTCCCACCGATCATGTTGACGGGAATCATCACTTCGGCTGTTACAAAATATTTGCCGGGGCCGGGCTCCAATATCCTTAAGCAGGAAATAGAATTTTTGAAACCGGTTTTTCATTATGCAACAATCGATTTTTTGTTTGAAATTATCGATGTCAATGAACGGGATCATACGATCACTGTGAATGTGCTCGGGACTGACCGCGGCGAAACGGCCATAAGGGGAACCCTCCTTGTATGCCCGCCATACCCATCCTTAGGAAAATAAATGGAGCAGGCGATTCGGCCTGTTCTTTTTTTACTGAGTAAGAAAGCATAAGATGTTTTAGCTTTAAAATTTTGAACAAAGCCTTTTGTGTTGTCTAGCTCCAGCGCCTATCGACTAGCAGACTTCGCACCTCCTCCTACGATAAGTCAACATCGGCTCGTTCCTCGCCGTGTTTCCTTTATCTCGTCGGAGGCACTCCAGTCTGTACGTCGATGGGCAAGGCGCTTGCGCTTTTCTTATTAAAAGCGGATAATGAAACCTTTTTTCTAATGTCCCGTAATACAATGGTATAAGAGATAAAGAGAAAGGAACGTGGGGAATGAGTTTAAAAAGGGTTTACGCAGCGGCAGGCATTTTGATTGCCGGAATTTTGCTCGTCGTTTCGCTTTTTACATCCTGGTATACGCTGGATGAATCGGACCAGGCGGTGATTTTAACGTTCGGCAGAGCCGGTGAAACGGTAACGGATCCTGGATTGCATTTTAAACTTCCATGGCCGGTTCAGCGGGTTGAAAAGCTTGCAAGGGAGACAAAGAGCCTCCAGTTTGGAT
Organism: Siminovitchia fortis; assembly: GCF_003605365.2. Lineage (GTDB taxonomy): Bacteria > Bacillota > Bacilli > Bacillales > Bacillaceae_C > Siminovitchia > Siminovitchia fortis. The sequence continues at coordinate 1,108 of NZ_QYTU02000039.1, forward strand.
TTAAAGAATCAGACGGGAAAAAGGAACTGTCCGATGAAACCAAAATGATTACAGGGGATGAAAATATCGTTTTGGCGGATCTTGTCGTCCAGTGGAAGATAACAGACCCCAAAAAATATTTATTTAATGCGGACAACCCCGAAGAGGTGCTGTATGATGCAACATCCGCATCATTAAGAAGTATTATCGGAAGTTCAAAAATCGATGATGCGCTCACCTCCGGAAAGGCCGAGATTGAAGGGAACGTCAGGGACCTGTTAACTTCACTTATGGAAAAATATGATGTCGGGATTTCCATATTGGCCGTCAAACTTAAAGATGTAGAACTTCCAAATAAAGAAGTCCGAAGTGCTTTTACAGCGGTAACGGATGCACGGGAAACGATGAACACGAAAATAAACGAAGCAAGAAAATATCAGAACCAGAAAATGAATGAGGCTGAAGGGGAAAAAGCCGCCATTATGTCAAAAGCGAAAGGGGAAAAAGCCGCAAGGCTGGAAACCGCACGCGGAGACATAGCTGTTTTTAATAAGCTTTATAAAGAATATAAAAGCAGCCCCGAGGTAACAAGGGAGCGTTTGACGATTGAGACGCTGGAGCAGGTTCTTCCGGAAACAGAGATTTACATCATGAACGATGACGGAAATACGTTGAAATACTTCCCAATCCGGCCAATGGAAAAAGAAGAGCCGCAACAGGCGGAGAAGACGGAGGGGGATGAGCAGCATGGACAAAAAAATAATTGATTTCGGTTCGCGCAAGGCTGCTGAAGTCGAATGGCGCAAATATACAAGATTTGGCCTATTCCTGATCATATTGATTGCCCTTCTGCTGATTTTGTTTTCCAGTCTGTTTGTAGTGAAAGAAGGGGAGTATAAGGTTATCCGCCAGTTTGGCGAGGTTGTGCGAATCAAGACGGAACCGGGGCTTGCCATGAAGGTGCCGTTTATTCAAAGTGTATCAACTCTTCCCAAATATCAAATGACTTATGATGTGTCAAAGGCGGAGATCAATACGAAAGACAAGAAAAGGATGATCATAGATAATTATGCGCTATGGAAAATCGTTGACCCGAAAAAGATGATTGCCAATGCGCGTACGGTGGAAAACGCCGAATCGAGAATGGAAGAATTCATTTATTCGGTTGTCCGGACGGAACTTGGCCAATTGAACTATGATGAAATTATTAATGATGAAAAATCCTCCCGTGGAAGCCTGAACGACAGGGTTACAGAAAAAGTCAATGAGCTGCTGTCAAAAGACGAATACGGTGTCGTTGTTACAGACGTTCGAATGAAACGCACAGACCTTCCAAATGAGAACGAAAATTCAGTCTATACCCGGATGATTTCCGAACGTGAATCAACAGCCCAGGAATATTTGTCAAGAGGGGACGCGAAGAAAAACGAGATAACCGCAGAAACTGATCGGAAAGTAAGGGAAATGCTCTCCAAAGCGCAGGCTGATGCGGAAGTGATCCGCTCTGAAGGAGAAGGGGAAGCCGCTAAAATCTACAACGAAGCTTTTTCGAAAGACCGGGAATTCTATCAGCTTTACAGAACCCTGGAGTCCTATAAAAAGACAATCGGCGAAGATACAGTTATCGTACTGCCGGCTGATTCTCCATATGCAAGATTGCTAATGGGGTATACGAAATGATCGAAGTGCCGGGGCAAGAGTACCCGGCATTTTAGTTTGAAAATGGGGTCAAGTGATTTCCTGGAGGGATGAAAATTGAATAAGGCGCTTTTACATGTGGAAGGGCTCGTGGTATTAGCCTTAAGTCTATGGATTTATGGATATAACCAATTCAGTTGGATATTGTTTATTGTACTTTTATTTGCACCGGATCTTTCAATGTTTGGATATTTAATCAATAATAAAATCGGTGCAATCATATATAATGTATTCCATACATATACGGTAGCAATGATTGTTATATTCTTTGGCCTATTATTTGTCAGTTCAACAACCTTGGCAATCGGTTTAATATGGGTATCCCATATAGGTATGGATAGGATGTTCGGCTATGGATTAAAGTACCCCACAGAATTTAAGGATACCCATTTGAATCGGGTATAATCTTATTCTTTATTTTCGAACGAGTTTGTCCAGGAGTGAGGCATCATAAATTTTTAATACGATTAAGCTTTAATTCATGCTCAGCTGTTTTTTGAAAGGTGTATATAATATCTGACTCCAAATGGCTCAGCGTATGTTTCACTTCTTTGAATCGTTGGGTCATTTCCTCACGGGTGCTCTGTTGTTCGGTCTGGATGATTTGAAGTGCCGCTCTTGTCTCGGTCCGGAAGTCTTTCAATTCGGAATCAATGTTCTCAACCCAGTTTCAATGCTCCAAATTCAGTCCAACTTCTTATCCATCAGAATTAACGAAGGGGAACAAGAGTTGCTATTTAAATTTTCAAATAACTCAATAAACAGATCATCTTTAAGTAAAACTCCTTTCCTCTACCCGCTCTTTTTTTCACATTCCCGAACACACATGCTAGAATAAAAATATCAGACAGGCGGACGCTCTGCTTGCTTAGGAGGTATTTGGCTTGGGAAAAAATAGTAAGAAATTAATGCTCATAGACGGGAACAGTGTTGCCTATCGCGCTTTTTTCGCTTTGCCGCTGCTGCATAACGAAAAAGGGGTTTATACAAATGCGGTCTACGGCTTCACTACGATGCTGATGAAAGTGTTGGAGGAAGAGAAGCCGACCCATATTTTGGTCGCGTTCGATGCCGGGAAGACGACGTTCCGCCATGAAACGTACAAAGAATATAAAGGCGGCCGCCAAAAAACTCCGCCGGAGCTTTCCGAACAGTTTCCATTTCTGAGAGAGCTGCTGGATGCTTATGGAATAAAACGGTACGAACTTGAAAATTACGAGGCGGACGATATCATCGGCACCCTTGCAATCGAGGCGGAAAAAGACGGCTATGAAGTAAAAGTCATTTCCGGCGACAAAGACTTGACCCAGTTGACGACCGACCATATAACAGTGGGGATTACGAGAAAAGGCATTACAGACATCGAAAATTATACTCCGGAACATATCAAAGAAAAGTACGGTCTCACACCGGAACAGATCATTGATATGAAAGGTTTGATGGGAGACCAGTCAGATAATATTCCCGGCGTTCCCGGAGTCGGCGAAAAAACGGCCATCAAATTGTTGAAGGAATTTGGCACCTTGGAAAATCTCCTCGGATCTATCGACAAGGTCAGCGGTCCCAAATTAAAGGAACGTCTGGAAGAATTTAAAGACCAGGCTGTCATGAGCAAGGAGCTCGCCACTATTTCAACGAAAGCACCTATTGATGTCAATATGTCCGATTTGATGTATGAAGGCTATAACCTTGCTGTACTGAGATCCCTTTTCCAGGAGCTTGAGTTCAATTCCCTTCTCGGAAAGCTTGAAGGCGGCGATGAGGAAACTGAAGACCAACCGGAAAATGAAGCAATTGAATTTCAGACGGCCGAGTCAATAGCAGAAGGGCTTTTTGCCAATCATATGGCTCTATATGTGGAGATTCTTGAAGATAATTACCATACAGGCGCGATTGCCGGCTTTGGCCTTTCAAGCGAAAAGGGAAATGTTTTCCTTCCAGCTGAAACAGCATTGAAATCGAAAGTTTTTAAAAAATGGGCGGAAGACGAAACAAAGAAAAAGCAGGTTTATGACGGGAAGCGGTCGATTGTTTCTTTAAGAAGGCACGGAATTGACTTGAAAGGGATTGATTTTGACCTGCTCCTTGTCTCTTATTTGCTTAACCCTTCTGAATCGACAACGGATTTTGCAGGCGTCGCGCAGCGCCACGGTTATACGAACGTGCAAACGGACGAAGCGGTTTACGGAAAAGGTGCCAAGAAAAAAGTGGCCGAAGGAGATATTCTGGCTGAGCACCTTTCCAGAAAGGCACTGGGGATTGCCTCTTTATATAAGCCTTTGCTTGACGAACTGGATAAAAATGAACAGCTTGATCTTTTCTATGACTTGGAGCTTCCACTGTCATTCATCCTGGCGGATATGGAATACACAGGCGTCAAGGTGGACATCGAACGGCTGAGGGATATGAAAGCCGAAATGGCGGAACGTCTGTCACAGATAGAAGAAAAAATATATAATCTTGCCGGAGAAAAATTCAACATCAATTCGCCAAAACAGCTTGGAGTCATTTTATTTGAAAAACTGGGCCTGCCTGTCATCAAGAAAACAAAGACAGGGTATTCCACCGCGGCGGATGTTTTGGAAAAACTGGCACCTGCACATGAAATTATCCAAGAAATCCTGAACTACAGACAGCTCGGAAAGCTGCAGTCAACCTATATAGAGGGTCTGCTTAAAGTGGTGCATAAGGATTCTGATAAAGTCCACACCCGCTTTAACCAGGCATTGACACAAACCGGAAGATTGAGTTCGACGGATCCGAATCTGCAAAACATCCCCATCCGTTTGGAGGAAGGACGAAAAATCCGCCAGGCCTTTATTCCTTCGCAGGAAGACTGGGTGATATTTGCCGCGGATTATTCGCAGATTGAACTCAGGGTTCTTGCCCATATTGCGGAAGACGAAAAACTGATGGAAGCCTTCAGGGAAGATATGGATATCCACACAAAAACGGCGATGGATGTTTTTCATGTCAGCAAGGATGAAGTGACATCCAATATGAGACGCCAGGCAAAAGCGGTCAACTTTGGGATCATCTATGGAATCAGCGATTACGGACTTTCACAAAACCTGGGAATTACTCGGAAAGAAGCCGGCACATTCATTGACCGGTACCTTGAGAGCTTCCCCGGTGTACGGAATTATATGAAGGACATTGTGATGGACGCCAAACAAAAAGGCTATGTATCGACACTTCTTCATAGAAGGAGGTATATCCCGGAAATTAACAGCAGGAATTTCAACATCAGAAGCTTTGCGGAACGGACTGCAATGAACACCCCGATTCAGGGAAGTGCGGCTGATATCATAAAAAAAGCAATGATCGATATGTATAAAAAGCTTGAAGAAGAAGGCTTGAAGACACGCCTTTTACTTCAGGTGCACGACGAATTGATATTTGAGGCCCCTAAAAATGAAATCGAAAAGCTGGAAAAATTGGTCCCCGACGTGATGGAACATGCGCTGGAACTCAAGGTTCCGCTGAAAGTCGATTATTCATACGGGCCGACATGGTATGATGCTAAATAGGAAAGCGGAGCTAGATATAAATAAATTAATCAACAAAGCTTAAACATCAGGGAGTGAGAAGATGCCGGAGTTGCCGGAAGTTGAGAATGTAAGAAGGTCGCTGCTTCAGCTGGTACAGGGGAAAACCATTCAAAGCGTTGAATCCGGCTGGCCCAAAATCATCAAGCAACCTCTTGAAGTTGAGCAATTTTATGATGCTTTGTCAGGGCAGACAATCCATGATTTACAACGAAAAGGGAAGTTTCTGATTTTCATGCTTGATGATTATTCGCTCGTTTCACATTTAAGGATGGAAGGCCATTACAGTGTGAACAAATGTGGGGACCCGGCGGATAAGCATACACATGTGACATTCAAGTTTTCCGACGGAACGGAGATGCGTTACCGGGATGTACGGAAGTTCGGGACGATGCATTTATTTAAAAAGGTGAGGAAAATAAAGAATTGCCTTTGGCGAAGCTTGGTCCCGAGCCATTTTCACCTTTATGTTCACCGGAATATCTCAAATCGGAGTTTCAGAAAACGGAACGGATTATAAAGGCTGTACTGCTGGACCAGTCCATCGTGGCCGGGCTTGGAAATATTTACGCAGATGAGGTTTTATACAAGGCGAAAATACATCCGGAACGGAAAGCCAAAACATTGACGGAAAAAGAAATCGGGAAACTGTGCCATGAAATGGTACAGACGTTGGAAGACTCCATCTCTGCAGGAGGAAGCTCGGTCAATACTTATATGGATTCAATGGGCTTGAGCGGTTCCTACCAGGAAAGGCTTCAAGTTTATGGGCGGAACGGTGAAGCGTGCATCGACTGCGGAACCATCCTGGAAAAAACGAAAGCCGCAGGGCGCGGGACGCATTTTTGTCCAACATGCCAAAAAAATTCATAACAATTCAGCTTTTTAACCATCAGCAAGCAACCTTCATATAATAATTTATCGCAATTTGAAGGGGAAGGAGCTTGCAGATGGGCTATATATTTTCGCTTTTATTATTAGCAATTGCCATCAGTCTTGACAGCTTTGGAGCCGGATTGGCGTATGGGTTGAGGAAAATTAAGATTCCTCTAAAGTCGATTATGATTATTGCATTTTGTACCGCTTTATCGCTTGGAACGGCCATGCTTTTCGGACAGCTGATCCAAGGGTTCCTGTCTCCTGTAGCCGCCAACCGAATCGGAGGGGCGATCCTTATTGCAATCGGCGGCTGGGTTATTCTTCAGTTTATCAGATCTGAAAAGGAACAGGCGGGCCATCAGGAGAAATTGGAGTTTAAATGGGAAATCAAATCGCTTGGAATTGTCATCCATATTTTAAAAAAACCGACCAGGGCCGACTTCGATTCTTCGGGAACGGTCACAGGAGTTGAAGCATTCATGCTTGGGGCGGCGTTGTCTCTTGATGCTTTCGGAGTGGGGATCGGTGCAGCGATGCTCGGGTTCAGCCCGATCATTTTATCCGGAGCGTCAGCCTTGATGGGCGGATTGTTTTTGTCTGCAGGCATCGCTTTTGGCGGATTATTTGCCCACATGCGCGCCATACAGAAATTCACCTTTTTTCCGGGTGTACTGTTGATAGTCATCGGACTTTTAAAAATGTAAACGAAAGAGGCAGGCAAATGGCTTTTATTGTAGGATTAACAGGAGGAATTGCAAGCGGGAAAAGCACGGTTTCCAAGCTTTTGGAAAAACGGGGCTTTGCCATTGTTGACGCAGATATTGCAGCAAGAAAAGTTGTGGAGCCGGGCGAAAGGGCATATATGGACATTGTTGAGGCGTTTGGCAGCAGAGTCCTTTTGGAAGACGGAACGCTTAATCGCGCCAAACTGGGTTCGATTGTTTTTCAAAACGAAGAAGAACGAAAGAAATTAAATGCCATCGTCCACCCTGCCGTCCGGAAAAAAATGAAGGATTGGCAGGAAGAAGCAATTGAATCCGGGAAACAGACCGTTATTCTTGATATTCCCCTCCTTTATGAAAGCAAATTAACCCATCTTGTTGAAAAAACAATTGTGGTCTTTGTCAATGAAGAGACCCAATTAAAAAGGTTGATGGAAAGAAATGCTTTTACAGAGAAAGAGGCGAAATCAAGAATCGCATCCCAAATGCCTTTACGGGAAAAAGTGGAATTGGCCGATGCGGTGATCGATAACAATGGGAGCATTGAAGAAACTGAAACGCAGCTGGACCAGCTGATTGAAAAATGGAAAATGAAACCTTGAACGGGAGCGAATGGGCGCTCCCTTTTTTGGTTATTTTAACGGTAAAAGTCATCATTTTGTTCTTTCTTTTTAACTTAAATATGTTATACTATTTACGATCATATGAAATTAAGTATAACACTATATAGGGGGATCCCGGTTATTATGAAGGCTAATGTAGCAATTAATGGATTTGGCCGTATCGGCCGCATGGTTTTTAGAAAAGCGATCATGGAAGACCGTTTTAATATTGTTGCGGTCAATGCAAGCTATCCTGCTGAAACACTTGCTCATTTAATCAAATATGATACAACCCACGGCACTTTTGATGCCGATGTAAAAGCTAAAGAAAACGCTTTGGTGGTAAATGGAAAAGAGATTAAATTGTTAAGCAGCCGAAATCCTTTGGAGCTTCCTTGGGGAGAGCTCGGTATCGATATCGTCATTGAGGCTACCGGAGTATTCAATTCCCGCGACAAAGCGGCAATGCATCTTGAGGCAGGAGCGAAAAAAGTTGTTTTGACTGCTCCCGGTAAAAACGAAGATGTAACGATCGTCATGGGAGTTAACGATGGTGATTTGAATATCGATAAGCATGACATCATTTCCAATGCATCTTGTACAACAAACTGCCTGGCACCTGTGGCAAAAGTGATTGACGATGCATTTGGCATTGAAAACGGTCTGATGACAACTGTCCATGCGTATACAAACGACCAAAAGAATCTCGATAACCCGCATAAAGATTTGCGCCGGGCACGTGCATGCGCCCAATCCATCATTCCTACAACAACAGGGGCGGCAAAAGCATTGTCACTTGTATTGCCTCATCTGAAAGGTAAATTGCATGGGATGGCACTGCGTGTACCGACACCTAACGTGTCACTCGTTGACCTTGTTGTAGATGTTAGACGTCCGGTAACAGTCCAGGATGTGAATAAAGCGTTTGAAACAGCTGCAAAGGGTCCGTTAAAAGGCATTTTGTCCTTTACGACTGAGCCGCTTGTTTCTATCGATTTCAATACTAATCCGAACTCAGCCATCATCGACGGCCTTTCAACCATTGTTATGGACGAAACTAAACTGAAAGTACTTGCATGGTATGACAACGAGTGGGGATACTCCTGCCGCGTAGTAGACCTTGTCTCCTATGTAGCATCATTGCTTGATAAAAAAGAAGCAAAAGCTGGTTAATGTCAAATAAATGAAGGGACAGATCCGCGGTGGGCCTGTCCCTTTTATATTTAGTTATATAGTTCAACACTATTTTGGCAAGCCGATCTCATTCAAGGGATAAAACCGGAATTTCACTTCGCCTATCACTGAGTCATATGAAATTAGACCGAATGTGCGGCTGTCCTTACTGTTTAAACGGTTGTCCCCCATTACAAACAGCATATTATCAGGGACTTTGCTTTTCCCCGTTTTCTCAAGCAGAGAAAAGTCTTCGGTGAGGCTGTTGCTTGGACTGATTCTTTTATTTTCATCTAAATAAGGTTCTTTATACGCCTTTCCATTTATATAAAGTACATCGTTTTTCACTTCAATGCTGTCTCCTGGCAGTCCGATCACACGCTTGATGTAATGTTCATTCTCAATATCTGGCGCATCGAATACAATCACATCAAATCGCTGAATTTTGGACGTTTTACTGATGACGACTTTATCGTGATCCAGGAAGGAGGGCGACATCGACTCTCCAAAAACAGTGATGGGCGAGAAAAGAAATTGCCTGCAAATAAACGCGAGGATGATCGCAACTATGAACGATTTGGCCCACGAAATCATTTCTTTTTTTGTATTTTCCTTCATGTCTTTCCCTCCAAAAAGCTTTTTTGATATATTTACTGTATACCATTTAAACAAATATCAACAGATGTTTTTTGAAAATTATTTTTCCAAATGCTATTTTACCGGGTTTGTTTTTCTCCTTTTTCTTTCCACTTCAATTGCTGTATAATGAGGAGAAGCACTCATGAACGGAGCTGAAGAAGATGAAATGCCCTTCATGCAAGCATAATGGCACGCGTGTCGTGGATTCTAGGCCGGCAGATGAATGGAGATCAATCAGAAGAAGGCGTGAATGTGAGCGGTGCTCCTATCGTTTCACAACTTTTGAGCGTGTGGAAGAGACGCCCCTGATCGTAATCAAAAAAGAGGGGACCCGCGAAGAGTTCAGCAGAGAGAAGATTTTGCGCGGTTTAATCCGGGCCTGTGAAAAAAGGCCGGTTGCATTGGAACAGTTGGAAACAATCACCAACGAGATTGAAAGTGAACTGCGAAACATGGGACAATCTGAAGTCAATTCGGAAGCAATCGGGGAAATGGTGATGGATAAACTTGCCAAAATCGATGAGGTCGCCTATGTCCGTTTTGCCTCGGTATACAGGCAGTTCAAAGATATCAATGTATTTTTGGATGAACTGAAAGATTTAATTAAAAAAGATTAGTGAGAGTGTGTTTGGCTTGAAACAATATTGGAACGAGGTCCAGCCTATAGATAGTTTTTATGCAGCGATGAATGGCCATATTTGCGACCACGACAAGAAAGTCATCTCCTTCTTGTATCAGCCTTTGATGGGAGTTAACTGCACGAATCTGTATACGACGCTGGCTTACATGGTTGAAGAAAATCGTCTATGGTCCGAAGAGTGGAACCATTATCATCTCATGGGGTTGCTGGGCTTGAATATGGATGATATTTACCATGCGCGTTTGAAGCTGGAAGGCATGGGGCTGCTGAAGACATTCCTCAAAGAATCGGACGGTCACAGGGTTTATATTTATGAACTGCAGCCCCCGCTGTCAGCGGAACAGTTCTTTACCGACGGCATGCTGAATATTTATTTATACCAAAAGCTCGGGCAAACCCATTTTCTTAAATTAAAGAGAGCTTTTTCCGATTCAGCCATTAATAAAGAAGAATTTGCAGATGTCACCCGCTCTTTTCAGGATGTCTATACGTCCATGAGCGTTCACGCGCTGAAAAACTTCGAGGGCCAGGAACACAGCTCGCCGGACCCGGACATGAGGTATATTCACCGCGAAAAGGCGGAACCGATACATATTTCCACAGATAGCTTTAATTTTGACCTGCTCCTATCCGGCCTGACCACTGCCATGGTTCCAAGAAAAGCTTTTACTTCAGCAGTCAAGGACACTATTACCAAACTTTCTTTCTTATATTCTATTAACGAAATCGATATGCAAAAAGTTGTCCTTTCAAGTATAACGCCAGACGATAAAATTGATTTGGACGAGTTGAGAAAGGCGGCACGTGACTGGTACCAGATGGAAAATGACGATCAGCTTCCGCAGCTGGTCAATCGCCGGCAGCCCGTCATGTACCGGGAGAGTGATGGTGCAGGTTTATCAAAGGAAAGCAAACTCATTTTTTATTTGGAGACGACTTCGCCGCGGCAGCTTTTAATTGATCTGTCCGAAGGGGCTCAGCCGGCCATGTCCGATTTGACAGCGGTGGAAGAAATCATGCTGGGCCAGCAGCTTGAACCGGGGGTCATGAATGTGCTGATCCATTATGTCATGTTGAAGACAGATATGAAACTGTCAAAGAATTATATGGAGAAGATTGCTTCACATTGGGCACGCAAAAAGATCAAGACGGTAAAAGCCGCCATGGAGCTTGCAAAAAATGAACATCGGCAATATCAGACGTGGGCAAATGAAAAGAATGAACGGAGTCAAAGGCGCAAAACGCCTATCCGTACCGAAAAGCTTCCGGACTGGTTCGTTCTTCAGGAACAGGAACAACCGGAAGTGAAAACAAAAACGGCAACCGTAAAACATGATCCTGACATGGAAGAAAGAAGGCGCAAGCTGGAAGCTATCCAAAGGAAGTATCGAAAAAATGGAGGTGAAAAAGGTGGAAAGCATCAATAAAACGATGCAAAGGCTGTACCAGGCACCTGAATTCCGGAAAAGATACGAAGATTTAAAGCAGGAAGTGCTGGAGAATCCCGATATTCAGGCTTTTTTAGAGGAAAATAAGCACGCAGTCACTGATCGGATGATTGAGACCAATTTAATGAAACTGTATGAATACAAGTCCCAGACGATTAATTGCAACGGTTGCCCCGGCCTTTCCGGATGTATGAATATCATGAAGGGCTATGAGCCTTCACTTGTCATTGAAAGTAATAGAATTGACATTCATTACCGCCCATGCCCTGAAAAAATCCTGGATGACGAGCGGCGGAAAACAAGGAAGCTGATCGAAAGCTTCTACATGCCGAAAGATATTCTGAATGCTTCCTTTGCCGATTTTTCATTGGACAGTGAAGGCAGGCTGGATGCGTTTGAATACGCCGAGCGGTTTACGGCCGAGTACACACAAGGAAGCAGTATGAAAGGACTTTACCTGCACGGGGAATTTGGTGTCGGCAAATCCTATTTATTGGGGGCCATCGCCAACCAATTGGCGGAAAAAGGAATTTCATCGCTGATTGTGTATGTTCCGGAGTTTCTTCGGGAAATGAAACAGTCGCTTGGGGACCAGACATTGAATGAAAAACTGGAAACGGTGAAAAAAGCACATGTCCTTATGCTTGATGATATTGGTGCAGAAGCGATGTCGAGCTGGACCAGAGATGAAATTTTGGGCTCGATCATGCAATATAGGATGCACGATCAGCTTCCCACCTTTTTTACATCGAACTTTGATTACAGCGGTTTGGAACATCATTTGACCTATACGCAAAGAGGGGAAGAGGAAAAAATGAAAGCACGGCGATTGATGGAGAGAATCAAATTCCTTTCCCTTCCCGTCAAATTGGGCGGGCCGAATCGGAGACATTTTTAAAAGTTCGGCGACGGACAGGATGTCCTAGTGCCGCCGACGCCACAGGATGTGGCGGTTTAAGGCGGCCAGCGCTTGTCGCCCCTGAGCGGCCGCCCTCCGCTTTTCCATTGTCCAGCTCCAGCGCTCAGCGACTAGCAGACTTCCTCTTCCTTCCTACGATAAGTCAACATCGGCTCGCCTGGCGGCATCGCCGTGTTGTCTGGCTGCGAGTGCCATCGACTCGAGGTCATAAGCCAATCGCTGCTGAAGGCAAACTACGCCTTCTTCAGCGCTCGTCTTATGCTTGTCGCCGATAAGCAGGCACTCTCCGCCTTTCCTTATCCTTTATCTCGTCAGGAATCGTCCAGTTTGTACGTCGCTAAACGAGCGCCTCCGCTTTTCCAAGTACCCTCAAATGGGTACTTTTTTCATGTCCAAGGCATAGCCGGGACGTGCCCCCCATATACATGAATCAACGGTATGAATGTGTAAGCCAAAGGAGGGGCCCGGCATGGATATCATCCTTTTATGCGAAGAAGAAGCTGTTCAGCTGCAAACTTTTTTTCTTAAACACGGCCTGAAAGAGCCATTTGCAAAACAACAGAATGCTTTTGTTTTTTCATTGCCTGATAAAGAATGCTATATGGATATGCTTGCCTATTTCATCATTCATGTGAAAAGAGGCGAATTCCTTCATAAGATACTTTCCAAAAAATTTTATTATGAAAATGAGGAAGAATGCGAGCAAATTATTGAGATTGTATCTGAAATGTGCAGCGGAAAGAGGGAAGAATTAACCGCATTGGCAGGAAAAATAAATGAATTTGAACTGGTCAGGAATGCAGTGGGGTCTCTTCTGGACTCGTCAACTTCTGTACTATTTGATTCCCTTTGGACTTTCAGGCTAAAAAAATATCAGGAGACATTGATCCGATATTTGCATGTGGCCATTGATGAATACAAGATGGAGCAGGAATATCAGATGTTCATTAATATGCTGAGGGAATATTTAAAGGACCGTACGCCAATAAAGAAAATGGTGCATCTTTTAATTGATGACGAAATAACATTTTATGATGAGCATTTTCATGCCATGGAAAAAAAACAAGTCATAGACATGGTTGACCGCCGCCTGCTTGCGATTCATCCTGTATATATCGATTCAGCCGTCATTGCACCGCTTTTATCCATGGCTCCTGAAAAAATAATTCTTTATACACCTTACGAGGAGAAACCGCTTGTCAGGACCCTTGTCAACATTTTTGAAGAGAGAATGGTCATCCTTCCACCGGTCCAGAAAACCAAATAAATGAATCCTCTTGATTTTCCGCAAGCAACATTCTATAATACGTACATAATCAAATGAACCTAACAGTTATGACAAGGACAAGAGTATTCTTTTACGGTTTACAGAGAGGGAAGGCCAGCTGAAAGCTTCCTAACACGATTTGAATACTTACCGCCTTCGAACTCCGGCCATGAAATGTTAAGTAGTGGGCGGCGGACCAAATCCGTTATTTATTCTAAGTCATGAGACGGCCAAGCCGTTTTGTGAAAATTAGGGTGGAACCACGTGCTCAAAACTCGTCCCTTTCCCAGGGGCGGGTTTTTTATTTTAAATAAAAGAAGAAGGAGTAGATTGCATGTCTGAACAAATACAAATCACTTTTCCAGATGAGTCCGTCAAGGAGTTTCCTTTGGGGACTACAACGGAAGAGATTGCAGCTTCCATCAGCCCGGGTTTAAAGAAAAGTGCTGTTGCCGGAAAATTGAACGGCAAAATGATTGACCTGAGAACTCCCATCCACGAGGATTGCTCCATTGAAATCATTACTCCCGGAAGCGAAGAAGCCCTTGAAGTGCTTCGCCACAGTACAGCCCATTTAATGGCGCAGGCAGTATCAAGGCTTTATCCCGGTGTGAAGCTTGGTGTCGGGCCGGTCATTGAAAACGGATTTTATTACGATATGGATATGGAGCATTCTTTGACACCGGATGATTTGCCTGTCATTGAGAAAGAAATGAAAAAAATCATCAATGAAAACTTGGAAATCGTTCGGAAAGAGGTTACAAGGGATGAAGCGAAAAAGCTGTTCGCACATGATGAGTATAAGCAGGAACTGATTGATGCCATTCCCGCGGATGAAAAAGTGACAATCTACGAGCAAGGGGAGTTTTACGATTTATGCCGCGGCGTCCATGTCCCTTCTACCGGCAAAATCAAGTTTTTTAAATTGTTGAGCATTGCCGGTGCCTACTGGCGCGGGGACAGCAACAATAAAATGCTGCAGCGCGTATATGGAACTGCATTTTTTAAGAAAAGCGATCTTGAAGAGCATCTGAAAATGCTGGAGGAAGCGAAAGAGCGCGATCACCGCAAGCTTGGAAAAGAGCTTGGCCTGTTTACAAATTCACAAAAAGTGGGGCAGGGGCTCCCGCTTTGGCTTCCAAAAGGCGCTACAATCCGCAGGGTCATTGAGCGCTATATTGTGGATAAAGAAGTGGAGCTTGGCTACGATCATGTATATACTCCGGTTTTGGGAAGTGTCGACTTGTATAAAACAAGTGGACACTGGGACCATTATCAAGAGAATATGTTTCCTATCATGGACATGGACAATGAACAGCTTGTATTGCGTCCGATGAACTGCCCGCACCATATGATGGTGTATAAAAACGAAATTCACAGCTATCGTGAATTGCCGATCAGGATTGCAGAGCTTGGCACAATGCACCGCTATGAAATGTCCGGAGCATTGTCAGGACTCCAGCGTGTCCGCGGCATGACACTAAATGATGCTCATATTTTTGTCCGGCCTGATCAAATTAAAGACGAGTTCATCCGGGTAGTGCAGCTGATTGAAGAAGTGTACCGTGATTTTGGTATTGACGATTATTCATTCCGCCTTTCCTACCGTGATCCTGAAGATAAAGAGAAATACTATGATGATGATGAAATGTGGGAAAGAGCGCAATCCATGCTCAAAGCAGCCATGGATGAAATGAAGCTGGATTATTATGAGGCTGACGGGGAAGCGGCGTTCTACGGACCGAAGCTTGATGTCCAGGTGAAGACGGCCCTTGGCAAGGAGGAAACATTGTCAACTGTACAGTTGGACTTCCTGCTTCCTGAAAAACTTGATTTGACATATGTCGGCGAAGACGGCAAGCAGCACCGCCCGGTTGTCATTCACCGTGGAGTCGTTTCGACAATGGAACGGTTTGTCGCCTTTTTGATCGAGGAATACAAAGGGGCATTCCCAACATGGCTGGCTCCGGTCCAGGTCCAGGTGATCCCTGTATCTCCGGATGCGCATTTCGATTATGCCAAACTCGTCACTGACAAACTGAAAGCAAGTGGTTTACGTGTGGAAATGGATAAGCGCGATGAGAAAATCGGCTATAAAATCCGTGAAGCACAAATGCAGAAAATCCCTTACATGCTGGTCGTCGGAGACAACGAAGTCGAAGCCGAAGCAGTCAACGTGAGAAAATACGGAGAGAAGAAGACCGAAACAGTCCCATTGAAAGAATTCATCAACCGTATCCTGGAAGAAGCCGGGGGACAGTCCCTTAATGAGGTAACGCGTTAAAGCGGCGGAGGACAGTCCCCAAAAAAGGTGAAGGAAACGCCGTTTCCTTCACCTGATTTGTTTTTAGGCTATTTTTTATCCTCAAATTCTTTTTTCGTTCCGTTTTTCATCGTATAGTCCAGTTCGAATTTTGTATAGTTGTCATCAAGCTGGAATGTGTCAAGGATTTGCTGGATGGCGTCTTCCTTTGTTGTGTTTTCATCGATTCTTACGTCTTGCATTAATGTGTATAATGTCTGGAATGCTTCTATTCCTTTAAGCTTCTTATCATGCACAGAGTCATTCAATTCCGCCCGGTAAGAGCCAGAACCGGCATCCTTTTCTTCATATTCAAAATCATACTCCATGTCTGGGGCATAGTCGATTTCCAAATCGAATTTCGTATATGGGAAATTGTCCATAAGCTTTTTGGCGTTCATATCCTGGACATTTCCGTCATCGGATTTGTTGCCGCTGTCTTCTTTGTTGATCTGATCGTCATTCGTTGTTGCATTTTCATTTGGCGGCGGGACTACCTGCTCCTTTGGATGGTTATCCACGGATGGATCGTTTGAGCAAGCGGCCAATCCAATAGCGAACAGGGGTATCGAAATGGAATAGATCCATTTTTTCATATGAGTGAGCCTCCTTGTAACTTGACCTATCTATATAAAGTTTTTCCCGATCCTTGAAAAATAAACATTGCGGGCTGGACATAAATTTGGTATGATTAACAACGTTGTTATCACAAGGCTTCAAATGCCTGTCATTTGACAAATTTATGTAGCCATGGTAAACTAATAGAGGTTAATCGAATACTTGTTTGTGTAAGAAGGAGCTGCCCGCTTCTCGCCTGATTGACGCATCCATGCTGTTGACAGGTTATGAATGTATAGCAATTATCCATACGTTATGTATGATTAAGTGCGGGCCCTTTGCGGCCCGCATTTTTTATGGACCAGACTTGATAAAGATAGGCGAAAAGACTCATAGGACCGGAATAGATCAGCCCTATTTTTACTCAAACTCAGTATTCTTGAAAATACCTTGGAGGTGGCTAACTATTAGCAAAGATATGTTTGTGAATGAAGGCATTCGTGCCCGTGAACTTCGTCTCATTGACCAAAATGGTGAACAGGCGGGTGTCAAAACCCGCAATGAAGCGCTGGATATCGCTGCGCGTGCAAACCTTGATCTTGTATTGGTGGCGCCGAACGCAAAACCCCCGGTGGCCAGAATCATGGATTATGGGAAATATCGTTTTGAACAGCAGAAGAGAGAGAAAGAAGCGCGCAAAAACCAAAAAGTGATCAACGTGAAGGAAGTTCGTTTGAGTCCAACAATTGATGAGCACGATTTTAATACAAAGCTCCGCAATGGACGCAAATTCCTTGAAAAAGGAAACAAAGTGAAGGCATCCATCCGCTTTAGGGGACGTGCCATCACTCATAAAGAAATCGGCCAGAAAGTACTGACACGTTTTGCCGATGAATGCAAAGACTTGGCGACTGTCGAGTCCAGGCCACGAATGGACGGCAGAAGCATGTTCCTTGTACTCGCACCGATCAATGAAAAGTAATGTTTTGAGGAGGAAATTCATATGCCAAAAATGAAAACACACCGCGGCGCAGCGAAACGTTTTAAAAAGACTGCCTCCGGCAAATTGAAACGTTCACATGCTTATACAAGCCACTTGGCCGCCAATAAATCCACGAAACAAAAGCGGAAACTCCGCAAGTCGGCAATCGTCTCTAAAGGAGACTTCCGCAGAATTCGGCACTTGCTTGATAATATTAAATAATTAGGGAGCATTAGGAGGGAAATAATATGCCACGCGTAAAAGGCGGAACAGTTACCCGCAGACGTCGTAAGAAAGTTTTAAAATTAGCAAAAGGTTATTATGGTTCCAAACATACATTATATAAAACTGCCAACCAGCAGGTAATGAAATCTTATATGTATGCTTATCGTGACCGCCGCAACAAGAAACGTGACTTCCGCAAACTTTGGATTACACGTATCAACGCGGCAGCGCGCATGAACGGCCTTTCTTACAGCCGTTTGATGCACGGCTTGAAAGTTGCCGGCATCGAAGTAAACCGCAAAATGCTTGCAGACCTTGCTGTTTCTGATGAAAAAGCATTTGCAGAACTTGCAGACAAAGCAAAAGCTGCACTTTAATATCAAAAACCGTTTCCAAAATGGGCAGAATAAAAAGCAGCCATTCTTCATAGGTGAGAATGGCTGCTTATTTATTTGCCCAGTCATAACGGACTTCGTCTTAAAATACATATATATAGGAAAGCAGGTGATCATCATGGATGAGCAGTTGTTAATCATGCTTTCGATTATGCAGGGCAGCGGAATTCTTGCACCGGTGCTATTTATTCTGTTCCACGTTGTCAGGCAATTCATGTTCATACCGGTTGCGTTCGTCTGCATGGCAGGCGGGATGCTTTTCGGCAGTATCCTTGGAACAGTCTATTCAATGGCGGGACTGCTACTACTATCCGCTCTTTTTTATTTTATCATCAGAAGGATTCCCCGAACTCATCAAAAGTTAATGAACATCAAGCATAAATGGTTTGGGGCACATACGAAAATGACTGTTGGCCAGATCGCCGTATTGCGCTTGATCCCATTCTTTCATTATCAACTGCTGAACCTCTGTCTCCTGGAAAGAAGACCTGACTTCAGGGGGTTTATGAAAGGATCTGTAGCAACGAACATTCCTTTGGCATTCTTTTACACTGTATTTGGAGAATACATTACCCAGTTTTCCCCGGGAATCGGAGTCCTAATAGTTCTGGCCCTATTCATCCTGTTCTATATGCTTCGTGAAAAAATTGTCACAGTCAAATGGCATGACTTTTTTTCACACAAATCACTTTGATGCACCAACCCTTAAAAGTCCAAGCTAAACCTTCTGATCACTGATTTCAAGGCATCTTCTGTATTGAACAAGCCCCTTCTTTTTGTAGCATGACTCCTTTGAGGATTTTTACTTTTCATTATTCCTATTTTTCTCCATCAATTCTTTGATAGGGCTTTTCCAGTCAATGACCGCTTTGGGATATCGAAGTTTCACTTCATTTTCAATAAATCTGAAATCCTCGTAGCCGAGCCCCTGCAGCAAGTCATTGTTGTGCGGGAAAATGAAAATGGAAACGACTTCAAAGGCGCGGTCCGTTGTACCCAGATATTTTTCCCCTTCAAACATAACGCCTTCATAAGTGACCAAAAAGTTTTTCCTGATATTATCCGGGTTATCATAAAAGAAGAAGCGCTTCTGTTCATGGGCACTTTCCAATTTCCTCTTTGGATCCAGTATAAATTTGACAGCTATATAAAAGAGATAAATAATTAAAGCCAAAATGACGAATCTAAATAATAAGATCATGATGAGACCTCCAATACATAATCTATTAACCATACGGACAAACGCGATAAAAGGTTTCAACTTTGTTATAATTTTTTCATGGAGGATTGATAAATGATGACAATACAGGAATGGTTTGCCATGCAGTATGAATTGGACCAGTACATCGAAAAGGAACACGGGCTGCAAGGAGAAGATTTATTTGAAAAAAAGATTTTGGCTTTGCTCGTAGAAGTCGGTGAATTGGCGAACGAAACGAGATGCTTTAAGTTTTGGAGCAAAAAGCCCCCGTCCGCGCACGAGGATATTTTGGAAGAGTTTGTGGACGGCGTCCATTTCATTTTATCCCTTGGACTGGATCTTGGCTTTTCAGATCGCGAATATTCTCTCGTTTCCCAGGAAGCCAACGAAGATTTAGACCGCAGCTTTTTAAAGATTTACAGGCTGGTCAATGATTTCCGCCAGTCTAAAGATGCCGGGGATTTCGAGGAGCTTTTCCGGCAGTATATTATTCTGGGCCAGACGCTTGGCTTTACCCTTGATGAAGTGCAGGAAGCCTATAAAAAGAAGAACGAAGTGAATTTCAAACGCCAGCAAAACGGTTATTGAGCCGGACGGCGATTTCTTTGTGATAGCTTCCATTTTTGAGTATAATGAAAAAAGGAAAAATTTTCAAAAGCGAGGGATGATGATGCAGAATCTCGATGACACTTTATCGATGTTAAAAGATTTGACAGATGCTAAGGGAATTCCAGGGAATGAGCAAGAGCCGCGCAGCATCATGAAAAAGTACATAGAGCCGTACGCCGACGAGATTGAAACGGATGGACTGGGAAGTTTGATTGCCAAAAAATCGGGGGATACAAACGGACCAAAAGTTATGGTGGCCGGGCATTTGGATGAAGTTGGATTCATGATTACACAAATCGATGACAAGGGATTCCTTCGCTTCCAAACGGTCGGCGGCTGGTGGAATCAGGTCATGCTGGCCCAGCGGGTGACGATTGTTACAGCAAAGGGTGAAATTACAGGCGTCATTGGTTCCAAGCCTCCGCATATTTTATCTGCGGAAGCACGGAAAAAGCCGGTGGAAATCAAAGACATGTTCATTGATATCGGAGCATCAAGCAAGGAAGAAGCGAGAGAATGGGGAGTCCGCCCTGGTGACATGGCAGTTCCTTACTTTGAATTCACCGTCATGAACAATGAAAAAATGCTCCTTGCTAAAGCTTGGGACAATCGGATCGGCTGCGCCATCGCAATTGATGTCCTGAAAAATTTAAAAGGGGAACATCACCCCAATACCGTATATGGTGTAGGTACTGTGCAGGAAGAGGTAGGCTTGAGGGGAGCTAAGACAGCTGCCAATAAAATCATGCCGGACATTGCTATTGCCGTGGATGTCGGTGTTGCTGGAGATACTCCGGGCATCTCCGAGAAAGAGGCGCAGGCAAAAATGGGGGAAGGTCCCCAAATCATGTTGTATGATGCTTCAATGGTTTCCCATAAAGGCC
Source organism: Siminovitchia fortis (assembly GCF_003605365.2). Lineage (GTDB taxonomy): Bacteria > Bacillota > Bacilli > Bacillales > Bacillaceae_C > Siminovitchia > Siminovitchia fortis. Next base: position 21,778 of record NZ_QYTU02000039.1, read on the forward strand.
TGCGTGATTTCGTAACAGGAATCGCGGACGAATTGGACATTCCTTATCAGTTTGATGTCATGGCGGGCGGTGGAACCGATGCAGGCTCCACACATCTGGCCGGCGAAGGGGCTCCATCATTGGCTATTACGATCGCAACGCGTTACATTCACACCCATGCAGCATTATTGCACCGTGATGACTATGAAAATGCGGTTAAACTTATTACTGAAGTGGTAAAGCGGCTGGATAAAGAAGCAGTGGAAAAAATCATATTTGATTAACGAACGGAAAAAAGTACATCACCTCAATAGTGGTGTACTTTTTACCATTCTTTGAGGGGAGGCGCAATGCTTCGGTTTCCGTTTTAACGTCTTGAATATTTTTTTATTAGGGGGGAGATCATGATGATTCTCGGACTGCATCACGCACAAATTACTATTCCGAAGGGTGCAGAGAAGGAAGGAAAAAATTTTTACTGCGGCGTATTGGGCTTGATTGAAATAGAAAAGCCCGAAACACTAAAGGGACGAGGGGGATTTTGGTTAAAAGTTGGCTGTAAAGAAGTGCATGTAGGAACAGAAGATGGCATTGAAAGGACAAAAACAAAAGCCCACTTAGCCTACCAAGTTGAAGATGTCTCGTTTTGGAGGAAGAGATTGGTGGAAAATGGAATAAAAATAATTGAGTCAGTACCAATATCAAACTTTGAACGTTTTGAGTTTAGGGATCCATTTGGCAATAGGGTGGAGATGATTCAAGAGATTCAATGACAGAAAAATACTCACAACAGATGGCTATAGGGATTTTTGGGTAACGGTGAAAAAACCAAAAAAAAGCGGACGGTCACGCCGCCGCTTATGTTTGTTTTAATCCATTTTCCAGTGTATCAAGCATCATGCCTTTCTCCTGCTCATCTGCGTTCTGCCAGATCACTTCGAAAAGCACGCCCAATCCGGGCAAATATTTTTCCTCGCCTTTTTGCATGGCATCCACAATTGTGTCGCGTAATTGGTCTTGATTGTTTTCAGAAACATTATGAATAACGGCTCTTCTAATATTAATATCCATTCATCTTGGCTCCTTTTCAAAAGATTCTTCCGTTAGCTTTTCGCAAATTAGCTGAATTATGTATAATGAAAAAAGAATTGTCCCGAAAGGAATTGCATGATAAATGGAAGAACTTAAATCCGCGAAAAATGCGCGGGTCAAAGAATGGAAAAAGCTGCTTACAAAAAAAGGACGGGACCAATCCGGCAATTATATGCTGGAAGGGGCCCATTTAATTGAAGAAGCATTGAAATCGGATGATATTATTGAGATCATGGTCCAAAATAATTTTACAGCCATCGAGATTGAACAGCTAAGGAAGTTTCCGGTGACATTGATCTCTCCGGAAATAAGCCAAGCCATCTCAGCAACCGAAACGCCCCAGGGGATTTTTGCGGTTTGCAAAAAAAGATCTGCTGGAGTAAATCCGGCTGTCCATCGGAAACTGCTCCTTCTTGACGGGGTGCAGGATCCCGGGAATATTGGAACGATGATCCGGACGGCGGATGCGGCAGGAATCGATGCAGTCATCTTTGGAGAAGGAACCGGTGATCTTTATAACCCGAAGGTGATCCGTTCGGCCCAGGGAAGCCATTTTCATTTGCAGACGGAAACCGGAAGCTTAACGGAATGGATACAAAAATTAAAATCAGCGGATATTCCGGTTTACGGAACTGCCCTGGAAAATGCGTCACCTTTTACAGAGGTTACTCCTACAGATTCATTCGCTTTAATTGTAGGCAATGAAGGAGCAGGAGTGGACCCTGCAAATCTTCGGCAGACCGATCAAAACCTATATATTCCGCTCTACGGGAAAAGTGAATCTCTCAATGTGGCAGTAGCTGCCGGCATATTGCTTTACCATTTGCGAAAACCGATTTGAAATTATTGCTGTAAACGACTATAATGTGAATATCTTAATATCGTAAACGACGATGATGGAGAAAAGTAGCCGGAAGACGCTTACAGGGAGAAAGTGCCTTGACTGCAAGCACTTTTAGTTGGGAATCCGGGTGAAGTTCACCTCCTGAGTCGGCATCGGGACCGTCATTGCAGGTTTTATCTGTAATTTCGTAAAGATGCGCCGGCCTTGCCGTTATGACAATGAAGTGAACATGAAAATGTTTATAAGGGTGGTACCGCGACCATAGCCTCGTCCCTTTTTTGGGAGCGGGCTTTTTTTATTGTCTAAGTTTAGGCATGCCATAACTTTGATTGGATTAAATGAAGGAGGATATATAAATGGAGCAAAAGTTAAAAGAACTGGAAATGAAAGCTCTTGAAGAAGTCAAGGCTGCTTCCGGCTTAAAAGAGTTGAATCAGGTCCGCGTCTCTTATCTTGGAAAAAAAGGACCGATTACCGAAGTATTGCGAGGCATGGGTAAACTGTCAGCGGAAGAGCGGCCAAAAATGGGAGCTCTCGCCAATATGATCAGAGAAACGATTACAAAGGCGATTGAAAATAAGAATGTGGAACTTGAAAATGAAGCGGTTGCCAAGAAGCTGGAAGCAGAAACGATTGATGTGACGCTTCCAGGAAGGCCGGTCTCAACAGGCAACCGCCATCCGCTTACAAAAATTATCGAAGAGATCGAGGATCTGTTCATCGGGATGGGATATAAAGTAGCGGAAGGCCCTGAAGTTGAGCACGATTACTATAACTTCGAAGCTTTGAATTTGCCGAAAGGGCATCCGGCCCGCGACATGCAGGATTCCTTTTACATCACTGAGGAAATTTTAATGCGTACGCATACATCGCCGGTTCAGGCCAGAACAATGGAGAAGCATGAAGGAAAAGGGCCTGTTAAAATCATCTGTCCGGGAAAAGTGTATCGGCGCGACAATGACGATGCCACACACTCCCATCAGTTCATGCAGATTGAAGGCCTTGTCGTCGATGAGAATATCACAATGGGGGATTTGAAAGGGACGCTTGAAGTATTCGCGAAAAAGATTTTCGGTGCCGACCGTGAAATTCGTTTGCGCCCAAGCTTCTTCCCGTTTACAGAGCCTTCAGTGGAAATGGACATTTCCTGCAAAATTTGCCGCGGCAACGGCTGCCGGGTATGTAAACAAACTGGCTGGATTGAAGTGTTGGGTGCGGGCATGGTCCATCCGAACGTTCTGGAAATGGCGGGATTTGATTCAAAGAAATATACAGGCTTCGCTTTCGGAATGGGGCCTGACCGCATCGCTATGCTGAAATACGGAATTGACGACATTCGCCACTTCTATACGAATGATATCCGGTTCCTTAAACAATTTGCAGTTCAAGAATAATTCGGGAGGTTAAACACATGTTGGTTTCATATAAATGGCTGCAGGATTATGTCAATTTAAATGGTATTTCCGCAGCTGAATTGGCTGAAAAAATAACAAGAAGCGGTATTGAAGTTGATGGAGTTGAAAAATTAAGCGATGGGGTAAAGGGTGTAGTTGTCGGGGAAGTCCTTGATTGCACCCAGCATCCCCAAGCCGATAAATTGAAAGTGTGTAAGGTGGATATTGGTGAGGGAGAGCCCGTCCAAATCATTTGCGGGGCGCCAAACGTCGCCAAAGGCCAAAAGGTGCCTGTCGCGAAAGCCGGCGCTGTTCTTCCAGGCAATTTTAAAATAAAAAGAGCCAAACTCCGCGGCGAGGAGTCAAACGGAATGATCTGCTCACTCCAGGAGCTTGGCATTGAAGGGAAGCTCGTTCCGAAAGAATTTGCCGACGGAATTTATGTATTTCCTGCAGATGTAAAAGTCGGTTCCGATGCTTTGGCGTTATTAAACATGGACGATGAAGTGCTGGAGCTTGATCTGACGCCTAACCGTGCGGATGCGCTCAGCATGATCGGCGTTGCCTATGAAACTGCAGCCATTTTGAATGAATCAGTCCAGTTGCCGGAAATTTCCTGTGAAGCTTCTGAAGAGAAAGCTTCCGACTATATTTCCGTAAAAGTGGAAGCTCCAAAGGAAAACCCGCTTTATACGGCAAAGATTATAAAAAATGTACAAATCGGACCTTCCCCTCTTTGGATGCAGGGACGCCTGATGTCAGCGGGCATTCGGCCCCATAATAATGTCGTCGATATCACGAACTATATTTTGCTTGAATACGGCCAGCCTCTTCATGCTTTCGACTATGACCGGTTCGGTTCAAAGGAAGTGGTCATCCGCCTGGCGAAAGAAGGGGAAAAAATCACAACGCTAGATGACACTGAGCGTACGTTAACTTCCGAGCAGCTTGTCATCACAAATGGAACTGTTCCAGTTGCACTCGCAGGTGTGATGGGCGGAGCGGATTCAGAGGTAAGCGATGATACGACAACGATTCTTCTGGAGTCTGCTTATTTTACAGGCGGATCGATACGGAGCACGTCAAAATATCATGGTTTGAGAAGCGAAGCAAGCAGCCGCTATGAGAAAGGCGTCGATCCGAACAGAGTGAGGCCGGCAGCGGAGCGCGCCGCTCAGCTGATTGCAAAATATGCCGCCGGGGAAGTGCTGGAAGGGCTTGTGGAAGATGATCATTTGACAATCGAGCCTGCTGTTGTATCCATTACTTTAGAAAAAATTAACCGTGTTCTTGGAACTAACATCACTTCGGCAGAAGTCGTGAAGATTTTTGAAAGGCTGCAATTCGAAGCAGCGGTTGAAGAAGATGTATTCACTGTAACTGTCCCGACCCGCAGGGGAGACATTACGATCGAAGAGGATCTGATTGAAGAGGTTGCACGCCTCTACGGATATGACCGTCTTCCGAAAACACTGCCCAGCGGAGCAGCAACACCGGGCGGTTTGAGCAAGATTCAAGAAAAGCGCAGAACAGCTAGGGGCTTCCTGGAAGGAGCCGGCTTGTACCAGGCGATCACCTACTCTTTGACAAGCGAAGAAAAGGCATCCATGTTTTCAATTGAAAAACGTCCGCCTGTCACTCTGTCAATGCCGATGAGCGAGGAACGGAGCCGCCTGAGATTAAGCCTTGTTCCGCAGATGCTTGAAGCGATCTCTTATAATGTGGCCAGGAAAAATGAATCAGTTGCCCTTTACGAAATCGGCTCCATCTTTTTGAACGAAGGTGAAGGTAAACAGCCGGAAGAACGGGAGCATATTGCTGGAGCTGTTACAGGCTTGTGGGTGGATCATGCCTGGCAGGGAGAGAAAAAGCCGGTTGACTTTTATGTAGTCAAAGGAATTTTGGAAGGCCTGTTCAAGAAGCTGGGACTTGAAGAGCGTATCTCCTGGCAGGCTGTCCAAATGGATGGCATGCATCCGGGACGAACGGCGGAGGTCTTATTGGATGAAGAAGTTATAGGATTTGCTGGACAGGTTCATCCCAACTTGCAAAAGGACCTTGACCTGAAGGAAACCTATGTATTTGAAATCCAGGCTGGACCAGTTTTTGATTACGAGCTTCCTGAATTGCGCTATGTCCCAATCCCACGTTATCCATCGATTGCACGGGATATTGCACTCGTCGTGGATAAGGATGTCCATGCAGCTGCGCTTGAATCCATCATCAAGGATTCCGGCAGAAAACTGCTGAGGGAAGTCCATGTGTTCGACCTATATGAAGGAAAGAATATGGAAGAAGGCAAAAAATCCATCGCCTTTTCGTTGACCTACGCCGATCCTGAAAGGACACTTACGGATGAGGAAGTTACAAAGACCCATGAAAAAGTGTTGGCTGCACTAAAAGAAAAAGCTGGTGCCGAGCTGCGCAGTTAGGCGCTGAAGCTAGAAGTATCATAAATTCCATAATAAAATGATTCGGCCGGGCATCAGACCCCGGTCTTTTTCAAATGTAAGGGGAGACGTTTTGCAAAATTGTGATAGAATATCCTTATAACCTGTTTCATCCTAAATGGATAAAATGAGCGCTGCCACGGCCATCCATGATGGGGGAGGAGGATTACTGTGAATTTTGATGTTTTCTCAAGCTTTACCTGGTACGAGTTGTGGAGCCCGATCACTTTTACAGTCATAGCGTTGAGTTCTGTCATTTACGCAAAAAAAATCATACATTCTTCCAATTACAATGTTACAAAAAAACAAATGGCCTATTTTTATACAGCGGCACTTTCGCTTTACATAGTCAAAGGAAGCCCTTTAAAAATTGCGGCCGATTATTTTTCTTTCAGCGCCCATGTAATCGAGGTCATGACAGTATTGTTCATTGTGCTGCCATTGTTTATTTTAAGCATGCCTCCTCAATGGGCCAGGCAATACTTTTGGAATCACCGGCTTAAATTTACCATTAAGCTGCTTGGACACCCATGGATGGCTGCGTTGCTTTTTAACGGAGCGTTAACGGCTTATTTTGCACCACAGCTTTTCAATATTATTCAGCAGAGCCCAGTCCTTTCGGTCATCAGCCAGATTTTTCTTATTATTACCGGTTTCTTGATGTGGTGGACGATTATCATGCCATTGCCGGAAATCAGCAAATTCTCGTATTTCACGAGGGTGGCTTATATCTTTTTAAACTCGGTTTTGTTGATGCCAATCGGTATTTTTCTTCTGGTGGGGATTAGTGAGTCGCACTATCCGGTGTACGCGGCGGTGGCTGGAGATCTGCTTCCATCGCTGACAGCAGTTTATGACCAGCAGCTTGGCGGCGGGATTTTGAAGGCTATCCAGCTCACAAGCTACGGGATTGCACTCTTTTGTCTTATTGGAAACTGGAGTAAAAAAGAGGATGAGCGCGAAGGGCAGATTGATGATGAGAACATTCGTGTTGTCCAAGGTGTCGTCATTCATTTGCCGAAAAAATAGGAAGCTGCTATGGCTAAATAGCAGCTTCTTAGCTTTTCTCCAGCTTAAAAGTGAAATCTTTTTCATGCTTCCCGTTTGGCCCAAATGTCTTTTCAATAAAGCGGACATATTGATCTTGGTCAATCGTCAGAACAGTTGAACAGCGCGTCCCATAATCAGGGCTTTTGATAAAGATTGAAGATAATGTTTTTTCCAGCTCCAAGGGAATGCCTGTTTGCGGCAATTCCTTTTCCGGAGCCGGCTCTTGATCAGCAAGAATGGCAAAGAGGCGTTCATGATTCAACCCGCTTTTCAGCAGTTGCTTCAATTGCTGCCTGCCTTTTTCAACTTTGGGCCACGGAGTATCAAGCTGGTCATTGCTCAGCCCGTAAATTCCAGGCTCCAGATGTTTGATTTCGTTGCCGATATTAGAGTAATACATAAGGCTGTCCCCATCTGAAACGAATAAATTAAAACCTTTATAATGCAATCTTTCTTGCTGAAGTTTTTTTAAAAAGTTAAATGGGGTTTCGTCACCTGCCAAAAAGTCGCGAACGATATGGCCCCTTGATTTTTTATCCGTTTTTTCAAATTCTGAGGGGTTTCTGTAATTGGTCAGAGCGGCAAACCTGCCGGTCCGGGTAACCCCCATCCATGTGCCCATCTGCTCCAGATCCCTGCCGGCCAAAATGGACGGATGGTCATCCCAAAAATGCGCAGGCTCGGCAGGACGTTTGTAAAACTCGTCACGGTTTGCCGCTGTGATCAGGTTATAATTTGGATGGTAACGGTAAGCAATAAAAATGATACACATAAAATCTCTCCAATTTAATAAGGAATGTTTCATCCTACTTTAACGCGTTACCGCGCCGGGGGTCAGACCGCTAATTAGATTAGGAATGACCTTTCACTTTTCCACGCCCAGGAAGCCTGATGGAAAGATAGAATACCAAAAGGCAGAAAATAAGGCAGATCATCGCGACATTGTGAAGGTGCTGGATGTCCAAATGGCGGTTAAAAGCCAGTCCCAGCAAGCTGGATGATAAAATAGAACCCAGATACCGGCTGGTCTGGAATAATCCCGATGCCGAGCCTGTATCTTCCGGTTTGACATGCTCATACAGGGCTGTCTGCATGGAAATATTGCTGAATCCATTGCTCATTCCCAAAACGGCCATGATGATCAGAAGCCATAAAAGGGATGATGTTTCACGCAATGTAAGCAGGAGGGCCGTTCCGGAAAACAGGATGGCAGATCCCGTAATAAGTGCAGGCTTAGGTCCATGGCGGTCAATCAGCCTGCCGACGAACGGCGATACGATGACGCCGAATCCCGCCAGGGCAAGCATAATTAAGCCGGTATTTCCCGGGCTGTATTTTTTCACCTGCTGCAAAAACGTCGGGAAACCGAAAAAGTAACAATAATAAACAAGGTTTATAGTGATAAACTGCAAATAAATCAGCGTGACGTTCGTATTCTTTTTCAGTCCTCTGACATCAATGAAAGGCTCCGACTGCCTCTTTTCATAATAGTAGAAACTGACGGACGAAACGATAAAGACAATGAATGCCCACCAATGAATATGCGTTTCCAATGATAAGAGAAACAGAATCAGGCCGATCACTGCAATGATAAACAGGGTGATGCCAAGAAAGTCGATGCGCGCCAGTTCAAACTTCCCCTGGCCTTTTTCAGGTAAAATAAAAATGGCCATGAAAAATGAGACAATGATAAAAGGAAAGTTTACAATGAAAATGGAGGGCCAATCCCATGAATCAATCAAGAGCCCGCCGATGGATGGACCAAAAGCGGCGGATGTCGATGCGAAAATCGAAAGCGTTGCCAAGGCTTTCGCCTGTCCTTTCGTGATGCTTGTCCGGACAATGCTCATACCGCTCGGAAATAGGGTGGAGCTGCCAATCGCCTGTAAAGCCCGGCACCCAAGCAAAAAAGGAAAGTTAGGAGAAAACGGTGCCAGCATTGAAGCGGCTGCCACTGTAACAAGCCCTGCCAAAAACATTCTCTTCGGGCCGAACATATCGCTTAATTTTCCCATGACAGGCTGGCCGGCCGCACTGGCAAGATAAAACACAGAAATAAGCCAAGAAGCATCGGCAAATGTGAGTTCGAACTCCTGCTGCATCCTTGTCAGCGCCACAGAAATCATCGATGAATTCAATGGGTTCAATAAAGTGCCGAGACCTACGGTCAAAACAAGAACCCATGGTTTATGCGTTTTCTTTGTTCCTGTCATTACGAATCACCTGACTCTTCTCATCCGTCGCGTTAAAAAACATGCTAACGATTTATTTTAGGATAGTCAATTGATTGGCGTTTTAGATATTTTGATCAGAAGGGTGGCAAGGCCATGAAAAAGAACCGGCTTCCTGTCTATTTATGCTTATTTTTCATTGCTGTTACGACTTTTACCATATATGGAAGATCAGAGATCAAAGGTTTTCCCGAAGAAAAGGCAACAAGTTACCAACACAGCATGCAGGCAAGTATAATGGATATTTTAAACAAGATTCCGATAGGCCAAATAGAAAAAGATAAGGCTATTTCAAAAGATCAATCAACCGTTTTTGTGGAAAAAAGCGAGCGCATCCTTTCGAGCTATACGGAGCTAAACGCCATTGCGTCCACGTATCTGAAAAAGGATCGTTCAGGCTTGAAAACCCAATCATTGCTTGAAAATATTTATTTTTCATTTACTCAGTTGAAAGGCCTTAAAGAAAGCACGATTAAGCTGACTGATGGACAGGCCGGCTATATTTCGGATGCATACCAATTCTTATCCGATGTCCATAATATCGATGTCTTTCATATGGAATTGGATGAATCATTGGAGGAGATGGAAAAGGTGGCGGAGAAGTATCCGAATCTTGGCCGTCGAATGGAGGAGATGTAGTTCCGATGATATTGTTTTGGGCGCTTATTCCCAGACCGAAAACGGGGCAGTCTCAAGAGGAAAATGAGCGTTTATGACCCTCCGAGATTTGACACAAACCGGTAGGACCAATGCCCGCAAAAGGAGAAAACCGGGCTGTCCGGACA